>CAZVLS010000017.1:0-99504 GCA_964628295.1 uncultured Acidobacterium sp.
CCGACTTCCTTCGCCACGCGCGTCACTTCCGAGGCGAATGACGACAGCTGGTCCACCATGGTGTTCACGGTGTTCTTCAGCTCGAGAATCTCGCCCTTGACGTCGACGGTGACCTTCTTCGACAAGTCGCCCTTTGCGACCGCGGTCGTCACTTCCGCGATGTTGCGGACCTGGGACGTCAGGTTGCCCGCCATGCCGTTAACGTTGTCGGTGAGGTCCTTCCACGTGCCGGCGACGCCGCGCACGTCGGCCTGGCCACCGAGCTTGCCCTCGGTACCAACTTCCTTCGCCACGCGCGTCACTTCCGAGGCGAATGAACCGAGCTGGTCCACCATCGTGTTGAGCACGTTCTTGACCTGAAGAATTTCGCCCTGCGCCTGCACGGTGATCTTCTGGTTCAAGTCGCCGCCGGCGATGGCGGTCGCGACCTTCGACACGTCGCGCAACTGAATCGTCAGGTTCGACGCCAGCTCGTTGACGTTGTCGGTCAGGTCCTTCCACGTGCCCGCCACACCACGCACGTCGGCCTGGCCGCCGAGCTTGCCTTCAGTGCCGACTTCCTTCGCCACGCGCGTCACTTCCGCGGCGAATGACGACAACTGGTCCACCATGGTGTTGACGGTGTTCTTCACGTCGAGGATTTCGCCCTTCACGTCGACGGTGATCTTCTTGGAGAGGTCGCCCTTGGCGACGGCGGTAGTCACTTCGGCGATGTTGCGCACCTGCGAGGTCAGGTTCGCCGCCATGCCGTTGACGTTGTCGGTGAGGTCTTTCCAGGTGCCGGCAACGCCCTTCACGACCGCCTGGCCACCGAGCTTGCCTTCGGTGCCGACTTCGCGCGCCACACGGGTCACTTCCGAGGAGAAGGTGCTGAGCTGCGACACCATGGTGTTGACGACCTTGGCCGTGCGCAGGAACTCGCCCGTCAGCGGGCGGTCATCAATCTCCAGCGACATCGTCTGCGTCAGGTCGCCCTTCGCGACCGCGCCGATGACGCGCGCGACTTCCGTGGTGGGCTGCACGAGGTCCGAGACCAGCGTGTTGACCGACTCAACCGCGGTGCTCCACGCGCCTTCGGCTTGCGGAAGCTGGGCGCGCTGTTTCACGTTGCCGGCCTTGCCGACGACCGCGCTCAGGCGCTCGAGCTCCTTCACCAACCGCTCGTTGCGCTCGATGGTCGTGTTGAGCGCGTCGCAGATCTTGCCGGCGAGACCGGTTCTGTCGTCGGGCATCCGGACCGTGAAGTTGCCTCGTTGGTAGTCGGCCAGAACGCTGAACAGCAGACGGTGATCGAGGGTGTCGGTGCCGGCG
This sequence comes from uncultured Acidobacterium sp., assembly GCA_964628295.1. Taxonomy (GTDB): domain Bacteria; phylum Acidobacteriota; class Vicinamibacteria; order Vicinamibacterales; family UBA2999; genus 12-FULL-67-14b. Next base: position 1,312 of record CAZVLS010000017.1, read on the forward strand.
CCGTCGTTCACTGGCGTACGCGACTTGCTGCTCCGAGCGGTGCCCTTACGGGTCATATGCATTTGATCCTCGTGGTTGCGAAACTCGGCCTTTGATGCAACTCGCAGTCCGAGGTATTTCGACACTTTTTGCACCTGAGCTACCGGTAATGGGTAATCACTTACCCACTGCTGCTGATGGGGTGGGTAACGCAGCGGCAAGACCTCCCGTAAACCGCGGCCCGGCGCCGGGAACCCGACCGGAAGTGCAATTCCAAGAATTGCACCGCGGTTCCCTGTTCCCGGCTTCCGGTTCCCGTAAGTTCGTGGCACCGAATTTGAAGTTTGGGTCCCTGTCGGGCTTATGGCCCGTAGGAGGACCGATGAGTTTGAAGAACGCTTATCTCGCAGTCGCGTTACTAAGCGGCCTCTCCCTGGCGGCCTGCTCGAACACCGCAGCCGGCGCCAAGAAGGACGCTGAGATCAACGCAGACAAGGCGGCCGCGGCCGCCGACAGGGCTGAAGACAAGGCCGACGCCGCCGCTGAAAAGGCCGCGGCAGAAGGCCGGGAGGCCGCTGCCGAATCGAAGGAAACCGCGCGTGAGGCCGGCAACGCGGTCTCGGCCGCGGTTGAGACCATCGACGTGAAATCGGCGCTCATGGCCGATCGCACAGTGGATGCCAGCCATATCAACGTCGATACCTTCCACGAGACGAAGACCGTCGTGTTGAAGGGGTCGGTGAAGACCGCAACCCAGCGTGATGAGGCCGCGCGCATCGCCGCCGCCGAAGCGCCCAGCTATCGCATCGACAACCAGTTGCGGATTGTTCCGAACCCATAATCCGAAGTGAGAAGTGAGAAGTAGGAAGTGAGAAGTACAAGCATCTCACTTCTCACTTCTCACTTCTCACTTTCACGAACGGAGTGCGCCACATGAACGACGACATTCTGCAAGGCAAATGGGCCCAGCTCAAAGGCAAGGTCAAGGAACAGTGGGGCAAGCTGACGGATGATGAAATCGATCAGCTTGACGGCAAGAAGGACCAGCTCGTCGGCAAGGTTCAGGAACGCTACGGCATCGCCCGTGACCAGGCTGCCCGCGACGTCGACAACTGGCTGAACAACACGTCGTCTCAGTACTAACTCTTAACTGTCGACTGTCGACTGTTGACTGTTGACTGCTCTCTGGGGGTCGCCGGAGCTGGAGCGTTCGATCGCTCCTCTCCGGCGTTTTTTGTTGGCGAGCAATATGCAAGCTCGGCCAATCGCATGCGTCGAGCCTGTCTTCTAGTTATCGTCCAGCTGGCGTTCTCAGGCGTGCTTTCGGCCCAGATACCCCAATCCCCGCAACTGGAGGAACTCAAGCAGCTGTCTATTGAAGAGCTGGCAGGCACCGATGTCACCACGGCTTCACGGCGTCTCGAACGACTCGCAGATGTGGCTGCCGCTGTCACCGTGATCACCGGTGAGGATCTGCGGCGGATGGGCGTGACCACGTTGCCCCAGGCGTTGCGGCTGGCCGGCCATCTCGACGTCGTCCAGATCTCCGGGCCGCAATACGCGATCTCCGCGCGCGGCTTCACCATCAGCACCGCCAACAAGATGCTGGTCCGGATCGACGGCCGCACCGTCTATTCCCCCGTCTTCGGCGGGATGTTCTGGGAAACACTGGACCTGATCATCCCCGACATCGAACGCATCGAGATTACCCGCGGTCCCGGCGGCAGCACCTGGGGCGCCAACGCCGTGAACGGCGTCATCAGCATCATCACCAAGAGTGCGGCCGACACACGCGGCACGCTGGTCAATGCGCTCGTCGGATCGAGCACGCTGGGCCCATTCGCGATCCGCCATGGCGGACGTGTCGGCAACGCCGGCTCCTATCGCGTATACGCCAAAACCCGCTTTGAGGACCCACACCAGCTCGAGAGCGGCGCGAGCGCGGAAGACGACTTCGACTTTGGCCAGACCGGCTTTCGGTTCGACATCGAGGGAGCCAACAACGTCGCGGCTTCACTTCAGGGCGACCTGTTTACGGGCACCATCGGGCAGCGCGGAGGCACCGAAGCCAACGTCGCGGGCGGCAACGTCCTCGGACGTTACATGCGCCGCAACGGTGGTCGCGCCTCGACGATCCAGGTCTACTTCGATCGCACTTACCGTCGCGTGCCGGCGCAGTACCGCGGGGTCCTCAACACCTTCGATGTCGATGTGCAGCAGCAGTGGCGCGTCGGCCGGCAGAACCTCGTCGTCGGCGCGGGCTATCGGCGGTATGACGGCGACGACCTTGGCGACGGGCCGGGCTTCTTCTTCGAGCCGCGTGAACGCACGTCACACCGCCTCAACGTCTTCGCGCAGGATGAGATCGCGTTGACGTCGAAGCTGTTCGTGACGATCGGCTCGAAGTTCGAGCGCAATGAGTTCACCGGACTGGAGGTGCAGCCGACGGTGCGCGCGCGCTGGAGCGCGGCCGGCTACAGCCTCTGGGGCGCCGTGTCGAGGGCGGTGCGCGTGCCGACGCGGTTCGACACCGACCTGCGCATCCGCATTCCCGGCACCGATACGTTGTTCCTCGCCGGCAACGAGAGCTACGGGTCGGAAGACGTGCTGGCATACGAGGCGGGCTTCCGTCGGCGCTTCGGCGACCGCGCATCGTTCGACGTCGCGGCGTACGTCAATCGCTATGACGACCTCCGCACCCAGGAGCGCCTGCCCGGCCGGCCGATCATGCTGGCCAACATGATGAACGGCTTGACCCGCGGCCTCGAGTCGGCGGCCGTGGTCCAGGTCACGCGGCGCTGGCAACTGCACGCAGCCCATGCCTACTTGTGGAAGGAACTGACTTTCGACGCGGGCAGCACGGACGCGACGCGGGGGGCGTCTGAGGCCAACGACCCCTCCCACATCTTCAAAGCGCGATCGTACCTGATCCTTTCGGACCGCCTCGAGCTCGACACATTCTTCAGGGCCTACGCGTCGCGGCCTCAGCCCGCGGTCGATGACTACGCCGAACTGGACGCGCGGCTGGGATACCGGATCCGGCCCGGGTGGGACCTCTCCCTGATCGGATCGAGCCTGCTGCGCGAGCGGCACCTCGAGTTCCGCGCCGGCACCGCACCGGAAACCTACGAACGCTCGGTGTCGCTCCGATCGGTATGGCGGTTCTAGCAGGCATCCGCTGGCTGCTCGTCGCGATGGGCGTGGTGTCTCTCGCGCACACCCCCCACGCGACCGCGCAAACGGCAGCACCGTCGCTCGAGAACAGCGTAAAGGCGGTGTTCCTCTTCAACTTCAGCAAGTACGTAACCTGGCCGGCGACCGGGGGCATCAGCGAGCGCAGCCCTGCCGAGATCCGTGTCTGCGTCACCGCCAATGACGGGTTCTTCGACGTCTTGAGGGCGGCGATTCAGGGCGAGGACGTCGGCGGACGCCCCTTGATGGCTGTCGCGCTCGACGGCCTCGACGCGGCCCGCCGGTGCCAGATCCTCTACGTCGGCGACACGCGTACGCCCGATGCACGGGCCTGGCTCAACGCGGTGCGCGGCCACCAGGTACTGACGGTCGGCGATGGCGCGCTCGCCAACGGCGTCGTCATCGCGTTCGTGCGCGACGACAATCGCCTGCGGTTCGACATCAACCGCGCTGCCGGCGCCGACCACAAGCTCAACATCAGCTCCAAGCTCCTGCGCCTGGCCAGGCAAGTGAGGAGCCGCTGATGTTCAACAGGCTCTCGATCCGCCAGAAACTCACCGCGCTGCTGATGATGACCAGCGCCGCTGTGCTGGGACTCGCCTGCACGGCGTTTGTGACGTGGGACTACTACCGCTTCATGGCCGACCTCGAGGTCGATTTGCGGACACAGGCGCAGATCGTGCTCGACAACTCCACGGCTGCGGTCACGTTCGACGATCTCGAAGCCGCGGTGGAAAGCCTCGGCATGCTCGAGGTCCATCCCCACACGCAGATCGCGTGTTTGTATCTGCCGAGCGGCCGCCTCTACGCCCACCGGATCTTCCGCGAGTTGGGCGACACCTGCCCGCCTGCAGCGGCCCCGGGTGTGCAGATCACGCCGACGCGGATGTTTGTGACCGAGCGGTCCCGCGGCGTCGAACGCGGCAACATGCTGATGATCGGCATTGACCTCGACGCCCAGCGATCGCGTCTGCGGGCCGAAGGTATCGCCATGGCCGTGATCGTCGCCGTCGGCATGCTGCTTTCGTTGATGCTGGCGTCGATCCTGCAGCGCATTATCGCCACGCCGATCAGCAATCTCGCGCGCACCGCGCGCCAGATCGGTGAAGGCGGCGATTACTCGCTGCGCGCCACCCCCGCGCCCGAGGACGAAATCGGCGTACTCGTGCAGTCGTTCAACAGCATGCTCGACGAGATCGAGTCTTCGCAGCGCGAACGCGCCGACCTGCTCGAACGCGAGCAACAGGCCAATCGACTCAAGGACGAATTCCTGGCCACGCTCTCCCACGAATTGCGCACGCCGCTCAACGCCATCGTCGGCTGGGTCCATCTGCTCCGCCGCGGCCAGTTGCCGCCCGACGAGATCCCCCACGCGCTCGAGCGCATCGATCGCAATGCGCATGCGCAGGCGAGGCTGGTACAGGACCTGCTCGACGTCTCGCGCATCACCAGCGGCAAGCTGCTGCTCGACATCAGGGCCATGGATCTCGCCACGGTTGCCTCCAATGCCATTGATGCCTGCCGCCCGGCCGCCGAAGCACGGCAGGTAGCCCTGCGGTGCGAGGCCCAGGGGGCGTTCCCGACCATGGGCGATCCCGATCGCTTGCAGCAAGTGCTGTGGAACCTGATTTCGAACGCGGTCAGGTTCACGCCGGCGGGCGGCACGGTAACGGTGAGCCTCGCGCGTCACGGAGCAATGGACATCGTCGAAGTCCGAGACACGGGCTCGGGCATCGAGCCGCAGTTCCTGCCCCACATCTTCGAGCCTTTCCGTCAGGCGGACGCCGCCAGCACCCGCGCGCACGGCGGCCTTGGCATCGGGCTGACGATCGTGCGGCGCCTCACAGAGATGCACGGAGGCACGGTCACGGTGGCCAGCGAGGGACTCGGCAAGGGAGCCACGCTCACGGTGAACCTCCCCGTGCGCAAGTCCAGCGGTGTCAGGCTCGCAGCCGGCAGCCAGCACCCGCGTGCGGGCACCTTATCCAGGGCGACGGTCCTGATCGTCGAAGACGATCACGACACGCTCGACATGTTGACGTCGACGTTGCGGCATGCGGGAGCGAATCCGATACCCGCGTCATCCGTCGCCGCTGCGCTCAAGGCGCTCGACGGCCATACGCTCGATGCCATCGTGAGTGATATCGCGATGCCAGGCCAGGATGGCTACACGCTACTCACGCTGCTGAGGGACCGTCTCGGGGTCGACATGCCGCCGACCACGATCGCCCTGACCGCCTACGCGAGTCCCGCCGACCGCGATCGCGCGATTGCCGCCGGCTTTCGCGAACACATGGCCAAGCCAGTGAACCCTGACGAACTAGTACAGACGCTGCGGCAGTTGCTGGCCGATCACGCGACGGGACGGCAGTGACCGCGCCCGGGCGCGCGCAACGGACTTCAACGGCTCAGTTTGCACACTTCAGCCGTAGGACCCATAATCGCTGCTGTCCTCCAATTGCACATTCCCATGGTTACAACCGGGTTCGCTGACGTCATCGCGGAACGCCTGGCAGCCGAGCACGCCCTTCTGGCGGCGCGGTGGTTTGCCCGGCTCAACGACTTGCTGCCCGTCGGCGCCAACGAAGTGTTCCCGAGCAATACCCTGCTCGATCACATTCCGTCACTCATCGTCGATATCAGCGGCTACATCAAGGCCCCGGAAGTCGATCCGATCGCCGCCAATACGACGGTCGTCGAGAAAGCGCGCGAGCTGGGAACCCTGCGTCACCAGCAGCGCGCGTCGCTCCACCAGGTGCTCCGCGAATATCAGCTGCTCGGCAGCATCCTGTTGCGCTTTGTGGAGGATGAATCGATCCGCCTGATGCTCACGCCGTCGCCGTCGGAATGTATCGAGGTCGTATCTCGCCTTCACGGCGCGGTCAGCGTGCTGCTGCAGGAAACCGTCGAGACCTTCGTGTCGCTGTACACTGCGACGATCACGGAGCAGTCGGAGCGTTTGCGCCAGTTCACGCGCATGGCCACGCACGAGTGGCGCCAGCCGCTCGCGCCCGTCTCAACGGCGGTGTCACTACTGCGGATGCCGAACGTCACTCCGGACATTCGCGAGCAGGCCGTGGCGCTCATTGGCCGCAACGTCGCCAGCCTCGTCGAGATGACCTACAAGCTCGAACGCGTCGCGCGCCTGGACGGCAATGCCGACAATCCCAGGATGCAGAGCGTGTCGGTCACCGTTGTCGCGGGCGAAGCGGCCCGCCAGCTCCGCGCAATGGCCGATGCGCGTGACGTGCAATTGCGGATCGCCGACGATATGCCGAAGGTGATCGTGGACGTCGGTCGCCTCGAGCTGGCGCTCGTCAACCTGATTTCCAACGCCATCAAGTATTCCGACCCGACCAAGCCCGAGCGCTACGTTGCCATCGACGCTCACACCGACGGTGACGGCGCCTGCGTGCTCTCGGTGACGGACAACGGCATCGGCATCCCGTCGCATCGCATCACGCAGATCTTCCGCCGCTTCACGCGCGCGCATTCCGATCAGCCCGAGTTCGAGTCGCTGGCCGGCGTGGGACTGGGACTCGCGATCGTCGACGATTGCGTCAACGCGATGGGAGGCGCCATTACCGTCGAGTCGGTTGAGGGCCAGGGCACCACGTTCCGCGTGACCCTGCCCTGCCCGCAAGACACCACCGCGCCCGGGCCGGCTGGGTCACCGGTCGCGGACGGACAGCCCGTCCAGTAGCGCCAGTAATATCTCCGGTTCGACTGGCTTCGTCAGGTGATGATCGAAACCGGCTGTGGCAGACCGGGCACGGTCGTGTTCCTGCCCGTAGCCACTGATCGCGATCAGGACTGACGCCGGCGGCAGCAGGCCCCGCATCCGTCGAGCGACTTCGTAGCCGTCCATCCGCGGCAGGCCAATGTCACAGCACACGACGTGCGGCACAAAGTTCGCCGCCACCTTCAAGGCCGCTTCTCCGTCGTGCGCGACCTCCGTCGTAAAGCCGTGCAACGACAACATGACGCTGAGCATCTCTGCCGAGTCGGCGTTGTCCTCAACCAGCAGAATCCGTCGTGTCCCGTCGCGTCCCGCCGCCTTCGACTCGAGCGGAGCCTTCGTCGCCCCTTCTTCAGGCGACTCGGCCAGTGGCAGGCGCACGGTGAACAGGCTGCCGCGGCCGACACCGTCGCTTTGGACCGCCACGCTCCCGCCGTGTAGGTCCACCAGCAACCTGACCAGCGTCAGGCCGATGCCCAGCCCCCCTTGCGATCGGTCGAGTGAACGATCGGCCTGGGTAAACAGGTCAAAGACATGCGGCTGCAACTCCGCGGCAATTCCGACGCCGCTGTCGCGCACCGAAACCACCAGCTCGGCGTGCTCAACCGCGGCCACCAGCGAGATGTCGCCGCCCTCGTCAGTGAACTTCGACGCGTTGTTCAGCAGATTTGAAAATACCTGGATGAGTCGGGTCTGGTCCGCATCGAGTTTGACGGCGGGTGTCAGCGTCACCGCGAGCCGCTGCCTGCGGGCGTCGATCAGCGGGCGGCTCGCCTCGACCGACCGCTCCAGGATCGCCGCGGCATCGACCCGCTCCCGGCGCAACACGATCTTGCGCTGGGTGATCCGCGACACGTCGAGCAGGTCGTCGACCATGCGCGTGATGTGCTGCGTCTGCCGCTCGATGACATCCCGCGCCCAGACACGGCTCGGGTCGCCGTCAGCGGCCACCTTCAGTACCTCGGTCGCGTTACGGATCGGCGCCAGCGGATTCCGCAGTTCGTGCGCGAGCATCGCCAGAAACTCGTCCTTTCGGCGGTCGCTCTCCTTGAGCGCGTCTTCCATCTGCTTGCGCTCAGTGATATCCAGCACCGAACCGATGTAGCCGAGAAACTCACCGTCCGCGCCAAATCGGGGCGCGGCCGAGTCGATCGCCCACGCGTATGAACCGTCGACCTTCCTCACTCGATAATCGATCTTGAATGCCGCCTGCCGGCGGTGGGCGGCCAGAAACGTGGCAGCCGCCACCTCCTGGTCGTCGGGATGGGTCGCATCGAGCCAGCCATGTCCGAGTGCGGTCTCGGGCGTCTGGCCTGTGAACTCATACCAGCTCCTGCTCAAGTATGTGCAGCTGCCGTCGGCATCGGTGATCCAGATCATCACCGGCGCATGGTCCGCCATGTTGCGGAACCGCTTCTCGCTGTCGCGAAGGGCGTCGTCCAATCGCTTCCGGTCGGTGATGTCGAGCGTGACACCATCGAACCGGACCGGCCGGCCCGACGCGTCGTAGAACGTGCGGCCGATGGCACGAATCCACTTCTCTGCGCCCACGTCAGACACCGTTCGATACTCGATGTCGTAGAGCGTGTGATTGGCAATCGCCGCAGCGATCGCGCGTCGCGTGAACTCACGGTCGGCCGGATGCAGACGCTCGTAGAACGTGTCGATGGTGACGACGGCTGAAGGCGGCAGCCAGAAGTGTTCCTTGACCCGCTGGTCCCAGATCAAGATATCGAACGGCAAATCACAGAACCAAAAGCCGATCTGCGCGCTCTCCCGGACGAGATCGAAGCGCTGTCGGCTTTCCTGCAGCGCCGCGGTGGCGCGCGCCCGCTCCATCAGCGGCCAGGCGCGCTGCGCGACCTCACCCACGAACGCCACTTGGTCACGCCGCCAGGCCCGCGGCGTGGAGCTCGCCACCACCAACACTCCCGCCACGTCCCCGGCCGAGTGCACCGGTGCTGCGATGAACGCCCGCACCGCTGGGAGCCCCGCCCATGCAGGGAGGTCGACCGATCCAGGCGACGTCCCAACATCGCTGGTGACCGATGGCTCGCCGCGCTCGAACACTCGCAGCATGTCGCGCGGGACGATGGCACTGTCCGCCGTGATGTGGACAAAGCGCACCTGATCAACGCCCAGAAACCGTCCGACGCGTTCGACGGTTGACTGTTCGATAGCAGCTGGATCGGTCAACCGAGTCAAATGCTCGACCAAGTCCGCAAGAAATCGCGTCCTGATCTCTGACTCCTTGATCTCGGTGATGTCGTGCACCATGACCACGATGCCCAGCACGGTGCCGGTCTCGTCGCGATGAGGCGCGTAGGTCGCATGAATCCAGCGCTTCCCCGCATCCTGGTAGTTGGCCTCGGCCTCGTACTCGACGGTTTCACCGCCAAGGGCGGCTTCGATTCGGGGACCGATGGTTGCCCAAGCGTCCTCCCCGACGACCTCGCGCATCTCCCGGCCAACCACTTCCCCAGTGGGTCTCCGGAACCACTCCGTATAGGCACGGTTGCACCAGCGGTAGCGGCGATCCGCCCCGACGTATGAAATCAGCGCCGGGCTGTTGTTGATGACGATGTCGAGTTGCTCGAGGCCACGCTGGTGGGTCTGGGGCACGCGACCCTGATGCTCTCAGGCCACGGCCCCGCTTGGCAAGCTGGTGCTTACACCGCTGCCGCCGCTCGACCGGCCGGCTCGCTGTTTCAAACACGATGCGTGATTGACGGCCACGAAACCCGGCAGTATCGTGAACGCCCTATGCACAAATTCCGCACTTCGTTGATCGTCGCCGCCCTCGCCCTCCTGCCGTTGGTCAGCCATGCCCAGTCACAGCTGGCAACCAGCGACGCCACCGCGTTCATGGGTAATTGGGAACTCGGGCTCGACACGCCCCAGGGCCCCATGGCCATGACGCTCGCGCTCAAGGATGTCGACGGCAAGGTGGCCGCCGAGATCAGCGCGCCGCCCATGCTGCCCGATGTGCAGAAGATCGCTGACGTGTCGAAGGACGGGACCGGGCTGTTGCTCAAGTACATGCTCGAAGCCCAGGGCATGCAGATCCCGACGAAGATCCTGCTCGCGCCGGCCGGCGACGGCAAGTGGACCGCCCACTTCGACTTCATGGACGGCCAATTTACGGTCGCGGGAACGGCGACGAAGAAGTAACAAGTATCAAGTAGCAGGTAGCAAGAAGACCCAAATGCAAAGGGCCCGCCTTTTTGGCGGGCCCTTTTTCTTGCTACTTGCTACTTGCTACTGGCTGTTTGCTACCTGCTACTAGCTGTAGGCCGCTCCCACCATGATGCGGCGGATACGGCACCAGGGTGATCCATGCGACGGATGGTTGATCTGCACCGGCTGGCCCTTGGCGTCGCCGGTCGTGCCGTGCATCTCCCACGACTCCTTGCCTGACGTGGCGTCGAGGTTCTGCCAGAAGTCGGTCGTGATCGCGTTGTAGGTCACATCGCTGACCATACGAACCTTCTTGCCGTCCTTGATCTCCCAGAACGCGTCGCCGCCGAACTGGCCGTTGAAGCGCTGCTGGTCGATCGAGTAGCTGCCGCGGCCGTCGATCAGGATGCCGTCCTTGGTGTCGGCAATGATCTGCTCCGGCGTCGGCGATCCCGGCGGGCCGGCGTCAACGTGCACGTTCGGCATGCGCAGGAACGGATAGTTACGCCACGAGGTCGCGAACGTGCAGCCCTTCGACGAGTTCTGGCCGATGTAGTGCGCCGTCTCACGGTTGGTCTGCAGGTCCACGAGGCGACCTTCGCGAATCAGCGGCCACGACTGCGCCTTCACACCATCATCGTCATATCCGACGGTACACATACCGCCTTCGAGCGTGCGGTCGCAGCTGACGTTGAACAGCTTCGAGCCCATCATCAGCTTGCCGACATCGCTGGCCTTCACGAAGCTCGTGCCCGCATAGTTGGCTTCGTAGCCGACCACGCGATCGAGTTCGGTCGGGTGCGCGACGATCTCATGAATCGTCAGCATTGCGTGCGCCGGCGTCATGATGATGTCCTTCAGGCCGACGCTGACGGGGGGCGCCATGCAGTGCTCCACCGCCTCGTTGGCGATACGCTCGGCGTTCTCGAGCATCCTGGCTTCGAGCACGACCTCGTATCCGGCCGACCGCGGCGCAACCGAGTAGGTGCGCGACTTCGACTTGCCGTTACGAAGCGCTGTCACCGTGAACCCGGGCGACGTGCGCCAGATTTCCTGTTCGATGTAGGAGCCCTCCGAGGTGGCGAGGTACTTCCACTCGAAGTCGAACGCCATGTTCGACTGCACGCGGATCACGCCAGGCACCTTCGCCGCGGCCTCGTTGATCTTCATCAGGAACTGGATCTTGTCGTCCAGCGACACATCCTCGGGCTTCTGCTTGACCGGGACGGACCAGTAATCCTGGTAGGCCGGCGTCGGCGCCAGCTTCACTTCAAAGCGCTTGCTGACGGCGCTGGCCTTGGCCACTTCCGTCGCCTGCGCGGTGATCTTGCGGATCTCCGACTCGGTGACGATCGGGCTCGAGGCAAAGCCCCACACGCCGCTATGGATGACGCGCACGCCGAAGCCGGCGCTCGTCTCCATGCCGCCGGCTCCAAAGCCGAACGAGTCGACGACGATCTTGTCGCGGACGGCGACGCTGTCGTTGACGTTGCGCGTAAAGCGGATGTCGGCATACGTGCAGCCGAGGCGCTTGGCCTCGGCCAGCGCCACATCCGACAACCCCTTGAAGCGCGATTCCATGACGCGCGCCTTGGGCGACTGCGCAATCAGGTCGCCAACGATATCGCTGGCGTAAAGAGCGACGCCGGTGGCACTCAGGTTGCGAACAAATTCACGTCTATTCATGATCTGTGCTTTCTGTGGCCTACACCGCTGGTGAAATCGAAGTCATGGTGAAGTCATCAAGACGCATCGCCGGCACCAGCGCGGTGCCAGGGTTGTCGTACGCCTCGCCCGTGTGCATCGGGATCGAGGGCGACAGCGCCGTGATGTTGTTGAAGCTCACCGCCGGTGACTCGTTCCAGCGGAAGTTCTGCACCGGTGCCACGATCTCACCGTTCTCGATCAGGAACAGGCCGTCACGCGTCATGCCGGTGTTGAGCAACGTCATGTTGTCAACGGGACGGATGTACCAGAAGAACGAGACCAGCAGGCCGCGCTTGGTGGTCTTGATCATCTCCTCGACACTGGTCGTGCCGCCTTCCATCACCAGGCTCATGCCGGGCGTGGTGGCAGTCGGTTCCTTCTTCTGGCGCTGCGCCCAGAAGCGGTCGTAGAAGAGGTTCTTGACGACGCCTTTTTCAACCCAGGTGACGGGCTTGGCGGCGAGGCCGTCCTGGCCAATCGACGTCTGGCGGAGGATCGGGTTGCCGATCTCGCTGCGAATGGTGACGTTGTCGCCAAACACCTTTTCACCGAGGCGCGTTTCGCCACGCTGCTTGCCGCTCATGAAGCTGCGGCCCTCTTCAGCGTTGCGCGCGTTGAACGCGTTCAGCACGAGCGACAGGTACCGGGCCGCTGGACGCGGCTCGAGGATCACGGTGTAGTTGCCCGGCTCGATCGCCCGCGGTTTCCGCGACCGGAGCGCCTTGTCGGCGGCCACATTGGTCAGCATCTCGGCGTCGATGTTCTTGATGTCCTTGACGCCCGTGGTGCCGGCCCAGCCCGACCCGGTCTGGTCAGGCGTGCGGCAGGTCAGGATGAAGCTGGCATCGGCGTAGTGGAAGTACGTGAAGAGCCCTTCACTGTTCGCGCTGGCGTCCACCCAGTCGAACTTGGGAATGTACCCTGCGCCAAGCACGCCCTTCTTCTCGCAAATGTCCGTGCTCGCCTTGACCATCCTGGCGCGCTCGGCCGGTCCGAAGTTGACGGCCGACGGCAGCGCCGCGTCGACTTCGATGTAGTTCTGTGGCGGCTTGACCAGCGGCATCAGTTCCGGGTTGTCCGGCTTGCGGCGTGCCAGCGCCTGCACCGCATCGATCGTGCGCTTCAGCGTGTCGTCATCCGTTTGATGCGTCGTGGCGCTGGCCGACTTCTGGCCGTAGCGCACGATGATCGAAATTTCCTGGTCGTGTTCGATCAGGTTGGCGGTAATGCTGGAATTCGCGAAGCGCGTCGCCGATCGTTCACCACCGGAGAACCGCACTTCCACCGCGTCGGCCTTGCACATGTTCAAGACCTTGTCGGTGATCTGCTTGATTTCGTCTTTCGAGTACGCCATGAACCCCTATCTCTGCGCCATCTGCGCCATCTGTGGCCTAACTTTACCTCAGTCCTTCACGCCGACGCAGCCACCATTCGACGGCAAGGCAGCCTGCAAACGGAAGCATCCACCACAGCGACTGCATCGGACGAATGGAGACAATCTGTGACGTTGGCGTGAAGCTCGTCACGAGTTCACGCGCCAACGACGACTCATCACCTGCGGTCTTGACCGTCCCGCCGTGAGCCGTGATCGCGCGCTCGAGCTTTGCCAGCGTGTTGTCGACGCCGCGAGCCGGACGCGCGCCACCGGCCACCTGCGCGACGGCGATACGATCAGCTGCCTGCGCGCGCAGCTCACAGTCCGCGCCCGCAAACGCCAGCTCACCTGTGAACGTATCGACCCTGCCTGATGGCCAGACGCGCACCGGTGACGGAGCGCCGTCGCATCGCGCGGTCACCTTGATCTCGACCGCGGTCCTTTCGTCGAACGAGCGATAGCGAACGACAAACGGGACGCGATCGCCCGTCGACGCCAGGGTTTCGCCGAACTCGAACCGGAGCGCATCGCCGGCCCGTCCGGCCTCGATGGCTGTCGATCGCCAGAAATCATCGAAGGAGGCGGAACGATAGCGCCACGCATCCATCGCACCTGACACGATCACGCGGCCACGGCCGAGCGGCAACGACACGACCGACGGCTCGGCGGCTGAGCGCGCCAGCACCACCGCGGTCACCGGCAGCCCGGTCGCTCGCATCACCTCGCTGGCCTGCAACGCTCCGACGCGCTCCGGCGCGGCCGACAGGTGCTCCGTCCACTCACCGGCCAGCAAACGCGCCGCCGGACCGGTGATCCGCCGTTCGGGCAGCAGGATCAGCGAGCCGCCACGCACGCGCACGAACTGCTCCAACAGAGCAACATCCGGGCCCGTCAGCGCGTTCGGCTCGCCCACCACTGCCACAGGCGTCCGTTCCAGCGTGGCGATATCGAGGATGCCACTGCGCGTTCCGGCCGACAGCGCCGGCGCGATTCTCGCGCGATGCTCGACGGTGAGCCGCGGATCATCCTCGAGCGCGCGTCGCACAAACGTGCTGCTCCATGACGGGCGCGCGTCGAACACGAGCACCGGCATGCGGCTCGACTGCACCGGCACGCCGATATCGATCACGTTGTCGACGGTGTTCGCTTCGCCGTCGATCGGCGTCGCCTCGATCCGCAACGCGCGCCCCGTAGCGTCAATCGGCCACCACGGAATGTCTACAGTCGCCACCGCATCCGTCCACGCGTGGGTGATCGAGCCGACCACCGCGGAACCGTCGCGAACCACAAGGGCGGTCTCGCCGACCGGACCGGATCGGCGCATCTGGACTCGAATCGTGCCGGCCGCCGACACGTGCGCGGCGGGCGCGGTCGCGGAGACCAGCGCCACGTTGGGGGACTGGTCACGTCGCACGGCGATCAGTGCGGGCGCCGAATCCAGATCCGCAGGCAGTGCCGCATCAACCGATCCGTCAGCGATCACCACGCATCGCTCGCCCGGAGCGCACGGAATCGGCCCGCCTGACGCTTCACGTCGCTCGACGTGCCAGTCACCGAGCGCGGACCTGAGCGTCGATACAGTCGCCTCCACATCACCGTCAGCGAGATCTATCGCCACCAGCCGCGCCGGCTGCGGCCGATCGACCGGCCACGCCGGGTCGACCGTGGCGGCGGCCGCGATCAGCACGGCGATCGCACGCAGCAGTGTCCGGCTCCTCACTGGCGCGGCCTCGACGGCGCGGATATTTCGCCGGCCAGCGCTCCGGCCAGCGGCGCTGACTTCAGGTCAACGGCGCTCGCGCCGGGCATCCGCTGCAACGCGTGTCGCGTCAGTGCGGCCATCGCGTCCTGGACGGCCGACCTCTTCGCAGCATCCGTCGACGCCGACGCAAGTCCCACCGCCGCCCTCTGCAGATCGGGCGACGCGGGATCGATCGCCGCGACCCGCGACGCGAGCGAGGCATTGACGGCGACGCCGGCGGCGAGATCGCGCATCACCCGCCGTTGCGCATCGAGCGTCGCAGGGGATGGGGCCGGCGCGCTGTCACGTTCCCACGACCGTGCCTCGCGGCGCTCTCCCGTCAGGCGGCGCGTCTGATCAATACGTGAACGATCCGGTAGTGTTCGCAGGAAGTAGCGGCGGCGATCGAGCGCGCGCTCCAGGTGGGTCAGCGCAAGACGCTCGAGCACCAAGGCTTCCTTGACGCGGCCATCGTTCAATTCCGTCTCGGCGCGGGACATCGCGTTGATGGCGCGCACCATCTCGGCCCGGCCGCTGTTCTGCAGACGCCCTTCGGCCAGTTCGTGCGAATGCGCGGCCTCCTCGACTTCGTCTTCAACTTCACCGCCGCCGAGGAATACGACTTCAGCGCGCACCATGCGCTGCTCGACCGCGATGCCGCGCGATTCACCGAGCCACTCCTCGCTTGCCTGGCGCACCTTACCCTTGAGCAGTTGCTCGGTGTGATAGATCACCATCTGCTGGCTGATGGCGTACTTCTTCTCCTCGGTTGGCAGGGCGAAGCCTGCGTCCGCGATCTCGGCGTTCTTGCCGATCTCGATCAGGAACTGATCCGACTGGACCGGGGCGCCCGCGGGATTGTTGTCGCGTGCAATCGCCCGGTAGACCACGACGTCGCCATCCGCCAGGCCGAGCGAGTCGAGCACGAACTCCGCCCGCGCGCGCCACTCCCGTTCACTCGCGCGCTCGATCCGAAGCGGGATCTCCCCTTCCGAGAACGATACGTTCTCCCCTCCACCCGACGCTTTTGTGAACCGCAACGACACTGCGGTGAGCGCGAGATCGTCGCCGCTTTGGATCACCACATCGAACCGTCCGGCCGGCGCGGCCAACGCCGTGTCTTTGCCGGGCGTGATGATGCGAATCGTCGGCGCCAGGTCGGGCACCACGGCGATCGACAGAAAGCGCGGCTCCGCGCCAACGGTCGCCTGAATCTCAATCGCCTCGGATTCCGTCGCGACCCAGTCGCGCTTGATCGCGCCGATCTGAATCCGGCTGCCGGCCAGAACCGCAATCTGCACCGGATCCCGCAGCGTCTGCGCGGGACGACGGGAATACGCTGGTGGCGTGACAAGGACGTCGAACGAACCAGGCTGCGCTGCGGAAAACACGCCACCCGGACCAGCCACTATCACCTGCGGCAGCGACGCACCCCCTACCCCGGCCAATAACGCACAACCTGCGACCACCATTGCCGCAACCGCCATCGGCTGGCCGGTCGGCACAGCGACCGGCCCGCGCAAAACCGCGACCCGCTCGGCCGCAAGCCTGAACACCTCGGATTCGAGAGCCGCGTGGACCGGACGTGGCCGCTCGGTCAGTTCAGCCGCGGTGACGAGCAGATTGTCGAACGACCGATCCGCGCGCTCAATCGCGTGCGCGGCCCCCACCAGCGACAGCTTCGGCGCGCGCCACACGACCGCGACCGTGGTGAGTACTCCAACTGCGACCCCGATTCCAATCGCACTCAGGCGCCCTGCTCCCCCGATCGCAACCGCGCCGATCAACGCCAGCGCGAACACCGCGCCGCCGGTCGAGATCGCCTGCGCGAACGTCCGAACACGCCATTGCCGCTGGACGCGGGTCAGCGCGGAGCGCAGCGCCGGATCAAGCAACGCGGGCCTCCTGCGCAACGTCGGCCGGCATGGCGGCGGAACGACGCAGCCACCACTCGATCGCCAGAAGCACGAGCACCAGCGCCCACATCCAGCGTCGATCGCCTTCCTCGGTGACCGGCGCATTCGATGACGGTGCCCCGGCGGGTCGCGACCACGCATCGAGTTGCATGCCGGTGAGTGCGATTGGCTCGGTCCAGCTCACACCGCCCGCCTGAACGAGTGCAGACCGCACCGCGTCCGCAGCGGAAGACGCTGGCGTCGGGACGCCCATGCGGACGACCTCTGCCCCAGTCGATCGCGCCTTCACGGCCAATTCGTCCGCGCCTTCCCACGAGATCAGCACGCGCCTGTTGAAGTCACGCCATGGCACACCCGCTTCCAACGCGGCCCTCAGTGCAGCTTCCGCCACCGGCGTGTCACCCTGACGCGCGAGAATCGACACCAGCTCGTCAGGCACCTGCGACGCCGGACCTGCACTTACGCTGGTGGCGTCAGCCGTCGCTCCAACCGCTTGCTCGATCCGCACGAGCCGGCCATTACGACGGGCCAGAACAGGCACTGTCAGATCGGCGGACAAATCGTTCGCGGTCTGCTCGAACCTGATCCCGACGTCGAGAGGAATGGGAGCAAGGTCCACGCTCCCGATTACTCCGCGGCGCCACTCTCCCGCAAACACGATCTCTCGCGCCGATCGAGGCTGCGCATCGAGCCAGCGCAGCCCATCCCGGACGCCGTCGGCGATCGTCGTCCGCTCGATTCGGGTTGTAGCAAACGCCCCTTGACCGAGACGTGTCACCAACTCTGGAGCCACGGCAGCGGGGGTGATGATCGCGCGCGACACGCGCTGGGCCTGTTCCGCGCTCCGAGATGCCGATTGGAATACCGGACCGGCAAGGGCTGCCGCCGCGATCACCACGATCGCGCAGCGGCACGCCAACAGGAGCGCGTCTTCAATCCGTCGTCTTCGAAATGCGGCGAGCTGTGTTTCGCTCAGAAACCGCAACGACGGGTACGCGAGCGTACGGACCTGGTGACGCACCAGCAAGTGGATCGCAATCGGGAGGGCAATCAGTCCGATGCCCAGTAACGCCATCGGCGTCGTCCAGAACACCGACATTCCTAAGCCACTCCCCGTCTGCCCACGAGGAATCGTCGGAGCGCAGGCTCGAGTGGATCGCCAGTGATCAACCGCAGGTAGTCGATGCCATCACGCCTCAATTGACGCTCGACATCATCAAGCCACTGCTGAACGGCGGCGACATAGGCCGTGCGGGCGGTGGACGGCTGCACGAGCAGCTTCCGACCCGTCTCGAGGTCCACGAACTCTGCCGCGCCACCAACATCGAGCGTGACTTCCTCGCGTGCGAGCACCTGCACCACGATCACGTCGTGTCCCATTCGCGCCAGGCGCCGCACCTGGCCGAGTGCCTCCTCATCTTCGTACAGGTCGGAAATCACAATGACCAGGCCGCGCCGCTTGAGGACGGTAGCTGCGCGCCGCAGCGATTCAGCGATCGTCACGTCGCCCGTCGGCTCGAGCGACGCGAGCTCCGCCAGCATGGTCCGCAAATGATGCCGCCCGCTTCGCGGCGGCAAATAGTGCGCGCGCGCCTCAACGGCGAAGATTCCAGCAGCATCGCCTTGATCGAGCACCAGCGTGCCGAGCACTGCGGCAACGGTGCGCGCCAGTACGAACTTGGAAGTCCCTGATCCCTGAGCCTGGCCCCCTGATCCCTGTGGATAGTTCATCGACCGGCTGACGTCCGGCACGAACAACGCCGAGACGTTGGTGGTCTCCCTGAACTGGCGCGTGAAGATGCGATCGGTGCGCGCGAACGCCTTCCAGTCCACGTACTTCAAATCGTCGCCGGGACGGTAGTGGCGGTACTGGCTGAACTCCGCGCTGTAGCCGTGAAACGGACTGCGATGCAGGCCCTGCCGTAGTCCTTCGACGGTCGCCTTCGTCACCAGTTCGAGGTCGCGAAGCGACTGCAGCTCCGACGAAGTGACGACGTGCGGCCTGGACATGGTTAGCGAGCGGGCACTGCGTCGAGGAGCTTCGTGACGATCTGTTCGGTGTCGATCCCGTCGGCTTCCGCCTGGAAGTTCACGAGGATGCGGTGGCGTAACACCGGCGGCGCTACCGCCCGGACGTCCTCGAGCGACACCGCAGGCCGGCCACTGAGCACGGCGCGCGCCTTGCCCGCGAGCAGCAGCGACTGCCCTGCGCGCGGACCAGCGCCCCACCTCACCCACTGCTTGATGAAGTCCGGCACTCTGTCGCCTTCCTCACCAGCCGGGCGCGTGGCGCGCACCAGTCGTGTCGCGTAATCAATGACGTTGTCGGCGGCCACCACTTCGCGCACCAACATGCGCGCGCGCTCGATCTGCTCACCGGTTGCGACCGCATTCACCTTCACATCGCCGCTGGCGGTGGTCTGCGCAAGGATCTGGCGTTCATCAGCCGCGGTTGGATAGCCGATCACCACGTTCAACATGAAGCGATCGAGCTGCGCTTCCGGCAGCGGGTACGTGCCCTCCTGCTCGATCGGGTTCTGCGTGGCCAACACAAACAACGGCCGGTCGAGTTGATGCCGCACGCCCCCGACCGTGACCTGGTATTCCTGCATCGCTTCGAGCAACGCCGCCTGGGTCTTCGGAGGCGTGCGATTGATCTCGTCGGCGAGGATGATGTTCGCGAACAGCGGGCCCGGGATGAAGCGGATGTTGCGCGATCCGGTCGCGCGGTCCTCTTCGATGACCTCGGTGCCGATGATGTCCGACGGCATGAGGTCCGGCGTGAACTGGATGCGGTTGAATTTCAGGTGCACCGCTTCGGCGAGCGTCTTGATCAGCAGCGTCTTCGCGAGGCCGGGCACACCGCGCAGCAGCACGTGCCCGCCGGCCAGGAACGCCGTCAGGATCTCGGTGACCACCTGTTCCTGACCCACAATGACGCGGCGCAGCTCCTTCTGGAGCGAGCTGACCAGTGACGACGCTTCCGACAGGCTCATCTTCGGGAATTTTACTAGCCGAATGGCTGATGTGCTGTCTTTCTTCGTCACCTATCGTGGGTGCATGAACACTTGGTCATCCCTTTCACATGAGATCGCAAACGCCGTCGAGCAGGCCGCACCGTCGATCGTGCAGGTCAGCGGCCGGCGCCGTCTGGCCGCCGGCGTCGTGATTGGCGACAACCTGATCCTGACAACGGCCGCCGTCGATGACGACACCGTGGCCGTCTCCATTGGCGAGACCACCGTCGAAGGCGCTGTACTGGGGCGCATCGGTCACATGGGCCTCACCGTGGTGCGCGTGGCGAACATGGATCGGCCGGCGCTCGCCGCAGCCGACGAACCGAAGGCCGGGCATCTCGCGGTCGCGATCGGCCGCACCTGGAGCGGCGGCGTGATGGCAACGTTCGCCCCGGTCGCCGTTGTCGGCGGACCGCTCCGTACCGGCCGTGCCAGCTCGATCGATCGCGTCATTCGCATCCAGCAGACGCCGCACGGCGCCTTGAACGGCGGCGCGTTGATCGATGGCAACGGCAAGACCCTCGGCATCATCACGTCGATGGCGATTCGCGGCACCACGGTCGTGATTCCCGCCGCTCTCGCGTGGGAGGCGGCACGACACGTCGCCGCGGATGGCGGCACGAAGCAAGGCTATCTCGGCGTGAGCTCTCTGCCGGTTCCTCTGCCCGAACGCCAGCGTGCCGGCCGGGACCAGAAAGCCGGCCTGCTGATCAGCCACGTCGCGTCACAGAGCCCCGCGGAGGCCGGTGGTCTCCTGGTCGGTGACGTGATCGTGGGGTTCGGCGGGGAAATCGTGCAGGATCCGGAGCAACTGATCACGCGGCTGCGCAGCGACAAGGTCGGCGTGGCAGTGCCCGTAACGGTGATTCGCGGCACAGCGGCGGTGGATGTATCCGTCACCGTCACCGAGCGTCCAAGAAGCAAGGGCTAGTGCCTCTGCCTCTACGAATCTTTCTGAATGGCCGCGCGTCGGACGACCTCGACGCGCTTCGCCGCCGGCTCCTCGCGGACACGAATCTGCAACTTGTCGATCGCGCGGAGCTGGCGGAGGCCGTCGTATCGCTGCCGTCGCGACGGATGCCGGACGACGGCGGCAACCTGATTGAAGCGCTGACCGCCCGGGAGCATGACGTGCTGGCGCTGGTCGCTGACGGCCTTGCCAATCGCGACATCGCGCGGACGCTCGCCATCAGCGAGCACACCGTGAAGTTCCACCTGGCCTCGATCTTCGGGAAGCTCGGCGCCTCGACGCGCACTGAGGCGGTGCAACGGGGCCTGCGGCACGGCGTGATCGATCTCTAGCAGATGCTGGGGGCGCGTCTCTGAACGCGCCTGACAGGCGGGACGGAAATCCCGCCTGCGTCACGAATCACTCAACGCAATCAACGGATCGGTCTTCGCCGCCCGTCGCGCGGGCAGCACGCACGCGATCATCGCGACCGCGATCAGCACGCCAGCCACCGCCGCGACGACACGCGGATCCATGGCGCCGGTCTCATACAACTGCGCCTGCAGCGTCTGCCGCAGGAAGAAGGCGCCGGCGATCCCAAACACCGCACCGAGGCCGACGATCAGGCCGCCCTCGCGCAACACCAGGGTGAAGATGCTGCCCGACTCCGCGCCGAGCGCCATGCGGATGCCGATCTCGCGGCGCCGCTGCGACACCTGGTACGCCAGCACGCCGTAGATGCCAATCGCGGCCAGGAACAGCGCGACCACGGCAAAACCGGTGGCCAGCAGCATCGGCGTCCGGCGATCCATCAGCGAGGTCGACAGCCGATCCTCGAGTGATCGCACGCCGTAGAACGGCATCTCCGGATCGATCTGCGCAATCTCTCGACGCACTGCGCCAGTCAGCAACTCGGGAGCCTGCGTCGTCCGGACCGCAATGCCGAGCGTGCGCGACGGCACCTGCCGAAGGGGCGAGAAGTATGCGCCGGTCTTCTGCGAGCCACCGTCCACCAAACCACGAAGTCGCATGGTCTCGATGACGCCCACGATGGTCATCATCTGCTCTTCCTTCGGCTTGGCGAGGATGTTGCTGATGTCCTCGGGAAAATACATGCGCTTGCCCACGGCATCGCCATTGGGCCAGAACCGTTTCGCAAGGCGCTCGTCGACGATCAGCGAGCGCGGGCGCCCCTCCGCATCCTGCTCGGTGAACAGGCGGC
Source organism: uncultured Acidobacterium sp. (assembly GCA_964628295.1). Taxonomy (GTDB): domain Bacteria; phylum Acidobacteriota; class Vicinamibacteria; order Vicinamibacterales; family UBA2999; genus 12-FULL-67-14b. Next base: position 23,326 of record CAZVLS010000017.1, read on the forward strand.
CTGCGATCAGCTTTGCGCCCATGGCCTCGAAGTAGCCGTTGCTGGCCACCACCTGGCTCGGCGAAATCAGCGACTCGCCCTGCTGCATCTGATACCCCTCAGCGAGAATCACGCTGTCGCTATAGGAGCCGCTGAACGGCAAGGTCGTCGTCATGCCCGCGCCTTCCACGCCGGGCAGCAAGCGCAGGCGCTCGAGGATGCGCGACTGTGCGGCGCGCAGCGCGTCATCGTCCTTGTAGCGCGATGCGGGAAGACTGATCGTTCCGGTCAGGACGTTGTCGGCGCGGAAGCCCGGATCGATCGTCATGACGCGATCGAAGCTCGCGAGCAGCACGCCGGCGCCGATCAACAGCATCAGCGCGAATGCGACCTGGCTCGTGACCAACACACGGCGCATCAAGCGCGGGCCGCGGCCCTGCGTCCCGCTGCGTCCTTCTTCGCGGATGACCTGCGCCATGTTGGCCCGGCGCATGGCCATCACCGGGATCATGCCGACGCCGATGCCGACGATGGCGATGAGGAGCAGTGTGAAGCCGATCACCTGCGGATCGAGCTCGAGCGCCACACCGGATGGCAGGCGATCGAAGCCGAAGAACGGCGCCGCGCGAAGCGCCCACCATCCGAGTCCCAGGCCGGCGAGTCCTCCGACAACCGCCAACAGCGATGATTCGGTGAGCGCCTGGCGCGTCAGGCGTCCAAACGTGGCGCCCATGGCGTGACGCGTCGCCAGTTCGCGAATGCGCGAGGTTGATCGCACGAGCACCAGGTTCGCGACGTTCACGCCGCCGATCAGCAATACGAAGATCGCGCCGCCCCACAGCATCGTCAAGGTTGACCGGCGCTCGCCGATCAAGTTGGTTTGGAAGTCGACGACCTCGCTGCCGAAGCGCGCGTTCTTCAGGATCTCGCGCCACTGCGGAAAGCGCTCCAGGTTGGCCGCGTTGATCGCATCAAGCTGGGTCTGCGCCTGCTGGAGCGTGGCGCCGGCCTTCAGGCGGCCAAACTGCTGCCAGTTATTTGAATGCCGCGAATCATCCGATTTCTCGCGCGCCGTGAACGCGGCGGGCCGGAACAGCTGAATGTCCGGGTTCAGAAAGACAAAGCCTTGCGGGAGGACGCCAACGATCTTGTAGAGCTCGCCGCCGAGCCGGATGTCCTGACCGAGCGCGTCATCGCGACCGCCGAACAGGCGCTGCCAGAATCCGTGCGTAAGGACGACGACCTTTTCCTGGCCAAGTTCGCCGTGCGCTTCGGTGAAGAGCTGACCGCGCAGGGGCTGCGTCTGCAGGACGCGAAAGAAGGATGGGGTGACGAGCATCCCCTGAATGCGCTCGGCCTCGCTGAGGCCGCTGCCGCTGATCGTGACGCCGGCTTCGCGGAACAGGGCCTGCTCCTCCATCGCCGGCATGTCGCGGCGACGGTCGAAGTAATCGGGCACGCCGTTCGATCCGCCGGCATCGACACCCGCGCCCGGGTACTTATTGAACATCCGCACGAGCCTATCCGGCTCGGGGAACGGAAGCGGCTTCAGCAGCACCCCGTTGACGACGGCAAAAATCGCCACGTTGGCCGCCAGGCACAGTGCAAGTGTTGCGATCGTGGTGATGGAGAAGGTGCGGTCCTTCCATAGCAACCGCGCGGCGAACCTAATGTCTTGAAAAAGACGATCCATGGCTACAACTCTTTACGAAAGCCAGTCGTTTCGGTTCCGACCCGCCGGCCCGTTCGCCTGTTGGCCCGGTAGCCTGCCATGGTGCACAATCTGCGGACTCGTGGCCGATGAGATAGCAGAATCCGCCCTCCGCAAGGTGCGTTGGCGGCTGATCCCGTTCCTGTTTCTGCTCTACATCGTGGCCTACCTGGATCGCGTGAATGTAGGTTTTGCCGCGATCGACATGAACCGCGACCTGGGCTTCAGCGCGGCAGTCTACGGGCTGGGATCCGGCATCTTCTTCCTCAGCTACACCCTCTTCGAAGCCCCCAGCAACCTGATCCTCGCGCGGGTCGGGGTGCGCATCTGGATAGCGCGGATCATGTTCACCTGGGGCTTCTTCGCGACCGCGATGATGTTCGTGAACAACGCCACCACCTTCTACACGCTGCGCTTCCTGCTCGGCGTGGCGGAAGCGGGCTTCTTCCCCGGGATCATCCTCTACCTGACGCACTGGTTCCCCGCACGCGAACGCGCCCGCGCTGTTGGCTTGTTCATGACCGCAACGGCAATGGCCGGTGTGATCGGCGCACCGATCTCGAGCGCCTTGCTGCAGATGCACGGCCTGGGCGGCATGCACGGCTGGCAGTGGCTGTTCTTGATCGAAGGCATCCCGGCGATGCTGTTCGCGCCGCTGGTGCTGTGGTACATGACCGAGCGTCCCGCGGATGCGAAATGGCTGACCGCTCCCGAGCGTGAGTGGCTGGCGCGCGAGATGGAAGCCGAACACGCACAGACGACCAACGCGCACGTCACGCTTCGCGAAGCCGCCACGAGCCTCCGCCTGTGGATCGTCTCGCTGCCCTACTTCTGCATCGTCATCGCGTTTTACGGCGTGAGCTTCTGGCTGCCGCAGATCGTGCAAGCCGGCAGCGGATACAGCTCCGCGATGGTGGTGCTGCTGTCGGCGATTCCGTATGTCGCGGCGACGATCGGTCTCGTCGTTGTTGGCGCGAACTCTGACCGCACCGGTGAGCGCCACTGGCACGTCGCCGGACCGTGCCTCGTTGGCGCCGCCGGGTTCGTCCTGACGGTGCTTGCGCCGCACACACCAGCGTACGCCCTTGCGACGCTGTCGATCGCGGCCTTTGGCATCTGGGGCACGCTCGGGCCCTTCTGGACACTGCCCACCGCATTCCTCCGCGGCACTGCAGCTGCCGGTGGCATCGCCATCGTCAACTCGATCGGCAATCTGGGCGGCTTCGTTGGTCCGTTCCTGGTCGGCTGGATCCGCGATGCCACTGGCGGATTCTCAGCGGGACTCCTGACCCTCGCCGCGATCCTGGTCGTTGGCGCCGTGATCGCGCTTTCCCTCAGAAGGAGCCGGTAGCCCCCGCTCTCAAGACGCGCACTTCACGCCAGTCCGTCCGTAGCGGGCCGTCGTCAGAAGCTTGGTACGCGACCTGTCGATAGGGCGGACGCCGCTCGTCACGCCGTTCATTGGCCGCCGCACGCTCAGCCAGCGCATTTCGCAAATCGCAGAGGAGGGTTCCATGTCCCGTCGCCGTGCCTTCGCCAGTTTCGCCCTCGCGCTCACTGCCTCGGTCGCAGCCACCGCGGCCACAGTCGATCGCTTCCCAATCGCCATCAACGAGCTCGCGCGTACTCAGGAAATCGTCCACGACTTGGGACCCGGTATCACGTTCCCCGTGGTGACCCACGAGGTCAAACCCGGCTATACACGCGCCGCAATGGACGCAAAGATCCAGGGCTCAGTATGGCTGAGCTTGGTCGTTTCCTCGACCGGTAATGTCGCGAACGTTGCTGTCCGGCGCTCATTGGATGACCAATTGGGACTCGACGCCAAAGCCGTTGAAGCCGCCTACAAGTGGAAGTTCAAGCCTGCCGAGAAGGATGGGAAGGCAATCTCTGCCCGAGTGACTCTCGAGATGACCTTTACCCTCAAATAGGCCCTTTATCTGCTATCCTCTTGGGAGAAATGGGCCTTCGCCAGCGGGTGCCATTTCCCCCTGAGGTAGTGTGATGGCTCGTGTTTGTATCACCGCGCTGATCCTCCTGGTGTTCCCGCTCATGGCGGGCGCACAAACACCATCGGAAAACACGTCAACACAAAGCGTCTCGTCGGCTCCGCCTGATTTCCTGATCGGCCGTCCGCGCGCCACCGTGGGCGTGCGTGGCAGCTGGTTCATGGCCAACGCCAACAGCGACTTCTTCCAGTTCATCACCGAGCAACTGACCCTGGAGAAATCGGACTTCCGCACCGCGTCCATCTCACCTGAGCTCGCAATCAGCGTGTTGCCGCAGCTCGACATCGTGGCCGGCATGGACTTGAACAAGGTGAATCGCGCCTCCGAACACCGCACCATGGAGGAGTTGCTCGCCAACGGCACGCGCGTGCCGATTGAACAGACGACCGACCTCTCCGAACTGAACCTGACACTGTCCGCGAAGTTCTCGCTCATGCCGCGCGGCCGCCGCGTCTCGCGCCTGGCGTGGATTCCGAACACGTTCGTGCCCTACATCGGCGCGGGCGGTGGCTACGGGAAATTCAACCTGCGGCAGTCCGGCGACTTCGTGGACTTCCAGGACAGCCACATTTTCTCCGACACCTTCCGGTCGGGCGGATGGACTCCCGTCGCGCATGCGTTCGGCGGCACGGACATCATGCTCTTCAAGGGATTGATGCTCTCGCTTGAAGGCCGCTATACGTGGAAGAAGGCCGACCTTGGCCAGGACTTCCTGGATTTCGAACCCATCGATCTTGGAGGATTCCGCTTCGGGGCCGGAATCCATCTCGCGTTCTAGGCCGGAGCTGATTATGAAGACCACAATCGTTCTCGCACTCACGCTCACCGCGGGCAGCGCCTTTGCACAGACGCCCTTCGACTCCGCTCAGGGCAGGCCCGCTCCGCAACCCGCGGCCCCAACCGCCGCCGTCGACGCGCGCTTTGCCGCGTGGATCGGCTGCTGGCGACTGGACGACGATATTGCCGGCACCGGCGCGCGCATGTGCATCACGCCTGACAAGGGCGGCGTGCGACTGCAGACCGTGATCGGCACGCAGAGAGGCATCGACGAGATCGTGGTGCCCGACGGCAAGGCGCGCCCGATCGAAGACTCCGAGTGCAAAGGCATCGAGCGCGCCGAATGGTCGACCGACGGTGCCCGCGTGTTCCGCACGACCGATGTCACTTGCGGCAAGGAGGCACCACGCACGATCAAGAGCGTGGCGTTCATGGCGCCGGGCCCGTCGTGGCTCAACATCCAGCATGTCAGCGGCAACTCCGCGAGCACCAGCGTCCGCGTACAGCGCTATCGCCGCGCGGCGAACCAGCAGTTGGCCGATGGCTCGAAGGCACCGCAGCCGGACCCGGCGCTGACGCTACGCACCGATTCTAGCCAGACCAAGTGGAGCATCGAGGACGTCATCGAAGCCAGCGCCAAGCTGCCTGTCGAGGCGATGCAGGCGGTGCTCACCGAAGTGCATCACCCCTTCGATCTGAACCGCAAGACACTGGTCGCCCTGGACGACGGCGGGGTGAGCGAGCCGATCATCGACTTGATGGTCGCACTCACCTACCCGCGGCGCTTCGTGGTTGAACGCATGGGTGGCGGCAGCGCCCCCGCCGGCATCTCGACCGGCACGGGCTGGTTCGATCCGTTCATGGCGCCAATGCTGATGTCAGGTCTGTCGGACTGCTATTCACCGATGGGTTACGGCTACCGCAGCTACTACAGCATGTGCGGCATGGGGTACGGCCCGTATGCCTATGGCTACAACTCGATCTACGGCTACCCCTCGTATTACCCGTATGGCACTTACGGGAACTGGGTGGACCTCGGCAACAACCCGAGCGTCATCGGCAGCATCAACCCCGGGCAACCCGACGGTGATGGGCGCGCGGTCAACGGCCGCGGCTACACGCAGATTCGCTCCCGCGAAACCGAATCTGCACCGCGCGTCAATGCCGGCAGCAACGGCGGCAGCTGGGGCGGCGCCGCCACGAGCAGCGGCGGCGCCACGTCAGGCGGCTACTCCGCAGGGTCATCGGGCGGCGGCGGCTCCAGTGGCGGCGACTCGGGTGCCCGCGTGGCCGTGCCCAAGGGCGGCGGTCAAGACCGGTAACGCCTTCAGCGCTGCCAACATCTGATGATCTATTGACCTCGAGATCTGGTGATTGATCGCCAGATCTTGAGGTCTAAGATGTAGCGAGCTATCGTTACATCGATCGCGAGATCACCACATCACCAGGTCATCAGATGGAGTCAATCTATGTCGTCCGGTCCGCTTCCCATTGGCAGTGATGCCCCCGATTTCCAGGCCTTAACCACGGACGGCCCGATTCGCTTTCACGAGTGGCTCGGCGGCTCCTGGGGCGTGATGTTTTCACACCCCAAGGACTTTACCCCGGTGTGCACGACCGAGCTGGGCTACATGGCGCGCATCAAGCCGGAGTTCGACAAGCGCGGCGTCAAGATCATCGGCCTCAGCATCGATCCGGTGGAGCGTCACGCCGGCTGGGCGCAGGACATCGCGGAGACGCAGGGCGCCGCGCCGAACTACCCCATGATCGGCGATATCGACCTCAAGGTCGCGAAGGCCTACGGCATGCTGCCCGCGGAAGCCGGCGAGTCGTGCGAAGGCCGCACCGCGGCCGACAACGCCACCGTCCGCAACGTCTACGTGATCGGCCCCGACAAGAAGATCAAGCTCGTGCTGTCGTATCCGATGAGCACCGGCCGCAACTTCGACGAGGTGCTGCGCGTCATCGACTCCATGCAGCTCACCGCGAAGCACAAGGTCGCGACACCGGTGAACTGGAAGGACGGCGACGATGTGATCATCCTGCCGGCCGTGACGGAAGACGAGGCCAAGCAGAAGTTCCCGCAGGGCTGGAAGGCACCGAAGCCATACCTGCGGATCGTTCCGCAACCCAAATAGGGGGACCGATGCCCTCCCGATTCTTCTTGATCATCGCGATGGGCATCGCCCTGAGCGAGATTGGTGTTGCCCAACAGGGCAACGCCAATCGAGTCGAAGGGTGGGCGCAGTGGCGAGGAGCGAACCGCGACGGCGCCGCCACATTCGCCAATCCCGCAACCTGGCCCGACAAACTCAACCTGAAGTGGAAGGTTGATGTCGGCATCGGCTACTCCGCTCCCATCATCGTCGGCGACCGGGTCTACGCCTTCTCACGTCAGGGCGAAGACGAAGTGATGCGCGCGCTCGAAGCGGCCGGCGGCAAGGTCGTGTGGGAAACGAAGTACAACGCGACCTACAAGCCGAATCCCGCAGCCACGCGCACGCACGGCACCGGTCCCAAGTCCACGCCAACGTTTGCCGACGGCCGTGTGTACACGCTCGGGATGAGCGGCATCGTCACCGCCTTCGACGCGGCATCAGGCAAGCAGTTGTGGCAGAAGCCGAGGCCCGACGTTGAACCGCTGTATCACACCGCCATGTCGCCGCTCGTGGATCGCGGACTCGTGATCGTGCATGTCGGCGGCCACAGCAACGGCGCGCTCACCGCGTTTGATGCGCGCACGGGCGACGTCAAGTGGAGCTGGAATGGCGATGGCCCCGCGTACGGATCCCCGATCGCCGTGGATCTTGGCGGCACGCGCCAGGTGATCACGATGACGCAGGACAACCTGATCGGCGTCGCCGCGGCGACCGGTGAGTTGTTGTGGAAACGTCCCTACACCGTCCGCTCGACGCGAAATGCCGCCACGCCGATCGTGCACAGCCTGCCGTCGACGGCCTCCGGCCCGGCCGGCCAGATCATCATCGTCTCGGGACTCGGCATGCCCATCACCGGCTTCAAGGTGATAAACAAGGGCGGCCAGTGGATGTCGGAGGATGTCTGGGTGAACAACGATGCGAGCATGGACATGAGCACCGGCGTCGTTGGCGGGAACACGCTCTACGGTTTCTCGCATCGCAACAGCGGCCAGTACTTCGCGATCGACGCGAACACAGGACAAACGCTGTGGCTGTCCGAACCGCGCCAGGCCGAGAACGCCGCCGTGGTCCGCTCGGGCAACCTGTGGTTCTCGCTGGATACGTTGGCGGAGCTGAAGGTCGTGCGCGCCAATCCCAAGCAGTTTGAAATCGTGAAGCGCTACACCGTGGCGGACAGCGCGACGTGGGCGCAACCCGTGCTCGCGGGCCAGAGGATCCTCGTCAAGGACCTGTCGACGATTTCGCTCTGGACGCTGAATTAATTGAATTTGGGGTCTGACCCCAAATTCAACTCCGACTCGAAATTCAACGACGGGAGCCGAGCTAAGGATTCAACAGAATCGCGGTCACCGAGATCGGCGCGATGGCGCCATCGGTGATCGTGACGTACATGACCTGCAAGTCGAGCGATCCGGTCGGCGTCAGGAAGTGATAGTCGTCGATATACCCTTCCGCCCGCGCATCCATCTGCTCACCGTTCGGCCACAGGAACACCACGTCGCGCGGTGAGTTCTGCGATTCCCAATCCTCGAAGTCGACGACGTTGGGATCACCGGTGGCCGAGGCGTCGGCGTAGATCAACTTCTTCGGTCCCAGGAACGGCAGGCCGCTGCTGGTGACCTTGCCGTCCGTGATCGACGGATCGCCGTAATACAAGCGGTATTTGCCGCCGCTGATATGAAACGGAAACGCGGCCTGCGCGCTGAGAAACAACTTCGGGCAACCGTCCGCCTTGTATTGCACCTTCCACGCAGAGCCATCCCACACCGCGTAACCGTGATTCATGTTGAAGCTGGTGCAGCCGTTCAGGCGGTCGACGGTGAACACCATGAACGTGCCTGCCGACAGATCCCAGTGCGGCGAATCCAGCGTGGGCCATCCGACCTTCTGTTGCCGGGCATTCGTGATGCGGTTGTTGCCGTTGGTGTCCCCTTCGATCCCGATCGCCAGCGTCGGCACGCATCCACCAGAGTCGTAGTCGGCGGCGGTGCTGCACGTGCCCGCACCGCCCGCATTGAAATCGAGGCCGTAATATCCGTCCTGGCTGTCGATCGAAAAGACACGCGTCTTGTTGTCGGCGCTCGTGGCTTCGAAGAACAACCGGACGAAGCCTCCCTTGTCGCGCGCCACCGGCACGCCCTGCCCGGTGGCCACCTGCGCGATCATCGCCGCCGCCGAACTGGGAGAAATCAACCCGCTGCTGCCGGCGCGGCTCGTAAACGTCAGGTACGAGCCGGGATTGGCGGCGCTGGCTTCCGCCGATGCCACCGCCACGCTCAGTGACGCCTGCCGCGACTGCGTCGCCGACGCAAGCGGTCCGTAATACAACTGGACGCGATTGGCCATCGCGCCGGCATCAGGTCCAAACCGGGTCGCGCTCAAACGAGCATTACCGTCGCTGACGGCCTTGGTCAAACCACTGACCGAATTGCCCGTACCCTGAAATTGCCATTCCTCGCGATCGGTCTCCACTGTGACTGCCGCCGCGGCGCTCGACGTCGTGCACCCCGCATTCGCGCAGGCCCTCACGGTGATCGCGTAGGTCGTGTGCGACTTCAGGCCGGTCAGCGTCGCCGACGTGGCGCCGGCCGCCGCGCTGGCGCGGACCGTCGTGCCCTGCACGCTCTCGATCGCGGAGATCTCGAAATGGTCCGTCGGGTCCCCGCCGCCCGCCCAGGTCACCTGCAGCTTGCTGGACGAGTTCAACTGGCGCCCGGCAACAGTGGACGCCGCCACCTTGCTGACCGCCACGTTTTGGGGGGAGCCAGCCGCCAACGACGGGAGGATAAACAATCCGGCCAGGAGCGAAGTAGTTAGGCGCATATGTGTGCAGGAAGCGGCAATAGGCAGCTTCCTACACAGGTTATCGGCCAGGACCGGGCATGTCGTCACCCGGTGCGGTAATAGCGGTAATATCTGCCCTCCGGAGGATCAATGGAACCCGTTTCGACCGAAAAGCCCATCACTGCCAAGGACCTGAACCCTGAACTGTGGAAGATCTTCGACGAATACGTCCACGGCTTCATTGACCGCCGCGGCTTCATGGATCGCGCCGGCAAGTACGCGGTCGGCGGCCTGACGACGGCCGGGATCCTCGACTTGATGAACCCGAAGTTTGCCGAAGCGCAGATCGTCCCGACCGACGACAAGCGGATCAAGACCGAATGGGTTGACGTGCCCTCGCCGAACGGCAACGGCAAGATCAAGGCCTATGTCGTGAAGCCCGCCAATGCGACCGGGAAGCTCCCGACCGTGATCGTGATTCACGAAAACCGCGGCCTCAACCCGCACATCGAAGATGTCGCCCGGCGCATGGCGCTGGATGGCTTCCTGGCGGTGGCGCCGGATGCACTCACGCCGCTCGGTGGTTATCCGAAAGACGGTGGCGAGGACAAGGCACGTGAACTGTTCCCGAAGCTCGATCAGGCCAAGACGCGCGAAGACATGGTCTCGGTCGTGAGCTACGCGAAGGCGCGGCCTGATTCGAACGGCAAAGTCGGCGCGGTCGGCTTTTGCTACGGCGGCGGCATGGTGAACTACCTCGCTGCGCGCATGCCCAACGACATCCAGGCTGGTGTGCCCTTCTACGGCGGCGCCGGTCCGCTTGAGGACGTCAAGAACGTGAAGGCGGCGATGCTAATCCATCACGGCTCGACCGACGAGCGACTGGTGGCCGCGTGGCCCGCGCACGAGGCGGCGCTCAAGGCCGCAGGCGTGAGATACGAGGGCTACGTGTATCAAGGCGCCGCGCACGGCTTCAACAACAACACCACCGAACGCTTCCACCCCGAAGCTGCCAAGCTCGCGTGGGATCGCACCATCGCTCACTTCAAGAAGCACCTCAGCTAGCTCGACCAAATCTCCCAGCCAGCCGGGCACCGTGTTTGCAGAGGTGCCCAGCTGGAGGGGTAATGGCTACCGAGAACATTACGCGCGCTGACCTAATCAAGGGGTTACAGGAAGACCTGTCCCGTGAGTACCAGGCGATCATCGCCTACGTTGTCTATTCGCAGGTGCTGAAAGGCGCCGAATACCAGGCAATTGCGAAGGAGCTCGAAATTCACGCCGGGGAAGAGCTCGCCCACGCCATCACCATCGCCAAGCAAATCGATTACCTCGGCGGTATGCCCAACGCCGCTGCCCTGCCGGTCAAGCTGACCGACAAGGCCGAAGAGATGCTTCGCGCCGATCTCGACAATGAGAACGACACCATCCGCGCCTACCGCGAGCGCGTGCGCCAGGCGGATGCACTCGGTGAATACGCCATCTCTGAAGAGATCCGCGAGATCCTGCGCCAGGAGCAGGAGCACCAGATCGACCTCGCCACGGCGCTCGGCGTGGACGTGCCCGACGTGTCGAAGATGCAGGACAAGAAGGACAAGAGGAAATAGCGTTTACGACGAGACGCTGAAGATGTGCAGCCACGGCATGACGGCCGCGAACAGATAGAGAGCTGACAGACCGATCAGCACGCGATGCACCCCGGCGGCGTACAGGACGCCGCCGCAAGCGCAGGCCAGCAGCTTGGCCCCCAGCAGCGCCGGCGCCGCGCCGGTAATCATGATCCACGTGGCGAGTATCGGATTGCCTTCGGCCTGCGTGCCGAAGCGTTCGACCGCGGCGTAGGTCAACACGCCGTCTGCAATCTGCAGCACTACAAATATCGCGAGCCACACACGCGGCTTCATGCACTGCTGAAGAGCAAATGCAATGCCGGGCGCCGCACAAAAGAAAAGGGGCAGGTCTCTTCGACCTGCCCCTTCGATGTCGCCCGATTGGGAGACTTACTTCTTCGTCATCTTGAAGTTGGTCACCGTCGCCTCGGTGTTGTGGGCGAAGCGGATGCCATACACACCGTCGGTGGACTTCAGCTTGCCCGCCGCGACGAGGTCAGCCTTCTTGTAGCTGCCGACGACCGTGCCGTTGATCGCGCACTCGATGGTGTCGGCGGTCACCGTCACGGCGATGTCCTGCTTGACCGGCGAGTTCTTGCCGGCCGCCTTCGCCACGGCGGCGTTCGGTTCCGGCTTGCGGGTCGCCTGGGCCGTGAACGGCGCCGGGCCCATGCCACGGACGATGAACGTGCCGTTGCCGTAGGCGGCGCAGTACAGGTAGCTCTGGGTCTCGGTGCCGAGGTCGTTGCCGGCGATCATGATCCCGTACGGATGCGGGTGATCCATCAGGTTCATGTACTGCGGCTCATTGAAGGTCGCCGACACGGTGTAGCTGCCCGCCGCCTTGTTGGCGGGGCTCCAGTAGGTCGTCGCCGGACCGGTGCGGACAGTGAAGGTGCCGTTCTTCTCGTCGAGGCGCGCCTGGTTGATATTGGCGCCGGCCTTCTCTTCCTGCGCGTCGATCTTGCCCGCCCAACCCTTGGCGAAAATGCCGCCGTCCTTGACCGGCATGGCCGCATCGGGCTGCTGAGCAAAGGCCAACGCGCTGGTACACAGGGTCATCGCAACGATTCCGAAACCTTTAACAAGACGCATGGTGAATCCTCTCAAAATTTGTGGGTGACTGAAGGATGGCACTCCCATCCATTCATCCAGCCCCTAACTATACTAGGAAATTATGGATATCAGACGCTCCGCCCAGGCCCTCGCGCTCCTCCTCATGGCTGGCTGTTCGTCCCCAGCGCCGACCCAACCGGCCTCACCCGCCCAACCGGCCTCACCCGGCGCCGAGCGTAAGTACCTGCTCGATCGAGTGGATGATGCGGCCGTGGTGCAACTCTACGCTGACGGCTTTGCATCGCTGCCCCTCAAGCAGAAGTCGCTGATCTACCACCTGTATCAGGCGGCGCTGGCCGGCCGCGACATCTTCATCGACCAGAAGCACAAGGACGCGCTCGAAATGCGCGGCGTGATCGAACAGATCGTCGCGTACCCGCAAGGCGTGGACGCGGCCACCCTTACCGAAGTCCAGCGCTACACCAAACTGTTCTGGATCAACAACGGCCCCTACAACAACCTGACCTCGCGCAAGTTTGTGCTCAACTGCACACCCGACCAGTTCAAGGCGGCAGTGTATGCGTCCGCCAAGGCCGGCGCGAAGTACATGACCGGCGCGGAATCAATCGACCAGAAACTCGCCCGCCTCCAGCCGATGTTCTTCGACGCCAACGTCGATCCCATCGTCACCAACAAGACGCCGGGCGCGGGCAAGGACATCCTCTCCGCCAGCGCCAACAACCTGTATGCCGGCGTGACGATGGCCGATCTGAAGGGCTTCAAGGAAAAGTACGGGCTCAACTCGCGACTCACGAAGCAGAACGGCAAGCTGGTTGAAGAGGTCTACAAGATCGGGGGCAAGTACAGCAGCCAGATCACCGAGATCGTCAAGCACCTCGAGGCCGCGAAAGCCTATGCCGAGCCGCCAATGGTCAAGGCGCTCGACGCGTTGATCAAGTTCTACCAGACCGGGGAGGAAGCCGACCGCAAGGCATACGACATCGCCTGGGTACAGGACAAGAACTCCCCCGTCGACACGATCAACGGCTTCATCGAGGTGTATCTCGATCCGCGCGGCATCAAGGGCAGCTGGGAAGGCATCGTCTTCTACGTCAACCAGGAGAAGACACAGCGCATCAAGACCCTCGCCAACAACGCGCAGTGGTTCGAGGATCACATGCCGTGGGACGCGAAGTATCGCAAGGCGAGCGTCCAGGGCATCGTCGCCAACGCGATCGATGTGATCGTCGAGACCGGCGACTCAGGGCCCGTCACTCCGGTAGGCATCAACCTGCCCAACGACCAGGCGATCCGCGAGGAGTACGGCAGCAAGTCCGTGGCGCTCGCCAACGTCAACGAGGCCTACGACAAGTCTGCGCCGACCAACATGCGCAGCGAGTTCACCTGGGAGCAGGCGGAAGCCGATCGCAGCGCGAAGTTCGGCACGTTCAGTGGCGAGCTCACAACCGACATGCACGAAGTGATCGGCCACGCGTCAGGCCGGCAGGCCGACGGCAAGGCCAACCCGCAGCAGCTGATCAAGGAGCATTTCTCGGCGCTCGAGGAAGGCCGTGCCGATCTCGTCGGTCTCTACTTCATCGCCGATCCGAAACTCGTGGAGATCGGCGTGATCCCCGCCGCCGACCACGACAACATCGTGCGCGCGGAATACGAGGCCTACACGCGCAACGCGCTGGTCCAGCTTCGCCGTGTCCGGCAAGGCACGCAGATCGAGGAAGACCACATGCGTAACCGCCAGATGATCGTGCGGTGGCTGATGGCCAACACCAAGGCGATCGAGCAGCGGACGCGTGACGGCAAGACCTACCTCGTGATGGTCGATCCCAAGGCGTTCCGCGAGGGCGTCGGCCGCCTGCTTGCCGAAGTGCAGCGCATCAAGTCAGAGGGCGACGCGGCCGGCGCCGCCCGGCTGTTTGACACCTACGGCATTCATTTCGATCCGAAACAGCGCGACGAAGTTGTCGGTCGCGTCGACAAGCTCGGCTTGCCGTCATACAGCGGCTTCGTGATGCCGAAGCTCTCGGCCGTCACCGGCGCGGACGGATCCATAACTGATGTGACGATCTCCTATCCGCAAGACTTGACGAAGCAGATGTTGGAGTACTCCGGCGTCCGCAAGTAGAATCCGCCCCGTAGAGGCGGGTCTTGGGACCCGCCTGAAAGGGCTTCAATGATTCGCGTCGTCGCGACAGTCTTGATGGCGTTGGCGGTCACTACCGTCAACGCCCAACAATCCAGAACCTTCACTCCCGAACGCTACTACAACACCTTCTCGGGTGCTCACCCGCCTGCCCTTCGCATCAAGCCCGGCGAACGCATCATCACCAGGACCATCGATGCCGGCGGCACGGACCTCAACGGCAAGCAGGTCGCGCCAGGCCCCAACCCGCAGACGGGTCCGTTCTTCGTTGAAGGCGCGGAGCCTGGCGACATGCTGGTCGTCACATTCGACAAGATCGAGATCAACCGCACCACTGCGTACTCCGGCGGCGCGCTCGCGCCCTACACGGTGACACCGGGATCGATCCTGAATCGCACCGAGCGCCAGGCACCGCGGGCGAACTGGATTCTCGACAAGGCGAAGAACGTTGCCCGCCTCGACAACGCAGACATCGGCGGACTCGAATTGCGCCTGCGGCCGATGCTGGGTTGCGTCGGCGTCGCGCCGGCGCGCAAGGAAGCGATCGTCACCAGCACGCCGGGCGCATTCGGCGGCAACATGGACTACGCCGGCCTCAATCAAGGCGTAAAGGTGATGCTGCCGGTCAACGAGCCTGGCGCGCTGCTCTTCATCGGCGACGGCCACGCGTTGCAGGGTGAAGGTGAAGTGGTCGGCACCGGCCTCGAGACCTCCATGGATGTCGAGTTCACCGTGCAGGTCGTCAAGAAGTCGCCGATTCAATGGCCGCGACTCGAGAACGATACCCACGTGATGGTGCTGGGCAGCGAACGCTCGCTGATCGAGGCGCTGCAGCAGGCGACGAGCGAGATGCATCGCTGGCTGATGCAGGATTACGGCATGACGGAACGAGGCGCGTCGATCCTGATGGGACAAGCACTCGAATACGAAGTCGCCAACGTCGTCGATCCTCGGTTCACGATGGTGGCAAAGATGCGGAAGGCGACGCTCGCGGGCCTTAAGCGGTAATCTTCCTCGCCAGTTTCTCGCGCTCCGCCCTGACCTTTTCCAGGGTGGACTCACTCGCTGACACTTCCTTTGCGGCCGCCTTCTCGGCGGCCGCGGCTTCCTCGAGCTCCTTCTCCACCCGCTCGCGTGCGCGCTCCGCTCGCTCCAGCGCTCGTTGCGCCCGCTCGAGCGCGGCCTCGGCCTCGCGCTGGGCTGCATCGGCGAAGCGCAGCCGCTCCTTCGCCATCGAGAGTTCTTCGGCCTCTCGCTTGCGACGCTCCGCATTTCCATCCGCTTGGGATACAGGACCAGGTTTCGGCGCGCGTTCGGCAGGTTTAGGCGAGATCGTGACGCCATGCAGCGCTTCGAATCCGGTCCGCCGGAATGGCTTTGTGAATCTTCCGGGTGTGTCGGTGGTCGGTAACGCGTCCAGGGTTTCCGTGACCGGGGTCATCACCGCATCAGAGGCGGCGTTGCCGGCAGCCACGATGATCTTGCGGATCGCATCCTTCGCCTTCCGCATGGCCTCGGCGTGAAACACCTCGGCGGCCTTGATGTCGGACGCCTTGCCGCCCAGCATCTGCTGATGCGCCGTCCGTACCTGGCCGGAGGTCTTGATCACTTCGTCGAACAGCTTGCGCTCGTGCCAATACAGCTGGTTGACCGCCCACGCGGCCAGCACCGGCTTTTCCAGCTTCTTGACCGTGCCGTCACCAGATTCCTTGGCCAGCGCATTCCTCGCCGCCGTGAATTCCTCCAGCGGCAATTGATAAAGGTGGTCGATCTGCTCGTCGAGCCTTGCCATTCCCCGATTGTCACACTCATCGGAGATCGACGCCACCTACGCTCACGCTACCAGTCCGCGCCACAGGTACCACAAGCCCATCGCCAGCACGAATCCATTGGCGACCGGCAACAACCGGCCGGCGTGCCGTCGCAGGTGCTGCTGAGCCGAGGCAATCCCGAGGAGCGAAGGTACGGTCCCCAGCGCGAATGCGCCGAGCGCGGCGGCGCCACCCGCCGGTGTCCCTTGCGCAACGGCCGCGATGACCGCCGTGTACAGCAGTCCACACGGCAACAGGCCGAGAACCAGGCCCAACGAAAACGGGTGCGAAGGCAGACGCTGATACAGGACTCGAGACCATCGACCGATCCCGCCAGGAAGCTGCAGGCCGGCGTGCATCAGGCTCATCACGGCAGATATCACCAGCGCCAGGCCGGCACACGCCGCCGCAGCGCGGCCCACGCCGGCCCAGATGCCGGCCGCCTGCAGCCACACACCGGCGTAGCCGGCCGCTGCTCCCAGCGCTGCGTACGTCACGGCGCGGCCCGCCGCGTACCACAATTGCGCGGCCATGACCGGGCGGCCCGTCCGAGGCTGCGCGTAGCGATCAGATACCAGCAGCGCGAACGGTCCACACATGACCGCGCAATGCGTGGCACTGCCAAGCAGTCCCAGCACGAGGAACCCGAGCAGATCGAGATCGCCGGCAAGCGCGTGTGCGTGGTGCGTCATGCCTGGCTACGTGTGGTACGCAAGACTGGCGCTGATCGCCGGATCCTTGACCGGCACGGCCCCATGCGCGCTGAGCGACCGGCTGAACACCAGTACGAACGCGCCCAGGAAGCCCAGCGTCACGAGAAACTCGGCCGCGGGGAAATGCGCGTGCGGCACATGCTCGCCATGACCGAGCGCCGGCCCCACCATTACGTACAATTCCAGGAATTGCGCCGCCAGGAGGATCGCCCCGATGGCAATCAGCGCCGCTGGGCGCCGCTTCGCCGCGCGCGGGATCAGCAACCCGAACGGCACCACGAACTTCAGCAGTGGTAGCGCGAGCAGGTACGGCATCCAGCCGTTCTCCCACCTGCGGATGAAGTAGGCGGTCTCCTCCGGGAGGTTGGCGTACCAGATCAACATGAACTGGCAGAAGTAGATGTAGGCCCACAACCCCGTCGCCGAGAACACCATCTTGCCCAGCGCATGCAGATGATCCTCGCGAACAAACTCCTTGAACTGCCCCGTCATCACGAGCAGCCCGGCCACGATCGCGACGAAGGCCGTCCCGGTCTGGATGACATCGGTGAACACTAGCACCGCAAACATCGTCGAGAACCAGTGCGCGTCAAGTGACATCAGGAAGTAAAAGCTCACCACGCTCAGGCTCAGCGCGAACAGCACCAGGAATATCGCTGACGAGACTCGCGTCAACCGTGTTGCGGCCAACCCGCCGTCGCGATCCTGCCGGCGTGACGCGCCGACGATCGCCGACGCGAACAGATACCAGATGGCGAAGCTGACCGCCGTCAACACCGCGAAGAGCCGCAGGTTCAGGAACGGTGCTTTGTGTGCGAGAAGCTCGTCGCCCTCGGTACCTTGCGCCCAGAGATACAACGCCGGTGCGCCTGCGAGGATCCCCATCATCAGCGCTCCACCCGGCAGTAGCCACGCCGTCATTGCCTCGGGCACGCGCCGCATCGTCACGGCCCACGTCGCACCAGCCAGTGATGTGATTGCCAGCCAGGCGACGCCGAATACACCGAGACTGATCGCGAAGAACGAGCCGATCAGGTATGCGCTCCACCCAGTTGCCGCGTCCTCGCCCTGGAAAAGCATCAGCAGTGTGGCCGCGCCGATAACCGCCGCGGCGCCCGCGCCGAACCTTACCGACACAGGCAATTGCAATGGCCCCGGCGTCGTCGCCGGTGGCGTGTGCACTTCGCTCATGACTGCCCTTTCGCCGCGGCAGCGGACACCGGCGCCGCGGGCGCGACCGGCTCCTCCGCCTGCAATTGCCTGATGTAATGCACCACCGACCAGGCATCCTTGAGATCGATCTGCCTCGCATGGCTTGGCATGGAGCCCTGGCCTCGCATCGGTCGATGGACGATCTCGCCATCCGGCCAGTCGCGGACCCGCTGAGTCATCAGGCTGGGCGGCTTGGGGAACAACGTCGCCACCAGTCCATCACCGGCGCCACGCTGCCCGTGACACGCGCTGCAGACGTTCTCGAACACGAAGCGCCCATGCGCGATCACGTCCGGCGTAGGCTTCAGTGGGTTTACGAGTTCCGCACCGGCACGCGCGGCATCCGCCTGCGAGTACGGAAAGGGCCGATCATCAACCGCCACAGCGCCCGCAGGGGGCTCGATGACGCGGCCGTTGTACATGCTCGCGCGCTGGGGCTTGGGTTTCGGCTGGTCGACCATGTCGAGCCGGTTACCTTCCCGATGCGGTGAGCGCCCCGCAGGCAGACCCACGTCGCAGCCTGACAGCAGCGCCGCGGCGACGGCCACGACAATCGCCGGAATGCGGCTAGCCATGCGTGCCTCCTTCGGCATCGATGAGTCGTACCGCGTCGCCGCCCAGGCTCTTGGCGAACGCGGCGGCATCGGCACCGTCCCATTTCGGGTCGGTCGCTGAGATCCAGAGCACGAACCGATCGATCGTTGCACCGGTGGGAACGTTGGGCGGCTGTGGCACCGTGTCACGCTTTCCGGCAACGATGGCCACGAACGCGCTTCCGAGCGCGGCCCAGAACACCATCGCCTCGAAGGTGATCGGGATGAACGACGGCCACGCCGCGTGAGGCTTGCCGCCAAAGTTCATCGGCCAGTCCCAGACCATCACGTAGTTCTGCAGGGCCTGCGCAAAGGCGATACCTCCCAGTGCGAGCGCCCCGGTCACCCATGGAATCCACGAGCGTGTCTGGCCCATCGCTGCGTCCAATCCGTGGACCGGGAATGGGGTCAGAAAGTCGAAATGCGTCCACCCCGCCTCGCGCACTCTCGCCGCGGCGGTCACCGCCTCACTCGGCTCGTAGAAATCCGCAAGCACTCCTACCGGCACTCCCACCGACATCTCACACCTCCTGAAGCGCCGCGACCGGCGCCGCGTTTCCGTGCGCTCGCGCGACCTTGGGGTCCATCACGCCTTTGACTTCCGAGATCGCGACCACCGGCAGCACCCGCACGAACAGCAGGAACAACGTGAAGAACAAGCCGAAGGAACCGATCAGGATCGCGTAGTCCCAGCGCGTCAGCGCATACATGCCCCAGGACGACGGCAGGAAGTCCCGGTGCAACGACGTCACGACGATCACGAATCGCTCGAACCACATGCCGACGTTGACCAGGATGGACACGACAAACAGCACCCACGTATTGCGCCGCATTGCCTTGATCCAGAACACCTGCGGGATGATCGCGTTGCAGGTGAACATGATCGTGTACGCCCACCAGTACGGACCGAACGCGCGGTTCTTGAACACGAAGCCTTCCCACTCGCTGCCTGAGTACCAGGCCATGAAGAACTCGGTCGAGTAAGCAAAGCCGACCAGCATGCCGGTAAACATCAGGATCTTCGCCATGTCCTCCATGTGATTCAGCGTGATGTAGTGCTTCATGCCGAAGTAGCCGCGCATGAAGGTCATCAGCGTGATCACCATGGCAAATCCGGAAAAGATCGCGCCGATCACGAAGTACGGCGGGAAGATCGTGGTGTGCCATCCGGGTATCACCGACGTGGCGAAGTCGAACGACACGATGGTGTGCACCGAGAACACCAGTGGCGTGGCCAGCGCCGCCAGCACCATGTAGGCGCCCTCGTAGTGGCGCCACGCGCGGTGCGATCCGTTCCACCCGAAGCACATCGCGTTGTAGAGGCGCCGGCGCCATGGGTGCGTCGCCCGATCGCGGACCGTTGCCAGGTCCGGCAGTAACCCGACGTACCAGAATGTCAGCGACACCAGGCCATAGGTGGAGATCGCAAAGATGTCCCACGCCAGCGGCGAATTGAAGTTGATCCACAGCGGACCGCGGGCGTTGGGATACGGCACCAGCCAGTACGCGAACCACGCGCGGCCAAGGTGGATCACCGGGAAGATGCCGGCGCACGCGACCGCAAACAGCGTCATCGCTTCCGCGGCGCGATTGATGCCGGTGCGCCATTGCTGGTTGAAGAGGAACAACACGGCGGAGATCAGCGTGCCGGCGTGGCCAATGCCGATCCAGAACACGAAGTTGATGATGAAGGAGCCCCACCCCACTGGCTGGTTGACGCCGAGGATGCCCAGCCCCGTGTAGAACAGCGTGATCAGGCTGAAGACCAGGACGCCCAGGCATGCCAGGGCAACCGCGAATGCCGCCCACCAGCGGCCGGTCGGAAACTGCTCCGCGTGCATGCAGATGTCGCGATCGACGTCTGCCCACCGCTTGCCGCCGGTCACCAGTGGCTCCGGCACCTCGAGGTCGCCGCCATAAGGGCCACCGCCCTTGATGACGATGGGATTGCCCGTGAGCTGGCTGTCATCCATCACGGTCGCGTACGGACGGGTCTCAGGCCTTGTCATTGCGCACCTTGGTCAGGTACGACACCGCCGGCTTTACGCCCAGCGAGTCGAGCAGTTTCATTGCACGTGGATGTGAGGCCATCTCGGCGACTCTCGCACCCGGTGTATTGATGTCCCCGAACGTGATGGCGCCGGTGCCGCAGGCTTCCATGCAGGCCGGCACCACTGCGCCGTCGGCCAGTTGGTCCTTGGATGCGCCGTTCCGCCCCGCTTCGGCCCTTGCGCCGCGAATCCGCTGCACACAGAACGAGCACTTCTCCATCACGCCACGGCTGCGCACCGTGACTTCGGGGTTGTTCTTCATCTGCATCGGCTCGCGCGTGTTCAACTCGGCGTTGCGTGCCACTCGTGGCACCAACCAGCGGAAGAAACTGCTGTCCTGCGGCTTGCTCAGTTCCCAGTAATTGAAGCGGCGAACCTTGAACGGGCAGTTGTTGGCGCAGTAGCGCGTGCCCACGCAACGGTTGTAGACCTGCTGATTCAGCCCGTCCTCACTATGCATCGTCGCGCTGAAGGGACAGACCGTCTCGCATGGCGCGTTTTCGCAGTGCTGGCAGAGCATCGGCTCGAACATCGTCTCGGGTTCTTCAACGACTTCGAGCGGGCCGTCCCACACCTCCGCGTCCCATCCGCCCTCTTTCGGCGGCGCGTCGTAGTAACGATCGATGCGCAGCCATGACATCTCGCGACCATCGAGGATGCCGTGCCGTCCGACGACCGGGATGTTGTTCTCAGCCTGGCAGCCGATGACGCACTTGGCGCAACCGGTGCATTTGCTGAGGTCGATCGCCATTGCCCATTTCGCCTTCGGGTATTCGTGCGCGGGCCAGGCCGACGGTCCCCCTTTCTCCTGCTCGGTGCCCGATTTCGGATCGCTCTCGTATTTCGAGAGCGTCGTGACCGGCACGAGCGGACGGCGCTCGCGATCAATCACGTCCGAGCCCTGTGCGAGCGCAATCGGCTCCCGCCCCTCGACCTTTCGGATTTTTACCGGCAGCCTAGCCGATAGCAGCCGTTCGCCCTCCGCGAGGCGCATGGTGAAGGCGTTGACGCCGATCCCGGCGCCGATCGCCCCACATGCGGTGCGTCCGAGCCCCAGCGGCAACGCCACCTGGTCCTCGTGCATGCCCGCATGGCGGTATGCCGGCGCAACGATCTTCGCGAAGCCGGCATCCACCTCCATCAGGTCACCCAAAGTGAGCTGCATCTGGTCGAAGCGCTTCGGCGCTATGGACAGGGCGCCACCCCATGTCATCCGCGTGATGGGATCGGGCAATTCGTGCAGCCAGCCGTTGTTGGCTGATCGGCCATCAGCCAGTGCCGCATGGGGATAGAGCTGGAGCTCCACTCCGTCAACCGCCGCCTTTGCGGCGCCAAGGAGCTGCATCGCTCCGGCGTTGAAAGTCAGCGCTGCAGGCGACGGAACGTTGCCCTGCCACGCTCCTGACCGCAGCAGTTCGTGCCAGGCGCTCTCGAACTCCGGACTGCCCAACACTGTGCCGAACCGCCGCGCCCACGTGGATCGGACGAAATGCCACGCCAGGCTTGCAGGCGGCGCCGGCTGCGCTGTCGCAGCGGCGGGTACCGCTTTGGGAGTCGCGCTCGCAACCGCCGCCATCGCCTCGGGCGCACCCAGCGCGCCGGCGAGATCGACGAGAACATCGAGCAAACCTCGCGTGTCGTGCAACGGTTGAATCACAGGCTGCTGCACGGCGTAGAGCCCGCCGGGCAGGGCCGAGTCCGACCACGACTCGAACGCATGACTGACCGGGGCCAGGACGTCGGCATGGCGCGACGTTTCGTCGAGGCGATCGTTGAGCGAGGCGGTGAACGCCACCTTCGACATCGAGTCAGCGAAGTTCATCGACGATGGCGAGTCGTAGACCGGGTTGACCCCGGCGATGATCAACAGCTCGACCTGCCCCTGGCGCATCTGTTCAACAAGTGCGGCCAGCGCCTTGTACGAACCTGGCACCGTCGCGGCGGTCGCCGCATCAGCAAACTGGCCCGCCTCAATCGAACCGAGGGTGAGATTCAGCATGGCGGAGGTGAGTTCGATGGCCGAGCCGCTTGCTGAACTGCTTGCGCTGCCTCCCGCCACAACAACACAGCGCCCCGGTGCTGCGGCCATCTCGTTGGCAATCGATCGCAGCGTGACCGCGTTGACGCCGACGCCTGGATCCATCGCGTCGATCGCAAAGCCACTGAGGGCGGATGCCACCATCACATCGCCGGCGAGCGGACCGATCGATCTATTGACGATCAGTTCATGCGCCAGCCCCGCGCCGATGCGCGCCAGCAGTGAATCGCGCACGCGGATGCGGCGATCGGCGTTCGCGCCGGTCAACGTCAACCGGCCTTCGAATTGCACGAAGCGGCTCATCGCCCTGCCCGCGGTGCCATCGGGGCTGCGACGCGCGCTGAACTCGCCTTCAAATCCCTGTTCGGGGTGATCGAGAAACTCCGCGCCCAACCCGATGATGAGATCGGCCTGCTCGAGCCGAGGCCGCATCGCCGCCGTCCCAAATGCACGAGACCAGGCTTCGTCGGCCGACGGCGACGCCAGAGGTGACCAGGCCACGTGGCGCATGCCGGTGCGTTCCCCAAGCATCGCGATCGCGGCAAGCACCGCGGGGCTGTCGACCGAACCGGTGAGCAGCACGGCCTTCGGACCGGACCGTTTGAGGCGGTCGACCAGGTCCGCCCCGATCGCGTTCCAACTGGATGCGACCGGAGCCCCTTGACCGCGACGGACCGACAGCGGACCGCGCGCGCGGTCCGGATCGTAGAGATCCATCAGCGCAGCGTGGTGGCGTACGCTCAGGCCCCGGCCGGTCGAATGGCCGGTCGCAGGGGTCACCAGCACGGGACGCCCTTCGCGAGTCTTGACGCTGACCGGCGCACCATCGAGCACGGTGCGGAACATTCGGGCCGGCCCGAGTCCGTCCACGAGGTTCTCAGGCATGTCGTGGAATGGGACGGTTGTTTCCTGCGGCACCTGGCAACCGGCGCTGGCCAGCGCACCGGCGGCCGCGACCGCGCTGCTGAGTCGCAGGAATTCCCGCCGATCAATCCCGGTGGCGTCTGCGTGTGGCTCTTGCTCCGAACGTGACATTCGCGTCTCCATTACCGGTGGCACGTAATACAGTCCGTCGGCGCCTGAATCGACGGCTTGCGGTGGCAGTCGAGGCACCACTGCATGTTGAACGGGGTGGTGACACTGACGATGTCCATGCGGTCGACGCGGCCGTGGCAGGTCGCGCATGGCGCAATCGACTTGCCCTGCTCGTCAACGGCCGCGAGTTTGAGGGCGCCGCTCGCATCCTTCGCACTGAGATGCGCGGAGTGATCGAAGTAGACGAAGTCCGGCAGGTCGTGGACCTTTACCCATGGGATCGGCTCTCCGCGATCCCAGAACTCCTTCATCTTCAGCACCCACTCCTTGTCGAGTCCGACATTGGTGTGGCAGTTCATGCAAACCGCCGTCGACGGCAGCGTGGCGTGCCGGCCCTTG
Organism: uncultured Acidobacterium sp.; assembly: GCA_964628295.1. Lineage (GTDB taxonomy): Bacteria > Acidobacteriota > Vicinamibacteria > Vicinamibacterales > UBA2999 > 12-FULL-67-14b. The sequence continues at coordinate 47,424 of CAZVLS010000017.1, forward strand.
TACGGCATGGTGTGGCAGTAGAGACACTGGATGCCGAAGCCGCCGGCGTTGATCCGATCTCCCTTGTCGTTGGTGACCCACACTGGATCCCCGGCCATGCGGGCGTGCGAGAACGCGATGGGCTGCCGTGGTGCGTAGCCCTGGCGCGCGTTGCTCAATGCGTACGCGAGAGCCGCGATCGCCAGCGCGCCGATCGCGGCGACCGCGATACGCGCAGGTGTGCTGACCGTCATGACTGCCTGCTCCTTTGCCCCGCCGGATCCTCATCGTCAAAGAGCATCCGTACCGGCGGGGTATCGAGATCGTCGAACTGGCCGGACCGCGCCGCCCAGACAAAGAACGCCGCCGCGACGGCTGCGATCAGCAGCGCGAGCGGCAACAGAACAAAAATGGTCTCCATCTCAGCGCTGCCCTTTCAGCGCAAACGTCCGCGTCACCGTGGATGACAACGCCACCGCCAGCGATGACAGTGGCATCAGCACCGCCGCGGCAAGCGGCCCGATGGTGCCGGCGATGGCCAGCACGGACACGATGGCGTTGTAGCCGAGCGAGAACGTGATGTTGCGGCGCACGACCCGGCCAAGCCTGCGCGCGCCGTCGAGCAACTGCAGCACCGGCATCACGCCGTCACGTGTGAACACCACGTCTGCGGCGACGATGGCCGCCCCCATGCCGCCTTGCACCGCGACGCCGACGTCGGCGAGGGCGAGCGCGGCGGCGTCGTTCACGCCGTCGCCGACCATCACCACCGCGCCATGCCGGCCCGGCGCCGACATCAATGCCTCGACGTAGTCACGCTTGTCCTCGGGTGTCATCCCGCCGTGCACGGCCGCGGGCGGCAGCCGCAGCTCGTCACCGATGCGGGCGACGACCTCAGGGTGATCGCCTGACAGGATGCGGACGTCGATGCCCCGCGCCTGCAGCATGGACACCGCGCGCAGGGCATCCGGGCGCAACGCGTCGCCGATCGCGGCGACGCCGGCCACGTCACGGTCGACCGCGACGAACACCGGGCTGAGTCCGTCGGCCAGCATGGCATCGGCAGCGCGGATGACGGCGGCAGGCATGAACGCCAGCTCGCTGACGTACGCGCGCGTGCCGATGCGCACGGACCTGCCGTCGATGCGGCCGCTGATGCCGCGGCCGCCCGTTTCATGAACCTGCTGGACGTGGCGTACGAGATGCAGCGCACCGCCGCCGACCCGCTGAAACGCGCGCGCGATCGCATGCGAGGACTGCATTTCCAGCGTGCGCGCCAGTTCAAGGACGGCCAGGTCGCCATGCCAGCGAACCACGGACGGATGCCCCCCGGTCAGCGTGCCGGTCTTATCGAGCAGGACAATGCGAACGTTACGCAGCCGTTCCAGCGCATCCGGGTTCTTCACGAAGATCGCGGACCGCGCGGCGCGCATCAGCGCGATCGACATCGACAGCGGGACCGACAGCCCGAGGGCACACGGGCACGACACCACGAGCAAGGCAATCACCCTCGCAATGGCGGCCTCCGCACCGTGCGTCGTGCCGACCACCGCCGCCGTGGTCGCAGCCAACGCCAGCAGGACCACGACAAAGCGCTGCGACAGCTTGTCGGTGATCGCGAGTAACGCAGGCTTGCGGCTCAGCGCCTCCTCGACGATCGTGAGCAGGGTGCCTACGCGCGTGTGCGCTCCCGTCGCGCTGACGCTGACGACAATGCGCGCGCCCAGGTTGGTCGCGCCAGCATTGACCAGATCGCCCTCGACGATTGCCGCCGGCCTGGTCTCTCCCGTCAGCACGGCGTTGTTCAACGACGAACGGCCGGTGACGACCGTGCCGTCAACCGGCACCAGCTCACCTGATCGCACCTCGACGCTGTCACCATTCAGCAGCGCGCTCAGCGGCACCTCCGTCACCGTCCCTGTGGCGACATCGAGCCGGCGCGCAAACTCGAGGAACGCGACACCACGGAGACTGTCGGCCCGTTCGATGGCGATGCGCTGCGCCGCGCGTTGCAGCTGGCGAGCGCCAAGCAGGGCTGCGATCAGCATTGCCAGGGAGTCGAACCACAACTCGCCTGCGCCACGGATCACGTTGATGGCGCTTGCGGCAAACCCGGCAGCGATACCGAGCGCGATGGGCAGATCAATGTGAACTGCGCCGACGCGCAGGCCGCCGATGGCCGTCTGGAAGAATGGCCGCGCCGAGTACGCAACGACCGGCACTGCAATCACCAACGAGAACCAGCGAAACAGGGATTGGTACGGGCCGGCCATGCCGCTGAAGCCGCCTGCATAGAGCGCCCCCGACACGAACATCAGGTTCATGGCGCAGGCGACAGCGACCCCAAGCCTCGCCAGCGTTGCGCGATCCGCGGCGCGACGCGCATCCTGGATGCGTGAGCCGTGTTGGACATGCGGGGTGTAGCCCAGCGCGTCCAACGTTCGCGCGATCCGCGATAGCCGGATGCGGTCAGGCTGCCATGTGACCTCGGCAACGGCCGTACTGACGTTCAACCGGATCTCGCTGACGCCAGGCAGCACCTCGGGCAGCTTTTCCACGAGCCACACGCAGGCGCTGCAATGCACGCCTTCGAGATACAGCCGCGTCTTCAGTCGCTCCGCGCCGGCTGTGACGGTCGCAGCTCCACGCACGCTGTCGTCGTCAAAATCGTCGAAGCTGCGGCCCGTGACACGTGCGGGCTCGGCCACTCGGGCTCGAATGTCAGGCAGTTGGTAATAGCGCTCGAACCCCCACTCGCGAATCAGTGAATAGACCTGCCGGCATCCGGGGCAACAGAACTGCCGGCTGTCGGCTGGGCGCACCAGGTGCGGCGCCACGTGCAGGCCGCAGTGCGCGCACTGTGCCGGTTGCGGGGCCGGCAGTACGGATACGCTCATCGCGCCTCCGCCTCCCACCCACCTGCAGCGCCAAGCGATACGCGGGACGCGTGCACGAATCGCAGTGCCTGCTGCTGGGCGTCCAGCCGGAACTCCCACGCCCCCGGCCTGTCAAGGCGCACCAGCGTCCGGTACCTGCCAGCCTGCCCGGTGAGTTCGACAAACGACGAAGACTGGTTGAGACGGGCGTCTGACGGCCGAACGGCGGCAAAGCGGCCCGCGAGGCCGGGCACCGGCGTTCCCGTGCGGTCAACCACACTGATGTCGACCGGTCGCGGAGCCCCGGCCACATACGGCACATCTTCGGGAAGCGTGAAGGTCACCTGCCAGCCAAGCGCGCGGCTGGCATCGAGTGCGGCCTCGTCGGCGTCCCACGCCTGGGCGGTCTGGTAATAGTCGGGAATCGGCAGCGGCGTATCCGGCCTCGTTGCAACCCACACCAGCACACCGCACGCGACGATCGACATCGTCAGGTGACCGGCGATGTAGATCGGCCAGCGATAGTCGGACACAAAGCGCAGGGCCTTCATCGCTCCCTCCTCGACTCGTACGGGCCGAGCAGCAGAAACTCGATCTCCTGCCGGAATCCCTTGTCGGAGGTCACGAGGTACTTCGCCGTCGCCTGCCCATCGTCGAACGCCCTGGATGCAATCGTCGTCACGGCGTTGACCGTGAGGACTTCTTCGGGCTGCAAGACCACCGGCGACTGGCTGAGCACGAGCGACGCGTGCGACGGCTCCACCATCACGACGGTGAATTGCTGCGCGGTGTCGAGTTGGTTCGTGAAGCGGAATCGCTGCTGGTTGGCGACCTCCCCGTCGTGCAGCAGGCGATACGGCTCGCGACCACCGCGCACGATCTCCACGAGCGCATCGGCTCGCGTCACCAGGAGCGTCCCGAATGTGCCCCACGCCACGGTCATCAGCGCCAGATAGACAAGGTTGCGCGGACGCCAGGTGCGTCGCGCGCCGCCCTGTTGTTCGCGCTCTGAGGTGAAGCGGATCAAGCCGGTCGGCTTGCCCAGCTTCAGCATCACCGCGTCGCAGGCATCGACGCACTGCGCTTCGCCAACGCACTCGATCTGCAAGCCGCGGCGAATGTCGACGCCCGTCGGGCACGCCGCCACGCAGGCGTTGCAGTCCACGCAGTCGCCCGCGGTGACGCCCAGCGGCACGGCCCGCGGCCGCATGCGCGGCTCGCCACGCGTGCTGTCGTAGGCGACCAGGCGCGTATCGGGATCGGCAATCACGTTCTGCAGACGGCCGTACGGACACGCGATCGTGCACATCTGGTCGCGAAACCAGCCAAAGTCGAAGAGGATCAGTCCGCCAACAGCGAGGCTGGTCATCACCGGCGCAATCCAGGCACCGGGGTCATTGGCCAGGCCGTTGACCATCGGCCGCCAGCCGACGAAGTACGCGACGAACGTCGACGACATGCCGAGCGCGATGACGCTCCACGCGAGCCACTTGCCGCCCTTGACCGCCAGCTTCCGTCCGTTCCACGGCATCTTGTTCAAGTGGCGCTGACCTGTGGCACCGCCTTCCAGCCACATTTCGATGGGGCGGAAGATGAACTCCAGATAGATGGTCTGCGGGCACGCAAACCCGCACCACAGGCGACCGAATGTCGACCCGATGAAGAACACTGAGACGACAACCCCGAAGCCAAATGCGGCGAGCAACAGGTTGTCGGTCGGATGAAAGGTTGCGCCCAGGACGTGAAATCGCCGGGTCGAGATGTCGAGAAACACCGCCGGATATCCACCGATCGGGATCAGCGGTAATGCCACGAACATCACGACCAGCGCCGCGGCAATACGCCGTCGAATGCGCCAGTACCGGCCATGGTGTACGACGGGATGCATGTACTTGCGCCTGCCGTCTGCCGACAGGCTGTACAGCAGCTCCTCCGCCGGCGCGATATCGAAGATTCGCCTCGACTCACGCGCCCGCTGATCGGCCTCACGCTCTGACACGGTTACGCCCACATCAGCTCCGGGGAATCGGCTCCGGCACAAAGGCTTCGCCTTCGGGCTGCCGCGGATTCGATGGGTTCGATCCCTGCAGACTTCGCAGGTACGACACCAACGCCGACAGTTCGTCCGGGCGCACGGCCCTGCCCCATGGCGGCATGCCCTTGGCGGGCCACCCTTTGGCCACCGTTTGAAATATCTGCTCGACCGATCCGCCATGCAGCCAGCGGTCGTCGGTGAGGTTTGGCCCGATCAGGCCCTGCGCGTGATCGCCATGGCATGCAGCGCATGACTTCGCAAAGCGAGCCGCCCCGGCATCAAGCACCGCGGGGTTGGCCGCGCCCGTCAGCAGGCTCGCTGGCGAAGGGGCCGCGATCGGATTGGCGTCGAAGTGCGCCTGCACTTCAGCTAACGCCTGCTGGGTCTGCTGGCGATACTCGGCTTCCAGCGTGCCCTCGCCGAAACTGAGCGCGTAGTAGATCAAGTAGACCGCCGCGAACAGTAACGAGCCCCACCAGATCGCCATCAGCCACCCTGGCATCGGGTTGTCGTACTCCTTGATGCCGTCCAGTTCGTGCAGCACCTTGTCGTCGTACTGCGTCATGACTGGCGTCCTGTCTCCGGCCGCCCGGCGTGAACCACCGCGCCGTCATCCATGGCGCGGCGCGCGTGCTCTTCGAGTTCGTGACCGGGCTTTCGGAACAGCCGGATTGACACGACGACGTAGACGGCGACGAAGAACAGCAGCGACACCGTCGCCCAGTCCGCTGCGGTTTGCGATGTCAGTTCCTGCAGCATGGCTACCTCAATCCTCCGGCGGACATAGCGCCGGCGGCAGGCGTCGACGCCAGCGGCTGGGGCGCTTCGGGACGCTTCCACCGGATGTCCGTGCCAAGGCGCTGCAGATACGCCGTCAGCGCGATCACTTCCTTGTCGGCCAGCCCGGCGGGCCCCTGCTGCGATTCCACTTCGGCCGCGATCGCCTGCGCCTGCCGCCGCATCTGCACCCCGGCGGTCTCGATCTCACCGTCGGCGTACGGCACGCCCACGGTCCTCAAGGCGCGCATCTTCGCCTCGATCAGTGATGTATCGAATGCGTTGGCCAGCAGGTGCGGATACCGCGGCATGATCGAGCCGGGGGTCGTGGAATCCGGACGAGCGAGATGGCGCACGTGCCACAGCGATGGATACTTGCCGCCGACGCGGTGCAGGTCCGGACCGGTACGCTTGGATCCCCACTGGAACGGATGGTCGTAGACGTACTCGCCGGCCTTGGAGTACTCGCCGTAGCGCTCCGTTTCGTAGCGGAACGGCCGCACCAGCTGCGAGTGGCAGTTGTAGCAACCTTCACGGATGTAGATGTCGCGGCCGACGACTTCGAGCGGCGTGTAGGGCTTGACGCTCGCGATCTCCTTGACGTTGGACTTGTCGAAGAACATCGGCAGCGCTTCGATCAACGATCCGACCGACAGCGCCAGCACGGTCAGCACCGTGAACGTAATGGTGCGCCCTTCGAGCATGCGGTGGAAGCCATGGCGCATCGCATACTGCAGGCGATAGAACGCGTGGTCGTAGGTGTTGGCCGGCGTGACCGCGCCCGGTGCGGCGTAGTCGCGCACGCGCGGCGGGGCGTGCACTTCAGGCTCGACCGCGTAGTCGGCCGGTGCGGTCTTGATCGTCTTGATCAAGTTCCAGCACATGATCAGCAGCCCGGCGAGAAACAGGATGCCCGACAGCAACCGCACCCAGTACATCGGCACCAGGCGCACGACGGTCTCGATGAAATCCGGATAGACCAGCCGGCCATCTGGTTCGAAGGCCCGCCACATCGCCCACTGCGTGATGCCGGCGACCCACATCGACACCTGGTAGCCGATCAAGCCGATCGTGCCGACCCAGAAGTGAACGGTCGCGGCCTTGGTCGAATACAGCTCGGTCCGCCACAGGCGCGGCACCACCCAGTAGAGGATGCCGAACGAGATGAAGGCGTTCCAGCCCAGCGCGCCGGCGTGCACGTGGCCGATCGTCCAGTCCGTGAAGTGCGACACCGCATTCACCGACTTGATCGACATCATCGGCCCTTCGAACGTGGCCATGCCGTAGTAGGTCACGGCGACAACCATGAACTTCAGGATCGGATCTTCACGAAGCTTGTGCCAGGCGCCGCGCAGGGTGAACAGGCCGTTGACCATGCCGCCCCAGGACGGCATCCACAGCACCAGCGAGAACAGCATGCCGAGCGTTGACGCCCACTCGGGCACCGCCGAGTAATGCAGGTGGTGCGGGCCGGCCCAGATGTAGACAAAGACCAGCGACCAGAAGTGCATGATTGACAGCCGGTAGCTGAACACCGGCCGCTCCGCCGCCTTGGGCAGGTAGTAGTACATCAGCCCCAGGAACGGCGTGGTCAGGAAGAACGCCACGGCGTTGTGTCCGTACCACCACTGCATCAACGCGTCCTTGACGCCGCCGTAGGCCGAGTAACTGCCGAACCACGAGTACGGGATCGCCATGCTGTTGCCGATGTGCAGGATCGCGACGGCGACGATCGTGGCGATGTAGAACCAGATCGCCACGTAGAGGTGCTGTTCGCGGCGAATGGCAATGGTGCCGAAGAAGTTGATCGCGAACGTGACCCACAACACCGCCACCACGATGTCGAGGATCCACGGCAGCTCGGCGTACTCCTTGGCTTGCGTGTTGCCGTTGACGAGCGCGACCGCGGCCGCCACGATCAACAACTGCCAGCCGTAGAAATGGAACTTCGACAGGGTGTCGCTGAACAGCCGCGTCTTCAGCAGACGCTGCATCGAGTGATAGATGCCGGCGAAAATGATGTTGCCGCAGAACGCGAAGATGACGGCGTTGGTATGCAGGGGCCGTAGCCGGCCGAATGTGAAGTAGGGCGCGAAGTTCAGCGCCGGCATGAACAACATGCCGGCAATCAACACGCCGACGAGCATGCCCACCACCGCCCAGACCACGGCGGCCATGAAGAACAGCCGCGGCGTGCGGTCGTCAAAACGGACGGTTTCAGTTGTCAAAGCATCACTCCGAGGCGCGATCGTGTTCGTCACTCGGCCGGCCTAAGGGCAAAGGCCATTCCACATTCCTTGAACGATCGTTTCAGAGTGAAGCGATGCGCACGAGGCCGCCGCAGCAACGCTTGCGCTGCGGAAGTTTCAGCAGCGCCGGGGAATTGTCCGCACGCCGCGAGTCGATCCTCGCGATCACTCAAGAAAATGCGACTGATCCGAGCGGCACACCTTGTGCTTGGCAACCGCGCATTCACACCGGCAGGTTCTGCGGCCGGTGCTCAACCCGGATCGACAAGGAGTCTTGAATGGCAGGAATGAAGCTGCGCGCGGCTGTCGCCGCCGCCGTGATACTGACAACACCTCACCTTGCTGCAGCGCAACGCCCGTCCACACCTGTGACCTTCACCAGGGACATTGCGCCGATCTTCCAGGCCAAGTGCCAGTCATGCCACGAACCGGGCTCGATCGCCCCCATGTCCCTCGCGACTTACCGCGAGTCGCGGCCATGGGCTCGCTCGATCAAGCAGCGCGTCCAGACCCGGCAGATGCCCCCCTGGCACATCGACCGCAGCGTCGGCGTGCAGCACTTCAAGAACGACATGTCGCTCACCGACAAGCAGATTGAGTTGATCGTGAACTGGGTCGACCAGGGGGCGCCGGAAGGCAATCCCGCCGACTTCACTCCCAAGCCGGCAGCCTCGGGCCTGTATTGGCAAGCCGAGCGTGACGGCTACGGGCCGCCGGATCTTGTCGTCAAGGCGCCGATGCAAACCATGCCGGCCCTGCATCAGGACGTGTGGTGGCGCCCGGTCAGCGAAATCCCGATCACGGAGCCGCGCTGGGTGAAGATGGTGGAGATCCGGCCGGCCAACATCCAGGGCCGCAAGATCCTGCATCACTCGATTGCCTACCACATCCTGAATCCGGAAAACGCCGCCGCCCTGACCTCAGGCGTCGGACGCCTCAATCGCACCGCGGCCTCACCCGCCGACGTCGTCAACCGACGCCCGATGCTCATGGAGTGGGCCATCGGCAAAGGCTACGACCGCTACATGGATGGCACCGGCAAGTTGATCATGCCTGGGGAAAAGATCTCGTGGGACCAGCACATTCACGCTGCCGGCGAGGAGATCACCAGTGCGTCGGAGATCGGCCTCTGGTTCTACCCGAAGGGTGAGGAACCCAAGAAGCGCAGCTACCTGATCGGATTCACCGGCCTGAAGAACGGGCAGGCCGGTCTCGACATTCCGCCCAACTCGATTGCCTACACCGAAGGGTTCACCGTGCTGCGCGAGAACACCCTCATCACCAACTTCCAGCCGCATTTTCATCTGCGCGGCAAGGCGATGCAGGTGGAGGCCATCCTCCCCGACGGTCAGACCGAAGTGGTGAGCTATGTCTCCGACTTCAACTTCAACTGGATGACCAACTACATCTACACGGACGACGCCGCCCCGGCCTACCCGAAGGGCACGATCATCCATGTCACGGCGTACTACGACAACACCAAGAACAACAAGTCCAACCCAGATCCCGATCAGTGGGTCGGCTACGGCGATCGAACGGTGGACGAAATGGCCCACGCCTGGATGAACGTCGTCTACTTGACCGACGCTGAGTACGAGCAATGGCGCGCGAAGCACCGCACGGCGTCGACGACGGCGCCACGGCAGTAGCGAGGAGACGACGATGATGAAGCCAATGTCTCGAGTGCTTTGCGCCGCCGGTACGGCGATCGCTCTTGCGGTCCCGGCCTTGTTCGCCGCTGACGGGCAGCTGCTCCCAAGCTCGCCCAAGAAGGCCTTCGGCGCCAGTGTCTCACCGGCCTTCGAAGGCTGGTACACCAATCCCGATGGCTCGCACACCTTCCTGATCGGTTACTACAACCGCAACTGGACGACCGAGCTCGACGTGCCGATCGGCCCGAACAACCGCTTTGAGCCGGGCGATCCGGATCGTGGTCAGCCGACGCACTTCCTGCCCAACCGGGGGTTTGGCATGTTCACCATCACGGTGCCGAAGAACACGCCGCCCACCGAGAAGATCTGGTGGACGCTCACGGTGAATGGCGTGACGCAGAAGGTCGCCTTCCACATGAGTCCCGACTACAACATCACCCCGCAGCAAGCATCCGAAGAGAGCCCGGGCGGCAAGTACAACCACCCGCCGGTATTGCGATTCACTGAACGCGGCCCGGCCATTCAGAACCCGTCAGCCTCCATGTCGCAGGTCATCGAACGTACGGCAATGGCCGGCACGCCGATGACCCTCGAGTACTGGGTTGAGGATGACGCGCTCTACTCGAGCGGTTCAAACGCACCGATCGCGCAGGCTCCGCAGATCGTCGAGGTCACTGTCAGCAAGTACAGGGGCCCTGGCGACGTCACCGTGTCGAAGCCGGAGAAGCTTCTCACGCTCAAAGGCGGCAAGCCTGCGGAGGACTACGCCGGGAAAGGATCGACCACGGTCACGTTCAGCGATCCTGGCGCCTATCTGCTCCACGTGACAGCGAACGACCTGTCGGGACCCGGCGGAGGGGCGACCGGTTGCTGTTGGACTACCGCCCTGCTGAAGGTGACGGTCAAAGGCGGATCAACAAACATGCCCTAGCCGTCTCACACTTCTGCCACATCTTTCTGTTGCAATGAACGTCGAAGCAATCAGGGAGATGGAATGAACGGCAACGACCACGACGATCACGATGACCACGGCGGGCTGCACGGCGACTTGTTAGCAACCGGTGCGGCGATCAACCGCCGTGGCGTCTTACGGCTTGGCGCCAGGTTCGGCGCCGCGTTTGGCGCGCTCCAGTTGGTGGGCTGCACGGACAGCCCGACCTCGCCAACGGCTACAGCTACCGACACCACGGCCGCGACCAGCGCGACGACCACCACCTCCACGACTGCGTCCGCAGCGACCTGCAGCCGGATCCCTGGGGAGACCGAAGGCCCCTACCCTGCTGATGGCACGAACGGCCCGACGGTGCTGACCAGTTCGGGAGTCGTTCGTAGCGACATCCGCTCAAGCTTTGCCGGCCTGAGCGGCACGGCAGCTGGTGTTCCACTCAACATCGTTCTTACGATCGTGTCCGCATCGACGTGCGCACCGCTGGCAGGCGCGGCGGTATACCTGTGGCATTGCGACCGTGAGGGGCGCTATTCGCTCTACACCCAGGGGGTGACGAACCAGAATTACCTGCGCGGCGTGCAGGTCGCCGACGCGAATGGCCGCCTGGCCTTTCAATCCATCTATCCGGGCTGCTATTCGGGACGCTGGCCGCACATCCATTTTGAAGTCTTCTCGAGCGTGGCGGCGGCCACGACGGGGCGCAACAGCACCGCCACGTCGCAGATTGCACTGCCGAAGAGCGCCAACGACCTGGTCTACGCCACCGCCGGCTACGAGCAGAGCGTGCGTAACGCCGCGCAGATCACGCTCGCGACCGACGGCATCTTCCGCGACGGTTCGTCGCTGGAACTGGCGACCACCACTGGTGATGTCAGCACCGGCTTCACGGCCACTCTGAGCGTCGCTGTGTGAAGGGGCCGGGGATCATTTCTACTGACGCTTAGGGTTCCAAGTTGTCGGTTGCATCCCTCGATCACACTAGCGGCATCGCCGCATATCATGATCGAGAACTCCAAAATTGTCGCAGGTTGTGCCTCTTGTTCGTAGATTCTGACTGTCCGGGTCGCCTCTGGCGCCTGGGCCTCAGACAAAACTCCACAAGCATTAGGCGGGGCCAGAAGACTCGAGCGGTCAGGAACAAACCGGAGAAATGATCCCCGGCCCAATCGACTGGGCGCGCACTGTGAGCCTGAAGACAAACTTGATTGGATTCCCCTGCGGCAGGCTTTGGGGACGGAGAGCGAGATAGGCCGGGCAGCGATACAGATCGCTGCCCGGGAATTACAAGCGGTGGTCGGGCTACTTCTTGCGGCGGATGTAGGTCACGTGCGTCACGCCCGTGATCTTGCCATCCTTGTCCATGCGGATGTACTCGTTGCTGATCGTGTTGTTGTCGGCCGACAACGTGTTGATCACGACCTGGTTGAGCACGCCGTTCCGCTTGTTGTAAATGCGGATGCTCTTGGGATCGATGATCTCGACCGCGGTCTCGGCGCCCTGCTGACCGGTCACCGGGCGATAGACGCCGTCGAACTTCGTCACGTACGACCAATCCGACTTCGGGTCGCTCGGGTTGCTGACGGTCAACTTGCTGCCGTCGCCCTCGAACGCCTCGTAGGTCATCACGTTGTTGGGGTTGGTGGAGTTGTCCCACACGCCGATACGCGCGGTGCGGGGGTTGGTGCCATCGTCCTTCGCCGCGGGGCGGCCCTGGGCCAGCGCCGAGCTGGCGGAAACGATCGCGAACGTGAAGGCTGCAGCTGCAATGAACAGTTTCTGTAAACGCATCGATGGTCCCTCTTCGAATGTCCTGACGAGCTAACGAACCACGTCAGCATACGTTAGTCGTTCGCAAATGGCTATATCCTTGCCCACATGATTCGCACGCTTGCCACCGCATCAGTTCTCTGTATGGCTTCATTAGGCGGCTCGTTCGCCGCCGCTCAGACCAGACCCGCCGTGCCCCAGGCGGTCAACGGGTGGCGCGAGTATCCGCTCCGGGACGGCGTGCTCTCGATCGAGCCGCAGAAGTGGCGCACCGACAGCATCGACGTGCCGGTCCCCGTCGGCAAGGGACTCGAATACAAGCTGAAGATGAAGAAGGGCCAGACGGTGGTCTACAACGTCACCTATGGCACGCTCGCCGATCCCACCAGGATGGTCGTGGAGTTCCACGGCCACACACCGCAGGTGAACGGGGTGGGCGACCTGATGTTCTATTCGAAGACCGGCGGATCGCCACAAAGCGGCGCGTTCACTGCTCCGTGGGATGGCATTCACGGTTGGTACCTGAAGAACGAAAGCCCCGCCGGCGTCGTCGTCAAGCTGGAGTTGGCGGGCTTTTACGAACTCGAAGCGAAGTAAAGCTGAGCAGCCGCTTGCGCTGCACTTCATCGAACAGCGAATACGCCACCGGCGTCACGACCAGCGTGAGTACCAGCACCAGCGTCTGACCGCCAATCACCACCCACCCAATCGCGTGGTTGGTCGACGAACCAACGCCCTGCGACACCACCAGCGGGATCATCCCGGCGACGAAGGCCAGCGTCGTCATCAGGATCGGGCGCAGACGATCACGGCTCGCCTGCACCACCGCGCGGTCCGTCGGCATCCCCTCATCGCGCAACTGGTTCGCGTGATCGATCTGCAGAATCGAGTTCTTCTTCACCACGCCAAACAGCACGAGCAACCCCAGGCCCGAGAAGATGTTCAATGACTGGCCGAAGATGATGATCGAGACCAGCGCGAACGGCAGTGTGAGCGGCAGCGACAGCAGGATCGTCACCGGGTGGAGCCACGACTCAAACTGCGCCGCCAGGATCAAGTACATGAACACCAGCGAGAGCACGATGGCGGACAGGAAGGCCGTCGCCGTTCGATTCAGTTCGCGGGAGCGGCCAACGAATCCTGATCGGTACTCCGATCCCATCTGCAGTTCGTCAGCGAGACGCGTCATCTCCTGCTGCACTGCGGTCTGACCGGTCCCCGGCAGCAGGTTGGCGACGATCGTCACCTGGCGTTGCCTCGAGATGCGGCTGATCGTCGCCGGCGACGAGTCGCGATTGAAGGACGCTATGTTGTCGAGCGACACGCTGCCCAACCTCGACGATGGCACGGTCAGTGCACCCAGCAGGTCGGCGCTGTTGCGATCCTCGGATCGCGCCCGCAGCAGTACCTCATACTGCTCGCCGCCGTCGTTGAAGGTCGTCACGGAATCGCCACCAACCAGCAAGCGCACGGCTTCAGCAGTGTCGGAGATCGACACGCCGAGATCCGCGGCCTTGGGCCGGTCGATCTGAATGGAAATCTCGGGCTTGCCGAGGTTGAGCGTCGTGTCGACGTCGACGAGTCCGGGGATCTTCGCGACCTGCGCCTTCAGCGTCTCGCTGTACTTCTCGAGCGCGTCGAGCGATGGTCCCTGCAGCACGAATTGAATGTCGCCCCCGCCGCCGCCCGGTCCGCCAGAGGCCTGCACTGACATGCGAACACCGGGCTGCGCGACGGTGGGGATGATGGTGCTGCGCACCTCGCCCATGATCGCGTCCTGGACGCGATCGCGTTCACCGAGCGGCTTCAACTTTACGAACACCGTCGCCGAATTCAGCGTGCCGGCGCTGTCACCCGCGACGGTGACGAGCGTGTAGGCCACTTCCGGAAGCGCCCGAATCGCCGTCGCGAGCCGATTTGACAGGATCTCCGTCGCCGCCAGGCTGGATCCCTCGGGCGCGCGTAGCGTCACGTCGAACTGCGACGTGTCGTCGACCGGCGTGAAATTCACGTTGACGATCTGGAACAGCGGCACGCTCGACAACAACACCAGCACCGTCCCGGCCGCCACCCAGCCGCGATGCCCCATCGCCCACTCGAGCAGGCGCGTGTAGCCGCGGTCCAGCGGTTCAAAGAATCGATTGTGCTTGGAGTCGTGGCCGCCGCCGGCGTCGAGTGCCTTGCCCTTTAACCAGTAGGCGCACATCATCGGCGTCAGGGTGAAGCTCACAAACAGCGACACCAGCACCGCAAACGACATCGTCAGGCCGAAGCTCTGCATGAAGCGGCCGACCATGCCGCTCATGAAGCCCACCGGCGCGAAGATCGCGACCAGGGAGAACGTCGTCGCCAGCACCGCGAGACCGATCTCCCGCGTCGCCTCGATCGCGGCCTGCCGGGGCGACATCCCCTTCTCTTCAATGAAACGGTAGATGTTCTCGAGCACCACGATCGCATCGTCAATGACAATGCCGACCGAGAGCGTCAACGCCAGCATCGTCAGCATGTTGAGCGTGAAGCCCATGTACCAGATCAGCGCGAACGTGGCGATGATCGACGTCGGGATCGAGATGGCGGCGATGATCGTCGATCGAATGTTGCCGAGGAACAGCCACACCACCACCGCCGCCAGCAGCGATCCCACGATCAGGTGCTCCTGCACTGTCGCGATCGAGGCCTCGATGAAGTCGGCTTCGTCGCGGACGATACGCAGCGAGTAGCCTGGGCGCAGCGATTGCTCCAGGGTGGTGATGCGCTCCTTGAGGCCGTTGGCGACTTCGACCGTATTGGTGCCAGACTGCTTGCGAATCTGCAGCAGCACGGTCGGGGCACCGTTCAAGCTCGCTTCGGTGCGCGCTTCGACCATGCCGTCTTCAACGCGCGCCACATCACGCAGCAGGACGGGATGCCCGCCGACTTCCCGAATGACGATGTCGCCGAAGTCTTCGACGCGGGCCACGCGGCCCTTCGTGCGCAGGGTCACCGCCTCGGCGCCGCGGTCAATCCGGCCGCCGGGCACGTCCACGTTCTGCGACTGCAGCGCGCGCGACACCTCGTTGACGGTAATGTTCTGCGCCCGCAGAGACTCCGCGTTCAGCCACAGGTTGATCTGCCGGTTGCGGCCGCCGATGATCAGCACCTGGCCCACGCCGTCGGCGCTTTCCAGCTGCCGGCGCAGGACCTTGTCGGCGTATTCGGTGATTTCGCGAATCGGCTTGTCGGCGGTGACCGCCAGCGTCAGCACGGGGGACGCGGTCGGGTCCAGCTTCTCGACGATCGGCTGGATGACGGTCCGCGGCAGCAGCGGAATGACGCGATTGACCTTGTCGCGCACCTCCTGCGCCGCCACGTTCGCGTCCTTGTCGAGCACGAACGAGACCACGACTTGCGAGACGCCTTCCGACGAGTTCGACGTCAGGACGTCAATGCCGCTGATGGTGTTGACGGCTTCCTCGATCTTGTCGGTGACCTCGGTTTCAATCTGTTCCGGCGCGGCACCGGGCAGACGCGTGGTGATCGAGACCGACGGGATGTCAACGTTCGGGAAGCGGTCAACGCCAAGCTGCGTGAAGGCGAACGTACCGACAACCGTCAGCGACAGAATCAGCACCCATGCGAAGACGGGGCGCTTGACGCACAGTTCCGCGAGCCACTGCATGGCTAGCTTCCCGCCTTCGCCACGGGCTGCGTCGGGACCGAGCCAACCGCAACGGTGGCGCCGTCGCGAAGCTTCTCGCGTCCGCCCACGACCACTTGATCACCGGCTGCAATGCCACTGGTGGCCTCAACCTTGTCACCCAGTTCCTGGCCGAGGGTCACGAGGCATTCTTCAGCCTTGTCTCCCTTGACCACGAAGACGCGCGACACTTCGCCGTTGGTCGTCACCGCCGCCTTGGGCACGAGGATCGCGGGCGTCTGCTCGGCCTGCTCGATGCGCGCCGTCGCGAACAACCCGGGCTTGAGTCGACCATCTTCGTTCGGCACCAGGGCTTCGATCATGAGTGATCGAGAATCCGTCTGCAGCGCCGGCGAGACGAACCGCACCACGCCGCTGAACCGTTCGCCGGCATACGCATCAACGTCGAGATGCACGGTGCGCCCGGCCGAGATGGTCTTGAGGTACTGCGCCGGTACGGTCAGCTCCAACCGCAACGGGCTGATGCGCATGACCGACGCAATCTTGGCGCCGCGCGTGACGTAGTCACCCACCGACACCAGCCGTTCGCCGACCACACCGTCAAAGGGGGCACGCACCTGCGTGTCCGCAAGGGCCTTGCGCGCCAGCTGTACGCGCGCGCGAGCGGCCATCAGTGCCTGGTATTGCTGCTCGGCACCATTTCGCGCCACTTCGTACTGCCGCTGCGCGGCATCTGCCTGGGCCTGCCTCTGGTCGAACTCCGACTTTGAGACCAGCTGCTGCGCCTGCAGCATCCTGGTGCGCTCGAACTCGGTTCGCGCCAGCACCTGCGCGGCCTTTGCGTTGGCGACCTCGGGGACGCGCTCAACCTCGAAAGGCGAACCGGATGCCATACCGAGCCTCGCTTCGAGCTGGGCCGCATTGGCCTCGGCCTCGCGCGCCTGCGCAGCGACCTCGGCGTCCGAGATCTGCACCAGCGTCGCACCCCGCACGACACGGCTGCCGCGCTCGATCGGCGTGGAGACGACGCGCCCAGCGACTTCAGCCGCCACTTCCGCCTGCTCTTGTGCAGTGAGCGTTCCCGAGACGGCAATGAACCGCGTCAGCGGCTGTTGGATCGCCGCGGTCGTGCTCACCGCCACTGGGGCAGCGCCACCCGCTGCGGCCGCAGGGACTTCGCGTCCCCCACAACCGGCGACGAACATTCCGGCCAGCACTCCGGACAGGCCCCAATACCCACGCGCGTTCATCTCGTCCTCGCTCTCACACGACCGCCGGTCCGGCGGCCCCTGCCCTTTCGGGGCGTCTCGTTCGCCTCGCGGCTCATACTGCCGTTCAAAAACACATCCACATGACCCTTCACGAACGCGCGGGAATCCGTCACGAGCGGAAATGTCGGACGCAACGCCTGCAGCTGCCGCCACGTCATCAACGGTGAGATGAACTGGAACGTCAGCATGTCCGGATCGCCGCGCTTCAATTGACCTTCGTCCATCAGCCGCACCATCAACATGCGCAGCACCTGGCTCTTGCTGCCCATCTGCTGGTCAATCAGGTTGATGCGCCCTTCGACAGCGAGGCGGATGCCGTCCGACATCAGGATCCGAAACCGCTGCTGCTGGATCGGCGATTTGTAGGTATCGATCGCCAGCGTCGCGAGTTCCTCGAGGAACGCCCGCAGATCCGTCACGGGCCGGTCGAGGAACGGTGCCAGTCGCTCCGCCGTCTCCTGCCGGTCGGCCAGCACCACCGCCTCGAACAGCGATTCCTTGCTCGGGAAGTAGTTGTAGAGGGCGCTCTCACGCACGCCCACATGGCGCGCGATGTCGCGAAGGCTGGTGCCGAAATAGCCCTTCTCCGCAAAGAGGCTCAGCGCCGCGTCGAGCAGCGCTTGTCGGGTTTGGGCCCCGTCGCGTCCAGCCGGTCGTGCCATTAAATTAATGGTCGTTCATTTAACTCTGGCCTGTCAACCAACGCGGCGTTGGACTAAGCTTCCGCGCTGGAGGAGTTTGATGACGATCCGCACCGTTGCCATGACCGCCGCCGTACTAATGGCCGCCCTGCCTGCCGCCGCTCAGACACCCGCGGCGGGAACACCAGCGCCGGCGTCACCCAACGCCAACATCGTCGTGGCGAACCCGACCTACACCACCATCCCGCTCGAGATCGCCGTGGATCGCCCGGCGGCTGAAGTGTGGAAGCGTGTCGGCAAGTACTGCGATATCGGCGAGTGGCTGCAGATTCCGGCCGGCTGCAAGATGCTCTCGGGCATTGAAGGCGAGGTCGGCTCGGTCCGCTCTGTCGCCAACGAAGTCCTCGTCGGCAAGACCGAGCTCTCCTACACCTACACGCAGACCGTGCGTGAGGGCCGCCCCTACAACCTGTACCACGGCACGCTGGAAGTACGGCCGGTCACCGACAAGACCTCGAAGATCGTCTACACGCTGATGTACGACAACTCGATGCTGCCGGATGATGCGGCTCGCGAGAAGGACAAGGCGTCGCGCACCGCGACGTTCCAGCGCGCCATGGCCAACATGAAGACCCTGGCCGAGGGCGGCAAGTTGCCCGAGCGCAAGTAATCGCCGGCCCCCGACTACTTCGGAGACTTGCGTTCGGTCGCGCGGTAGCCGCGCATCATGTTTTCAAGCGAGTAATTGCCTTCGTGACAGGCGAATTCATAAATGTCCCCGGTCGCCCGGGTCATCGTGAGTTCGCCTTCCCACGGCCGCGTGAACGCCGTCGGGTTGTCCACTTCGAATTGATACAGCAGCGTATTGGGATCGAGCAGACTGAACCTCTCGATCAGGTGGAGATTGCGGTCCCAACCGAAATTGCCGCCGGCGTCACCGTAGAATCCGCCACCATCGTTGAAATTCGTGGTGTCCACTACCAGCGTGGCGCCCTCCCACTTCCCAATCGAATCACCTGACCACAAGCGAATGCTGGGGGACTGATGCGGACGCCCGTCCAGGTGCACGATCCGCGCGTCGTGAATCATCTCGGCGTGAACGACGACGACGTCCTTGGCCTGGATGATCTGGTAGTTGCTGTTGTAGGTGTACGGCAGCAGCGGCGGACCTGAGGTCAGGAACGTGAGGCACTGGTCCTGGAGACCAAGATCCTCAGGATTCTCGGCCTTGCGCAAACGTTCGAGTCGCTGGCGCTTCACGTCGGCCGCCGCTGGCGTGAGCGCAGGGATACGACCGTCGGGAGGATCGGTGATGATCGACGTGCGTCGCGTCTTGACCGACTGTGTGCCGTACTCCCGATAGAACGTGTTGTAGGTGCCGGTCCCGGTCCGCGGTGCGCCTGGCGCCGGTTCCTCGTTACGACGCGCGATCTCGCGGTCCCACGCCTCGGCTTCTTCCGCCGTGAAGAACGGCTTGTCCTTCAGGTTCGCGGGCCGCTCTAATGGCGTCGTCGTCGCCGAATTCCAGGTGCCGGAGAAGTCAGGCCGCTCGGGCACACGGGTTCCCTGCCCCACCAGGACCACCGGAGCAAGTGCCAACGCCACAACCACGGCCAAACGCATTGTGCCAGGCATCCTATCGCAGTAGCTTCCGCCGCACGAAGTTCACGAGCTCCGGAAACTGTCGCTGGTCGACGAAGTGGCCGCGATCATCGAACTCAAAGTAGCTGCATCGCAATTGCTTCGCCACGAAGCGTGGTTCCGCGATCGGGATATGCGGGTCGTCTGATGAGCTGTAGATCGCGACCCAATCCTGATTGTCGCGGATTCGCTGCCACTGCCACGGCTCTTCGTAATAGCCACTGGCCCGCTCGAAGGCATCACCAAGATGCGTATGGCATACGCCAACGAGGATCGATCCCGCGAGGCGGTGCGTCTCCGCGTAGCGCATCGACGCCACGGCTCCCGACGAGTGGCCGACGAGGATGGTGTGCTCGTCTGCGCCAAGCGATTCGAGATGCGGCAGCCACACCGAGGCGCGTGCCTTCATGTTGTCTGGAAAGGTCTGGTTGATGACCTCGACACCAAGCGCGATCAACTCGCGTTCCACCCATGGCAACCAGATGTCGCCGGCCTCGCAGCCGCCGTTACCGTGAATCAGGATCGCCTTGGCCGCAGTCACAGTCAGCGTGAATTATACGAGGACGGGGTAACCTAGAAGCTGGCGATGCTGCAGATCACCGACACGATTGCGATTGACGAGAAGGACCTCGAGGAACGTTTCGTCCGCGCGTCAGGCCCCGGCGGCCAGAACGTCAACAAGGTCTCGACCGCCGTGGAACTGCGCTTCAACGTTGAGGCGTCCGGCCTCCCCTTCGACGTCAAGGACCGGCTGCGCAGCCTCGCCGGGTCAAAGCTGACCGCCGATGGCATGTTGCTGATCGATAGCCGCGAGCACCGCCTGCAGTCACAGAATCGCGAAGCGGCGCGTGCGCGCCTGGCCTCGCTGATCCGCCAGGCCTTGGTTCGACCGCGAACCCGGCGTGCGACCAAACCTAAGGCCGGTGCGCGCGAAAAGCGCCTCACCGGCAAGAAGCTCCGCGGTGGGATCAAGGCCGGCAGGAGTCAGAAGCGCTTCGACGACGACTGAGAATTAAGGTAAGGTCGAAGCCTGCCTACTCACATTTCTCCCCGCTGGACCGTCGGCTCATACCTGACGCATCGCTTTAATCCCGAACTCGGTATCGGGCGGGTCACCGCCATTGACGGCCGCACCCTGGTCATTGAGTTCCCGCGCGCCGGAAGCACGCTCCGGTTTGCCGGCAGCGCCGAGGCGCTGGTCCCGGTGGACTTGAGGGCCGGCAGGCCTGTTCGCATCACCGCGACCAAGGAAGAGACCACGATCGCGAAGGTCGACGCCGGCGGCATGTTCCAGCTCACCAACGGCCGCTCCGCCTCGGCGGATGCGTTGTGGCCGCTCGAACTCGAGGGCGCGCTGCTCGATCGCCTCGCGGTCGGCGACCTCGACGATCTGGACGACTTCATCACGCGCATGAACCTGCTCCACTTGCTTGGCATGCGCGAAGCCGGCGGCATGGGCGCGTTCCTCGGTGGACGCGTGCGGCTGTTTCCACACCAGCTCTACGTGGCCGATCGCGCCGCGGCCACAGATCCCGTCCGCTGGCTGCTCGCTGACGAAGTGGGCCTCGGTAAGACGATCGAAGCGTCGCTGATCCTCAATCGCCTGGTCCACATGGGCAAGGTCGATCGGTGCTTGATCGTCGCACCTGACACGCTGACGGTGCAGTGGCTGGGAGAGTTGTGGCGCAAGTATCACAAGGTCTTCACGCTGCTCGACTCCGATCGCCTCGCTGACGTCGCAAAGGACTTTGGCGAGGATTTCAATCCGTTCGAGGTCCATCGCCGCACCGTGATCTCGATCGAAATGCTGATCGCCCGCCCGGACCTCACCGAACAGGCGGTACGCGCGGGCATTGACCTCCTCGTCGTCGACGAAGCGCAGCACCTGCAGCGTCCACCAGGGCATCCCGGCAATCCGGCCTGGCGCGCCATTGCGCCGATCGCCGGCCTGGGCAAGCACGTGCTGTTGCTGAGCGCGACGCCGCTTGAAGACGATGCGCATGGGTTCTTCAGGCTGCTGCAGATGCTCCGTCCCCAGGACTTTCCGGAAGACATGAGCATCGAGGCGAGGCTGGCGCAGTCCGCTCCCCTGCCGTCGTGCACGAGCGCGACGCGTCGGGCGGACATCGGCGGTCTCCCACCGCGCGTGGGTATGCCGATCGATCTTCCCGAAATGGCGACGGCCAACGCCAGGGCAAGAAGCGAGGTCGAGCAAGCCGTGCGCAGTGCGGCCGCAACCAACGCCGTGACCCAGCGCGACAAGACCGATCGCATTCGACGGACGCTCGCATCCGGCGCGGCGCTCGCCGCCGTCCTGCCGAATGACGCGGAGCTGAAGGCCAAGGCCCTCGCCCTGGACGCGACCGATCCGCGGATCCAGTGGCTGGTCAAGCACGCACCCGCCTGGCGCGACGCCAAAGAGAAAACGCTCATCTTCGTGGCGCACCGCGAAACCCTCGACATGATCCGCACCATCGTCGGCGAGCGCGCGCACGTGGCAATCAGCGTGTTTCACGAAGAGCTCACGCCGGCCAAGCGCGACACCGAGGTCGCGCGCTTTCGCGAGATCGACGGGCCAAGCCTGCTGGTCTCGACCGAATGCGGTGGTGAAGGCCGCAACTTCGAGTTCTGCAAGCGGTTGGTGCTGTTCGACCTCCCCTGGAAGCCCTCGGTGGTCGAGCAGCGCATTGGCCGTCTCGATCGCATCGGGCGCCGTATTCCCGTCGAGATCGTCTATTTCAAACCCGCCACCGGCATCGGGCGCGACGTCGTTCGGCTGTTCGAAGCCCTTGGGCTCTTTCGCGAGCCTCTCGCCGGCATCGAACCGCAGTTGGCGCCAATGGAAGCGGCGTTGGCAGCGATTGCGCTCGACCCGGATGCGTCACTGTCTGAGACCAGGCTCGACGAACTCGTCGCTGAGGCACGGGCCGCGCGCTCGCGCGTCCGCGAGGCGGCGTACCAGCACCTGCATCGCGAGCCGTATCGCAAGGACATGGCCGCCGGCATCCTCGCCCGCATCCCGAGGGATCTTGACGCGCTCAATCAGGAAGTGGTCGTCACGGCTTCGATCGGACTTGGGTTCACGATTGCGCATCCCGCCGGCCACCGCGTGTTCTCGATCGAGATCGGCAACAACGCCACCGTCGCGGGGTTGCCCGGCGTCCCGGGCGGCTCTGGATTTGTCGGGACCTTCGATCGCGAGGAAGCGGTCGAGAACGAGTTCATCGACTTCTTTGCGTCGGGCCATCCGCTGGTGGAAGGCATCTTCGCGCATTACGATGAAAGCTCGATCGGTCGAGCGGTGCGCTTCGAGATCACGTTCGGCAAGACGCTGGATGCCGGCCTGATCGCCATCTACAAAGACGGCCCCGCCTTCGAGATCATCGCGATCGATCTCGCCGGCAACGCGCGTCCTGACTGGGCGGAGGCGTTCTTCAAGAGGCCGATTGCGCTGCGGCCCATCCTGGGCGCGGCCGCCAAGGACACCGACTGGCTGCAGATGGTGCGCCGCCTGGGCGGGATGCTCGATCCGGCCCGGCGGCTCTATGCGGTCGCGGCGGTCGAAGTTCGACCGGTGAAGTAAGACGCTCCTACTTCCCGGTCGCCTTCTTGATCGCGTCCACGGTCAGCGTGGCACGCAACTCGACGATCTTCTTCCCCATCTCGAGTGTCTTCGACATCGGCAGCAGGCTGACGCCGTTGATCGTGGCGCGGTTCGCCTTGGTGCGCTCGTCGATGCGGATCGTCTTCGGATCGTAGAGCGCCATCAGCGCGTCGATGCCGTACTCCTCATGGAGCCCGTCTGAGCCCTGGCTCGCGCCGATTTCGATTTTCTCGGGAATGCCGCTCGACTGAATCAGCTTCTGCACCGACGAATAGTCGTAATACTCGGGGATGAAATAGAAGCGCGTGCCTGACGCCTTGTACTTTTCATCAAGCGCCGCCGCAACTTCCTTCATCGGACTCTGGTTGCCGCCGCTGTCGCCCATCAGGATCACGGTGGTGAAGCCCATGCCGCGCAGGCTGCTGGCCATGTCGGTCAGCACCGCGCGGTACGTGGCCTGCGACAGGAACACGCTGCCGGGCGCGACGCGATCGCCGTCGGGCCGCCCGGGCTCGAGCGTCAGGATCGGCGCGACAAGTGCGTTGCCCAGCTTGCGGGCAATCGCTTCGCCCATCACCTTGAGGATGAAGTTGTGCTTGCCGGTCGCGAGATGCGGGCCATTGGACTCGACACCACCGGTCAGGATCAGGCCCGTGGTCTTACCCGCCTTGATGGCATCACGGACTTCCATCCAGGTGAGTTCTTCGGTCCACACGCTGTCGTAGGCAGCGATCGGCCTTGGGGCATTCATCTCGGCTTCGCGGCGCTTGGCGGCTTCGGCCTGCTGCTCAGGGGTCATCGGCGGACGCTGCGGGCGCGCCTCGGGAGCCTGTGCGGAGATGGAAGCGGTCAACAAACAAAGGGCGATCGACGTCTGGAGAAATGTCTTCATGGCTGGAGATTCTAGCCCGTCGGGCCCTGCAACCTGTAATGGGAGATAATTTCCGCGCACCATCGTATGCAGTGACCGACGAACTCACTTCCCTGCTGTTCCAACTTCTGCGGTCGCCGGCGACCCATCTCAGGCTGATCGCGCAAACGCCGGCTGTCTGGCCGCCGCTGCTGGGCGCCGCCGGGTTACTCGCGCTCGCCTGGCTGCAGGATCGACGGAGTTCGGTGCGCGCTTCGGCGTGACTTCTCGCTTGCTCGTGCGCGCCTGGTCAGAAGCCGTCGCGGCTAGTCTCGACCACCGATTTTCCTGCCGGCAGCGATTGCATCAAAGGCGGCCTGATCGCGGCGCTGCATCGTGAACACGGTGAATCCGCGCGCCATGAGATCCTCAACCTCCTTCGGGTTGTTCGCCGGGTAGCTGCACGCCACCTTGAACTCCTTGCATGCGGAAAGGATCGCTGACACGCCGGCGTCGAATCCGGCTTGATCCCGAACCCGCTGTCCGTTTGCGTCGGTGCTCGAGAACACACCGCCGAGCGTACCGGCTCCGACGACGATCACGGTCAGCCCTGGGACCTGGGCGATCTCGCGAACATTGGCGATGCCCTTCTTGCTTTCGACGATCGCCCACAACGACAGTTCGCCCTGAGGGTTGAGCGGCCACGGATCGGCCTTCGCGCGGTACTCAGCCTCGCTGAGCTTCCAATACCTCGCCGCTAGCCCGATCCCATCATCCGGCCGCTTGCCGCCCCGTGACGAGAATCGCATTGCCGCCAGTGCGGTGCGCACCTCGTCTGCGCTCTCGACCTCCTGCATCATCACGCCGACATGCCCGGCGTTCAGCTGCTCGATGATCCTCGCGGTCGCAGCCACCGGATCAGTATGGATGATCGGCACTTTGGAGATGAACGCATGCTCGCGCGCCGATCCGCCGGCGGCAATCATCGCCTCCATGTAGCTGCGGAAGCGTTCCGCGTTCGCGCTCGAGTAGTTGTTGTAGTCGAAGTCGGCGAAGCGGTACGCGAGGGTGTCCTTGACCGCGTCGGCGATCGACGGCGGAGGCATCGGCGCGCTGGTCGCGGCGGCGCCGGGTCCGCCGGGGCCGCGCCCCGCCACGATCGCCGGGTGCGTGATGCCGAACACCGGCAGGCCGCGCTCGTGCAGCGCGATCATCGGGTTGATACGGTCCCGGCTCTGAGTGACGCCGACGGACGTGAACACCACGGCGCCGAGCGCCAGCACTGCGAGCGATGAACGAAACGCCATGCCGCGAATCTTACCAGCAGGCGTCAAGTCCGTGGTTCGCTTCCGGCCGGCAGGTAAATGCCGGCCAGTAGCGGCAGCAGCACGTTGAAATACGACTCGAACTGGACGATCACGACTGATTCCTTCCGTTGGAAAGTGGAGGTGCGGGAGGGATTCGAACCCTCGCATAGCGGCTTTGCAGGCCGCCGCGTTGACCAACTTCGCCACCGCACCCCATGCTTCACGGCACGTCGGGCTGACAGAGACACTCCCTGTCCGCGGCTGGTTGATCTGTGGGCGAAACGCCTAGACGGTCACGCTACGCGCCGGCGAGCACGTGGCGATCGATCTGACGGTTGACGATCCAACCGACCGTGTGTCGGTGATCTATGTCCCGACGCCGGATTTCGTGGTCGCAGAGATGATTAAGCTCGCCGGCATCACGGCCAACGATGTCACGTATGAGCCAGGTGTCGGTGACGCGCGCATCACGATCGAAGGCGTGAGACGCGGTGCCCGCCGCGCGGTCGGCATCGACCTGGACCCTGCTCGCGTCGAGGAGTCACGAGAGAACGTCAAGGCGGCGGGACTCAGTAACAGGATCGACATTCGACTCGGCGACGCGCTCGACCAACCGGACCTGGGATTGATGACCGTGGTGTGGCTCTACATGGGCGATCACTTCAACTTGATGATCCGGCCCTACCTCTGGCGACAACTCCCCATCGGGGCGCGCATCGTTTCGCACCGGTTCAAGATGGGCGACGACTGGCCGCCTGACAAGACCGTCACGGTAGACGATGAGTACGGCACGCCGTACGAAGTTCACCTGTGGACCATCAAGGCCGAGCACAAGAAGCGGAAGTAACGCTCTTGGTCACCGCAGGTTGCGGAGCTCCACTTCGGACACGATGAAGCCGAATCCGGGCCAGCCACCCGACGCCTGCACTGAGCGTTCGAACGCCTTGCGCGCCTGCGCCTTGTCACCCTTGACCAAATACCAGTTGCCCAGGCCGTACGCCAGCGTCGCGATCTGCGTGTCGTCGGTGTCCGCGGCTGTGAGTACCGCCTCGGGCCCGATCTCACCGCGATAGAGCTGGATGCGCTTGGTGTAAGCGTTGCTCACCGGCGTGAACTCCGGCTTGGTATCGAGACGCTTGTCGAGCCACGCCTTTGCCTCGGCTCCGCGGCCCGCCCGGCTGAGCGACATCCACAACCAGTCGTTCGAACCTGCGAGCTCGCCCGGATCCGGCGCGATCGGCAACGCCCTCTGGAACGACGCCGCCGCATCGCTGAAGTTGCCTCGCAGGAACTGCACGATCCCAAGGTGATACCAATTGCCATAGATCGACGGATCCAGCTGGCTGCCACGCGACAGGTCCGCAAACGCCCGATCGAACTCGCGCACCGATAAATGACGATGACCGCGCCACCGCAGCAGCAGCGCATTGTTCGGCTCGATCTCGAGTCCTTTGGTGAACGTCGCGATCGCTTCGCGGAACTGCCGCGCGCCTGACTGCGCGATTCCGAGATCGATGATCTTGGCGATGTTCTTCGGATCGGCATCGTGTGCCGCGCGAGCGGTCTTGATCGCGTCGGTATCAGGCTGCGATCGATACTCCACACCCGCAGCAGACCGGTACCGCAGAGACAAGGGTGCGGTCCGCCCCGTTGCCGCCGCGGGGGCCATCGCAACAGCGGCAACGAACACCGAGAGGAGTCCACAACGATGAAGGTGGTTGGGCGTCATGGAGCGGATCTTACTCCGCCTTCCGATCACCGAAGCGCCCGGAGTCGAGCGAGGTTTGCGTCACGTTCGCGCACCCGTCCGGGCACAGGCGCCAGGCCGCGATCGGCGGCACGCATCAACTCGCAAGCCTCGTCAGCCCACCCCTGGGCCGCAAGCGCCGCGCCAAGCAGCGCCTGCACTTCGGCAATGCGCCAATGCCCTTCCGGGTACACCCGTTCACGCACGCTGAGCGCAGACCGCAACATCGACTCGAGTGTGGCCGCGCGACCGGCCGCCACACGGATCCGCGCCAGGTCCACGGCCATCGTCACCACACGCGGGTTGTCCGCGCTGGATGCCGCAAGCACGCGAGCGTAGGCATCGCTGAGCAACACCTCTGCTTCCGGGATCCGGCCTCGCATCTCCAAGGTGGTCGCAAGGGACTGTACCGCAAAGGCCGCTTCCGGATTCGCCGCCCCGAATACTCGCCTCCGGGCGTCAAGTGCCTCGCGCTGCAGCCGCTCACCATCAGCGAGGTTGCCCTTGATGGCCAGCACGATCCCGACGTAATTCTTTGCAGCGGCGGAGTTCGGATGTTCCGAGCCCAGGAGCCGTTCTGTCGTGGCGAGATTCTCGCGGAACAGCCGCTCTGCCTCATCGATCTTGCCCAGGTCCAACATCAGCAGGCCCAGGTCGCTCTTGTTGGTCGCGGTCTCACGATGTTCGTCGCCAAACAGCTTCGTGCGAATGGCGAGCGCCTCACGCGTCGGCCCTTCAGACTCGGCAAACCGGCCCAACTCGCGAAGAGTGCGGCCATACTCGCTCAGCGTGACGGCCACATCCTTGTCATCGTTGCCAGTCAGGGCGCGGCGCATCGCCAGTCCCTCCAGCAGCAACGCCGGCGACGCGGCGGGACTCCCCATGCGGCGGTGCAGCACGCCGAGATCATTCAACGTCTGCGCCACGCGGGCATCCGGTAATCGGAACGATTGCCGGCCGATCTCGAGCGCCCGTTCGAGCAGGGGCAAGGCGCGATCGAGAAGCCCAAGGCGCTCGTAGGTACGACCGATGACGGTCAACATCTCGGCCTGCACTTCAGGCTGATCGTTCAGTTCGGTGGAGATGCGCGTCGCCAGCGTATCGAGGATCACGCGCGAACTTGGCGCTCCGGCATCTGCGGATCGATCAGGGTCGCGGTACGGATCGGCCGTGATCAGCACACTCCGAAGCAATTCGCTGACCCGCGACGCCTTCTCAGCCTGCACCTGAGCGCGATCACGCTCCGTCGTCACTCGCCACGCGTAGAGGGCGGTCATGCCGACGATGCCGGCCACTGCTGCCGCGGTCACAACAAGGCCACGCCGATGCCGGCGAACGAACTTTGCCGCGCGGTAGCGGACCGTGTCCGGTCGGGCGGTGATGGGCTTGTCATCCAGATAGCGGCGCAGGTCATCGGTCAGTTCCGCGACCGCACCGTAACGCTCGGCCGGCGCCTTCTTCAGCGCCTTGTTGAGGATGGTCTCGAGTTCCTTCCCGAGCGCCCTCGCCATACGATCCGGCGTGGTCGATCGTTGTGCCGCCGCCAGGCTCCGTGTTTCCGCAGACGCCTTCGCAAATGCCGCGCTCAGCGGCAAGGCATCCCGCTCCACGATCGCGCGCGTGAAGTCGGCCGAGGATTGCGCCGAGGCCCCATACGGATGCTGGCCGCTCACCAGTTCGTACAGCAGTACGCCCAACGAGTAGACATCGGTGCCGGTGGTGATCTGGCTGCCGGATACCTGCTCGGGCGCCGCGTATTTCGGCGTCAGCACGGCGCCGGCATCCTGCGTCAGCCGCGACACGCCGTCTTCTTCCATCAGCTTGGCGATGCTGAAGTCGAGCAGTTTGACGGTGCCTGTCTGCGTAACAAGCACGTTCGATGGTTTCAGGTCGCGATGCACGATCAGGCTGGAGTGCGCATGCGAGACCGCCGACAGCACATCGAGAAACAACCGCACACGTTTGGGGATCGAGAGCCGTTGCTCGTCGCAGTAGGTATCGATGTGCTCGCCGTCCACGTACTCGAGTACAAGGTACGGCTGACCGGTGTTCGAGACGCCGGCATCAATCAGGTGGGCGATGTGCGGGTGACTGAGCCGCGCCAGAATCACGCCTTCACGGCGGAATCGCTCTTCCCCGCTTCGTCCGACCAGCGCTGCGTTGAGGAGCTTGATCGCGACGCTGCCCTCGTAGCGACCATCGCTTCTGCGACCTAGCCAGACGCTGCCCATGCCGCCGGTGCCGATGCGCGACATCAGCGTGTAGGAGCCGATGATCACGCCGGCGAGAGAGGCGTCGCGATCGCCGAGTGCTGCGCCGTCGAGAAATCCCTCGGCCTTGAGTTGGCGGTGATCCGCCAGCATCACGACGAGTTCCGCGGCCATCTTCGGGTCCGTGGCTCGGAGTTCCTCGAGCCAGGCATCTCGCTCCACCGGCGTCAGGTCGAGCGCGCGATCGAGGTGTGCGCTCAGCTTCAACCAGGTGGCGGTGTCGGTCGGCGGCGTGGACATGCTCACAAGCTGCGATTCAGGCGGCGATACAGGAACAGCCGCGCCTTTTCCCAGTCGCGCTGGATGGTGCGCTCGGTCACGCCCATCATGGCGCCGATCTCGCTAAACGAATAGCCACAGAAGAACTTGAGATCGACGACCCGAACCAGTCGGTCGTCAACGCCGGCCAGTTCGTCGAGTGCGTCGCTGATGCGGATCAACTCGTCAACGTCGGTCAGCGGATCCACGACATCCGTCTTGATCGCCGTGATGGCAAACTGGCCGCCGCGCTTCTGCGCCTGGCGATGGCGCGCGTAGTCGATGATCAGGCTGCGCATCACTCGCGCGGCGTAGCCCATGTAACGATTGCGATCGGGAAACGCCACCCCGCCACGCTGCGAGAGGCTGACATAGGCCTCGTGCAGCAACTCGGTGGCGCCGAGAGTGACACCAGCGCCTTTGCCGGCAAGCTGGCGCCGGGCGAGTCGATGCAGGTCGTCGTAGAGCGCTGCAAACACGGCATCCGCTGCGGCACGATCGCCGTGCTCAGCGGAACCCAGTAGCGCCGTAATGTCGTGGGTCACGGGCTGCCCGACAGTATAGCCAGCCGGGCCGCCCGTCACCGTGGCGATCACTTGCGGACACCCACCGTCAGCCAGTACTCGCGTGGCACGCAGATGCCAAGCGGCGTCGGGAACTGGCCGTGGAACGCGATGAAATCCGCACGCAGCAGTTCCCGCCGGCTGGAGTCGAGCGAGTCGGCCAGCATCTTCGTCGGCCCGTAGCTCGTCGAGAACGTTTCCCAGGCCGCTTCGGCGCTGGGCTCGCGGTAGTACGACACCGCGCGTTCGAACTTCAGCTCGAAGTCCCGTCCAAGCAACTGGCGGATGCGATCCGGGTTGCCCCATTCAAACGGCGATGGGGGCGCGGGCACGGCCGGATTCGGCGCGGCCGCCGGCATGTGGGCCTTCATCACCTGGAACATCTTGAACAGGTTCCCGTCGGTGGTCCACGTGGTCAGCGCGATCCGGCCACCGGGCCGGACCACGCGACCGAGTTGTTCCGCCGCGGCTTCCGGCCGAGTCGCGAACATGATGCCGCACGTCGAGATCGCCGCATCAAAGCTCGCAGAGTCGAACGGCAGGGCCTCGGCGTCGCCCTGCATGTAGCGGATCGACAACTGCTGCGCAGCCGCCTGCTGCTCCGCCGATTCCAGGAGCCCGGTGGCGATGTCCACGCCGGTCACCAGCGCACCGCGCCGCGCGACCAGTCGTGACGTCCACCCGGTGCCGGTGGCGAGATCGAGGATTCGCTCCCCCTGCCGAGGGTTTAGCCGCAGCACGGTGTGCTCGATCGAGTCGGCAATGCCGCGGCTGATGTCGTTGTAGTTCGCGCCGCCGGCGCTCCACACCTTGGCGGGGCGCTCGTTGTGCGGCTGGATGATCGTCATCATGTCAGTGGCCTTGATCATCGCGTCCATCACTTCTTACCGCGCGCGCGGTAGAAGAAATAGTCCGTCGCAACGGCACCAGCACCACCGTGCCCCTTCTTTCCGTTGCCGTGCTGCGCCGACGCCGCCGCCGGCAGCGCGAGCGCAGCAGCCAGGATGCCAATTGCGAATGAGGAACGATGAGTCATGCGAGTCTCTCCTATGAAAAAAACCCGTCATTGGAGGAAACGGAGACGCGCGGGAAAAGCCGACATGGCAGCCTTTCGGCCCGCATTCACATGATTTGTTTTGGGATTTTCAGGGAGATTGGCTTGCCCCCCGTAGCTCGCTGCGATTCCTGCGAGCGAAAATTGGAGGCGCCGCCCGGATTTGAACCGGGGATGGAGGTTTTGCAGACTTAGCAGGGATGTCTATGTTATTGACTCGTCTTGCTTTCTGGTGTCCGCCAAAACCTCGTTTTACCCGGCGTTTGGGCCGTTGTGGACCCAAATTGGTCCCAAGTTTGGGTGGGAGGTTTTCGTAGGTCTTGAGTGGTCGATCGCACGCTTCCGTGGTCCCGCCCGTTTGGATTGCGCAACGGAGGAAAGCGGCATCTCGTCGTCGGCGCAACGCGGGAGCGATCAAACTACTCCGCTAGATCCGCCAGATAACGGTCGACAATCACGTGCGTCAACTGTTCTCCCCTTCTCGAAATCAGATCGAGATTACTCGCCGACATTGGTGCGAAATCGGTTGGATAATCGCGGACTCGGTCTCGAAGAACCAAGTCAGGTGGCAGGAACGGCAGTTTTTGATCTTGCTGACCGAGATAAATCATCCCGAAGGCCTTAAGTTCGCCAGACTGAGCGTACTTATGAAGACGCTGATATACCGAGTCCTGAGCCTTGCGATGAACTGCTTCGAACGAGCGCGCGACGCGGCCAGACAACCAGTACCGTTCCTCACTCTCGAACTGCCCTCCTCCCGCATTGAGGCTGATGATGTGCGTCACTGGATAATTTAGCGCGAGGTCGTGCGACCTACCGGGCTCAAGAACCGCGACGCCGAGATTATCGAAGACACCGCCGTCGGTGAGGGAAACGGTCGCGCGCTTCCTTTGCCCCATACGTTCGAACTCAAACGTCTCAACCAAGGGCGGCAGAATAACTGGGTAGGCGGCCGATGCTGCCACGGCTTTGGCTACTGTCGGACTGGGTCCGACTATTTGGCCGTATCGCCACCCGCTAGACTTCTCTGAGCCGAATCGGAAGGCCGTTCCGGTGCGGAGGTCGCAAGCGTTTACCACAGTGATGAGCGTCGGTCGAACAACCTGATTGACCGTGCGGTTCCCGAACAGCACCCGCTCTAATGCTGCTTCGAAGGCGGTGGTGAGGCTGCCCCAAATCGGCAGGCGTCTTGAAAACGCAGTCAGCGCACCCTCGATGGCTCCTGTCGGTGCGCCGACCCACCTTCTGGCGCTCGACAACGCGAACAGCAATATCGATAAGAGCAGGGATGGCAAGCCGTTGAAAAGCAAAGTGGCCAACAACCTCGGCCCCTCCAAACTGCAGAACACCTCCCTGACGATGTCCCGCTGGAGCCCACGACGAAGGAGTAAGACGATATCCGCGTCGAATTGTTCGAACGTTCGGTCGCGGTACGCCCAGGCTGCGCCGATGACGCTGCCACCGGACACCGTCGAGATCACTCGGACCTTCTCCAGAATCCTGCGATCGTGAAGGGCGCGTAGGCATCCCAGATGGAACGCCATTGCTCTCGCACCGCCGCCCGATAGCGCAAGGCCGATGAACGTCTCGTCGTCAGTGGGCATAGTCGGATCTCTGGAACACGCTCCCAGACACGATTGACCGACTCGATGTTCCCCCGACGATCACCATCAAAAAGCGACGACCTAAATAACTCGCTTCGGCTCCGAGCAGCTGCTGCATAGCGTCGAGATCGGTCCCGCTGGGATTGGGCAGGCCGAGTGGATGCGTGTGCCACATGCCCACAAATGAGACGGAGCCGCTCGTTCGCGTGGCCTTCTCGGCATTCATCTCGTGAACGCCGACCGTGCCGCACCGAAACCCTACCGGCGACGCCACGCTGTCCGGTGGTGGGCCACCGACCTCGTCGATCCAGATAACCTTGAGCAGCTCGTCTACCTCGCCGAAGAGAGTGCCACCCGACTCGACGCGTTTCCCTTCGACACGCTCGGACCGCCGGATCCAAGCGAGTATCGCTGCGTTGGCTTCGTGGCCCACCCGGATCTCGTAGCCGTGACGACGGTCGTTCAACAGTCGGTATGGTCGCCAAGTGAACTCCAATTCCCGAGGGCGATCGGCCATCAAACCTCCAGCCGAAACATCGAACACGAAGGCGCGCGGACCGAGCGCGTCGCTGTAGAGCCAGGACGCAGCCATATTGGTCATCCTGGCCGTCAGGCCAAGTACATCGGCGTACGACCCCCTAAACGTCGGGCTGGAACAGCCTGGCTCCGGCTGGAACGGCCTTCGACGATCGGTGTCCGTCGGCCAAAACTCCTCCAAAAAGGATTGACCGCGGCTGGAACGCGCAAGCGCCAGCTTGCACTGCCGATCTACGTCAATGGACATTCCGACGTGGCCATCCGTGACTAAGGTCATGAGCCCAACGTCGGCGTTATGCCCAATGGCCATCGAGATGATTGGCGGATGCTTCTTCGGCCCCGTCCGGAATTGGAGCTCAAGTGCGCTCGATACGGAGCGAGACGCCGTGGCATCGATGATCACATCGGCGCTCATTAAACGCTCGGCCCCTTCCTCTTCCTTCAGAAGGTCGACAATATTGTTCTGATAGGCGCTCGCATGCAGTCCTGGACGAGAGCCAAGCAGTCCCACCCTGACTGCACTGCTCTTGCTGTAACCCACATGGTCGCGTCGGAAGTCTTGCCTGACGATTACGCCAGGGGTGACAACACCGCTGTCATAGAGCTGCAGCCGGCCGACGCCCGCGCGGGCGAGCATCGCTGCCACAGTGCTCCCAATCGCACCGCAACCGAGCAAGGCGACGTGCTTACCCTTCCAGAACCGGGCCGACGATTCCGAGTCTCGGCGCTCCACAATCTCGGGACGATCCTCCAGGACACGGCACCACTCGACCTTTGCGTCTCCCGCCCACGCGTAGAAGGCATCAATGTCCGTCGGATTGTCTGGCGTACTGGATACCGCAGCGTCCCGCAGGATTTGGCTTTGTTGGGGATCGATCAACCAACAGGCGAGGTGCTGAATTGAGCGGCCACCGGCAATCCCCCGCATGGCGGCGCCCAATACAAAGATGGCAGGTTTGCCACTTTCGGTGCGCAGCACTCCCAAATAGACGATGACGTGAATCAGGCTGAGCGGAACGCCACGCTCCACTAAGGCCGTGATTAAGTCGAGCATCGTCCTCGGATACTCGTGAGGCATCGTCGTGGGCAACAAGATCGCACTAGCCAAACGGCCCGGCGGGAGTTCGTCGCCATATTTGAACCAACGACCAAGTTCCGCCGCCACCTCGCCTTCGCTTGTCACCTCGACGAAGCCGCCCCAGTACGGCGGATCCGGATTCGGCGTGTCTTGGCAAGGAACGACGTGGAACCGACTGGTGGCGTATACAACGGGCGGATGCAACGGCATGCCCGTGGGATCAAGTTCGTTGGCCGCAGCCGCGCGTAACCATTCGTTCACACGACTCAAAAAGCCGAACATGCCTTGCCCCGGAACCCACTCCACCTCGGGAGCTTGGTACAGGCAAATTGAATCGCCCCACTGAACGTGGGGGAAGTCGGCGTATAGCTTGTGTGTGAAGTGAGCGTCTGGCCGCGCCAATGGAAAGGTTGACGGGATATTTATGCGAAGGCGTTCGCGCCCGCGCAACGGAACTCCTCCCTCTGCCCGCGGAAAATGACTGCACTCGATCGAGACGATCAATACGACCGCATCGCCGGTATGCTCGGGTTCATCGAGCCGAATAATCTCGAACGATCCTGCCGACGCGGCGACGAGCTCCTCGAGCTGATCGATCGCCCACGCCTGCCCTTCCGATCTCATTCAGTCCCGAAACCAACCTTGGCTACTGGCGGCGAGTTGTTGCCCCGCACCTTAGCGATGGCAGCCGCGAGCGTCGTGACGGCGCCCTCGGACATCTCGTAGTTCTCGATGTCTAGTTCGATACTGCTCTCTGTGACCGTGAAGGTGATCGGCTGGACACGCGACGGAGTACTAACCTCACCGGTGCACAGGAACTTGTTGTTCACGATCTCCTCGTAGCGATTGCGGGCTTTCCTATGGGGCGGGTTGTCACCGGCGCTGTTCGACTGAGGAAACTCGTTCGAGCTGGCAACGACATACCCTGGGGTCAACTGGCTTTTCGCGAACTCATCCATCACGTCTTGCTGTAAAACGTCGTCTTCGTACATCGCCTTCTTCGAACAATGGTGAGGCGACAAAAGCACATTCCACTTGAGCATGTCCTCGTTCTCGTGCGCATGCGTCTCGTCGAAAATCTGCTTCAACGTTGGGTATGACAGGTCGCCGAGAAAAAGGCCGCGGAGCGGGCTCGAAGCCGTCCCAATGGTTACCTGCATCGCAAGGCTGGTTTCGTTTCGAGCGTCGGCGAGGCCAGCCTTGAATGGCGCGTGGACGAATGCGTGGAAGCGATCGGCGACGTCCACGCCATCCAACCTTGTGACCGCGCAACCGGGACGGGTATAGAAGTCATCCTTTGGAAACCCTTCGTACCGCTCGCCCGGCTCGAACAACTCGCTGTATCCGATCATGCGCACCCTGTCGCCGGGGCCCGGATCGCCTCCAGCTTCAATGCAGCACTTGGCGCGCCGGTGGGCCTCCTTGCGGAAGGCGATTGCGTCATCCGACAGGTCGCATTCGTCTTCGTATTCTCGAAAAATCCGTGGCGTGTGCCAGATCTCGCCAATCGTGACGCGGCCGAGGAGGTCGGCGAAGCCACGGCAGTGATCCAGATCCGGGTGGGTCAGGATGAAGCATGAGAGATAGGGTTTGCCGTTGCGCTTGGGGAGCTTGGCAACTAACTCGTCGACGATCGGGATGTGCTCGTTCCCCTCTTCGTCGGCCATCAGCTTGTCGTTCAGGTCGATCTGCACCACTTCGTCGTCACTGACGACGATTGTCGTCGTGTCGCCACAGCCCACCGGCCAGAAGATAAACGAGGGACCGTTAACGTCCGCAAACATGATTCTGTCTCCATTGCCTGGGAAATCGTCGTATTGCGTTAGGGAAACGAGTACGACACTATAGCACGACACATGACTAGGCCAAGACATTTTTCTGACGACAAGGTCCTCGCGGCGATACAGCGCTGGATCGTCGCCCATGGCGTTCCGCCAACGATTGAGGAGCTGCGTAAATCGCTGGGAGTCGGGTCGACGCGAACGGTCCTGCGTTATTTGGAAGCTCTTGAAGAACGAGGCTTTATTGAGCGTTGGCCCGGAGCGCGTGGTCTACGCGTATTGCGAACGCCGACGTCTGGCGGCGTAAAGACAAGTGCTATTCCGATCGTCGGTCGCGTTCCGGCAGGCCCACTTATGATCGCGGAGACGAATGTTGAAGGGTTTGTTCGTTTGCCGAACGAACTCTTAAAACCCGCCGGGTCGACGCACTTCCTCCTGCGGGTGAAGGGGAACTCGATGAACCTGGCGGAGATTGGCGGAGACCGAATCGAAGATGGCGACCTGGTGCTGGTTCGGCAGCAACCCACCGCCAACAATGGCGATGTCGTAGTTGCCCTGATCGATGGCGAAGCGACGATCAAGGAATTCTCAAAGGCCCCCGGCTATTTCGTTCTGAAGCCACGCTCGTCGGATCCAAAGCACCATCCAATCGTCATTCACACGCATCTAGCGTCCCAAGGTGTCGTTCGTCACGTCTTCAAGCGCGGCGGCGAATTAATGTCGTTGGAAACGGACGATTGAAACGACGGCACCACGACCAAGGGCGACCGTTATTCGAATTGATTTTCAAACTGCCGAAACGCTACACGAGGGAACGGAGAATTCCATGTCGACGATTGCTTCGCTGATTGAGCAGATTGAACGGGACCGCAAGGCTGTGGAATCGACCCCCGCGTTCCAGGCCATGAAGGCTGCGATCGAAGATGCGGCCAAAACCCAGCGAGAAAGCCTCGTTACCTTTCGGGTCGCTGAGAACCTTACAAACTTGAGGGCCGAACTACTGCGCGAAGCAGAGGCGAACAAGAACTTCATGAACATACGCGAGCAGATCGTCAAGCTCGCTACGGCACAGGTTGCGCGGCCCGATTACCCGCACATTCCTGAGCGCAACTACTACTTCGCGCCTCCGGTGGCGACTGCTCCGGTTGAGGAAGAACTTCCAAGGCGTACGATCGTGCGAAAGGAAGTGAAGCGCAAAATCGGCTTCACGGAATAATTCAGCCCCCGTCGGTTCTCGGATACAACCTGCGGAACATTGGCCGTATCCAACGTACCGACCGCATTAGGTCAACGGGGCCGATGCCGGGCGATTTCGCTTGCGACATCGCGTAAATGCCCGATCTGGCTCAACGAGTTCGTCGTCAATGGCCGTAGCCTGACGAAGTCAGGTCGTAGCGAAGCGGAGAGCCTTGACGACGATGAGGCGAGCCAGACAATGCATCGCGCGATGTCCGCGGCATCGTCCTTGGCAAACCATCCGTCCACGGAATCCGACGAGCATGTCGTTACGGTGCGAAGGTGCGTTCCGTGACCCGTCGGGCCGGTTTCCTCCACCGATGCAAATGCGTGGTACTCCTTGCAGACGCAGATCAGGTCGCTGCAAGGCCGGCTCGTTCCCGCACTCATTCCAGGAATCAGTTACGGAACGCGCGTTGAAAATCCCGCTTCCACATCACGCGCGTGACCCGGGCAACACTGAGATTCGCTACGAACGGAAAGTTGAGCGCCAACATTTGGCCGGCATCGTGTCGCGTGTCGATCCGCGGAGTCGTGCTGAATCTCCCGCAACCGCTCTGCTGTCGTAGGCGCTGCGCGGTGGACCGAATTTACGGTAACGTCGAAAGCTGTCGCCGAGGAGCGACTGAAAAATGCACACGACGCCGCTGGTGATGGACGAGCGAAGTCGCCCACTTGAGCCGTTTTCCTCCGTCGACACACCGCCGCGCCACTGCTGTCGAGTTGATCCTTTCGGCCTGCCTATCGACGGCCTGCGGCTTTTCGGATTCCATTAGGGCAACCTTTTCCGTGCGAGAACGTGCGTTGAATCGTACCAAGGCGCCATTTGGCCTTCGGCCTCCGCAAGGAATGCTTCCCGGCGCGATGCAGGCGTTGGAGATGAAACTCGACCAGCGAACGCCGATCACCTTCGGTAGCTTTGAGCGCCACTTTCAGTCAGCGGATCGCCCGCTTAGTTCTGGCGAGTCGTCCAGAATGGATCGGTAGACGTCCGGTAACGTCGCGTGGCTGTCGGTCCGCCGGCAAAGGGAGGACCACGATCTTCACTACACCGGGTCACGCCTGTTGCCAGAGTTGTTCCTTGGCCCTGCCGAACCGATTGATCAGCAGCAACGGGATGGGCGTAAGCAACTGCATACGGACAGAGGCGCCGTCGCGGTAGGACAGCGTTTTGACAGCTCACGCGATTAATCCGATAGGTTCGTTGCGCCGCATGGATCGGCACGACGCCCTGCTCTCCCGTAGCCGCCGCTCCCAGGAGCGACAACGCAGAGTCGTGACTCGATCAGCAAAGAAATGAGCGACTGCGGCGGGAGAACATTGGCACTCCCAATCTGTCGATCCTTGCGTCGATCGGCGTGCGGCGTCGGATACTGGCACTGCTCGCCCACGAACGCTGGCCACGCGAAACGAACGAGTCTGCGCTGGGTACGGCCACCGCACGTATGCCCTGTCTCTCGGCCGGCTGTCGTTTCGGGTTCAAGGCGTATTTCGCTGATTGTCGATGAAGTTTCGCACGCGCACATCGAGCGGCGCACGCGACTGCGGAACAACCTGCAGTAGCGACTGCCCGACTTGGTGCGGAAGATTCAGTGACAGATCTGGGCGTGAGCGACCCCGTTCCGACACGGCTCGGGTGACTGATAGACGTTTGACCCGGGGTCGCTCACGCCCAGATTCAGAGTTTGGCGTTCGTCTGCGACCTTCGAGGCGGCACAGAGCGCCGCCTCCTGTAGATCGGAATGGTGCACGTAAGTCACACGTGCGTTCAGACTTCTGCGGCTTCTTACGAGCGCGAAGATTCGGGTTTGGGTACGTTGCCGTCGAGGAGAAGGCGTGAACGCATGGTCCCAGCACGCGTTCCCCCACGTGTTCCCCCCCGCGCCGGATCAAGCCATCCTAAACGGTTGGCCGGGTGGGATGGGAACACCTTGCGGTCGTCAGGCGGCGGCGATCATCGCGATGGGCGATTCGGACCGATCTGATTGATGGCCGCGCGCACGCCTGCGGCGAGCTTCTCTGCGGGTCCCTGCCCCCAGTAATGGAGGAAGATGACCGTTGGTTCCGTGCCCGTCATGTGATGATGAATGGCAACGACGTCCATGCCGTTCGAGCGCAATGCCTTCAAGACCGGCGTGACCTCCGATGCCACCATCGCAACATCGCCGGCCACAACAGCGGCGGCATCGCTTCCATAGAATGCCGCCCATGTGTTGAGGCCCATTCTCGCGTTGATGGCGGCTCCCATCTCCGTGAGTTTGAGGTCCGGCCGCGGCAACGTGATCTTGAAGACCTGTCCGTTCTGCTCGCCTGCCGCACCGATTACCGCCGCGAGCTTCGCGGTATCCATCGTGCCGGCGGTGACGGCGGACGACGCGGCAGTCGTCGTGTCAGGCTTCGCAGCGGTCTTGCCGATCAAGTCGATCGCCGGCTTGAGCCGCTTTGCGAGATCCGCGGCGGCTCCGTGCCCGTGCACGTGCATGTAGAACATGCGTGGCGAATCCCAGAAGAAGTGATTGTGGAGCGCCGTCACGTCGAGGCCCTGCTCGAGTAACGCCGACATCACTGGATTGACTTCTTCTTGCGTGAGGACCAGGTCGCCCATCAGCACTTCCATGCCGCCGGTGCCTTTCGTCAGCGCAACCCAGCCACCAAATCCGAAGGGCGTCGGCGTCGCAACGCCGTTGACGCTGACCTTGAGATCGCTGCGCGGGATGTTCACCTTCAGAACGGCGTCTTTGAAGTCGCCCTGCCGGCCCAACGTGTCGAGCACGCCTTTGTACTCTGCTGGCATTTCTTGCGCGAATGCCGCGCTACTGAGGGTAATGAATACGATCGCTAGAAATGATTTCAACATGACGTTACTGCTCCAGTGCTGGTACGATCCTGATGTCAAGTGCTTCAAGCTCTGAGTCGTCGTCAGGATCCTGCGCGTAAGCGTTGAACGCGTCGACGACCACGCTCTGGCCAACCTTGAGCGCGCTGATCGGCAGCTTCTTTTCTTCCTTTAAACGGCGGATCACCGTCCGCCGCGTCAGTTCCACCGACTTGATCGCGCCGGCGGTTTTTCTGACCTCCAGCGCCTTCTCTGTCACCTTCGTGATCGTGCCGATGATGCGAAACGTCTCGTGACCAGCGATAGTCGAGGCGCAGAACAGCACCATCACGACGCGCAGGCACACCTTGCTCTTCACGGTTGGATCAGCTGCATATTGGAACTGGTCCAGCGGTCTGCCCCAGAGTCGTCGTCGGTCAGTTCCGCCGTGCAGGTCACGCGGTCGCCCATCCTCAGATCGGTGACCGCGAGGCGGGCCTTGCCCTTTCGGATCTTGACCTTCTTGTCGAGGAAGAGCAGAACATTTTGGGGACGTTTGGTCCGGGGATCGACCGTGTCGATCTCGATCGTGCGTTCGACGGTGTCCACCTTGGTGATGGTGCCGGTGAACAGCAGGATTTCCCGTTCAACGTGAGGGTGTCCCATCACCGGCGCAGACAACGACAGCGTCATCAAGGCGGCAATCAACGACTTCCGCATGGCCTAACAGTAACAGTAGCACGCACCCTGCAGACGTCTTGCTCCACGTCTCACCCGGATGAGGCGGCTTGACGGAAGAGCCTTCAGTCACGAACAATGAACCCGTGATTCGTAAGTTGATGGCCATGGCTTTGTGCGCGCTGGTGCCGGCTACGCTGCTGGCCTCGCCGCTCGTCCATCTCCACTCGGACGATCACGCCGCGCCGGTAATGCATTCGCACACCGAGGGCCATCACTCGCATGCTCCCGAGAGGGGGCAGTCCGCCTTCGAAGCCGCCGATCATCAACCGATCACGCTCATCAACGCCTTGTGTAGCGTGTGCGCAACAAGCACGTCATTTGCGGCACTCGTCACGTCCGCTGCGCCTGTCGCGCCACCGCCGACGCGTCGCGCCGAAACGCTGATCGAGCGCACTCCGGGACACGATCCGCCCTGGATTGCGTCGCTCGCTGCTCGCGCCCCGCCTTCCCTCCCGTCCTGATCTGACGGGCTGTCCCGTCGTCTTTCCACTCACGTTTCGAAGTTAGAGGTTCTATGCGCGTGTTCGTCTCGCGCATGGCAGCGGCCATCCTGTTATGGCCCGCCGTTGCCGTGGCGCAATCTACCCCGTTAACGGAAGCCGGAGCGCTCGCGCGCTTGTCCGACGACAGCCCGATCGTCGTGGCGGCGCGGGCCGGCATTGAGATCGCGCGCGCCGAAGTCATGAGCGCCGGCCGCTGGCCGAACCCAACCGTCACGTTCAATCGCGAATCGGTCTCCGGTGTCGCGGAAAACATGTGGCTCGTGACCCAACCGCTGCCGATCACCGGGCGCCGTCAGCTCGAGGCCAATGCCGCGTCAACTCGCGTCGCGGCTATCACGCTCCGAGCTGACGACCGGGTGCGCCGAGTGCGCGCGAATGTGCGCGTCGCCTTCACCACACTGTGGGTGGCGCAGGCCCGCGAACGCGAACTGTTGGCGCAACACGATCAATTGCGGCGCCTGGCGGACACGCTCGCTCGCCGCGAAGAAGCCGGCGAGGCCTCGGGCTTCGATCGCCTGCGCGCAGAGCGCGAGGTGCTTGATATCGATACCAACCGTGCTGCCGCGGCCATCGATCGGGCGCGTGCCCAGGCCGCTCTGGCAGGATTGCTGGGAGGTGGCCCGCTAGAGGCAGTGCGGCCGGCTGCGACAGCAGCCACCCTTCCCACCGAGGAAGAGCTGATGGCGCTCGCCGAGAAAACTCGCGGCGATCTGCTGGCATGGCAGCGCGACCTCGAGGCGGCAGAGTTTGCGGAGCACGCCGCTGGTCGGATGAACTGGCCGGAACCCGAAGTCGTCGCCGGCACCAAGTCTTCCAATGTGGGTAGCGGCGATGTTGGCGGCGTGTTCGGCGTGCACTTCAAGGTGCCGCTGTTCGATCGCGCAGCTCCCGAGAAAGCGGTCGCCCTCGCCAGGGCTTCTCAAGCGAAGGCGGAAGCCGAACTCGCTCGTCGAATGATCCGCGCTGAGATCACCGCTTGGCGGTCGGCCGTTCTCGAGCGCCGCGCCCTGGCGGATCGCTATCGCACCGCGGCGGCGGCCATCGCGAGTCCGATTGAGCGCATTGCCCTGGTCAGTTACGAAGCCGGTGAACGCGGCATCCTGGATTTGCTTGACGCATTCCGGACGGCTGGCGCCGCACGCTTGCGCCAGGTCGAATTGGATTCGGCGGTGCGGGAAGCAGAAATCGAGCTGGCGTTCGTCAGCGGATGGGACCTGCCATGAAATTATTGAAAACCCTTGCCGTGATCGTGGCGATCAGCGCTGCGCTCGCTGGGTGTCGCCGCAACCAAGCCGAAGCACCGGCTGCTGCGGAGCCGGCGACTCTGGACGTCACGAATTGGACGGCCAAATCCGAACTGTTCATGGAGTATCCGCCGCTGGTCGCCGGCCAGCCAGCCCGTTACGCGGTGCATCTCACAAAGCTTGGCGACTTCACGCCGCTAACCGAGGGCAAACCGTCGATTGAGTTCATCTCGGTAGCTGGCGGCTCACGAACCGTCGTTCCTGGCAATCCGCCATCCCGTCCGGGCGCCTTCCGCGTCGAGGGGAACTCACCCGCAGCCGGTCAGTACAAGTGGGCCCTGATCGTTGAGGCTCCGGGCCTGCAGGATCGGCATGAGCTGGGCACGATCACGGTATTTCCCGATGAAGCATCGGCGATCGCAGACGCCGAGAAGAACGCCCACGAAGATCCGGCCGCAATTGCCTATCTGAAGGAGCCGCAGTGGGCTAATGGCTTCGGCACGATTCCCGTTCAAGAGGCCGAGCTGCGTCGCTCGATCCGTGTGCCCGCCGTCATTGAACCGCTGACCGGAGGTGATGCGATTGTCGGCGCGCCGGCCGATGGCCGCTTTGTGTCGCGCATGCTACTGACCATCGGTGATCGCGTCAGCGCAGGTCAGGAGATCGGGTCCATCCAACCCCGCCTCAGCGAGGGTGTGGCGGATCGTGCGTCGCTGGTTGCAGCCGTGGCCGAAGCCGAAAGCGCCGTCGACGCCGCAAAAACCGATTTGGCTCGCGCGGAGCGATTGCTGAGCGAACGAGCCGTGCCGGCCCGACGCGTCGAGGACGCTCAACGCGCGCTGAAGGTCGCCGACGCACGACTGGCGGCTGCGCACGCACGGTTGACGCAACGCGACGAGACGCTGCGCACTGGCGGCGGCACCACCGGTGGCAACGCCTTCACCTTGCGGGCCCCGATCAGCGGCCGCGTCGCCGAAGTCATGGCCGCTCAAGGCGCCTCGTTCGCTGAGGGCGCCCCGCTCTTTCGGATCGTGCGGACCGATCGCGTGGAATTGCAAGTGCACGTGCCCGCGGCCGACGCGCCACTGCAAGCAAGCGGCTCTGAAATCGCGCTCGAGATCCCTGGCCGGCCGGAGCCGATTCGCCTCAAAGCGGAACATCAGCACGATGCCGGAGTGCTTGATCCCAAAACCCGCGCACTGCCGGTGCAATTCGATGTCGACAATCGCAGTGGGCAGTTACTGATCGGACAAACCGGCACAGCCATTGTGTATACCGGCGGCAAGCAACGGATGCTCGTGGTGCCAAAGGCCGCGGTGCTCACCGAAGGCGGACGCGCGTACGTCTTCGTGCAGACGGGTGGCGAGAGCTTCTCGCGTCGCTTCGTCGAGATCGGCACGCGTGACGGCGATCAAGTGGGCATCAAGACCGGCATCAAGGCCGGCGAACGCGTGGTCACCAAGGGTGCCTACGACGTGCAACTCGCATCCGCCGCCAGCGGTCTCCCCGCTGAAGGCCACGTCCACTGAGGCATCGATGAAACGATTAATCGGTTGGTCGATCGAGCATCACTGGATCGTGTTGGGGCTGTCGCTGCTGCTGGCCGCCGCCGGCGCCTGGACAGCGCGTCAGATGCCGATCGACGTCTTTCCGGATCTCACGGCACCAACGGTCACTATCCTCGCCGAGGGTCATGGCATGGCGCCGGAGGAAATGGAAGCGCTGGTCACGTTCCCGATTGAAAGCACGATCAACGGCGCTTCGGGAGTGCGACGCGTCCGCTC
The DNA here is from genome assembly GCA_964628295.1 of uncultured Acidobacterium sp. GTDB lineage: Bacteria > Acidobacteriota > Vicinamibacteria > Vicinamibacterales > UBA2999 > 12-FULL-67-14b. Next base: position 91,874 of record CAZVLS010000017.1, read on the forward strand.
GGCGACGGCCGTTGGCATCGGCGTTGTGTGGGTCGAATTTGACTGGGGCACAGACATTTACATTGCGCGGCAGTTGGTCGCGGAAAAGCTCTCTCTTGTGGCGGCGACGCTGCCGCCACAAGTCGAACGCCCGGTGCTCGCGCCGATCTCGTCGATCATGGGCGAAATTCTCTTCTTCGCCTTGACGTCCGAGGATGTCGACCCAATGACGCTACGGACGGTTGCCGACACCGTGGTGCGCCGGCGGCTGCTGGGCGTCCCGGGGGTGTCGCAAGTGACGCCCATTGGCGGCGACGAGCGACAGTTCCAGGTGATCGCGCATCCAGAGTCGTTACGGGCCAACGAAGTCTCGCTCACCGAGTTGCTCGACGCGGTCCGCGCGGCCAGTGAGAATTCTTCCGCCGGTATCTATACCGAGGGCGCGCAGGAGTACGTGCTGCAGGCCGTGGGTCGTGTTCGCAGCGCCGACGACATTGCCGACAGCGTGATCGGTTTGCGCGGCACCAGGCCGGTGCTCGTGCGTGACGTCGCCGACGTCCGGGAGGGCGCCGCGTTGAAGCGCGGCGAGGGCTCGCGCAGCGGCAAGCCCGCAGTGATCGTCGGTGTGCAGAAGCAACCCGGCGCCAACACCATCGTCGTCACCGAACGCCTCGATCGCGAGCTCGATGCCCTGCAGGCGCAACTGCCGGCGGGCATCACGATCGACCGGCGTATCTTCCGCCAGGCCGACTTCATCCAGGTCGCCATCAACAACGTGATCAAGGCGCTGCTCGAGGGCGGTGTGCTCGTCATCGTTATCGTGGTGCTGTTTCTCGCAAACTTCCGGGCTGCGGCGATCACCCTGACGGCGATGCCGCTGTCGCTGGCGGCGGCATTCCTGGTGCTGCGCGCCTTCGGCGCAACGATCAACACGATGACCCTTGGCGGTCTGGCGATCGCCATTGGCGCGCTGGTCGACGATGCGATCATCGACGTGGAGAACGTGGTCCGGCGGTTACGTGAGAATGCGGCACGGCCGGAGTCCGATCGTCAGCCTGCTGCGATCGTCGTGCGCGACGCGACCATCGAGATCCGCACCTCGATCGTGTTCGCCACCATCATCATCGTGATGGTGTTCTTGCCGATCTTTGGATTGACCGGGGTTGAGGGACGCTTGATGCCGCCGCTCGCCTGGGCATACATCACCGCCCTGGTCGCCTCGCTTGCCGTGGCGATTGTGGTCACGCCGGCGCTGTGCTTCGCCTTTCTTCCCGGTGCGCCGTCGATCACACGCGGGCACGAAGGCTGGTTGTCGCGGTCGCTCAAGGCGCCGTTCGCGCGCATGCTGCCACACACCCTGAATCACCCGGGCATTGTGATCGCGGTCTCCGCCGCCCTACTGGTGGCCGCCGGGGTGGCGGCCACGCAATTCGGTAGCGCGTTTCTACCCGAATTCTACGAAGGCAACCTAACCATCAGTGTGAATACGCTGCCCGGGACATCACTGGCGAAGTCCGATGAGATTGGTAAGCGCGTCGAGGCGATTCTCCTGGCGCAACCTGAAGTAGTGGCGACGGCTCGGCGTACCGGCCGGGCCGAGTTGGATGAACATGTCCAGGGGGTCGAAGCCGCTGAAATCGACGTGGGCTTGCGCGAAGGCGGCGATCGGCCACGCGCCGAGCTGCTGGCGGAATTGCGTCGGCAATTCAGCGCCCTGCCCGGCACGAACGTGACGCTTGGACAGCCGATCTCGCATCGCATAGATCACATGCTGTCTGGCACGCGCGCCAACATCGCCGTGAAGGTGGCAGGCGACGACCTCGTGACGCTCCGCCGCTTAGGGGAGGCGGTGCGGAATGCCATGCAGGGGATCGATGGTGTCGCCGACTTGTCGCTCGAGCAGCAGATGGATATTCCATTTGTCCGCTTCATCGTTAACCGCTCCGCGATAGCGCGCTACGGTTTGCGCGTCCAGGACGTGGCCGACGCGATCGAGACCAGCTTTGCCGGCACGACAGTTGGGCGCGTCTTCGACCGGCAGACGTCGTTCGATCTGGTGGTGAAGCTGGACGCCGCAGCCTCCGTGGACTTCGAGCGAATAGCCGACTTGGCGATCGATACGCCCGGCGGCGGCAGGATCCCTTTGCGAATGCTGGCCGACGTTCGCCGTGAGGTCGGCCCGAACATGATCCTTCGCGAGAACGTCCAGCGCCGCATTGTCGTGTCGTGCAATGTTGCCGGGCGCGATCTCGGCGGCGTCGTGGACGATATTCGCTCGGCGGTCTCAGCGAGAGTGCCGATGCCGGAGGGCTATCACGTCGAATACGGGGGCCAGTTCGAGAGCCGGCAAAGCGCCTCACAACGTCTCCTCATCCTCGGCGTCGTTGTGATTGCCGGATTGTTCATGGTCCTGGTCCTTGCCTTTGGCCGAGCACGCGACGCGGCGCTCGTAATGCTCAACTTGCCGTTGGCGTTAATCGGCGGCGTGGTTGGCGTCTTGGTATCGGGCGGAGTCCTGAGCGTGGCGTCGATGATCGGCTTTATCACGCTGTTCGGCATTGCGACGCGCAACGGCATCATGCTGGTGTCGCATATCCAGCACCTGATGCAGGTCGAGGGCGTCGCCGACTTCCGTGAGGCGATCGAGCGCGGCGCCCACGAGCGGCTGATCCCGATTCTGATGACGGCCATGGCCGCCGGACTGGCGCTGATCCCGCTGGCACTGGGCGGTGGCACAACCGGCAGCGAGATTCAGACGCCCATGGCGATCGTGATCCTCTTCGGGCTGATCAGTTCGACCCTTCTCAACATGTTTGTGGTGCCGACTCTGTACTTTCGTTATGGGCGATGAACGTGATTCCAACCAGCAAGAACGACGGCCGGGATTTCCGGCGGAGGTAACTGCATGAGACTGAAAGTGACAGTGGCGGGATTCGCCGTCATGTTCGCATTGATGGCGAACGTGGCTTCAGCGCACGTGTCAATCTCGCCAAACCAATCAATGGCAGGTGCGACGGAGAAATACACCGTCCGCGTGCCGACCGAATCGAAGGTCGCCACGGTCGGCGCAGAGGTCGACATTCCCGAAGGTGTCGTATTCGAAGTCGTGTCCGTGCCGAACGGTTGGAAATATGAGTTGAAACGCGATGCGTCGAATCGCGTCACCGGGATCGTCTGGACGATGAACATCCCGCCTGGCGAGTTTGCGGAATTCTCATTTGTGGCGCGCAACCCGCGCGACAAGACCGAACTTGTCTGGGGCCTTCGGCAGCGTCTTGCGGATGGCAAGGTCGAGGACTTCACCAAAGGCCCGAACGGCATCCGTTCCACCGCCGTCACTAAGTTGACGCCGCGGCCGCAATGATGAACACGCGTCTCGTTCGGGATCGGCTCATATCGCGACGACACCTGCTCGGTGCCGTCGCGATTGGCCTGGCGGTCTCGATCGCTATCGCTCCTGACGCCAGCGCGCATGGCGTTTCCGGCAAGGACGCGCTGTTCTTGCTGTCGTTGAATGGGCCAGCGATCATTCCCCTGATGTACCTCGGCGCGAAGCATATGGTGACTGGCTACGATCACCTCCTGTTCCTGGTTGGAGTCGTGTTCTTTCTGTACCGCCTCAAGGACATCCTGCTTTACGTCAGCCTGTTTACCATCGGTCACAGCGTCACGCTCCTAGCCGGCGCCATCGGCGGCATCCACGCGAACGCGTTCATCGTCGACGCCATCATCGGACTCTCGATCGTTTACAAAGGCTTCGAGAACATGGGCGGCTTCAAAGCGCTCGGATTCGAGCCGAACACTCGGATGGCAGTCCTCGGGTTCGGGCTCGTGCACGGCTTCGGCCTCGCAACCAAGCTGCAGGACTTCAACCTGTCGCAAAACGGGCTCGTGACCAACATCGTGAGCTTCAACGTGGGCGTCGAGCTCGGGCAGTTCACTGCTCTAGCCGCGGTGCTCTTGGCTCTGCTGTATTGGCGCACTAGGCCGGGGTACCTGGGCCACGCTTATGTCACCAACGCTGCCCTGATGACGGCGGGATTTGTCCTGGCCGGTTATCAGCTGGCGGGCTACTTCGCGAGTGCTGCATGACCACGCCAACCGTTCCCACCGCTCCGGTTCCCTCGATAGCGACGCTCGCCAAGACGACGGCAATGGCGCTGGTCGTTGCGGGAGTCATCCTGATCACTCTCGTTCTTCCAGCCGAATACGGCATGGATCCGCTGGGCACCGGCGCGCGGCTCGGCCTGACAGCCTTGGCCAACCCGCCGGTCGCGGTCGTAGAGATGCCAAAGACTGAAGGTGCCGCGCTCGTGCCGACCATGAAGGGCCCGATTGGCGAATATCCCAGTGGATTCAAATTCGATGTGTTCGAGATCGAGCTGGCGCCATACGAGTACGTCGAATACAAGTACTCAATGGAACAAGGCGCCTCGATGCTGTTCGCCTGGACGGCGACAGGCGGCCTTCGCCACGACATGCATGCCGAACGCGCGAAGGGCGCCGGTGAGGGCCCCGCGGAAGAGAGCTTCGACAAGCAGGACCGCAAGCAAGGGACGGGCAGTTACGCCGCTCCATTCACCGGCATTCACGGCTGGTACTGGGAAAACCCTGGCGGCGAAGCGATCAAAGTCCGCTTGACGACGGCGGGCTTCTATTCAGGTGCGATCGAGATCCGATCCGATCGCTCACGCCATCCGCACGCGTTGCAGGCGCCCGAGTCCCTGCCTGCGGCCGCATCAGGGACACCGTAAGCAGCAGGGAGACGATCATGATAAAGAAGCAACTTGCGGTCGGAATAGCAGCGGTGCTCCTCGCGACAGTCATACTGTCTGCGCACGATGAGTTCCGCATTATTGGCACCGTCGCAAAGATCACGGCGAACACGCTCGCGGTGAAACAGACCAAGGACGGCAAGGTCATAACCATGAAGACCGACGCCAACACATTGGTTACGCGCGACAAGAAGAAGGTCGTTCGGGGCGATATCAAGACCGGTGGTCACGTGGTGGTTGACGCACTCGGCGACACGATTAACGACTTGCTTGCTGTGGAAGTGCGGTTGGTTCCAGCGCCGGCCACAAAGGAATAGTCATGAAGAGACTTCTGGTTGCTTCCGTCGCCTGCTCGGTCCTGGCCCTGTCAGCCTCGTCGCTCGCAGCGCACGATCGTTATCGCATTATCGGAACCGTCACGAAGCTGACCGCGGATGAGATCACGGTTAAACAGACGAAAGACAATGCACTGATCGAAATGGATATCGATCAGAACACCAAAGTGACGCGTGATGGTAAGGCGGCGAAGAGAGCCGATGTGAAGGTGGGCGGGAGTGTCGTGGTCGAGGCACTGGGCGACAGCATCCTCGACCTGGTTGTTCTGGAGGTACGACTGGTGCCGGCGATTCCGAGCACCAAGAAGCCTGGGTAGCTATTTCGTCTTGACGCGGAACGTCACCGCGCGCACCAACGATTTGCCGTCGGGACCTTCATCGGTCTCGCCGGCGAAATCGATCTGCTGTCCCGTCCGCAATTCGCTGACGGGCAGCTTCGCCTTCCCCGCCCTTACCACTGTCTTTTCGTCGACTACAACCCAGACGCGTCTAGTCGCCAGCGCTGCCCGGTCGAATATCTCGAGTTCCACTCTCGCGGCTTCGATCGTCAGCACGCGTCCGGAATAGAGCACGATTTCGCCGTGGCCCGGGTGGCCGAACGCGAGGGACGGGACAAGGGCCAGCATCGCAAGCAACGCGATTACGGCTGGTTGACGCATCCATCAATTCTAACGCACCGATCAATGGCGCTGCCCGCTACGCGCCATGCATTGGCGCGGTAAGAAATCTTCAGGATCGAGCGTTCTACCGGTAGGCGGACCTGTTCACGCCTACGCTACGCCGCCAGGGGGTGTCGACGCTAGCCGACATCACTCACTTCCGGCAGTTCGCAAAGGCGCTGGCCCAGCATCAGCGCCAACTCAATTTCTATCTCAACCGTTCACACTTGGGGAGACGGTGCCGCGCGAGTGCCATGCGGGATTGCCCGGTGAGTCAGCACGGATGAGCGCGGCCCGGAGGTGACGCATGGAGTTTAACGCGGCCAACGAAACGTCGACGAACGGACAAAGCCGAGACAACGAAGCGGCACTCCTAACAGTGCAGGAAGCCGCCCGCTTCCTTAACGTAACGATTTCGTGGATCTACGAACATGTCCGACCCGGCGCGGACGATCATCTGCCCGTACTTAAGCTCGGCAAATATCTGCGCTTCGATGCCCGCGACCTTCGTGGTTATGTCGACGCCAAGCGCGAGGCAGCACGAGCACATCGCCGCAGGCGTTGACGAGTGCGCCCTGCGACGGTAGCGTGTGATCTACCAGAAAGCAGGGCGAGCCACTTCCAAGGAAGGAGGTCGGCGTGGCTCGTCGACGATTTCAATCAGGATGTTTGTTCAAGCGCGGTAAGCGACGCAAGCTGTGGGTCGCGCGCTGGCGAGAGAATGTGTTGCTGGACGATGGCACCGTGAAGCCGTTGCGGCGATCGGTGGTACTCGGCACGGTGGCCGACCTGCCGAAGAAGGGCGATGCGCAGTTGCGGCTGGATGAGTATCTCCGACCGATCAATCAAGGGGTGGGTAAACCAGAAGCCTTCATTGCGTTCGGCACGTTCGTCGATACGCAATGGAAAACCCTGGTGCTGCCAACCTTCAAGCGCTCGACGCAACATGGCTACAAGAACGTGCTCAACACGCATCTCTTGCCAAAGTGGCGTGAGTGGCGGCTGCGAGACATCGAGCGGCTCGCCATTCAGCAGTGGGTTGCCGAGAAGTTTCGGCAGCAAAGCGGCTGGCAGACGGTTCGCAACTCGTGGGTGCTGCTCTCCAGCATTCTCGAAACGGCGGTCGAATACGGGTTTCTGAGTTCAAATCCCGCGCGGGGCGTGAAGTTCCCGCAAAAGGGATTGAAGAAGAAGCCCGCCATGATCGCCGGGGACAGCCTGGCGCGATTGCTCCAGCAACTCGAGGAGCCTCATCGCACGATGGTCAGTCTCATCGCCGCGACAGGGTTGCGCATCGGGGAGTTGTTGGCCGTCAAATGGCGCGCGGTCGATCTGGACATCGGCACCCTCGCGGTGCGCGAGTCAGTATTCGAGGGACAGTTCCAGCCGCCGAAGACGCAAAAGGCGGTGCGGACCATTCCCCTCGGACCGCAGACGAGTGCGGCGCTCACGGCGCATCGACAGCGCGTCAGCCGCCACGCGCCGGACGATCTTGTGTTTGGGAATCGGAATGGTGATCCCTTGCGCGAGTCGAAGCTGCTGACGAAGGTGTTGCAGCCGGCGGCCGAAGCGGCGGGCCTGGGACGGGTGACGTGGCATCAGTTCCGCCACATTCATTCGTCGCTCCTCAACGATCTGGGAGTGCCCGTGAAGATTGCGCAGGAGCAGTTGGGTCACGCGAGTATTTCGACGACGCTCAACATCTACACCCATGTCGTCGATGCGTCGCATCGAAACGCGGTGGAAGCGCTGGAAGAGCGATTGTTTAAGCAACTCGATGTGGACCCAAATGGTCCCAAATCGGAGAACGGACCGGATCACGATCGGCCCGTAAGTGCTTGAAATGGTGGAACTAAGAATTGGAGGCGCCGCCCGGATTTGAA
>CAZVLS010000018.1:0-80270 GCA_964628295.1 uncultured Acidobacterium sp.
ACTCCTTGGCGCATTCTGCGCCACAAAAGGTGTCCACGAAAACGGGCCAGGCTCAGCCCGTGTGCTCTTCTTGCTACTTGCATCTTGCTACTTGCTACTTCGTTGGCTACTTCTTCATCGCCGCGACGAGTGCCGCGCCCATGTCAGCTGGGCTCTTCACAACGCTGACACCGGCGGCCGTCAGAGCCGCCATTTTTTCGCCCGCCGTGCCCTTGCCGCCCGCGATGATCGCGCCGGCGTGGCCCATGCGGCGTCCCGGAGGCGCCGTCTGGCCGGCGATGAAGGCCACGATCGGCTTCTTGAAGTGCTGCTTGATCCACGCCGCGGCTTCTTCCTCGGCTGAACCGCCGATCTCACCAATCATGATTACCGCGTCGGTCTCCGGGTCCTTCTGGAACAGATCCAGCGCGTCGATGTGCGTGGTGCCGATCAGCGGGTCGCCGCCGATGCCGATGCACGTGCTCTGGCCGAGACCCTGGCGCGTCAGCTGGTCGATCGCTTCGTAGGTCAGCGTGCCGCTCTTTGACACGATGCCGATGCGACCTTCCTTGCAGATGTTCGCAGGGATGATGCCGGCCTTGCCCTTACCCGGTGAGATGATGCCCGGGCAGTTCGGTCCAATCAGGCGCGTGTTCGGCTGATCCTTGAGGAAGGTCATCGCCTTCATCATGTCGACCACCGGGATGCCCTCGGTGATGCACACGACGAGGCCGATGCCTGCGTCCGCCGCTTCCATGATCGCGTCGGCCGCGAACGGGGGCGGGACGAAGATCACCGACGCGTTGGCGCCAGTTTGCTTCACCGCGTCGGCGACGGTGTTGAACACCGGCCACCCCTCATGGGTCGTGCCGCCCTTGCCGGGGGTGACGCCACCGACAACGTTGGTGTGATACGCCTGCGCGGCCTTGGCGTGGAACGTCCCCTCACGCCCGGTGATGCCCTGGACGATGAGGCGCGTGTGCTTGTCGAGTAGGACTGCCATTACTTGCCACCTTTCGCGGGGTCCCCGCCGCGCGTACTTGGCGCGGTGGGGCCGGCCAGAGCTACGACCTTGTCGGCGGCCTCGCCCATCGTGTCGGCGGTGGCAAAGTTCAGCCCGCTTTCAGCGAGCATCTTCTTCCCTTCCTCGACGTTGGTGCCCTTCATGCGGATGACGATCGGAACCGGAACGCCCAGCTCCTTCACCGCGGCGATCACGCCCGCGGCGAGCACGTCGCAGCGCAGGATGCCGCCAAAGATGTTGATCAACACGGCCTTCACGTTCTTGTCGGCCATGAGAATGCGGAACGCGTTCTTGATCTGCTCGGCGTTGGCGCCGCCGCCCACATCCAGGAAGTTCGCGGGCTCACCACCCGACAGCTTGATGATATCCATCGTCGCCATGGCGAGACCGGCGCCGTTGACCATGCAGCCGATCGTGCCGTCGAGACGGATGTAGTTGAGCGAGTACTTGGACGCTTCGACCTCGAGCGGATCTTCTTCGCTCGTGTCGCGCAGCTCGCGGATGTCCGAGTGGCGATACAGCGCGTTGTCGTCGAAGTTCATCTTCGCGTCGAGCGCCAGCAGGTCGCCGGACTTCGTGACGATCAGCGGGTTGATCTCGAGAATCGACGCGTCGGTCGCGATGAAGGCGTTGTAGAGCGACAGCATCATCTTGACGCCCTTCTTCAGGGAGTCGCCGGACAGGCCGAGCGCAAAGGCGAGCTTCTGCGCTTCAAAGGCCTGCAGGCCCGTCGCCGGGTTGATGAAGATCTTGAAGAGCTTTTCGGGATGCTCTTCGGCGACCTTCTCGATCTCCACGCCGCCCTCGTTGCTGACCATGAGGACGATGCGCTTGGATGAGCGGTCGAGGACGAGCCCGAGATACAGCTCGCGGTCGATGGCAAGGCCTTCCTCAACGAGGAGGCGCGACACCTTCTGGCCGTCGGGCCCGGTCTGATACGTGACGAGCGTCTTGCCGAGCAGCTCGCGCGCAATGGTTTCGGCTTCCTCGGAGGACTTGGCGAGCTTGACGCCGCCGGCCTTGCCGCGGCCGCCCGCGTGAATCTGCGCCTTGACGACCGAAATGGGGCCGCCGAGCCGCTTGGAGATGTCGTGAACTTCTTCGGGGGTGAATGCCACTTCACCGCGGGGGACCGGAACGCCGTACTTCGCGAGCACAGCTTTAGCCTGGTATTCGTGAATCTTCATGAAGAGACCTAGTTTATTACAGGCGGCTACGACTTGCCTGACCACCAGACGGCCGCCCGTTCCTGCGTCCAGTCGTTCGCGCCGGGGATGGCGTTCAGGCGGCGAACCAGCTCGCGCGCATTCTGCGGGCGATTTGCCGGCTCCTTCTCGAGGCACGCCATGATCAGATCGTCGAGCTCGCGCGGGATTTCGTGGGCCGACCGCTCGCCCGGCCTGACCGGCACCGCGGTGGCGTGCTGCACGAGCACGCTGATCGTGTCGTCGCCGGTGAACACGTGCTGGCCGGTGACCAGGAAGTACGCAAGGCAGCCGATCGAATAGATATCGGCGCGCCCGTCGATCTCCTGGCCACGCGCCTGTTCCGGCGACATCACGGCCGGTGTGCCACGGATCTGTCCTCCGTCAACGTCGAGCAGCCCCGTATCGGCGACCCCGCGAATCGCGTGGACGACGCCGAAGTCGAGGACCTTCACGAAGTCGAACTCCTCGCCGTAGCGGCAGAGGAAGACGTTGGCCGGCTTGATGTCGCGATGCACCAGGCCCGCAGCCTGCGCCTCGGACAGCGAGTGACACAGCTGGCGCAGCACGTGGATCGCGCGTTCGGGTGGCAGTGGCCCGTGACGTTTCACGATCCAGTCGGCGTCGTGACCATCGAGCAACTCCATCGCGTAATAGAACGCGCCGAAGTCAGACACGCCGTAGTCGAACAGGTGCACCGTGTGCGGCGAGCGAAGGGTCGAGATCGCCTTCGCTTCGCGTTCAAACATGTCGCGCGCTTCCTGCGATGCGGTGCCGGGCCCGCCGGCCAGCGCCGGCCGGATCATCTTGATGGCGGTGGGCCGGGCCAGCATGCGGTGCGTGGCACGCCACACCTCCCCCATCGAGCCTTCGCCAAGCTTGGTCTCGAGCTTGTAGGCGCCCAGCTCGCGGGCACGCGTCACTTCCGTGCCGAGACGATAAACGATGCGCGCGCCAACATAGGCCATGGCGACGACGAGGAGATACGGGAAGACGAGGCCGAAAAAGAACTGGTTCTGGTCGAGGCGTGTTTGTGTGGCGCCTGACGCGAGCACGAGGCCGATGATCACCGGGAGCGAACTGACCGAGGCCAGGGCCGTGATCAGTGCCTTGCGCGGCGAGGTCGGCACCACGATCGTGAACAGCACGACCCAGACGGAGACCCAGGACAGGCCCAGGAACTCGTGCCGCAGCTCGATCTGCATCGGATCGGCAAATTCCGCGGCAGCGATGGCGTAGCTGCTGGCCACCTCGAAGACCAATCCGAGGTTCATGGCGGTCAGGGGCGCGACGGTGCTGAACTGGATCAGGGCCGCCAGGCCGATGGCGACGGAAATACCGACCACGCCGGGACCCCATTGAAGGACATTGCCAAGAAAGATCTCGCGGTCGCCTGGGCGCATCAAGGCCGGCAGCATGCCGGCCATGAAGAAGACCACCGCATACAGCAGCGCGAGGACCTGGAGGCGCCTGGCCGACTGACGCAGGAGATCAGGAGGAAACCCTGAGGGCGTGGCGGTCTGGTTGGCCCCGCTCTGCCAGAACGCGGTCGCCTGCTGGCGTGAATCGTCTTCCAAGGGTCGGCGAAATAGTACGCCGAAACCAGACGGTGCTAACATCAAGAGTTGACACGCCCTCATGCATCCTCAGAAAGCGTTTTCCTCATCGATTGGTTCGAAGTTCCTCATCGCGTCGACCGGCATTCTGCTCCTGCTGTTCCTGATTTCTCATCTTGCAGGCAACCTGCTGTTCATCGCCGGCCCGGACGCGTTCAACGAGTACTCGCACGCCCTCATCAGTAACCCGCTGATCTACGCGGCGGAACTGGGGTTGGTGGCGATATTCGTGCTCCACATCATCAAGACCGTCGGCCTGGTCGCCGGCAGCTACGCCGCCCGGCCGCAGCGCTACGCGAAGCGAACGTGGGCCAAGACCAAGAACGCTCGCAGCCGCAAGAGCCTGTCGTCCTCGACGATGATCGTCACCGGCACGATCACGCTGCTGTTCGTGGTCACCCACCTGGCAACGTTCAAGTACGGCGCCTATTACGAAACGCCGGAAGGCCTTCGCGACCTGTATCGCCTGCAGCTGGCGGTGTTCAGCAACCCCGGCTACGTCGCCTTCTACCTGGTCGCGATGGGCGTCATCGTGTTCCACCTGTGGCACGGCGTCACGAGCGCCCTGCAATCGTTCGGGGTCAATAGCCCCACCTGGACGCCTCGCCTGCTGGTCATCGGGCGCGGCCTGGCCATCCTCATTGGTCTTGGATTCGCTATCTTGCCGATTTACACCTTCATCGTGGGAGCGCGCTCATGATTCTCGACGCGCGCATTCCCAGCGGGCCGATCGCCGACAAGTGGGATCGCCGCAAATTTGAAAACAAGCTGGTCAACCCGGCCAACCGCCGCAAGTTCGAGGTGATCGTCGTCGGCACGGGCCTCGCCGGCGCGTCGGCGGCCTCGTCGCTCGGCGAGTTGGGCTACAACGTCAAGGCGTTCTTTATCCACGACAGCCCGCGCCGCGCGCACAGTATTGCGGCCCAGGGCGGCATCAACGCCGCGAAGAACTACCGGAACGACGGCGACAGCGTGTATCGCCTCTTCTACGACACGATCAAGGGCGGCGACTATCGCGCCCGTGAAGCGAACGTCTATCGCCTCGCGCAGATGTCGGTGAACATCATCGACCAGTGCGTGGCGCAGGGCGTGCCGTTCGCGCGTGAATACGGCGGCCTGCTCGACAACCGCTCGTTCGGCGGCGCGCAGGTATCCCGCACCTTCTACGCGCGCGGACAGACAGGCCAGCAGCTGCTGCTTGGCGCCTACCAGTCGCTGATGCGGCAGGTGGATGCCAGGACGGTGACGCTCTTCCCGCGGCGCGAAATGCTCGATCTCGTCGTGGTTGATGGCAAGGCGCGCGGCATTGTCGTTCGCAACCTGGTCACGGGCGAACTGGAATCGCACCAGGCCGACGCCGTCCTGCTCTGCACTGGTGGCTACGGCACGGTGTTCTACCTGTCGACCAACGCGGTCAACTCGAACGTCACCGCGGCGTGGCGCGCCCACAAGCGCGGCGCCTACTTCGCGAATCCGTGCTTCACGCAGATTCATCCGACCTGTATTCCGGTCAGCGGCGATCACCAGTCGAAGCTGACGCTGATGTCGGAGAGCCTGCGCAACGACGGCCGCGTGTGGGTGCCCAAACAGCAGGGCGACAAGCGTCACCCGTCGCAGATCCCGGAAGCCGAGCGCGACTACTACCTCGAACGCCGGTACCCGAGCTTCGGCAACCTCGTGCCCCGAGACGTCGCATCGCGCGCCGCCAAGGCGGTGTGCGACGAGGGCTGCGGCGCCGGCGATTCAGGCCTGTCGGTCTACCTGGATTTCGCGGAAGCGATCAAGCGCAACGGCATGCCGACCATTGCCGCGCGCTACGGCAACCTGTTCGACATGTATCGCCGCATCACGGATGAGAATCCGTATGAAGTGCCGATGCGCATCTACCCCGCCGTGCACTACACGATGGGCGGCTTGTGGGTGGACTACAACCTGCAGTCGACGATCCCCGGTCTGTTCGTGCTCGGCGAAGCGAACTTCTCGGACCACGGCGCCAACCGTCTCGGCGCGAGCGCGCTGATGCAGGGGTTGGCCGACGGCTACTTCGTGGCGCCGTACACGGTGGCGAACTATCTCGGCGGCACCACGTTCTCGCCGGTGACGACCAGCCACGACGCGTTCGGCGCGGCGAAGGCCGAGTCGCAGGAGCGTATCGATCGCGTGCTCAAGGTCAAGGGCAAGCGCACCGTCCGCGAGTTCCATCGCGCGATCGGCGCGATCTGCTGGGACAAGGTGGGCATGGCGCGCAACGAGGCGGGCCTGCAGCAGGCCGTCACCGAGATCCGCGCGCTGCGCGACGAGTTCTGGCAGAACGTGAACGTGTCGGGCGAGGCCAATAACCTCAACCCCGGTCTCGACTACGCCGGCCGCGTGGCTGACTACATGGAGTTTGCTGAGGTGCTCGCCCTCGACGCGCTCGAGCGGCGCGAATCCTGCGGCGGCCATTTCCGCGAGGAATACCAGACGCCGGACGGCGAGGCGCAGCGTAACGACGCTGACTACACCTACGTGGCGGCCTGGGAATTCAAGGGTGTCGGCGCACGGCCTGCCCTTCACAAGGAATCACTGATGTTCGAAGAAGTCCACCCCACTCAGAGGAGCTACAAGTGATGGCGGGTGGGGCTGGTAAGGCAGGTGGGGCTGGTATGCGAGTGAACCTCAAGGTGTGGCGGCAGTCGGGACCCAATTCAACCGGCAAGATGGTCGACTACACCGCCGAGAACGTGCATCCCGACATGTCGTTCCTCGAAATGCTCGACGTCGTCAACGAACAGCTGATCAAACGCGGCGAAGATCCGATCGCGTTCGATTCGGATTGTCGCGAAGGCATCTGCGGCAGTTGCGGTCTCGTCATCGACGGCATTCCGCACGGTCCTGATAAGGGCGCCACCACCTGCCAGGTGCACATGCGCCGATTCCGCAACGGCGAGACGATCACCATTGAGCCGTTCCGCGCCAAGGGCTTCCCCGTCCTCAAGGACCTGATCGTCGATCGCTCGGCCTTTGACCGCATCATCGCGGCCGGCGGCTACGTGTCGATGAACGCCGGCGGCGCGCCGGATGCCAACAGCCTGCCGATTCCGAAGGACATTGCCGACCAGGCGATGGATTCGGCACAGTGCATCGGCTGTGGCGCCTGCGTGGCGGCCTGCAAGAACGCGGCAGCGCACTTGTTCACGTCAGCGAAGATCACGCACCTGGGCCTGCTCCCGCAGGGCGAAGCCGAACGCGGCCGCCGTGTGGTGAGGATGGTCGAACAGATGGATGCGGAAGGCTTCGGGATGTGCTCGAACGAGGGCGAGTGCGAGGCGGTGTGCCCCAAGGAAATCTCGATCTCCAACATTGCGCGGATGAATCGCGATTACCTCAAGGCGATCGTTTCCTAGAAAACAAAAGGGCGGGCCTGAAGGCCCGCCCCTACAGAAGCGGGAGGACTGAAGTCCTCCCCTACATCCTCATTACACCCCGATTACATCAACCAGTTCCTTCACGGCGCCGGCTGACTTGTTGAACGCGGCCTGCTCGTCGGCCGTGAGCTTGATCTGCACGATCTGCTCCACGCCCTTCGCGCCCAGCTTGACGGGCACGCCCACGAACAGGTTGTTGATGCCGTATTCGCCCTGCAGGTAGACCGAGCACGGCATGATCTTCTTCTGATCCTTCAGGATCGCTTCCACCATCAGCGCGGCTGACGCCCCGGGCGCATACCAGGCGCTCGTGCCGACCAGCTTGGTGATCTCGGCGCCGCCGTTGGCGGTGCGTTCACAGATCGCCTTGATGCGGTCTTCCGGCAGGATCTCGGTGATGGGAATGCCCGCGACCGTGGTGTAGCGCGGCAGCGGCACCATGGTGTCACCGTGGCCGCCGAGGACGAACGACGAGACGTTCTCGACCGACACGTTCAGTTCCATCGCGATAAAGGTGCTCATGCGCGCCGAGTCCAGCACGCCGGCCATGCCGATCACGCGCTCGCGCGGGAACTTCGACAGCTTGAACACCGCCTGCGACATCGCGTCGAGCGGATTGGCCACGGGGACGATGATGCAGTTCGGCGAGTGCTTGACGATCTCGGCGGTGACGTCCTGCATGATCTTGTAATTCACGTTCAGCAGGTCGTCGCGGCTCATGCCCGGCTTGCGCGGCATGCCCGAGGTGATGACGACGACGTCGGAGTTCGCGCTCTCCGAGAAGTCCTTCGTGCCCACGCCGATCACGCGCGATGCGGAGCCTTCGATCGGGCACGACTCGTAAATATCGAGCGCGACGCCGGCCGCTTTCGTATCTGCAATGTCAACGACAACAACGTCAGCCAGCTCACGCTGCGCGATTGATCGCGCCACCGTTGCTCCGACGTTTCCCGCACCACCGACGACCGTGACTTTCCGATTCATCATTTGCTCCGTTAGGTCAGATTCCCTTTTTCTTCTCGTGTCGCGCACGCTTCCGTCGAAGCGATCCACAGAAACTGTGGAAAACCTTGTGGAAAAGCACCCGTGAACGCCGTGTAACGCACTTCTTTCCGAACAAATCAGCGGATTGCACCATCCATGGTGCGTTACAAGGACGACAAGCAAAGTATTATATGCGTTCGACGGGCGTCCACGCTCGTTCGACGTACGGTTCGACGTACGATGTCGTAATCCAACTTCTTCCCACGTTTGTCGCACGCCCCGTCGAACGTCCTTCGAACGTTTCGCGAACGTCCGTCGAACGCTAAGGTTTCCTAGATGCGTATTGTCGTTGCTGACGATTTGCCGAAGACCGCGTTAGAACTCCTAAAGGCTGAAGGCTGGCACATCGACTCGAGAACAGGTCGTTCACCCGAAGAATTGTCGAAGGACGTGGCCGAGGCGGACGCGATTGTGGTTCGCAGCGCGACCAAGGTCACGGCAGACATCATTGCCGCCGGCAAGAAACTGAAGGCGATTGCCCGCGCCGGAACGGGCGTGGACAACGTCAATGTCGAAGCCGCCACCGGCCGCGGCATCGTCGTGATGAACGCGCCTGGGGCCAACAGCATCAGCGTGGCGGAACTGGCGATGGCGCAACTGCTGTCACTGGCCCGCAAGCTGCCCGCCGCCGATGCGTCGATGAAGCAAGGCAAGTGGGACAAGAAGAGTTTCCTGGGCGAAGAAGTCCGGGGCAAAGTCCTTGGTCTCGCCGGCCTGGGCCGAATCGGCCAGGAAGTGGCGCGCCGCGCCCAGTCGTTCGAGATGACCGTGATCGCGCACGATCCGTTCATTTCCTCCACCGTCGCAGCCGGACTCGGCATTGAGCTGGTCTCGCTCGATGACCTCTGCGCCCGCGCCGACTACCTGTCGCTCCACATGCCGGCGACGCCGCAAACGAAACACACGTTCAACGCCGAGCGTCTCGCCAAGTGCAAGAAGGGCCTGAAGATCATCAACACCGCCCGCGGTGAGCTGATCGACGAGCCGGCGCTCGTTGAGGCGATCAAGAGCGGCCAGATCGGCGGCGCCGCGCTGGATGTGTACACGGCGGAGCCGACGACCGACCACACGCTGCAGCAACTACCGCAGGTCGTCGCCAGCCCGCACATTGCCGCGTCTACCAAAGAAGGCCAGGAACTGGTCGGTGTCGAAACCGCCACTGCCCTGCGCGATTTCCTGAAGACCGGCGTGATCCGTAATGCCGTCAATTTCCCGTCCGTCGCGCCCGAGGAGTTTCAGCGCATCCAGCCGTATGTCGAGCTCGCGAAGCAGCTCGGCTCGCTGCTTGGGCAGATGGGCGAATCGCGCACCAACGAGCTGAGCGTCCGCTACTACGGGGAACTGGCCGAAGGCACGCACCCGCTGATCATCAACGCCGCGCTCGTCGGCCTGTTCCAGGCGATCTTGTCGGAACCGGTGACCGAAGTGAACGCGCGTTCGGTGGCCAAGGCCCGCGGTATCGAGCTGACGGAGTCAGCGAGCACGCGTCCGCGCAGCTTCCGCAGCCTGCTGTCGGTCAAGCTGCACACGAGCGAAGGCGAGCTTCACGTCGAGGGCACCGTGGTGCCGGGCCACGGCCCGCGCCTGGTGCTGCTCAACGGCGTTCCGCTCGAGGCTCCCCTGCCGGGTACGTCGATCCTGTTCATGAACAACGACGAACCGGGCGTGATCGGCGGCATCGGCACGATCCTCGGCAAGCACAACATCAACATCGCGAACTTCGCGCTCGGCCGCAGTGCCGGCGGCGCCGTGGCGGCCGTCAACGTCGACGAGCCGGCGGGCCGGAAGATTGGCGACGATGTGATGAAAGAGATTCGCGGCTTGAAGGCCGTGAAGAATGCGTGGATTGTTCGGGTGTGACAGAAGTAGCAAGATGCAAGTAGCAAGATGCAAGAAGAGGCAAGAGGTGAATTCAGTGGGTCGACGCAACACCATGCAAGATCGGAGGTGTTATGCGTATACGTCGACCGTGGTTATCGTGGAGCCAGCGCAACGAGTTATGGCGACGCTGGAGCGAAGGTGAATCTCTCACGGACATCGCGACGGCTCTCGAGCGAGATCCGTCGCGTGTCTTCCGCATTATCAAGGGGAGGGGCGGGGTGGCGCCGGTGCCACGGCACCGGTCGCCCTTAGCCCTGACTCCAGCGGAGCGCGAAGAAATTTCTCGCGGGCTCGCACGGACGGCTTCGGTCCGCAGTCTCGCCCGGCAACTCGGGCGGGCCGCCTCCACCATCAGTCGGGAGATACGCCGTAATGGCGGCCCCGCTCGCTATCGTGCCGAACGGGCCGACCGTGGTGCCTGGGCCCGCGCGCGACGCCCGAAGGCGTGCCGGCTGGCCACGCATCCGTCCCTGCGACACGCGGTCGCGGCCCGCCTCGCCGAGCAGTGGTCTCCCCAGCAGATCGCCGGCTGGCTTCGACAGGCTTTTCCGAGCGATGCTGACATGCAGGTGTCGCACGAAACGATCTATCGGAGTCTGTTTGTGCAGAGTCGCGGCGTGCTGAAGCGGGAGCTCCTCCAGCACCTCCGTCGGCATCGGCAGTACCGTCACGCACGCGCGGCGAGCCGTGTGGGCCACCATC
Source organism: uncultured Acidobacterium sp. (assembly GCA_964628295.1). GTDB lineage: Bacteria > Acidobacteriota > Vicinamibacteria > Vicinamibacterales > UBA2999 > 12-FULL-67-14b. The sequence goes on from CAZVLS010000018.1 coordinate 10,859, forward strand.
CTGGGCAGATTATCGATGCGGTTTCCATCCGCGACCGGCCGGCGGAGGTCGGCGATCGAGCCGTACCCGGGCATTGGGAGGGCGACCTGCTCGTGGGCCGCGGCCAAGCGTCGCAGGTCGCCACACTCGTCGAACGTCAGTCGCGCTACCTCATGCTGGTGCGGGTACCGAGCAAAGACACGCGGACTGTCGTCGCCGCGCTGGCCAGACGAATTCAGCGCCTCCCGCAGGGGCTCATGAAGTCCTTGACGTGGGATCGAGGGACCGAACTGGCGGGACATCGCGCCTTCACGATCGCGACCGAGGTGCAGGTGTACTTCTGCGATCCGCAAAGCCCGTGGCAACGTGGCTCGAACGAAAATACGAACGGTCTTTTGCGACAGTACTTACCGAAGGGAACGGATCTCTCTGTCTACACCCAGGCGCAGCTTGATGCGATCGCGCTGCGCCTGAATACTCGTCCGCGACTGACGCTTGGTTTTCAAACGCCTGCGGCTAAACTAGCAGCCATCGTTGCGTCGACCGATTGAATCGGCAAAGAGCTCTTCTTGCTACTTGCTTCTTGATACTTGCTTCTACGGAAGCCGTAAAGTCTGCGTAACGCCGGTGGCATCCACGAGCGTCACCGACATCTCGCCGACTTCCACCACCGAATAACCATTCGACAGCCTGTCGCCGGCCTTGGCGAACACCATGGCACCGTTGTCGATGATGATGGCGGTCAACACCACGCCACCGCCCTCCGCATTCGACGCAATTCCAGACAACCTGAACACCGGCATCGGCGGCTCGATCGGCATGGGCGGCGGCGCGACGACAGGCGCCTCGGCGGCCAGCGAAGCAGAGCGCGCGGACATGCGGGAGCCATACACGAACGGGTTACGGCCGCGCGAAGGCAGCGGAGGTGCATTCATCCAGTCGCGCAAGCGTGTCGTGTCCGGCACGGCCTGCAGCCTGGTTTCGGGCGCACGACCGCGGCGGCCCTGCGAACGTGACGACTGCTGCGCGGGCTCGGCGCGCGGGCTGACAACGTCGGGAGTTGTCGAAGACTCGAACCAGCCGGCGAACACAGTGGCTGCGAGCATCAAACCAACGGAGCGAGGCGTTACCGGGACATTCATGACAGGTCTGCTCTCACAGGATACGCAATGTTGGACGCGTCCTGAAGACACCCGGTCCCCATATCAGCGCAATACCGTGTGGTATGATTCGTCGTGCACCCCAATTCGGTCGAGCGTCTACCATTTACGCTGACTGAATCGTCGGTCCTCGCGGTCATCCCGGCGAGGTTCCACTCTACCCGTCTCCCCGGAAAAATTCTCGCAGACATCGCCGGCAAGCCGATGATCGAACACGTGTATCGGCGCGCCTCGTCGGCGACGAGCGTGCACGGCGTGATCGTTGCGACCGACGATGAGCGCATTGCGTCGGCTGTGCGCGCCTTTGGCGGCGCCGCGCTGATGACCCGGGCGGACCACGTGAGCGGCACCGATCGCATCGCCGAGGCGATCGCGTCGCTGCCCTGCCAGGTCGTGGTCAACGTGCAGGGCGATGAGCCGCTGATTGATCCCCGGACGATCGACGCGGCGGTCGCGCCAGTCCTGGCGGACGCGTCCCTCGGAATGAGCACCATCAGCCGCCCATTCGCGTCGATCGATGAATTCCGCAATCCGAATGTCGTCAAGGTGGTTACCAATCAAGCTGGCGATGCCCTTTACTTTTCGCGGGCATCCATTCCAGCATCTGCGCCATCTGCGGCCCTTTCGAATTCTGTGCCGTCCGCGGCCGCGGCCCACGTGGGGCTCTACGTCTATCGGCGCGAGACGCTGTTGAAGTTAGCCGCCAGCCCCGCTGCCCCGCTGGAGCTCGAGGAGTCTCTCGAGCAGCTGCGCGCGCTGGCGCTCGGCATCCGGATCCGCGTGGTGGCCACCAGCCACGTTGCGGCCGGCGTGGATACCCCCGAAGATCTCGAGCGAGTACGAACCGTGTTTCTCGACAAGTCGATGATGGCCTCTTCTCGGAACTGAGACCGATGGAACATACCCGTCAAACCAAATACATCTTCGTCACCGGCGGCGTCGTCTCGTCGCTTGGCAAGGGCCTGGCTGCCGCATCGATCGGCGCCCTTCTCGAGGGACATGGCTACAAGGTCACCCTCCAGAAGTTCGATCCGTACATCAACGTCGATCCGGGAACGATGAGCCCGTACCAGCACGGCGAGGTGTACGTGACCGATGACGGGGCGGAGACCGACCTCGATCTCGGCCACTACGAGCGGTTCACGAGCATGACCGCCACGCGCAACAGCAACTGGACCACCGGCAAGATCTACATGTCGGTCATCCAGAAGGAGCGCCGCGGCGACTATCTCGGGCGAACGGTGCAGGTGATTCCGCACATCACCAACGAGATCAAGGACTGCATCCGCCAGGCCGGCCGCGACACCGACGTCGTGCTCGTTGAAATCGGCGGCACGGTCGGCGACATCGAAAGCCTGCCGTTCCTCGAAGCGATCCGCCAGTTCCGCCAGGACGTCGGCCGCGAGAACACGATCTACGTGCACCTGACCCTCGTGCCCTACATCGGCGCCGCCGGCGAGCTGAAGACCAAGCCGACACAGCACAGCGTGCGCGACCTGCGTTCGATCGGCATCCAGCCGGACATCCTGCTGTGCCGCACGGACCGCATCCTCGAGCGCGACATCAAGCAGAAGATCGCGTTGTTCTGCGACGTCAACGAAGAGGCCGTCATCACCGCGCGCGACGTGTCGACGATCTACGAAGTGCCGCTGGCGCTGCGCGACGAGGGCCTCGACTCGGTCATCCTCAAGTACCTGCACCTGCCGCCGAACGAATCGCGTATCGAGCCGTGGGAGAAGCTGGTGCACGGCATCAAGAACCCCGAGGACGAGCTCACGATCCACGTCGTCGGCAAGTACACCGGTTACGAGGACTCGTACAAGTCGCTGAATGAAGCGCTGTACCACGGCGGGTTTGCCAACCGCGTGCGCATCAACATCCAGTGGGTCGAGTCAGAGGCGCTCGAGCAGGAGGGCGGCACTCGCCTGCTCGAAGGCTCGGTCGGCATCCTGGTCCCCGGCGGCTTCGGCTCCCGCGGGACCCGCGGCATGATGAAGGCATCCGAGTTCGCGCGCACCCACGGCATTCCGTTCTTCGGCATCTGCTACGGCTTCCAGTGGGCCACGGTTGAATACGCGCGCAATGTCTGCGGTCTCGACGGAGCGGACTCGACCGAGGTCGACGAGGCGGCGCCGCACAAGGTGATCTACAAGCTGCGCGACCTGCTGGGGGTGGACGAACTCGGCGGCACCATGCGCCTGGGACGCTACGCCTGCGAACTTGCGCCGAACTCACTTGCCCGCAAGATCTACGGCACGGACTTGATCCACGAGCGCCATCGCCATCGCTTCGAGTTCAACTGCCTGTATGAAGCCGCGCTGGCTGAGAAGGGCATGAAGATCTCGGGCCGATCCCCCGACGGCAAGTTCGTCGAGATCGCCGAACTGCCCGGTCATCCGTGGTACCTGGCCGTGCAGTTCCATCCTGAATTCCAGTCGCGGCCGCTGAAACCTCACCCGCTCTTTGCCAGTTTCGTTGAAGCGGCCAAGGCGAAGAAAGACGGGCCACAGATGGCACAGATGGCTCAGAAACGGGCAACCGCCTAAGTGATCGTCAGCACCGTTCGTGCCGGCTCGGTTTCCTTCGGCACCGGTCACCCGCTCGCCTTTGTGATGGGGCCGTGCGTGATCGAGAGCACGCAACATGCCATCGATACGGCGCAGGCGTTGAAGGCGATTGCCGCAAACGTCGGTGTGCGGCTGGTGTTCAAGGCCTCCTTCGACAAGGCGAACCGCACGTCGATCACGTCGTATCGCGGGCCTGGCCTCGAAGACGGGCTGCGCACCCTGGCGAAGGTGAAGCACCTGACCGGGCTGCCGATTCTCACCGACATTCACGATGCGTCGCAGGCAGCACCCGCCGCCGCCGTTGCTGACATCCTGCAGATCCCGGCGTTTCTCTCGCGCCAGACCGACCTGCTCGTCGCGGCAGCGAAGACCGGCAAGGTCGTGAACATCAAGAAGGGCCAGTTCCTCGCGCCCAGGGACATGAAGCACGCGATTGCCAAGGTCACCGACTCCGGCAATGCGAATGTGATCGTCACGGAGCGCGGCGTGTCGTTTGGCTACAACAACCTCGTGGTCGACCCGCGATCGTTCCCGATGCTCCGCGAGCTTGGCTTCCCCGTCATCTTCGACGTGACGCACAGCCTGCAGCTGCCGGGCGCCGGAGAAGGCGTGACCGCCGGGCTCGCTGAATACATTGAGCCCATGGCCCAGGCCGGCGTGGCCGCCGGCGTCGATGGCGTGTTCATGGAAGTGCACGAGGAGCCGAGCCGCGCCAAGAGCGACGCCGCCAATGCGCTGCGCCTCGATCGCGTGGAGGCCCTCCTGCGCCGGCTGGTCGCGCTTGATAAGATCGTGAAACATGCCTGACCTGTCTTTGGCCCGCAAGGTCCTCCAGACCGAAGCGGCCGCCGTGCTCGCGCTCGTCAATCGCGTCGACGACAAGTTCGCGCGCGCGGTGGAGCTCGTTCGCCACTGCAAGGGGCGCGTCATCGTCACGGGCATGGGCAAATCGGGGATCGTCTGCCGCAAGATTGCGGCGACGCTCGCCAGCACCGGGACGCCGGCCTTTTTCCTGCATCCCGCGGAGGCCGTGCATGGCGACCTCGGCGTCATCCAGGCAGATGACGTGGTGATCGCCATGTCTTACAGTGGCGAGACCGAAGAGCTGACGCGCGTCCTCGAAACACTGAAGCGGCTTGGCGCGCCGATGATCGCGCTCACGGGTGACGTGCAATCCACGCTGGCACAGGCGGCCGATGTCGCGCTCGACTGCAGCGTCTCGGAAGAGGCCTGCCCGATGAACCTGGTCCCGACGGCCAGCACCACCGCCGCCCTCGCCATGGGCGATGCGCTGGCGATGACCGTGCTGGTCGAGAAGGGATTCAAGCCGGAAGACTTCGCAAGCCTGCATCCTGCCGGCAAACTCGGCAAACGGTTGATGCGCGTCGATCAGTTGATGGCGGCGGGCGACGAGTTGCCGGTCGTGCAGCTGCACACGTCCATGAAGGACGTGATCTACGAGATGTCACGCAAGAAGCTCGGCATGACGTCCGTCGTGGAGAAGGACGGGCGCCTCGCCGGGATCATTACCGACGGCGACTTGCGGCGGAAGATGGGCGCCAACGCCAGCATCATGGACCTGACCGCCAAGGACGTGATGACGTTGAATCCTGTCGCCATCCAGCACAGCACGCTCGCCGCCGAGGCGCTGGCCATGATGGAGCAACGCAAGATCACGTCGATCGTCGTGATCGATGCCGATCGCCGCGTCGCCGGCGTCGTGCATCTGCACGATCTCTGGCGTACCGGACTGGTCTGACGGCCGCAGAAGGCGCGGATAGCACAGCATGAATTTCGGCGACTCCCTCCCGTTCCTCTCTGCCCTCGTCACGCTGCTGCTCGGCCTGGCGATCGGCAAGGCGTGGGAGCGGTACAAGCTTCGCGACGGCAAATGGATCGATCGCCGCAGGGCGCGCGAATCGCATCACTACGTCCTCGGGCTCAATTTTCTCGTCTCGAACCAGATTGACCTGGCAATCGAGGAACTGAGCCAGGCGGCCCGCGTCGACAGCGACGCGCTCGAGATTCACCTGATCCTCGGCAACGTGCACCGCGAGCGCGGCCAGGTCGCACGAGCGATCCAGGTGCACCAGGCGCTGCTGCAGAAGCCGAAGCTGAGCAAGGTCGAGCACGCCTACATCCTGCTGTGCCTCGGCCTGGACTTCAAGCGCGGCGGCTTTGTCGATCGCGCGCTCGAAGCCTTCAACGAAGTGCTGCGCATGGATCCGACGAATCAATACGCGCTGCTCTACTTGCAGAAGCTCCATGAGGGGCAGCACCAGTGGGCTGAGGCTCATCGCATCCGCAAGCAGCTCGTCGAGCTCAGCGGTCCGGATACCCAGCCGCGCAACATGGCGATCCTCGCGTTCCTCGAGAACGAACTGGGCAAGGAGGCGCTCGGCATGGGTGATCGCGGCAGCGCGCAGCGCCATTTCCAGTCGGCGATCGACCAGGATCCGGACACGACACCCGCCTATCTCAATCTTGGCGATGTCCGCTTCATCCAGGACGACTTCAAAGGCGCCGAAGCGGCGTGGGATGGCCTGATCGCCCGCTCACCCGAACGCGCCTACCTCGCATTCGAGCGCCTCGAGCGGCTCTACGAGCAACAGGGCCAGCCGCAGCGTTTTGTCGAGCGCTGCCAGCGGCTGATCGCCGCCAATCCGCAGGACTGGCGCGCTCGCCTGGCCCTCGGCCGCCACATGACCGCGCGCGATCGACACGCGGAGGCGTTCGAGTTCCTGCTCGCGGCACTCGAGCAGAACCCGCACGGCCTCACGGTCCACCAGGCGATCTGGAACGTGTTACGCAAGCTGGATCTGAACCCTGCGCTCGTGCAGCGCTACATCGAGATCGCGCGCTCGTCCGTGTTCTTCCTCGATCCACACGTCTGCCTGAAGTGCCACTACCGCAGCACCGATCTCCTCTGGCAGTGCCCGCACTGCCACGAGTGGAATTCGTTCGTCGAGGAACGCATCGCGCCCGCCAAAGAAGCCACCGTTGAGATGTGATGTCCTGATGATCTGGTGATTTCGTGACTTGCAAACATCTGCTGATCTGCAGCCTGCTCCTGTCTCTCGCCTCTACGGTCTCCGCCCAAGGCACCGTCACCGATGGCGACTACATCATCAAGAATTACCGCTTCGCCAACGGCGAAACATTGCCGGAAGTGAAGTTGCACTACCGGACGATGGGGACACCACGCAGGGATGCGCGGGGCCGCATTACCAACGGTGTGCTGATGATGCATGGTTCGAGCGGCGATGCATCGCAGGTTCTTGCGGCCTCGATGATCGGCCCGCTGACGAAACCCGGGGCCGCGCTCGATCCCGCGTCCCACTACCTGATTTTCCCGGATATCCTCGGAGCTGGTAAGTCCACCAAGCCCAGTGACGGCCTGCGCGCGAAGTTCCCGAAGTACGGATACCACGACCTCGTTGATCTCGAACACCGCCTGGTCACCGAGCATCTCAAGATCGAGCGCCTCCGCCTGGTGATGGGCATCTCGATGGGCGGCATGCACTCCTGGCTGTGGGGCATCCGCTATCCGGAAGCGATGGACGGCATTGTGGCGATTTCGTCGCTGCCGACGAAGATCGATGGCCGCAACCTGCTGTGGCGCCGCATCCTGACCCAGGCGATCCGCAACGATCCCGAATGGAAGGGCGGCAACTACGAGGCGCAGCCGCGCGGATTCCTGAGCATCATGCCGATGTTCGACATGCTGGTGCAGAGCCCTACCCGCCTCGGCGAGCGCCTGAAGACGATTCCGCAGGCCGATGCTTACGTGAAAGACGTGGTCGAAGAAACGCTCGAAGAAGACGATGCGAACAACATCCTCTATCGCTTCGAATCGTCGTTTGACTACGACCCTGAGGCCGACCTGCCAAAGATCAAGGCGCCGGTATTCGCCGTGCTGTTCGCCGATGACGAACTCAATCCGATTGAACTTGGCACCGTCGCGCGCGTGATGAAGCGCGTCCCGAACCAGCAGCACATCATCGTCCCGGCGAGTCCCGCAACCGAAGGCCACCGCACGCAGGTGAAGTCAGAGGTGTGGGAGCGGCGGCTTCGGAACTGGTTACAAGGGTTACAAAGGTAATAAGGGTTACAAAGGTTATAAGGGTTACAAAGGTTATAAGGGTTATAAGGGTTCTAAGGGATAGTGCGCGGTTGAAGAAACTGCGTCACCGCTCGCGGATGTGAAGCGCAGCTTTTGAGCACTGCGAAGCTGGGCCGCTTTCAAACACACCGAAATTCGAAGAAACGACTCGGGACCGTCGCTTGCTCCGTAACGGGAGCATGGCTGGATGGACGTCTTTTGAACAAATTGCAGCGTGGCAGCTGGCTCGTGCTCTGAAGATTCGCGTCGACGCACTCCTGAAGCGTCCCGCGTTCAAGCATCGGTTTAGGTTCTGCGATCAGTTGTCGGACTCGGCACGGTCAGGTCCTGCAAATATTGCCGAAGGCTTCGGCCGCCACGGTAACCGCGAGTTCGCACGTTTCGTTCGAATCGCGAAAGGGTCCGAAGCAGAGGTCCTCAACCACCTGATCGACGCTCGAGATCAGGACCTAATCACGGACGAGGAATTCCGAGAGGCAGAACACGCCGCCCGGAAGGCAATGCAGGCAGCCGTCGGACTGATAAGGCACCTTGAGCGCACCACCAGACCTTTCTAGCCCCTTAACCTGTGTAACCCCTGTAACCTTTGTAACCCTTGTAACCTTTGTAACCCCTATAACCTTTGTAACCCTACTTTTTCCCGTCTTTGAGCGAGGCGATCAAGGCGTCGACCTGGGCGTCGGTCTGTTCGAAGGTGCCGTCGTTGTTGATGACGTAGGTCGCCTTCTTGACCTTCTGGTCGATCGGCAACTGCGCGGCGATACGCTTCTCGGCGTCTTCCTTCGACAGCTTGTTGCGCTCCATCAAGCGGCGCAGCTGCATGTCGCGCGGACAGGCGACGACGATGATCGCGTCGAAGTCCTTTTCACGATTGGTCTCGAACACCAGCGGGATGTCCGCCACGGCAAACGGCGTGCGCTTGGGAAGGGCGTTGAAGAAATCGTTGATCGCCTTGACGACGGCGGGATGGATGATGGCTTCGAGGTCGAGGCGGGCGCGCTTGTCCTTGAACACGATCTGCGCGACGCGGATGCGATCCATGGTGCCGTCGCGACGTACGGCGTCGGGGCCGAATCGCTTCCTGATCGCGGCCAGGGCCGGCGTGCCCGGCAGCACGACCTCTCGAGCCAACAGATCCGCATCGACAATCGGGACGCCGGCTTCACGAAACCGGCCGGCGACGTAGCTCTTCCCCGTCGCAATGCCGCCGGTGAGCGCAATCTTCCGAATCACATCGTTGCCTTTCGCGATACCCGGAGTTCCGCCGCCGTTACCGTGTTCTTCAAGACCATGGCAACGGTAATTGGTCCGACGCCGCCGGGCACCGGCGTCAGTGCGCCGGCCACCGAGTCAACATCGGGGTGAACGTCGCCGACCAGCACGCTGCCCTTCTCGGCAAACTGCGCGCGCTTGCGGCTGCCTTCTGCGAAGATTCTCTCGACCTCGGCCTGCGTCGTCAACGCGTTGATGCCGACGTCGATCACCGTTGCTCCGGGCTTCACGAACTCCGGAGTCACAAACGCCGGCCGGCCGATGGCGGCCACCAGGATGTCGGCCGTGCGCGCAACCGCCGGGACGTCAGGCGTTCGCGAATGGCAGACGGTCACCGTGGCGTCGCGGTGCAGCAGCAGCAGCGCCATGGGCTTCCCCACGATGTCGCTACGCCCGAGAATCACGGCGTGCTTACCGCGCAGCGCGATGGCTTCCTGCTCGAGCAATTCGATGCAGCCCATGGGCGTGCACGCCACCAGGGCCGGACGCTTCTGCACCAGCAGGCCGACATTGTAGGGATGAAACCCGTCGACGTCCTTCGCCGGATCGATCGCGTCAAAGACCTTCTGCTCGGCGTCGTCACCCATGCCCTCAGGGAGGGGCGACTGCACCAGGATGCCGTCGATCGCCTCGTCTGCGTTCAACTGGCGGACGAGCGCGAGTGCATCGTCCTGCGAGGCGGTGGCGTCGAGGCGAAACAGCTCGCCACGGCACCCGGCCTCGTTCACCGTCTTGATCTTGTTGCGAACGTAGACTTCCGAGGCGGGGTTATTACCGGCCAGCACGACGCCGAGTCCCGGCGGACGGCCGTACCGCTCCCGGAAGGAAGCGATGCGCGGCGCCACACTCTCGCGAATGCGCGCCGCACATGCGACACCATCAAGCCGTCGGGCGGCTATGCCTTTTCTCCCGACGCCTTGGTCAATCCGAAGCCCACGGCCCACACGGCGATGGAGACCGCCAGGAACCGCAAGCCGAACGCATCCGCCTCCTCGGCGGTGACGTTGATCTCCGACCACTTCGCGGTGGTCTCGTTGGTGATCCCGAACTCCGTGAAGAAGCCGAGGATCGCAATGCACGCAGCGTTGAAGATGAGCAGCAGGCCAAAGGTGGTGATGAAGTTGGCCAGTGCCTGCATCGGCGTGCGGCGATTGTGTTCGGCCTCGTTGACGAGCGGGCTGTGCGTGCGGCCGTAGAACCAATAGACGATCATGCCGAGGTCAAGCCACACGAGGAAGCGGACCCACGTGAGGACCGGCAGGCTGAGCATCAGGTATGCGCACGAGACGATGCCCAGGACCGGGAAGATCGGCCCGAACGGCACCTTGAAGGGGCGCTTCGCTTCGGGGCGCTTGGCGCGCAGCACCAGGACCGCCGCGCACACCACCACGAAGGCGAACAGCGTGCCGATGCTGGTCATTTCGCCGACGACCTGGATCTGTGTCAGGCCGGCCACCAGTGCCACGATCACGCAGGTGATGATGGTCGTGATGTAGGGCGTGCCGAACTTCGGATGCACCTTGCTGACACCCTGCGGCAGCAGGCGGTCGCGGCTCATCGAGAAGAAGATGCGGGGCTGGCTCATGAGCATCACGAGCAGCACGGAAGTGATACCGGCGACCGCGCCCGCGGAGACGAGGCCCGCGGCCCAATCCTGGCCGATGAACGCCAGCGCGTAGGCCACCGGCGCGTTCAAGAACTTGATCGACTCTTCAGCCGCGACCATCGGCACACCGGGCAGCGCACCTTCGGCGGAGCGGAACTGGATGACCGGGACGATGCCGCTCAGGACGAAGCCGACGGCAAGATACAGGACGGTGCAGATGACCAGCGAGGCGATGATACCGATCGGCAGATCGCGTTGCGGGTTCTTCGCCTCTTCAGCTGTTGTCGAGACCGCGTCAAAGCCGATGTACGCGAAGAACACCACGGCGGCTGCGGCCATGATGCCCGGCCACCCGTAGGGCGCGAACGGCTGCCAGTTCGTCGGCTCGACGTAGGTGACGCCGGCCGCCAGGAAGAACAGCACGGCGGCCATCTTGGTTGCCACCATCGCCGCATTGAAGCGCGCCGACTCGCGGACGCCAACGACGAGGAGCACCATGATCAGCAGCACGATGATCACGGCCGGCAGGTTGATGATGCCGTCCGGCGGCGCCGCGGCCAGGGCCTGCGGGAGCGTAATGCCGAAGCCGGCCATCAGCCGCTGCATGTAGCCGCTCCAGCCGATCGCCACGGTCATCGAACCGACCGCGTACTCGAGGATCAGGTCCCAGCCGATCATCCACGCCACCAGCTCACCCAGCGTCGCGTAGGCGTAGGTGTAAGCCGAGCCGGCAATCGGGATCATTGAGGCGAACTCGGCGTAACACAGCGCCGCGAACGCGCAGGCCAAACCGGCGGCCAGGTACGACATGGTGATCGCCGGGCCGGCCTGGTTTGCCGCAGCCGTTCCGGTGAGCACGAAGATGCCGGTGCCAATGATGGCTCCGATACCAAGGAGCGTCAGGTCCCATGCGCTCAGACTGCGCCGTAGGGCCTTGCCTCCATGTTCGACGTCGCCGACGAGTTGCTCGATCGACTTGGTCTTGAACAGATTCGAATCCATTCACCCTCCAAAGGTGTCACCCGTGCCTTGTTCACAAGGTCGGGGGCTGGCAAACCCGGCAATTATAAGGGGGATTTATTCGAGACTGCGCAGGAAAGCGCGGCAACGGGATTCCGGATCACCCTTCAAGAGATCGCTAATGACGGCGACGGAGGCAGCCCCGGAGGCGATGACCGACACGGCATTCTCGATCGTGATCCCGCCGATGGCCACCGTCGGCACGCCCCTGGCCGCCGCGAACGCCGCCGCGGCGCTGATAGTGGTCAAGCCAACGGCGCTGTAGCCGGTTTCCTTGGTGCCGGTGACAAACGCCGGCCCAATCGCCATGTAAGAAACAGGCTCCAGCACAGCCGCTTCCCACTGTTCTTTCGTGTGGGTGGACAGGCCGAGGGTCGCGAGCTGGCCGATCACCGACCGCGCGTCGGCCGGACGCAGATCGTCCTGCCCCACATGCAGGCCATGCGCACCGGAGATCGCAGCAATGTCCGCACGATCGTTGATGATCAACGTCGCGCCTGCGGTCCGCGCGTGTTCGTGGATGCGATTGGCCAGTTCGAGGAACGCGCCGCTGGGCAGATGCTTGCAACGGAGTTGCAGGACGACAGCGCCAGCCGCCAGAAACGCCTGGGCGACGTCCTCCGGCGCGCGGCCAGCGGCCGCGCACACGTCGGAATCAACGATCGGATAGAGCCGCCCTGCCGGCGGCGAGAACAGCACGTGCCTAGGCAGATTCGGCCAGCGCCTGCGTTTTGGGCTTCGGCGCGTAGCGCTCCATGAAGTGCGTGCTGATGCGACCGGCGACGAAATCAGGATCGCTCAGGATCTTCAGGTGCATCGGAATCGTCGTCTTGATGCCTTCGACCACCGACATCTCGAGCACGCGCTTCATGCGTGCAATTGATTCCTGGCGATCACGACCGTGGACGATCACTTTTGCGATCATCGAGTCGTAGTACGGAGAGATCGTGCACTCTGAATGCGCCGCGGTATCCACGCGGACACCTGGGCCGCCCGGAATACTGAACGCGTGAATGGTGCCGGGCGACGGCACGAACGTCTCTGGGTGCTCCGCGTTGATGCGGCACTCCAGAGCGTGGCCGGTGAACGTCACCTCACTCTGCTTGAAGCTGAGGCGTGCGCCGGCGGCAATGCGAATCTGTTCCTTGACGATATCGATGCCCGTGACCATCTCGGTGACGGGGTGCTCCACCTGGACGCGCGTGTTCACTTCCATGAAGTAGAAGTTGCCCTTCTCATCCATGAGGAACTCGAACGTGCCGGCGTTGGTGTACTGCACCGCGCGGGCGGCATCGACCACGACCGCGCCCATCTTGCGGCGAACCTTCTCTGACACCTGCATCGACGGCGATTCTTCCATCAGCTTCTGGTGACGGCGCTGGATCGAGCACTCGCGCTCACCGAGATGAATGACGTTGCCGTGATGATCGCCAAGGATCTGGAACTCGATGTGGCGCGGTGATTCGAGGTACTTCTCGATGTAGACGTCGCCGACACCGAACGCCGATTCGGCCTCGCGCTGGGCGGTCTTGAACGCGTGCGGCAACTCGCTCGGATTCTTGACGATACGCATGCCGCGCCCGCCACCACCGGCCACCGCCTTGATGATGACCGGGTAACCAATCGAGGCGGCGAACTTGATGGCACGCTCTTCACTTTCGATCGGCCCGTCGCTGCCCGGCAGCATCGGCACGCCGGCTTTCTTCATGGCGCGCCGCGCCTTCGACTTGTCGCCCAGCAGACGAATCACGCTCGGGTCAGGACCGATGAAGCGAATGTGGCAGGCCTCGCAGACTTCCGCGAGATACGCGCTCTCGGAGAGGAACCCGTAGCCCGGATGCAGGGCGTCCGCTCCGGTGATTTCCGCGGCGCTGATGATGGCCGGGACGTTCAGGTAGCTCTCACCGCTGCGCGCCGGTCCGATGCAGATGTCTTCATCCGCAAAGCGGACATGCAGCGAATTCTCGTCGGCCTCGGAGTAGACGGCGACGGTCTTGATGCCCAGCTCGCGGCACGCAAAGATCACGCGCAGCGCGATTTCTCCACGATTGGCAACCAGGATTTTCTTGAACATGGCTCTAAGAGACGCTGCTAGTTGGAGGGTTTGATCGAGAACAGACGCTCGCCGTACTGCACGGCCTGTCCGTTCTCAATGTGAATGGCCGTGATCTCCCCGTCGTACTCGGAGTCGATCTCGTTCATCAGCTTCATGGCTTCGATGATGCAGAGCACCTGGCCCTTGCGGACGGTGTCGCCCACCGAGGCAAACGGCTTGGCGCCGGGTTCCGCCGAACGATAGAACGTACCGACGATCGGCGACTTCACGATGGCAATCTCGCCACCGGCATCTTCTGCCGGCGCGGATGCGGCGGCCGGTGCCGGTGCGGCCGCCGCAGCGGGTGCCGCTGCCACCGCCGCCGGAGGCGCCGACACATACGTCGGCTGCACCGCCATCACCTGGTGATGCGTCGCACCGCTCTTGATGCGAACCTTTACCCCGTCCTGCTCCAGTTCGAATTCACTGAGGTCGTGCCCCTTGATAAATTCGATGAGCTGCTTGATCTCGTCCAGTGTCATCAGCGACCCGTGTAACATTGCCCGCCGTTGGCGGGGCTAATTCCAGAATCGCGGCACGTCGGTGAGCCACACAGCTCCCGTTTTCGTCAGCGCCGCGTCGTCCTCGATCCGCACGCCACCCCAGTCTGGGAAATAGGCGCCCGGCTCGATCGTGAACACCATGCCCGGCTCCAAGAGCTCACTGGGCAATTCGGCCCGGAATGGTGCGACCCGGGGCCGTTCGTGCACTTCCAATCCAAGTCCGTGACCGGTGCCGTGGCCAAAAGCCTCGGCCAGGCCGGCCTTCGCCATCGACTCGCGGGTCGCGCGGTCAATGTCCGTGGCCGGAATGCCCTCCCGGACGGCGCCGAAGCCGGCGTCCTGCGCGGCTCCGACATCTTCCAGTAACCTGCGTTGCCGGTCGGTTGCGGGCCCCAGGGTTATCGTCCTGGTGAGATCCACGGCATAGCCCTGGAACATCCCGCCAAAGTCCAACACCACCAAATCGCCTTTGGCCAGAACGCGGTCCCCCGCCCGGTAATGCGGGATGGCGCCGTTCGGCCCGGCGGCGACGATGGTATCAAAGGCCGGCTTGTCGAAGCCGACCCGCCTCAGTTCTGCTTCGATGACGGCGGCAACTTCCCGCTCCTTCATGCCAGCTAAGACCTTAGGGATGATACACTTAGCGGCTTCGGAAAGTCTACCGCCCGCCTCCGAGAGCACCTGAAGCTCCCACGCATCCTTCACGACCCGAAGCTTTTCGACCAGGCCTTCCGCGCCTTCAAGACGAATCCCCGGCGCCATGGTTTTCAGCCTGGATTCCAAATCTGTAAACCGATTGACCGTCAGATGTACCGATTCGAATCCCGCTCGCCCGTTCCCGATTTTGCACAACGCCTCGGCAAGCGCGAGATCGAACGGTTTACTAGCCGGCGTAATGACCAGTTCGAGCCCGCTGAGGTCGGCGACGAGATCCTTGGCGATCCCGAGGTACCTCCCGTCGGTAATCAGCGCGATGTGGTCGCGCGTGACGACTACGCCAGCCGCCGACGCAAAGAGCCCCGTGAGATAGGCGACGTTTGACAGCGATGTGACGAGCAGCGCATCCAGACCTGCGGTGCGCATGTGCTCACGAAGCCTCGCGTGCCGTGCGAGGCGAAGGGCGGCGGGAGCAACCTGCATCAGGCGCTCGGTTGGCTTTCGCGTGAGACGGCGATGGCCGACAGCCAGTCCTCGAGTTCATCAAGGAGCTGCCGTTCCGCGACTTCAACGGGATCGGGAGCGGGAAGAAGTGGGGCTTGCTCGGTCTCCCGCAGTTGCCGCTCGAGCACCGAGAACGGATCCGAATCGTCCGGCCGGAGCGTCACTGCGTCGACGACGGACGGCGCGACCGGCGCGGCAGGTGGCGGCGCGGCAGCCTCGTCGAAGGTCAAGCTGCGCTGAGAGCGCCCTCCGAGTTGCTCGAGGAGCGTATCGAAGTCAAAGAGGTCTTCTACCGCCGTCGGCGCCGGCGCGGCGACAGGTGGAGGTGGCGGTGGTGAAATCACTGTCTCGATATTCGTGACCTGCTGTTCAAGGTCTGGGTCGTACTTCGCGAGCTCCAGGGCCCTACGGTACTGCGCGAGCGCTTCCGGCAGCTGTCCCCGCTTTTGAAACACTTCAGCGAGCGCGCGATTCGCCGCCAGGTTCTCGGGCGCGGAGGCGAGCACGGTACTTAGCTCGGTTTCGGCTTCGTCATAGCGCTCGAGCTCGACCAGGGCCCGGCCCAGGGTGACGCGTGCGGACAGGTAGCCCGGGTGATATTGCAGGCCGGCGCGGGCGATGCCGACCGCGTCGTCGCTGGCGCCGATGCGGCGGTACTCCTCCGCCAGCTGCGCAAAAGCGATCGACGCCGGGTCCGCTTGGACCCGGCGTCGTAATTCGAGGATGCGAGGGTTGTCTATGCTCACTCCGGCTGAGCGCCAGTTTACGACACGTTCACCGAGACGGTTACGGTGCCGACCCGACCTTCCGAGTCGGTGACCGTCAGGCGCACGACATACGTCCTGGCACCAGTTCCAGACGGGAAAGCATGCGTCACTTGGTTGCTCTGGGTTGTGGTGTCTGGAGTGTTGTCGCCCCACGTCCAACGATATGAAACGATCGGCGCAGTGCTCGAGAACGGTCTTGACAAGGATGCGTCGAAGAACAACGTCGTTCCCGCAACGGTCGTGGTTGACGGCGAGACGGTGAATGAAGCAGTCGGGACGCTGCCGCCGTTGGTGCTGGCCGTCACTGTCACGTCTGTCGTGCGCTGGCCCACGGAGCCCGCGTCGTCGGTCACGCGCAGCGTCACACGATAGGTTCCAGCGGCCGAGTATGACTTGCTGGTGGTGATGCCGGTGCCCGTCCTGCCGCTGCCGAAGTCCCAGTCATAGGACACGATGGTTCGGCCGGTTGCCGGCCGGGACTCCGAGGCGTTGAAGAAGATCAGCTGGTCGATGCCGGCGCTTGCCGGAGATACGGTAAATGTCGCGGTCGGCGGCGTGCCAGGATTGACGACCACATTTCGTGTCGTCGTGGCCTGCGCGCCCAGAGCATCGGTCACGGTCAAAGTCGCGACATAGGTGCCGATCGTCCGATAGGCGTGGGACGGCGTCAGGCCGGAAGCCGAGTTGCCGTCACCGAAGGTCCAGTTGTAGGTGCAACGCGATCCGCAGGAGACCGGCGTTCCCGCGCTGTCGACGCTACTTGCGGTGCCGGAGGCATCGAAGGCTACGGTTTCGAGGACCATAGCGGGATTGGGTGTAGCGGTGAAGGAGGCGGCCAAATTCGGATTCGACGGCTGGATAACGCCCTGCGGCACCAGTCGCAGATCGAGTTCGCGTGAGAACTCGCCCCTGAAGTCGCCGCTCGACGTCGGGGTCACGCGAATCGTCACGGTGTTTGACGCTTGGCCCGTGACCGCTGCGGCGGCCGGCGCGGTATAGCGAATCGTCGCGGGCGTCGTCGGCGTCTTGGTGCTCAACGTGCCGAAATCCATCGCAACGTCGTTCACGAATACCTGGGCCTGGAGCGCCACGTTCTGCGACTGGCCGGTCGGGCTCAGGGAGGTGATCGAGATGTCGGCCGAGTCGAAGCCGTTCTGAGTCAGCACGGTCTTCGACGCCGTCATGATGATCGACGTCGCGTAGGTTGACGGTCCCGTCAGCGAAGGCTGATCGACGTCCTTGACAGTGCAACCGGCCATGCCGATCGTGCCGGCCACGGCGAGCAGTGTGATGAATGATGTCGTTCGCGTCATGACTGGTTCTCGCTACTAAGCCGGGTCGCCAAAGTCTGCGAAGTGCACGTCAATGGCGGTGGTGACCATCACTTCGTTCCCGTTCTGATCGCGCCCGTAAAGCGTGATCTCGGCCACCGTGGTGAGCAGCCGCAAGCCACCGCCGTCGATCAGGTTGGCCAATGGGGGTTCGCGTTTCGCCTGGTGGCGGACCAGCTCGAACGTGACGGAGCCTGGGGTTGCGGGGCTGATCGTCGCGCCGAGAGCGCCGCTGATGCCGTAGGGCACGTCGACACCGGGTCTGTTGCGTCCGTCCGCCCGCTTGAACTCGACGGTGTAACGCGTCATCGTGACCGCGTTGACCGCCGTGGCGGCGATGGTCGCGTTCTTCAACTCGACGCGCAGGCCGATCTGCACGTTGTCGTTAAACGTTGAACCGTTCGTGATGACGTCCGAGAGCAGGAACGCCGTCAGTTCTTCGCCTTGAGCGCCGGCGCTGACGTCAGTGACGACCAAGTAGACCGGCGCGCGGCCCGTGCGGAGCAGTTCGCCGCCGCAAGACGTTGACAGCATGCATGCGGCTCCGAGGACGAGCCGCCCCAACGTGGATGTAAGAGTTCGTGTGCTCATATGCCCTACTTCGCAATCCGCGGCGTAATGAAGATTAGAAGTTCGTCGCTGTCGTCGACCTTGCGGTCGGTCTTGAAGAGCCAACCGAGCAACGGCACGCGGTGCAGCAGCGGAGTACGGGACGAGACCTCGGCTTCTTCGCGGGTGTAGATGCCGCCGATCACCGTGGTCTCGCCGTCGTCCATCAGCACCGTGGTGACGGCGCGCTGGGTGTCGATCGAGGGGATCGGCTGCGACGGCGTGGTCTGCGTGTAGTTCGGCGCCGCCTTCTCAACGAAGATGCGCATGATCACGGTATTCGCCGCGGTGATCTGCGGCGTGACGCGGAGCGTCAGCGCCGCGTCCTTGAAGGTGACGGTGACGGTATTGTTTGAGACCGTCTGAATCGGAATCTGCGAACCCTGGGTGATTTCTGCTTCGACGTTGTTCTGCGTCGCGACACGCGGTGTCGACAGGATGCGTCCCTTGCCGTCGCTCTCGAGCGCGCGCAGGCTGACGTCGAGGTTGAGCGCGCCGTTGATCGATCCCAGCGCGAGACTGACGGCCGACGGGTTCGCCGGATCAACTCCACCGGTGCCCGCCTGCAGATTCGCGCTGCTCGGGAACGCCAGGCCGGTGCTGGTGCCGAGTGACGGGTCGACGCGTCCACCGAAGCCCCACTGGATGCCGAGGTCGCGCGCGCTGTTGCGGTTCAACTGCACGATGCGGGCCTCGATCTCCACCTGAGGCTGCGGACGGTCCAGAACCCTGACCAGGTCGGAAGCCGACGTCAGTCGCTCGGCGAGGTCGCGGATGATCAGCGTGTTCGTGCGCGCGTCGACCTGCACATCACCACGCGCCGAAAGCGTGCTGCGCGTGATCACCGGCACTAGATCTGCGGCGCGCGCGTAGCTCACCGGCACCGTCAGCGTGCGCAACTCACCGGCCAGCGCCTGGGCCTCTGCCAGCTTGCGGCGCTCCTCGTTCTCGGCCGCGAGCACATTGAGCGGCACGATGCGAACGATGTTGCCGTCGACGCTGTACCCGAGTTTATTGGCGCGCAGGATGATGTCGAGGGCCTGGTCCCATGGCACGTCGCGCAACGAGAGATCGACCTGGCCCTGGATCGTGGGGTCGATGACGATGTTGAGGCCGTTGCTGATCTCCGCGAATGTCCGGAGCACCGCGCGAAGATCGGCGCCCTGGAAGTCGAGCGTTACAGGATCGCCGCTGAACTGCCGCTGCCCTGTGAAGGTGCCCTGATTCTGTTGCAGCGAGTTGACGGCCGGCTGCTGCGTCGCGGCGATGATGCTTGCTGGCATCGCGACCGGCAGCGGCGTCTGCGCTATAGGCGCGATGGGAACAACCGGAGCGGCCGGTGTCACCACCGCTGGTGGAACGACCGCCGTTGCTGCGGCTGGAACTGCTGCCGCAGGAGCAGGAGCAGGCACCGCCGGTGCGGATACAGCGGCAGTGGTTTCGTTGGCGACCACAATCGGCTTTTCAACGGGGAGGTCGGCCGGCATGACGGCGCGCGCGGCGACCGGTGCGGCCGTGAAGGTTGACGGCGTCTTCGTGAACAAGACGCGCAGATCGTTGCCGCTCTGCTCCACCGTGTAGGGAAGCTTCTTTGCGAGATCGATGACGACGCGGGTGATCAAAGGCTCGCGGCTGTTGGTCGCCACGCGGACGCGCTCGATGTCGTCGTTCTTGACGTTGGTGACGGCCGGCGCCGTGCCGGAGGCGACGCCCTTGAAGTCCAGCAGCACGCGCGCGGGCATGTCCTTGGCTTCCTCGACAGTGCTGGCCACGAGGGGACCGTCGGCGGCGAGCGTGATCGAATAGCCGTTGTTGACATTCTCGAATCGGACCGATCGGAGTTGCGTGGCGGCAGTCTTCTCGACGGCCTTCGACGACTCAGGTGCAACCGGAGCCCTTGGAACCGGCGGCGGAACGACGCCCTTGGAACCGTTGGAACCCGTGGAACCATTGGAACCCTCGCTCCGTTGCAGTTCGACGAGGATCGTGTTGCGAGCGCTACGCACGCGATGCCTGGCGGTGCGCTCCAGCTGAACGCGCACGCGCGCCACCGGAGCACCATCGGGGGCTGTCGCGTTCTCCAGCGCGATCGCCTTCACCGGTGCGAGCATCTCGGCGAGCGGCTTGCCGTCGAGTGCTGCGGCGTTCACATTACGCAGGTCAACGAGCACCGTCAGCGGATCGGGCTGGCTGGTAAGGTACGCCACGGGTTCACTGGCCTCGATCAGCACCGTGCTGACCGCGCCGTCGAGCCGCGACGAAATGGACTTCAGCGCTGGAGTATCGGCGCCACCCATGGCCGCAATGCCGCTCGCCGTCACCATGACAGCCAGCGCCACTGCGAAGGGCGCAACCCATCCCAGTCGAGAAATGCGACCGTGCATCACTTGACCTCATTTCCGCCGCGCAGGAACTTGCGCACTTCGCGCAACTTCTCGAGAGACAGCGGATCGTTGACTTCCTGGAGAATCACTACTGCGTTCGCCGAAACGGACCGAATGACACCGTCGGCCAGCTTGTCGCCGGCCCTGACCGTGAACACTTTGTTGTCCGGGCCCGACACCATGGCCACCCACTGTCCGCGCGTCTGAACGATGCCGCGCACCGTGAGTTCACTGGTCACGAGACCGGGAACGCCTTCTGCGCGGCGCACGCCCTCACTGCCCCTGTTCTCGAGGCTGATGAACGGGTCGCGGCGGCCGTCCGGGGAGTACTCGAAGTTTGCAGGCGGCGCCGGCAGGTCCACCTTTTTTGCAGGCGGTGTCGCTGGCGCCGGTGCGGGATCGGTCTTCTTCGGTGCCTGCGCGCCGACGGGGCCGGCAACCGCGAGTATCGCGAGCGCAACCACGGCGACGCCTGTTCGACGGATATTCATCACTTCTTTGCCGGCGCTTTTGCCGGTCCCTTCTTCGCGCCCTTCTTTGCGGCGGGTTCAGCAGCGGCGAGCACCGGATCGACCAGCACGAACGTCGTGGCGGTGGCGGCGATGGTCATGCTCGACGCGGCAGTCGGGGTGTCCTTCGAGCTCATCACCATGTTGCTGATGTTGATGATTCGCGGGAACTTGCTGACGCGATCGAGGAACAGGCCAAGGTTGTGGTACGTGCCCTCGAGCTGCAACGCGATCGGCCACTCCGCGTGCATCTCACGCGTCGTGATGGCCTGCGGACGAAACCCGCGCACCTGCAGGTTGGACTGCGTGGCCAGCGTCTGCACGCGGCGCAACAGGTCGCCCACATCGCGTTCGTCGGGCAGAATGGGCTTCAGCGCATCGAGGCGTGCCTCGAGCGTTTCGATCTGCTTGCGGAATTCGGGCAGCTGGCGCGCCATCGACTGGCCGCGGCTGATGCGGCCGCGAATCTCGCTCAGTTCGCGGGCCTGCACCTCGATGGCGGCCTGCTCTTTCATTTCGACGAAGTAATAGAAGGCGCCGGCGGCCGCGATCGACAATGCAGCGAAGACGCCGAGCTGCGCGTACCACGGCAGCTTCGCCAGGCTGAGGTTAGCCACGTTTGCCTCCCCTCGCCGCGCCCTTGGCGTTCCCGCCCGGTGGCGGCGGCGCCACGGATTCAACGCCGGCCATCTGGAACGTGCCGCGAATGGTGAACGCGATCAGTTCGGGGCCCTTGCCCCCCTCGTTGCCGACCACGGAGCTCTCGATGATCTCGACCGGGCGAATGAAGTAGCGCGACGTTTCGAGGTTGCCGATGAAATCCGACAACGACGTGAGCGTGAGGCAGCGCCCCTGGATCGTCAGGGTGTAGCCGTTCTGCGAGATGCCGACCAACCAGGTCAACTCGGGCAGCGCCTTGCTGATCTGGTCGACCATGTGGACCGGCGCCGACTGCCCTTTGCGCAACTCGTCGATGAGCGCGACGCGCGCTTCGAGCATCTTGCGGCGGCTCTCAAATTCCGTGACCTGGCGGAGAATCTCGGTCAAGCGCGCTTCTTCGCGGCGTGCGGCCTCGATCTCGCGCGTGACGCGCGCCTTCTCCTGGCCGAGCGCCCAGTAGCGCCAGCCGAGCAAGGCGACCGTGACGACCAGCAGCAGGCTGCCGATCACCGTCATCTTCTGCGCCGCCTGGAATCCCGGAGACGCGGCAGCCTTTGCCGCGCGGCGTTCGGAGGCAAGCAGGTTGATCCGAATCATCGGTCACCCACCTTGCGCAGCGCGAGGCCCATGGCCACCGCGGCCACCGGCGCGTAGTCTTCAGGATTGGCGATGCCGAGCTTCTTCGCGTCGCACGCCACCTGGCGGAACGGATCGAACGGCTCGACCTCCGTGCCGAAGCGCTCACGCAGAGATTCCGCGAACCCTTCAACGCGCGACGCGCCGCCGCTCAGCATGATGCGATCAATGCGATCGCTCGACGCGGTGGCCTTGAAGAAGTCAAAGGTCTTCTCGACTTCCAGGAGCACGTTGTCGGTCATTGCGCGCAGCACGGCGCGCGCGTCCTCATACGTGGCGCCGTCCACGTCCTGCCCCTTCTTCAACTGCTCGGCGCTCTCGTACGGAAGGTTGAGTTCCTTCTGCACCGCCTCGGTGAAGGCGTTGCCCCCCATCGAGACGTCGCGGGTGAACACCGACTGCGATCCCGCAAGGATGTTGATATTGATGGCGCTGGCGCCGGCGTTGAGGATGGCGACCACGGCGCTTGGCTCGAAGCCGTAGTTCGCTTCGAAGGCGTTCTGCAACGCGAAGACGTCCACGTCCACGATCACCGGCGACTTCCCCGCCTGGGCGATCACGTTGGTGTAGTCGGCGATCTTGTCCTTCTTCGCGGCGACCAGCAGCACTTCCATGCTGCCCTGCGAGTCCTGTCCGGTGCCGGGATCGAGGATCTCGTAGTCGAGGTTGACGTCCTGGATGTCGAACGGGATGTACTGCTCGGCTTCCCAGTAGATCGACTCCGACAACTCGGCTTCCGTCATCGTCGGCAAGGTGATCTTCTTGACGATCACCGAGTTGCCGGACAGGGACGCGACGACGTCCTTGGCCTTGAACTTCTTGTTGGCGAAGAGCCGGCGCACGGCATCCGCCACGGCGCCGCCATCGATGATGGCGCCGTCGACAATGCTGTCGGGCGGGACGCTCTCGACCCCAAGGGCCGACACGCGGAACCCTTTCCCGACGGGCTTCAGCTCAATGGCCTTGACGGAGCTCGACCCAATATCGAGTCCGACCAGGCTTTTCGTTCGGCGGAACAGCACGTTATGTTGTCTCCAGACCCGAGCCAGCTGGGCAAACCGAATACCAGTCCAGCCGGGCTTGCCGATCCAACAAAATCGGCCCTGAATACCGGAATTGGCGGTTCAGGGCGGCGCGATGGGACCCCCTCCACTTACAAAAGTGAAAGCCGCTGACGATTTCTGCACTTGCGTGAAAGCGGCCGGGATCCTTCAATTGCCAACTGGGCTTATCGCAGGGACAGGCCAACTGGGCTTATCGGAGGGACAGGAGGGTTTCTACAGCGCCCTGCGCGGCAATTGCCTTTGGTCCGAAATACCTGTATGATTTGGGTTTGCCCGTCCTCGCGGAGGCCGGACAGAGACCGTTTGCTTCGTTACTGACTCGTTGACCGAACACGTTTAGGACTTAGTAGGAAATTCTGGATGCCAACTTACGTACCGCCCGTTAAGCCCGACGCCGCGAAATGGCATGTGATTGATGCCAGCGGTAAGGTGCTGGGCCGCATCGCGACCGACGCCGCGAAGCTGCTTCAGGGCAAGCACAAAGCCGTTTACACGCCTTACCTCGATACCGGTGATCACGTCGTGATCCTCAATGTGGCCAAGGTCAAGCTGACCGGCCGCAAGGAAGATCAGAAGGTCTATCAGCGCCACAGCGGATATCCCGGCGGCCTGCGCGAGGATCGCGCCAAGGTCGTGCGCGCCATCAAGCCGGAACGCATGATGGAAGAAGCTGTTCGCGGAATGCTCCCGAAGTCGAAGCTCGGTGACGCGATGTTCCGCAAGTTGAAGGTCTACGCGGGTGACAAGCATCCGCACGCCGCGCAGTCACCCACCGCTTTCGAGGTCGCATAACTTGGCATCAGCAACACAGTTCTACGCAACCGGCCGCCGCAAGGAATCCACTGCCCGCGTGTTTCTCCGCCCGGGTACCGGCGCCATCAAGATCAATCACCGCGAGTTCAACGAGTACTTCCCGATCGAAACGCTTCGCATCGCCGTGAAGACCCCGCTCCTGCTCACGGAAACCGCAGAACAGTTCGACATCCTCGCCACCGTCTCCGGCGGCGGCGTGGCGGGCCAGGCCGGCGCCATTCGCCTCGGCATCGCCCGCGCGCTGTGCGAGTTCAACATCGAACTCCGTTCCAAGCTCAAGAAGGACGGCCTGCTCACGCGCGACGCACGCGCGAAAGAGCGTAAGAAGTACGGCATGGCCGGCGCCCGTAAGCGGTTCCAGTTCAGCAAGCGTTAATCATGGCAACTATGGATGGAGGCAATTTGACCCCGCTCGCGATGAAGGACCTGCTCGAAGCAGGCGTGCATTTCGGACATCAGACCAAGCGCTGGAACCCCAAGATGAAGCCGTTCATCTTCGGCGAGCGCTCGGGCATTTACATCCTCGACCTCGGCAAGACCGTCAAGCACTACCGCGAGGCAGAGGATTTCGTCCGCCAGCTCGCCGCCGAAGGCAAGACCATCATGTTCGTGGGCACCAAGCGCCAGGCCCAGGATGTTGTCGCTGAAGAAGCGGCGCGCTGCGGCATGTTCTACGTCAACGAGCGCTGGCTCGGTGGCCTGCTCACCAACTTCACCACCATTCAGCGTTCGATTGCCCGCTTGCGCGACCTCGAAGCCATGGCCACCGATGGCCGCTACGAGTCGATGCCCAAGAAGGAAATCGCCAAGGCTGAAAAGGAAAAGCGCAAGCTGGTGAAGAACCTCGAAGGCATCCGCCACATGGGCCGGCTGCCGGACGCGCTCTTCGTCATCGACACCCGCAAGGAACAGATTGCCGTCGACGAAGCACGCAAGCTCAAGATCCCGGTCATCGGCATCGTCGACACCAACTGCGATCCCGACCAGGTCGACTACATCATCCCCGGCAACGACGACGCCCTGCGCTCGGTGAAGCTGTTCGTGTCGCGCATTGCCGACGCGGTGATCTCCGGCCGTGGCGAGCGTGAGTCGGCGATGGCCGACCAGGCCGCGACCGAAGCCGAGGAGAAGGCCGCTGCCGAAGCGAGCCGCACGGTGCGCCCCGCGGATATCCGCAAGCCGCAGCGCCCGGCAGAGACCCCAGCGCCGACCGCTCAGTAAAAGCGATCAGGCGATCCCCTCTCGCGCCGGCTGGACCAGCCTCATTGAGGAAGGCGGCCGGCGCGTTTTGTGTACACAGCAGGCCAGTTAAAAGTGAAAGGTTAAAAGTTGAAACGCTTTTAACTCTCAATTTTTAACTTTTAACTTCGGAGATCAGAGTAATGGCAGCTACAGCAGCACAGGTAAAGGAACTACGCGACAAGACCGGCGCGGGCATGATGGATTGCAAGGCCGCGCTCGACGAGACCAATGGCGACATCGAGAAGGCCATTGAAGTGCTTCGCAAGAAGGGCCTGGCACAGGCCGCGAAGCGTGCCGGCCGCGTGGCCAAAGACGGCATCATCGGTCACTACATTCATCTCGGTGGCAAGGTGGGCGTCCTGGTCGAGGTGAACTGCGAGACGGATTTCGTGGCGCGCACTCCCGACTTCCAGACGCTTGCGAAGGAAATCGCCATGCACATTGCCGCGGCCAGCCCGCTGGTGGTGAAGCGCGAGGACCTGCCGCAGGAGACGCTCGAGAAGGAAAAGGAAATCTATCGCGCCCAGTTCGCAGGCCAGAACAAGCCGGCCAACGTCGTCGACAAGATCGTCGACGGCAAGCTCGAAAGCTACTACGCGCAGGTGTGCCTGATGGACCAGCCGTCGGTCCGCGATCCCAACGTCACCATCAAGCAGATGGTCGCGGCGGCCACCGCCAAGACCGGGGAGAACGTGACGATCAGCCGCTTCGTCCGCTTCAAGCTGGGCGAAACCCTCGAACAATAGTTACAAAGGTTGCAAGGGTTACAAGGGTCATAAGGGTTGGTTTCAAACCCTTGAAACCCTTGAAACCTTTGTAACCCTTATAACTTTTGTAACTATAATTCTTGCCTGTGCCCGACTCTGCCCTACCAAGTCCCCACTACAAACGCATTCTCCTCAAGCTGTCTGGTGAAGCCCTCATGGGCGACCAGAACTACGGCATTGATCCGGCCGTCGCGACACGCATCGCGCAGGATGTCGCGGAAATCCAGTCGTTAGGCGTCCAGACCGCTATCGTCATCGGCGGCGGCAACATCTTTCGTGGCCTTGCCGCAAGTGCCAAGGGCATGGACCGCTCGACTGGCGACTACATGGGGATGCTCGCCACCGTGATCAACGCCCTGGCGTTGCAGGACGCGCTTGAAAAGAACGGCGTGCCGACCCGGGTGCTGACCGCCATTGAAATGCGCGCCGTCGCCGAACCGTTCATCCGCCGCCGCGCCGTGCGTCACCTCGAGAAGGGACGCGTCGTAGTCTTCGCCGCCGGCACCGGCAACCCCTACTTCACCACCGACACCGCCGCGGCGCTGCGCGCGATGGAAATGAAGGCGGAAGTCATTCTCAAGGCGACCAAGGTCGACGGCATCTACACCGCGGATCCGGTCAAGAACCCGGACGCGACCCGTTACGACCGTATCTCGTATCTGCAGGTGCTCCAGGAACGCCTGCAGGTGATGGATGCCACGGCGATCTCGCTGTGTATGGACAACAAGCTGCCGATCCTCGTGTTCAACATGAAGACTCCGGGTAACATCCGTCGTGTCGTCATGGGCGAGGCTGTCGGCACCGTCGTGACCGCTTAACCGAGGCTGATCATGGAAGTAGCAGACGTCAAGGGCCTGATGGCCGAGTGCAAGAAGCGCATGGACGGACACGTCGAGTTCGTTCGCAAGGAACTGGCGGGCGTCCGCACCGGCCGCGCCTCCACCGACATGGTCGCCGGCGTGATGGTCGAAGCCTACGGCTCGAAGATGCCGATCAACCAGGTGGCGATGCTGTCCATTCCCGAGCCGGCGCTGATCGTCGCGCAGCCCTTCGACACGTCGCTGATGGCCGCGCTCGAGCGCGCCGTGCGCCTGTCCGACCTCGGCCTCAACCCCGCGAGCGACGGCAAGGTGCTCCGCATCCCCGTCCCCTCGCTGACCGAAGAACGCCGCAAGGAATTGTCGCGTCACGTTCACAAGATGGCCGAGGAAGGCCGCAACCACGTGCGCGTCGTGCGGCGCGAGGCGAACGACAAGCTGAAGAAGTTCCTGAAGGACCACGCGATCTCAGAAGACGAAGAGAAGCGCGCGGCCGCCGACGTGCAGAAGGTTACCGACACGCACATCAAGCTGATCGACGAACTGCAGGCCAAGAAGGATCAAGAGCTCCTTGGCCAATAGCTACTTCACGCATCTGGAGTGCAGCTCCGGCTGCGGCGCGGGTCCCTTCGATCCGCGCGAGGTGCATTTCCTTTGCCCGTCCTGCAAGCTGCCGATGCTGGCACGCTACGACCTCAAGGCGGCCCGGGCATGGAAGCGTGAATCGCTGGCGGGGCGCGCGCCAAACATGTGGCGCTACCGCGAGCTGATGCCGCTGCTCCCCGGCGACGAACCCGTCACGCTCGACGAAGGCTTTACCCCGCTCATCCATGCCAAGCGCCTCGGTGCCACGCTGGGACTCGAGCGGTTGATGATCAAGGACGAGTCGCTCAACCCAACCAATTCGTTCAAGGCCCGCGGATTGTCGGCGGCGATTTCGCGCGCCAAGGCGCTCAAGGCGCAGACCGTGTTCCTGCCGACAGCCGGCAATGCCGGAAACGCCGCCGCCGCGTACGCATCAGCCGCCGGCATGAAGTGCGAAGTTTTCATCCCGAAGGATGCCAAGCAGCCATTCATCGACGAGTGCCGCCTGTACGGCGCCAACGTCACGCTGGTCGACGGCCTGATCACCGACGCCGGCAAGGCCGCCACTGAAGCGTCCAAAGACCAGGGCTGGTACGAAGTCTCGACGTTCCGCGAAGCGGGACGCTGCGAGGGCAAGAAGACGATGGGCTACGAGCTGGCCGAACAGCTCAACTGGACGCTCCCCGACTGGATCATTTATCCAACCGGCGGCGGCACTGGCATGGTTGGCATGTGGAAGGCCTTCGCCGAGATGGAAACGATCGGCTGGCTGGCCGCAGGCCAGCGGCCGAAGATGGTCACGGTGCAGCCCGATGGCTGCCCGCCGATTGTCAGCGCGCACAGCCGCGGCGTTGAAGCGGCCGGCACCTGGGAGAACGCGCACACCATCGCTGATGGTCTTCGCGTCCCGCGCGCCATCGCCGACTTCCTGATCCTGCGCACGATCCGCGAAAGCGGCGGCACCGCCCTCTCGGTCAGCGACAAGCAGATGGTCGACGACATGTACACGCTCGGGAAACTCGAAGGCGTGTCCGCGGCACCTGAAGGCGCCGCTTCCCTGAGCGCCGTGCGTCAGCTAGTCGCCGACGGCAAGATCAAGAAGCACGAGACCGTCGTGATCTTCAATACCGGCGGCGCGCTCAAGTATCTCGACCTGCTGAAGTGAGAAGTGAGAAGTGAGAAGTGAGAAGTAGGAAGTGAGAAGTGGATTCTTCTCACCTCTCACTTCTCACTTCTCACTTCTCACTTCTCACTTCTTCAATCGCCGAGGGCGACGCCGATGGCGCGGGCGGTCTTGAACAGATCTGAGTCGAGCGGAACGGTCTTGGTGCGGCCGACGATGTCGGCGAGCGGAATCGGGAGAATGTCCGGTGGGTTGTTCGCCACCATCTTCCCGAACACGCCGCGCTGAATCAATTCGACTGCTGCGCCGCCGAATCGCGTCGCAAGCACGCGATCGAATGCCGTGGGGCCGCCGCCGCGCTGCAGGTGTCCGAGCACTACGCAACGCGCCTCGCGTCCCGTCATCTCTTCGAGCTGTTCCGCGATCACAATGCCGACGCCGCCCAATCGCTCCACGTAACCGGCGCGCGCTTCCTCACGCACGGTGACGCTGCCGCCGATCGGCTTGGCGCCTTCCGCGACGACGATGATGCTGAATCGCGCGCCGAACGTCTCGCGCCGGCGAATGGCAGCCGCGACCTTCTCGAGATCGTAGGGAATCTCCGGCAGCAGGATCACGTCCGCGCCGCCCGCGATGCCGGCCTGCAGCGCGATCCACCCGGCGTGACGGCCCATCACCTCGACGACCATCAACCGCTTGTGGGCTTCGGCCGTCGTATGAAGCCGGTCGATCGCGTCCGCGGCAAACGACACCGCCGTGTCGAAACCGAAGCAACTCGTCGTGCCGACGATGTCGTTGTCGATCGTCTTCGGTACGCCGACAACGGGGATGCCCTTCAGGTAGAACTGTTGCGCGATGCTGAGAGAGCCGTCGCCGCCGATGACAACGAGCGCCTGCAGCCCCATCTTGTGAAACGTCTCAACGACGCGGTCCGAGTAGTCGACTTTGCCCTCGGGCGTATCGACCGGGTACTCGAACGGATTGCCGTGATTCGTGGTCCCCAGGATGGTGCCACCCAGGCGCAGGATGCCGGTGACGTCATTCGGGGTCAGGATGCGGGACCGTTTGGGGTCCAGGAGGCCGTCGAAGCTGTCCTCAAGGCCGACCACCTCGATTCCCGCGTTATATGCAGACTTGACGACGGCGCGGATGACGGCATTGAGGCCGGGTGCATCACCGCCGCCGGTGAGGACACCTATACGTTTGATGACAGGCACGTCTTAAGGACTATATTTGAAAAGCACGACGGTTCTCTTTCGGCCGTAAGTTTGATACATTAAATAGGTTATTGGCCTGTCGGGCGGCTAGCTCAGCTGGGAGAGCGCTGCGTTCGCAATGCAGAGGTCGGGAGTTCGATCCTCCTGCCGTCCACCAACCAATCCCCACGCAACCAAATCGACCCCATCGCAGTCGAACTAGTATGGGATCCATGAAGGCCTGTCTCATTCCGGTCGCCGTGGTGCTCTACGTGCTGGCCGGCCACGCCCAGGGTGCCGATCCCGTCGCACTGGCGGCAAAGATTCAGCAGCGTTACAACGGCATCAAGGACATCCAGGCGGAGTTCAGCCAGACCTACGAAGGGGGCGTCCTCCGCACGAAGACGACCGAACTCGGCGTGGTGGCGATCAAGCGCCCCGGCAAGTTGCGGTTTACCTACACCAAGCCCGAGAAGAAGGAATTCGTTTCGGACGGGGTGAAGCTCTATACGCACCTCGTCGCCGACAAGCAGGTCATTGTCAGTCCAGCACCTGGGCCTGACCAGGGCGACATCCCCGCCATGTTCCTCGCCGGCCAGTCGGACCTCGCTCGCGACTACACCCCGACCTTCACGGCCCTTCCCGGAGCTGCACAGAGCCTGACCACACTCAAGCTGGTGCCGCGCAAAGCCAACGCGGACTACGAGTCGCTGGGAATCGGCGTAGACCCGAAAACGCTCCAGATTCTGTTCCTCACGGCGGTGGACACCCAGGGCGGCCGGTCATCGTTCACCTTCACTAACCTGAAGGAAAATCGGGGTTTGTCCGATAAGGATTTTGTGTTCCGCATCCCTCGCGGAGCGGAAGTCCTGAACAATGGTGGCCGTGTTCAATAGCGCCTTCGTCCGCGCATCTCGCCTGCTCCTTGCGGCATTTATCGCCGCCACGCTCGCCGCTTGTGCGAGTGGCGGATCGTTGCGCGTCGCGCGCGACGCCGAACTGTCGCAGAACTACGACATCGCCGTGGCCGAGTACACCAAGCTCCTCCGCGCCAAGCCTGACAACCGAGAGGCCCGCCAGGGACTCGAGCGCGCCAAGCTGCGCGCCGCGCAGGATCACTTCACCAAGGCACGCCGCCTGGTGTCTCGCAGTCAGCTCGAGGAAGCGCTGGTCGAGTATCAGCTCGCGTCCGAACTCAATCCCGCCAACGGCGAGA
This sequence comes from uncultured Acidobacterium sp., assembly GCA_964628295.1. Classification (GTDB taxonomy): domain Bacteria; phylum Acidobacteriota; class Vicinamibacteria; order Vicinamibacterales; family UBA2999; genus 12-FULL-67-14b. The sequence continues at coordinate 42,065 of CAZVLS010000018.1, forward strand.
TCGAACAGGAGCTGCAAGCCACCCGTTCGCAACTGCGCGCGAAGATCGCCATCGCCGACAACGGCAAGACGCGTCTCGAGTCGCTGATCCAGCAGAGTCTGGATGCGCCGCTGCCGGGTTTCGACCTCCCCGCCGATGCGAAACTGCCTGACTCGGTGATCTTCCGCGATGCGAATGCGCGCGACGTCTACTCGGCAATCGGCCGCTTCACGAACATGAGCGTCATGTTCGACCCGACGTTCCGCGACCAGGCCATCTCCATCGACCTGCGCGGCAAGACGCTGGAAGAAGCGCTCAACGGTCTCTCGCAGACCACCCGGAATTTCTGGCGCGTGACGACGGACCGCACGATTACCGTGGTGCCCGACACCGCGGCGAAGCGTCGCGAATACGAAGAAGAGATCGTTCGGACGTTCTACTTGAGCAATGCCGACCTCAAGGAAACCGTCGACATGCTCCGCATCGTCGTTGATGCGCGGCGCCTCTCGACCATCACGGCGACCAACGCGATCACCATCAAGGACACCGCTGAACGCATCACGGCAGCCGGCAAGATCATTACCGCGATCGACAAGGCGCGCCCTGAGGTCATCATCGACGTCGAGCTGCTCGAGGTGAACCGCACGCACCTGCAGGAGTACGGCCTGCAGATCGCGTCGCCCGGACAGCCCGGATTGAGCGGTTCGGCCAGCGTGAAGGACGGCCTGAACCTGAAGGGGCTCTCGAGCCTGACGACGGCGGATGTGCTGCTGACGTCACTGCCCTCCCTCTACTACCGGCTGCTGAAGAACGACAGCGCGACGCGCATCCTCGCCAATCCGCAGTTGCGCACGGCCGAAGGCATTCCGGCCCAGGCGCGCTTCGGTGAGCGCGTGCCCGTCCCGGTCACCACCTTTGCACCGATCGCCGCCGGCGGCGTGCAGACGCAGCCGATCACGTCGTTCAATTACGAGCCGATCGGCGTCAACATCGACATCACCCCGCGCATGCACCATGACGACGCGGTGTCGCTCGCGTTGAAGGTGGAGTTGAGCAGCATTTCGGGCAAGGGCTTCGGCGACCTGCCAACGTTCGGCAGCCGCCAGATCAACACGGTGATTCGGCTGAAGGATGGCGAGACGAACATGCTCGCCGGTTTGATCCGTGACGAAGAGCGCACGTCGTTCGCCACCATCCCCGGCCTCGGCGATATCCCGGTAATTGGCCGGCTGTTCGGTCACAACCGCAAGGAAACGCAGGAGACCGACATCATCCTGACGCTGACGCCTCGCATCGTGCGTGTGCTGAACCTGACCGCAGAGGACCTGCAGCCCTTCCGTGTGGGCCGCGATGGTGGCGCACCGCTCACCGACATTGCGCCGCCATTGCCCCTGCCGATTCCGCTGCCGGCCGCGCCCAAGCCGCCAGGCGGTGATGCGGCCCCTTCAGGCGCGCCGGGGTTCCCCAGCGCGCCCGGGCCGGCGACGCCTGTGACGCCTCCGGCACCGATCAAGCCGAAGGGCTAGACCTTCCCGACCGACGCTCCGAGCTTCTGCAGCCGCTCTACGAGCCTGCTGTAGCCGCGTTCGACCGTCTCCAGCGGCTCGACCCTGCTCTGCCCATCCGCGATCAACGCCGCGGCGATTAACGCCATTCCCGACCTGATGTCGCGGCTGTCGAGTGACTTGCCGCGCAGGCGCCTCGGCCCCGTGACGATGATGCGGTGCGGATCGCAGAGAAACAGATCCGCGCCCATGCCGCTCATCTGCTCCAACGCGAACAACCGCAGTTCGTACATCCAGTCGTGCACCAGCGTGGCGCCTTCGGCCTGCGTGGCGAGCACCGTGACGAGGCTGACGAGGTCGCTGGGGAACGCGGGCCACAACCCCGTTGTGATGCGGCCGGCTCCGACGAGCTTCGAGGCTTCGACGCGATACACGTCGTTGTCCTGAACGCAGTTGACGTTCATCTTGGCAAGCACGGACGTCACGACTTCCATGTCGATGGGCCGTGTGCCTCCGATCTCAATGTGGCCACCGGTGATCGCGCCGACGACCGCCCAGCTGCCCGCCTCGATGTAGTCGCCGTAAAGCTGCCTGGTTGCGCCATGAGGCTTGGCGATGCCTTCGACCCGGATCGTGTGCGAGCCCTCGCCCGTGACGCCAACGCCCATCCCGCGGAGGAACTCGCAGAGCTCAACGACATGAGGTTCGCAGGCACAGTGACGGATCTCTGAAACGCCCGGCGCCGCAGCCGCGGCCAGCAGCGCCGTTTCCGTTCCGGTGACCGAGGCTTCATCGAGATAGATCGAGGCGGGTTTCAGACCATTCGGCACCTCAAGACGATGGCCGCTGCCTGGCACGAGTCGCGCGCCCATCGCGATCAGGGCCTCGATGTGCGTCTTGATTGTGCGCCGCGCGGGAAAATCGCCGCCCGGCGGCGCCACGATCGCCCGCCCGCGCCTGGCGAGCAGCGGGCCAAGCAACAGCACCGATCCGCGCAAGCGCCCGACGAGGGCGCTGTCCGGCTCGTCCTTGGTCACGTTGGCGCAGCGAATGCGGAGGGTCGTGCTGCCGATGCCCTCAACCTCCGCGCCGAGATCCAGCAGCAGCCGGCACATCACCTCGACGTCGGCGATACGAGGCGCGTTCGTCAGCGTGCACCACTCGTCTGTGAGCAGGCATGCGGCAATCAGCGGCAACGCGGCGTTCTTGTTGCCTTCGACGTCAATTCGGCCTTCGATCCTGCGGCCGCCTTCGATGGTGAGTGTGGACATGGGGATCAGGGATCAGGGATCAGGGATCAGGGAAAGAAGGCTGGATCAGGAATTGAAGTCGCCCAGCGAGATAATCTCATTTCGCAGGCTGACGCCGAACTGTTCTTTCACGGCGCTTCGGCAGCGTTCCACCAGCGAGTGGATGTCGCCGGCGCTGGCTGAGCCGTCGTTAATGATGAAGTTCGCGTGGGTCGGCGAGACCCTGGCGCCACCGAGCACCGCGCCCTTGAGGCCGGCGCGATCGACCAGGGCGCCGGCTGACGGAGGAATGCCCTCTGGCACGCGGTCTCGCTTGGGGTCGGGATTCATGAAGATGCAGCCCGCGCTCGGCGATTCGAGCGGTTGCGTCTTCTTGCGGAACGCCAGCGATTCGCGCGCCACCAGTCTCAGCGCCGCGGGGTCTGCGCCAGGCAAGACCCTGAAGGCGACCCACAACACGATCTCGCCGGTGTGCTTCAAGCGGCTGTAGTCGTACTCGAACTCCATCCGGTCCGCCGGCGCCTGCAGCAAGGTGCCATCGGGCTTGAGCAGCCGGACGCTTTCAACGAGATCACCAATGTCGGTCTTCTTCCAGTGCGCGTTGCCATAGATGGCGCCGCCAACGGTGCCAGGCGTGCCGGCCCAGGCTTCGAGACCGGCGTAGCCGCGATTGATCGTCCAGCGAACCAGTCCGTTGATCGTCACGGCGGCATCGGCCCTGACGAGCCTGTCACCAATCGGGGTGACCTCCCCGCCCCTGGTACGAATCACAAGTCCGCGGATGCCGGCGTCGGCAATCAAGACGTTCGAGCCGCCGCCAAGCATCGTGACCTTGACGCCCGCTTCGTACGCAAGTTTCACCGCGCGCGCGATTTCGTCGCTGCTCTGCGTCTCGAGCAGCAGATCCGCAGGGCCTCCGACCTTGAACGTGGTCATCGGCGCAAGGGGGACGTTCCGCTTGACGCGGTCCGCACCGAACGCGGCGTCGAGCGCGGCTGCGGTGGTTCTCAACGAGGCATCGCTCACGACGCGTCTCTCCCGCCGACCGCAATCGGCCCAAGCAAGTCCGAATAGCGCAGCAGCTGGCGTTCGCGCGCGATCAACGCGGCGACCGCCTCCTGGTGCGAGCACACGTGGAACTCAATGAAGTTGCCCGGCGACAACTGGCCGGCCAGCGGCAGGTCCGCGGTAATCACGTACCCAATCTTCGGGTATCCGCCGGCCGTTTGGCGATCGGCCATCAACAAGATGGGCTCGCCGGCCGTCGGAACTTGTATCGCCCCGATGCCGAGTGGCTCCGAGATGAGTTCACGATCGCGCGTGCGAACCAGCGGCGGCCCCTGCAATCGGTAGCCCATGCGATTCGATTGCGGCGAAACGCGAAAGCTGACGCCGGCGATGGTTCTCAACGCGTCGGCCTGGAACCAATCGGCCTGCGGGCCAGCCATGACGCGCAGCAGCGCTCGTCCGTTCGACGGCAACGTCAGTCCCGTCGCCTTGCGGACCGGGCGAGGAGGAACCGCGCCGGCAATGGGAACGCGATCGCCCGCCAGCAAGGCCCGGCCTTCGAATCCTCCCATTCGGCTCACAAGGTGCGTCGCTCGACTTCCAAGCAACGGCGTGGTCTGCACGCCGCCGGCTACGGCCAGGTACGCGCGCGCGCCCTGGACAATGCGCCCGAACTTCAGCCGCTGCCCTCGTGTGACGTTGAACGATTCGCCAATCCCCACAGGCCGATCGTCACACGTCACTTCGAAGTGGGCCCCCGCAATCGCCATCGTCGTGTCGGCGTCGACGATGAGCTCAGGACCAATCAGCGTGATCTCGAGTGTCGCGGCGCCTGGCTCATTGCCGGCGAGGTGATTCGCGAGCCGGTGCGAGAAGACGTCCATCGGCCCCGCGACAGGCACCCCGGTCGACTGGTGCCCGTATCGGCCGAGATCCTGCACGGATGTCAGCAAGCCCGGCTTGATGACCTGCAGGGAACCCAGGCTCATCGCGTCACTCCGGCCACAACGAAACGAACGAGGTCGCCCGCCAGCAACAGGCTCGGCCGCTCACGCGCCGGATCGAACATGCGCGCTGTCGTATGGCCGATCAATTGCCATCCGCCGGGGCTGTCGACCGGATACACACCCGTCTGCAGTCCGGCAATGCCGACCGATCCTGCGGGTACGCGCTCGCGCGGTACTCGGTGACGCGGCGCCGCGATCGACGGATCGACGCGGCCCATGTAGGCGAAGCCGGGCACGAACCCCAGCATGTAGACGCGATAGGTGCGTTCGGTATGACGCGCAATCACATCGTCGGCCGAACAGCCCGCGAACGAAGCCACGTTGGCCAGGTCCGGCCCCTGGAGGCCGCCATAGATCACCGGGATCTCAATCACCGGTCGATCAGCGACATCATCCAGCGACTCGATCGACGAGAACTCTGCGTGAATCGCGTTCTCAACGGCGGCCAAATCGGTCTGCAGGGGATCGAAATGAATGCCAAGCGTGCAGTAGCCTGGCGCGATGTCGCGGACACCACGAGTCCCACGCGACCGCAGCCGCGCCGCGAGGAGAATCGCGCGTTCGTTGACGATGGGGTCGATCACCGGCTCGAGCTCGACAAGGAGCATCGAGTCGCCGCATTGACGGATCTTCAAGGGTGTCGCGAGTCTTCGGAACCGCCGGCCAGTGCCGCAACCAGCTTCTTGTGAATGCCGCCGAACCCCCCGTTGGACATGATGACAACCAGGTCGCCGGCACGTGCCTCTTTCGACACCGACGACACGATCGCGTCCACGCCTGGAAGATGTCGGGCCTTTCCACCGCGTGCCATTACATCGTTCACGAGCCGTGACTCAGAGAGGCGTTGGTCCTCCGGGATGTTCGACTTGGCCACGGTAGCGATGACGACCTCATCTGCACCGGCAAACGCGCGGGCAAAGTCGTCCTGGAACACGCTGCGGCAGGAGGATGCGGATCGCGGCTCGAAGATCGCCCAGATTCGCTTGTCCGGGGACGCGCGTCGGATTGCCTTCAGTGTTTCTTCCACCGCCGTCGGGTGGTGCGCAAAATCGTCATAGACGGTGACGCCGCGCGCCTCGCCGACGACCTCGAGACGCCGCTTCACCCCCTTGAAAGCCGCCAGTCCCTCGCGCAGTTTGTCGATCCCGAGCCCGAGGTCGACACCAACGGCGATCGCTGCCAGGGCGTTGCGCACGTTGTGATCACCCAGCAAGGGCATGCGGAACAGACCAAGGTCCGCCCCGCTTCGCATCACCCGGAACGCGGTGCCCCCGTCAACCGTTACGTCAACGGCTCGCCATTCCGCGTCGGGCGAGAGACCAAATGTCTGCACACGGCTGCGGGACACCTTCGCCAACGCCGCCGCATCAGGGCTGTCCACGCCGAGCAGCGTGAGTCCGCTGCGTGGCACCAGGTTGACCAGGCGGCGAAACGCCAGCCGCACCTCGTCGATGTCCTTGTAGATATCGGCGTGATCGAACTCGATGTTGTTGATGACCGCGACGTCGGGGAGGTACTTCAGGAACTTCGCCGTCTTGTCGAAGTAGGCGCTGTCGTATTCGTCGCCCTCAATGACGAACGCCTTGCCCTTGCCGATCCTGTAGCTCGCGCCGTCAGGCCCGAGGTTTTGCGCGATGCCTCCGACGAGCACGGTGGGATCCGCGCCGGCCGCCGTCAACAACCACCCCGCCAGCGATGTAGTCGTGGTCTTGCCGTGGGTGCCGGCGATGACGACCGAGTGGGCATCCCAGAGCCACTGCTCGCGGATCGTCTCCGCCATCGACGCATAGCGCAGGTCGTTGTCGAGCACGGCTTCCAGTTCGGCATTGCCGCGCGAGATGGCATTGCCGACCACCACGAGGTCGGGGCGCGGCTCGAGATGCTCGGGCCGGTAGCCTTCGAGCACGTGAATGCGCTCCGCGGCCAGGAAGTCACTCATTGGCGGATAGACGTGCTCGTCCGATCCGCTGACGTCGTGCCCCTTGTTCTTCAACATCGCCGCCAGCGTCGCCATCGCCGTGCCGCAGACGCCGATTAGATGGATTCGCATTGAACTCTCTGCGTCATCTGTGCCTTCTGCGGCCCATCTATTCGACCGCCGCCTCGAGAATGCGAACCGCCGGCGAGGGTGCGCTGGTCACTTCGACTTCAACGCCAAACGGTAATGTCCATGTCGCCCCGGTGGTGTGCCCCGAGGGAAAATTGAATAACACCGGACCGCGGAACTCGCGGGTGAAGTCGCGCAGCACGTCCCTGATCGCGGGATCACCGCCCGGCTCATCGCAGCCGGGGAATTCGCCAAACACAATCGCGGTGGCGCGCGTGAACATCCCCGCCTGCGTGGCCTGCGTCAGCATGCGGTGGATGCGATACGGACGCTCGCCAATGTCCTCAAGAAAGAACACGCTGCCCGGCGGGGGGGCAAACTCCCACGGCGTGCCCATCGACGCCATCAACTGCGTCAGGGTGCCGCCGACCAGGACCCCACGCGCCGTTCCCGAGCGCAACGTCTCGAGCTGAGGCGGCGTGAATTCACCGGCGGGGTCCGCCTGCATCAGCACCCGCCGAAACGAGTCCTCGTCGTAGGCGGATGGCCCCTTTGATATCCGGCGATCGATCATCGGCCCGTGAATCGCGACGAGATCGTTTTGCACATACAGGCTAAGCAACGAGGTGATGTCGCTATAGCCAATCAACGCCTTGCGGCCCTCGATCATGACGTCAGGGTCAAGAAACGGCAGCAACTGCGCGCTGCCGTAACCGCCACGCATGGCTATCAACGCGGCGATCGAGGGATCCTCCCACGCCTTCATGATTGCGCGGACTCGTGTCTCGACCGACCCGGCGACGAAGCGTTCCCTGTCGAAGAGGGTGTCGTCGTAGACCGGCTCGAATCCGAGGCGAGAGAGCTCCGTCACGCCGGATTCGACTTCTTCTCGGGGGAAGGAGCTCGCCGGCGCGACGAGCGCAATGCGATCGCCGGACTGCAGGCGGCGAAGCCGCCTCACAGGAAGGCCGCCATCTCGGCGGCAACAAGCTGGTGCTCTTCCCTGCCCAGCACGCCCTTGAGCGCCTTGATGCGCGCCGAGGGACCCGGGCGTTCCCCCAACAGGAATCGCTGCTTGGTCCGCTTCAACCGCATGAACGCATCGTCATGCCGCTTCGCCGGGATCACGCCTGATTCGACCGCGCGAACCAGCGCCTCGAGCGTGCGCGCCTGGAGATCGATGTCTCCGCTGCAGATCAGCAATCCATCGCAACCGGCCCGGATCGCCTCAACGGCGCTGTCCGGCACCTCGTACTGCGCGCTGACGGCCTTCATCTCCAGGTCGTCGCTCAGGATGACGCCCTCGAACTTCAGCTCGTCGCGCAGCAGCTTCTGCACCACGTGTGGAGACAGCGTGGCGGGCCGATGCTCGTCGAGGGATGGCACCAGGACGTGCGCGGTCATGATGAACGCGACCTGCGCGGCCACGGCGGCGCGGAACGGTTCGAACTCGATCGCGCGCAGCCGATCTGGTGGATGCTCAACCAGCGGCAGTTCGAAGTGCGAATCGGTGCTGGTGTCGCCGTGACCCGGGAAATGCTTGCCGCACGCGGCCAGACCGGCGCCCTGCAGCGCGCGAATAATCACGCTGCCAAGCCTCGCCACGTCTTCGGCCCGTTCTGCCAACGCGCGGTCGCCGATGACCGGATTCCGGGGGTTGGTGTGGATATCAAGGACCGGCGCGTAATCGAGGGTGATGCCCACCGCCAGCAGTTCGGTGGCAAGCGCCTTCGCGAACCGCTCGGCGAGGGCCTCTGCCTCTTTGCCGGCACGGCCCAGCGTCGCCATGGGCGGCCACTTGGTGAATGGCTCCTTGAGCCGCGCGACGCGGCCGCCCTCCTGATCCACGCTCACCCAGGCCGGCTGCGTCCGCCCGAGGGCTTCGCTCTCGGCAGCGAGCTCGGCGACCCGTTCCGGGGCTTCGATGTTTCGGCTGAACAGGATCACGCCGCCCAGGTCGAATTCCCGAGCCAGCGATCGCAACTCGACCGGGATGCTCGTCCCGGGCATGCTGCCAATCAGGTACTGTCCAATATCGCGTCGGGTCGCTAAAGGCATGCTGCTTCGAGAATTATAATTGCGTCGTGCGAATCTCGGCGTCAGCGCCCACACGAATCGATCTGGCCGGCGGCACCATCGACATCTGGCCGCTCTATCTCTTCCACGCGGGCGCGCAAACGCTCAACGCCGCCATCAGCCTCAGGGCCCGGGCCTGGATCGAAGCGCGGCCCGATGACCGTATCGAGCTGGTCGCCGAAGACATCGACAAGCAGGAGAACCTGTCGTTCGATCAACTGCCGCACGACCCGACGCTGCCGTTGCTGGCCAAGCTGGCCCATCGGTTTGGCGCGCACGGCATCCGGCTCACCACCAGGGGCGAATCTCCTGCGGGTGCGGGAATCGCAGGCTCATCGGCGCTCAACGTCGCCGTCTGCGGCGCGCTGGCCGCCTACACGGGCCAGGAGATCGAGGGCGAAGACCTCCTCGATATCGCCAAGGACGTTGAGGCACAGGTCATCAAGGTGCCGACAGGGCTCCAGGATTACCGTCCGGCCTATTACGGGGGCATTGCCGCCGTGGAACTGCATGCCGGAGAGCCGAAGCGCGTGGCGCTGGATGTCGATGCGAGGGAGCTCGAACAGCGCATCGTGCTCTGCTACACGGGAGAGCCCCGCAACTCGGGCACCAACAACTGGGAGATCACCAAGCGCCACATCGACGGCGACCAGCACATCTTCGATTGCTTCGAGCGCATCCGTGACACGGCCGCGGCGATGCGCGAGGCCATGGTGGGCGGTGACTGGGATGCAATGTCGGCCGCGCTCAACACCGAGTGGGAGAACCGCAAGCGGCTCGCACCCGGTGTGACGACTCCGGCGATCGACAGCCTGATTGCGCGTGCCACCGCAGCCGGCGCGACCGCCGCGAAGGTCTGCGGAGCCGGCGGCGGCGGTTGCCTGTTCTGCCTCGCATCGCCGAAGGATGTGCCCGATGTTCGAGAAGCGCTCGCCGGGGGCGGCGCACGTATCCTCGACTTCAGGATCGAAACAACGGGTCTCAGCGTGACGCAGGAAGCACAGACACAGGAATGAGCGAGCCGCTGCCCTCTCCGCTCGACAACAAGGCCGTCGCGCGGACGCTCCTCGAGATCGCGGATCTCCTCGAGCTCAAAGGCGACAACCCGTTCAAGATCCGCGCGTATCGCAACGCCGCCGACGTCGTCTCTCACGCCGCCGAGGCGGTGTCGTCGCTTGACGAAGCCGGTCTGCGGGGCTGGAACGGGATCGGCAAAGACCTCGCCGGCCGTATTCGCGAGATCACTATCACGGGCGACTGTGAGATCCGCCGTGAGCTGCTCACCGAATTCCCGGCCACCCTGCTCGACGTCATGCGCCTGCAAGGCGTGGGGCCGAAGACCGTCGCGGTGCTCTACCGGGAGCTGGGCGTGAAGAGCCTCGAAGACCTCGCCACTGCGGCCCGCGCCGGGCGCGTACGGGGCATCAAGGGAATGGGCAGCAAGAAGGAACAGCTCATTCTTCAGGCCATCGAGGAGCGTCAGCGATTCGCCGGCCGTCATCTCCTGTCACGCGCCACCGAGATGGCCGAAGCCATCGTGGCTCACCTGAAAGAACAGGTGCCGGCCGCCAACCTGTCCATTGTGGGAAGCGTTCGCCGTGGCCAGGAGACGAGCGGCGACCTTGACATCGTGGCCACAGAAGGCGCGGACCAGGCAGCCGCAGAAGGCTCAGAGAGATTAGCCACGGAAAGCACAGACCTGGTGAGGGCGCTCATCGAGTTCCCTCTTGTGGAGCGGGTCCTCGCCAAGGGGTCCACCAAGGTCAGCGTGCTGCTGCGCGGTGGCTTCCAATCGGATCTCCGCATCGTCAAGGAAAGCGAACGCGGGGCCGCAATGCAGTACTTCACCGGGTCGAAGGCGCACAACATCGCACTGCGCGATCGTGCGCTCGAGCGCGGGCTGAAGCTGAATGAGTACGGCCTGTTCGACGAGTCCGACAAGGCGATTGCCGGCGCCACTGAAGAATCGATCTACAAGGCCCTGGGGCTTGCCTACATTGAGCCCGAGCTGCGTGAGAACCGTGGTGAGATTGATGCCGCCGCGGAGGAGGCCCTGCCCCGGTTGATTACGCGGGCGGATCTGAAGGGCGACCTCCACATGCACACCACGTCGTCTGACGGGCGCGAGAGCCTCGAGACGATGGTGGCGGAAGCGAAGGCGCGAGGGCTGGAGTACATCGCCATCACGGACCATACACAGTCGCTGGCGATGGCCAACGGACTCGACGAGACACGCACCCTTGCACAAGCGGAACAGGTGCGCGCCTACTCGAAGACGCTCAAGGGCTTCACCGTGCTGGCTGGCACCGAATGCGACATCCTGGCCGACGGGTCACTCGACCTGACCAATGAGTGCCTTGCCGCGCTTGACATCGTGGTCGCCTCGATCCATTCGTCGATGGCGCAGACTGAGGCCGACATGACCGCCCGGGTCGTCAAGGCAATCGAGCACCCGTCCGTCGACATCATCGGCCACCTGACCGCGCGGATGCTGTTGCGGCGAGACAGCTCAAAAGTGAACGTCGAGAAGGTCATCGATGCCGCGAAGGCCAACGGCGTGGCCCTGGAAATCAACTCGCAGCCGCATCGTCTCGATCTCTGCGACAGCCATGCGCGACTCGCCCGGGACCGCGGGGTCAAGCTGGTCATCAATTCAGACGCGCACTACGTCGAAGCCCTCGACTACCCGCGCTGGGGCGTGATGACCGCCCGGCGGGCGTGGGTGACGAAAGACGATGTCTTGAATACACTGCCCCTGAAACCGTTCATGAAGATGCTGAGAAGGAACCGCTGATGGATGCGTACGCCGAGATCAAGAAGATCTATTACGCCGCCACCAAGGCGACGATCCAGAAGGACCTGGAGCGGGCCCTCGATCTGCTGAAGTCGATGCCGACAGAGGAAGACCGTGACAGGGCGGCCGTGTTCATTCACGGCCTGACTGAGATGCGGTCGGAATGGCGGGCGGCCGCGCGGCCGCCGCTCAAGGCTAGTGCTTCCCCCCGACGACCCGCTTCCGGGCGGCCACCCGCAGCGCCTCCGGCACGTTCCGATCGGTCGAAAGCTTCTTCGCGTCGGAGTCGTTGAGCCGCAGCATCATGTTCATGCTGAGCGCGACCGGCGTCTTGGAGTTCTTGCACAGCGCCAGCAGCGTGCCGTAATTCTTCGTCCAGGCCCGGCTCATCGCGATCGTGCGGAGGATCTCCTCCGACACATTCCCCATCTTGGCGAACGACTCGATCTCGGCGTCGTTGACCTTCGGACAGCTCAGGACCGCCGCGGCCACCATGCGATTGGGATCGCGAATCAGGATCGAGCGCATCTCACGCGTGCCCTTCGTCGCGCACTTCACCTTCTCAGGCACCGTCATGTTGGCAAGGCGCTGCTGGAACGTCAGCTGCTTCTCCTCGTCCGTGCCTTCAATGGTGTCGAAGCCAAGCCCGGTTTCGTCGGTATCGATTAACGCTTCGTCCGAGTCCGGCGCCGGCGTTGCCCCTGCGGGCACGCCGCGCTTGTAGAAGAACTCCCGAAGTTCGGTGGGCACATCCGAGCGGGCAATGAAGGACGCCAGCAAATCCACCGGCAACGTCTGCAGGGTGTGCTCCGCGGTCTCGCGAATCTCGGAGTCGCTATCGCTGGTGAGCAGCATCAGGATGCCCAGCTGCTCGAGCGGGCGCGGCGCAATCGTCCCCTGCGCGGCCATCATGCGCACATCGCGCGCAACTTCGCCGCGCCGGAAAAAATCCAGCATCGGCGTGCTCAGCCCTGAGGCCATCAGTACCGAACCAGGAAGTCTTGGTAGTCGTCGCGGCCGATGCGGGTGGACAGAACGTCACCCGGTTCGCCGAGCAGGCGCCCGGCCTGGCCGTTGATGCTGAATTGCACGGCCGACGCGTTATCGCCGAGCAGGAGGATCTCTTCTCCCAACTCGATCGGCACCGTCTCGCCCTGCTCCATCGTGCGGCCAATGATCTCGGTGCCGTCCGCCACGACGCGCAGCTGGCAGCGAGAAGAAATCGTCAGCGTCACCACCACCGGCACCGGCCGGGAGACTGGTGTACTGGCCTCGACGAATCCGCCGACGGGCAGCACTTCGTCGCGAACGGAATCGATGCGGCGCGGCTCCACGTCCGCCACTGCCGCCTTCGGCGCCGAGCCGACAATCGCCCGCGCCATCGGCACGCCGAAATACAGCAGGCCCGCCACGATCGGCAGCACGGCACTCACGACCGTCAACATCTTGTTGAACGAGGTGGCCGATTGGGGTTCCGCCACTACGACGCTGGGCGGCGCAGGAAATGCGTCGGGATTGATCGCGGTGTATTCGTTCAGGATCTGATCTGGATTCAATCCGACTTCGCGCGCCACGGCGCGCACGATCGATCGGCGATAAATTCCCGCGGGGAGTTCGGACAACGCATTACGTTCGAGCGATTCGATCGCGCGTACGGATAGCTTGGTAGCTTCCGCTACCTGGCGAGGCGACAAACCGCGCTTTTCGCGGGCTTCTCGCAGACGCGCAGACGGATCGAGCGTGCGTGGTTCAGGCACTGCTTCTCTTAACCCAGCGGCCCGGCGGGCGCTTTCGACTGAGTAACGTTGGTTGTTTGACAGAACTGCCTATCTTTCAACGGGCAGCGGGATAATTCTAGGTGTCGGACGTGGCCGATTCAAGCGCGAATCGAAGCTCTTCAACACGTTTCTGCACAAACTCGGAAACGTGTCCGCCGGAGGCCGGAATGAACGCACCGACCGCCGCCATGCCCGCTGCGCAGCTAGCCGCCAGTAAGGGAATCGAACGCACATCCAGTCCACCGATTCCCAGCACCGGCTGCCCTGCGGCAGCCTCAACGATCCTCTGCAGCCCTACCTGATCCAAATACTCGACCGCTGGCTTGGATGCAGTAGGCAGTACGGTCCCGGCGATCAGAAAGTCAGCGGCTTTCCGTGCAGACGCTCCTGCAACAGTGTGCACCGAACACCCGATCACGAACCCTGGCGGCGCAATCTTCCGAACTTCGGCGGGCAGAACGCTTCGCTCCTTGAGGTGAACGCCTGAAGCGCGCGCCGCAATTGCGACGTCCACGCGGTCATTGACCAGGACCTTGGCGGCAGTACCGGATGTGATCTGGACGAGTGACCGGACGAGATCCGTCAGCGCACCGGCTTCGAGGTCGGATTCCCGTACCTGGATGATGTCGGTACCTGCCTTGGCGGCCGCCCCCACCTGTTCCCGCAGGACGTCGATCCAGTCTTCGGGCCGCGCGCCTACCGCCAGCCCCAGGCGCCGCCGGTCGGTCACGAGACACAAGATCATTGCGGATTTCGGAAATCGGAACTCGGATCGATTGGCGAACGCGGATCGGCTGATTGCTTGCCGCCGAACAAGTCCCCAAGCTCACCGAGGGCTGCCCACACGTTGATCAGACCAAGCCCGGTAATGGCGCCGCGGACGTAGTTGTTGGTCATCACCGCGCTGAGGGTACTGGACCATTCGAGAAAGAGGTTGCGATCCCAGAACGCCGACCAGGGAATCAGCACCAGGAGAAGTCCCGTTTCGAGCAGGAGGGCGACGAGTAGAAGGCGCCTGAACAGAAACTAGCCTCGCGCCTGGACCTTGGAGAGCCGTTCGATCTGGCCCGCGACGTCACGGTAACCGCCGGATTCGGACTCGAGTTCGACGAACACCGCCAGTGCTCGCGAGTGCTCCCCCACCGTTTCGAGCGTCTTCGCCAGATCGTAGAGCAACGCCCGGCCGGCATCTGCGGTTGGCGCCGGCGCCTCGGCGGCGCGTTCGAGCCACTCGATCGCGTGCGCGGAGTCCTTGCGCTCGAGATAGAGGCGACCGAGCATCGATGCGGCATCGAACCGCTGACGGGGTGAGCGTGCGGCGCCTTCGAGCGCCTTGATCGCATCGTCAACCATGCCCATCTCGTGATACGTGAGGGCCAGCCGGTATTGTTCGGCGGCGGCTTCCTCAGAGAAAGCGCGGTTGGATTCGTCACGCATACCGCGGAAGACCTGGTCGAGCGAACGCGGCGGCGGCGGAATCAGCGGCAACGGCTTCGACGCCTCGGGCTCGGGATCTCCCGACAGCATGTCCGTCAGGTCGATCTCGATCGAGCCGGGCGCTGACGCCGCGGCCGCAGAAGGTGCTGGCGGGGCGGCCGGTGCCGGCGGTTCGGAAGGCGTATCGAACGACACGCCGTCGTTCAGGTCCATGGTCTCAGTGGCGAGGAACGGGCTCTCGCCGCTGAGGCGCTCAGCGATGATCGCGTCAGGATCCGCCTCGCCCAGCATGACGAGCGCGCGGCGGAACCGGTCGATGTTGACCTTGTTCCACGGCTCACGCGCCACCAGGTCTTCACTGATGATGCGGGCCTCGAGCGCACGGCCGGCTTCGAGGTAGGCCTCGGCCAGCGACGCCTGCGCCTCGTACATCGTCGCCTCGAGGCCGCCATCGACGCAGATTTCCACGAGGCGCATCAGCGCCACGAGGTGCGAGCGCACGCGCGCCGTGAACTCACTCAGCGCTACGGCGGCTTGCGCAAAATCGTTCTGCGCCAACGCCACATCGGCGACGGCGTCGATCGGCTGGTAGCCCGCGTCGGCGTTCGACTCTGCGAGCCGGCAGCCCAGGATGACGGCGGCCTGTGCCTGACCGGCGTCAAGGCGGAGCGCTTCGCTGACGGCAGCCTTTCCTTCGGGCAGGCGCTGGCTGCGCAGTTCGACTTCAGCGAGCGTCAGCCACAATGCGGCATTGGCACCGGCGGTCTCGGCAGACAGATAGGTCCGGGCGCGATCCAGTTCGCCGCGCGCCACAAAGGCCAATGCCAGCCGGGCGCGCACGTCGAGGTCGGACGGATCGGCCGAGGCCACATCCACGAGCACGTCGAGCGCCTGGTCCGACTGGCCGGCATTCTCGAACGCGGCGGCAACCTGCTTGAGTTCCGCGGCGCCACTGGCAAACGCGCGTGCCCTTCGAGGATCGCTGCCGACATGCGCGGCAAACAGGCGGGCGCGGATCGACTCGTCGCTCTTGTCGAGATCGTAGGCCAGCTGCAGCGGCAGCAACGCTTCAGCGAACCTCTCCTGCTTCTCGAGGCGCGCGGCCACGTCGCGGAACTCGCGCAGGGCTACCGCGGTGTCGCCCATTTCGGACGCCAGCTGGCCGGCGCGCAGGCGCGCATCGAGGTCGTCCGGATCGAGGGTGCCGAGGCGAATCGCAACCTCGGCGGCGCCCTTCTTGTCGCCGCGCGCCTTCCGGCGCTCGGCGACCTGCAGGAAATACTGCTTCGCATCCGCGAGCGTGCCCTGCCGTGCGGCCAGTTCGCCCGACTGCAGCAGCGCGTATTCGTGGTCGGGCTTGAGCTTGAGGATCTTCTTGAAGAGGGCGCTCGCCTTTGGATAGAAGCCTTCTTGGGCGAGGTGATCGGCGATGCGCGTGTACTGTTCGAGGCCCTTTTCGAGCTTGTTGGCGCGGACGAACAGGTCGCCAAGCGTATTGGCGCTGTTCCAGTCGCGCGGCTGGGCCTCGACCACCTTGACGTACTCGGTGATGGCGGCGTCGACCTTGCCGAGTTTCAAGGCCTTTTCCGCCGCTTTAAGCGCGGCTTCACGATCGAACGGCGGCACGGTGACGGCTCTTACTCAATGGTATCAAACAGGGTTGCGGGTCTGAACGAACGCCGATGCTGTGGCGAGTAGCCAAACCGTGCAACCGCCGAGAGATGATCGGCGGTGGCATAGCCCTTATGTCGGTCGAAACCGTAGCGAGGGTCAGCGTCGTGCAACACCTGCATCAATCGATCCCGGGTGACCTTGGCGACAATTGACGCCGCCGCAATGGCAGACGCGCGGCGATCACCGCCAATCACGCCGCGCTGCGCCATCGGCAATGACGGAATTCGGAACGCATCCACCAAAACTGCATCCGGCAACGGCGCCAGCGACAAAACTGCGCGGCGCATGGCCTGCAGCGTCGCCTGGTGGATGTTGATGCGATCGATCTCTTCGGGGTCGACGGACACGACGGCCCACGAGATGCACTTACGGCAGACTTCGTCGTGGAGACGCTCGCGTTGCGCGAGCGTGCAGGCCTTCGAATCGGCGAGGCCGTCAATGCGGCGATCGGGATGCAGGATCACCGCGCCGGCCATGACCGGACCGGCCAGGCAGCCGCGTCCGACCTCGTCAACGCCTGCGACCGCTACGAAGCCGTAGCGGTGCAGGCTGTTTTCGATGTTACGGCGGGCAGAAACCTTGGCCACGATGCGCCTATCTTATGCGCCTCACCAGCCCTACCCGCCTGACCCGCCCTAGTTGGTCGTCTTCTTGACTTCCTTCATGCGCGCCGCCTTGCCCTTCAGGTCGCGCAGGAAGTAGAGCTTCGCGCGGCGAACCTTCGCCGAGCGGACGATCTCCACCTTTGAGATGGTCGGCGAATGCATCGGGAAGATGCGCTCAACGCCCTGGCTGAACGACACCTTGCGCACCGTGAAGGTCGAGCGGTTGCCGCCATTGTGCAGGCCGATCACGATCCCCTCGAAAATCTGGATGCGTTCCTTGTCGCCTTCCTTGACGCGGACATGCACCTTGACCGTATCGCCCGACTTCATGCGCGGACGTTCGACCAATTGCGCCTTCTCTACCAACTCCATCGAAGTCATCACTTACTCCTGTCGGCCTGTTGGCCTGTCTGCCTGTCTAACCACTCTCGTTCGTCGGCGTCGAGCGCCGCGCCGGCCAGCAGGTCCGGCCGCCGTTCGACCGTCCGCCGCAGTGCCGTCTCACGCCGCCACCGCCGAATTTCGCCATGGTGCCCCGATAACAGCACGTCGGGCACCTTGCGACCGTCATACTCCGCCGGCCGCGTGTAATGCGGATAGTCCAGCAACCCTCGCGTGAACGAATCCGCCTCCACCGACTGGTCGTCGCCGACCACGCCGGGCACCAATCTCGCAACCGCGTCGATGACCGCCAGCGCCGGGACTTCCCCGCCCGACAGCACGTAATCGCCGATCGATATTTCCTCGGTTGCCAACGCTTCCCGCACCCGCTCGTCGATACCTTCGTATCGGCCGCACAACAGCACGAGATGCCCAACCGCCGCCAGCCGCCTTGCGCCTTCTTGCGTGAAGCGCTCACCTGCCGGCGTCAGCATTGCCACCACATCCGGCGTGCCACGCGTCGCGCGAATCGCGCTCAACGCGGCGAAGAACGGCTCGGGCTTCATCACCATGCCCGGTCCGCCGCCGAACGGCACATCATCCACGACATGATGCTTGTCAGTCGTGAAGTCCCGCAGGTTGTGGACCACGATGTCCAGGATGCCCGCGGTTCGTGCCCGGCCGACGACGCCTTCAGCGAGGCCGGCTTCAACCATCCTCGGGAAGATGGTGATGACGTCAATCTTCGTCATCATCTGTTCCTTAGCCTCGCTCCGCTTCGGCGGGCTAACGCCATTCCCCATTCAACTCCAGCAGACCGTCGGGCGGCCGCACCGTGATGCGCTTCGCCGTGATGTCCACCGTGCAGATCGCATCGGCCAGCGGAATCAGCACCTCGTTCCGCCTGCTCTTCACCACCAACCTGGTGGCGCTGCGGTCACCTTCAACCGCCGTGACCTCGCCGATCGACTCGCCGCTGTCCGTGACCACTGCGCACCCAATCAGGTCGCGGTGGTAGTACTCGCCTTCGTCCAGCGGCTCACTGTCACCACCGTCGTCGGCGACTCGAAGTTCCAACCCTGCGAGGAGCTCGGCGTCATTCATCGAGCCAATCCCCTTGAACAGGATCACCGGGCGTCCCTGATGCATGCGCATCGTGGCCACTTCCATCGTGACCGGGTCACCGTCGTGCCGTCGCGCCAATAGCACCGCGCCGGGGTGAAATCGCTCTTCGGGAAAGTCCGTCTGCGAATTGACGATCACTTCCCCGCGATTGCCGTGCGTCCTGGCCACGACGCCAATCAGTACCGCGTCGTCCCAGTCGGCCATGCCTAGCGTCCGCCCTGCGGATCGCGGATGTCGAGGCTGACGCGGCGCTCGTCTTCCGCCACGCTGGCCAGCAAGGTGCGCAAGGCGGCGGCCGTGCGGCCCTGGCGGCCGATCACCCGGCCGAGATCGCCTGACGCCACCTGCAGTTCGTACACCGTTCCGCCACGACGCTCGGATTCCTTGACGCTCACCGCGTCAGGGTGATCCGCAAGCGCGCGCGCCACGGTCTCGATCAGTGCCTTGAGATCTGCGGCCACGGGTTCCCCTACGCCTTCGGCGCGGTCGGCTCCGCCGTCACCGGCGCGTCCACGATGCCGCGGTCCTTGGTGAGGTGGCCCTTCAGCAACGTGCGCACCGAGTCGCTCGGACGCGCGCCGTTCTTGATCCAGTGGGCGATGCGCTCTTTGTTGATTTCAACGACCGCGGGCTTGGTGCGCGGGTTGTAGAAGCCGAGGACTTCGATGAACTCGCCTTCCTTCTTCGAACGGGCTTCTGAAATGACGACGCGGAAAAACGGACGCTTCTTGGAACCGGTCCGTCGCATACGAATGACGAGCATCTGACTCTCTCTTGCGGCGCTACGTGGCCGCGCTTCACTTACGTTAACGACCGACTAACGACGACGAGCCTGAAGGCTCGTCGCTACAACCAACCCCTGTGGGGCGAGCCTTCAGGCTCGACCTCATTTAAACGAACCAAACACCGACTTCTTTTTCTTCTTCGGTGCGGCGGCGATGGGTTCGCCGGTCATCTGGCCCACCATCTTCAACATCCGCTGCATCTCGACGAACTGTTTCAGCAACCGGTTGACGTCCTCGACCGTGGTGCCGCTGCCCTTCGCCACGCGCTTGCGCCGGCTGCCATCGAGGATGTCAGCGCGCTTGCGCTCCTCGGGGGTCATCGAATTGATGATCGCTTCGATGCGCCCGAGCTGTTTCTCGTCCGGCTTCTGGTTGGCGAGCTCTTTCATCCCGCCCATCCCCGGAAGCATGCCCAGGATCTTGTCGAGCGGGCCCATGCGCTTGAGCATCCGCAATTGATCCCGGAAATCTTCGAGCGTAAATCCGCCCTTGCGGATCTTCGCTTCCAGCTTCTCCGCCTGGCCCTGGTCGATGACCTCTTCGGCCTTCTCGATCAGCGTCAGCACGTCGCCCATGCCGAGCATGCGCGACACGAAGCGGTCGGCGTGGAACGGCTCGAGGTCATCGAGCTTTTCGCCGCTGCCGACGAAGGCGATCGGCACGCCGACCACCGATACCACTGACAGCGCCGCGCCACCGCGCGCATCGCCGTCGATCTTCGTCAGGACCACGCCGGTGACGCCGATCTGCGCGTTGAATTCACCCGCGCTCTTGATCGCGTCCTGCCCCGTCATCGCGTCGGCGACGTAGAGCAGATCGGACGGTCCCGAGATCTCCTTGATCGCGACGAGCTCTTTCATCAGCTCGTCGTCGATGTGCAGCCGGCCCGCCGTGTCAACGATCACGACGTCGTTACCGACGGCGCGGGCCTCAGCCAGCGCGCCCTTGGCGCGCGCGACCGGGTCCAATTCGCCGGCCGGGTCGTGCACGCGCACACCCGCCTGTTGCGCCACGATGGCCAGCTGCTGAATAGCCGCGGGGCGCCGCACGTCGGTCGACACGACGATCGGGTGCCGGCCCTGTTTCTGCAGCCACTTCGCGAGCTTGCCCGTCGTCGTGGTCTTGCCCGAACCCTGCAGGCCGAGCATCAGGATGACGCGCGGCTTTGCCGACGTTTCCTGGAGCCCGCCCTTGGCATCTCCGAACAGCGCGAGCAGTTCATCACGAACGATCTTGATGACCTGCTGCGACGGATTCAGGCCCTTTTGGACCTCGACATCCATCGCACGATCGCGCACCCGATCGACGAAGGCCTTGACGACCTTGAAGTTGACGTCAGCTTCCAGCAGCGCCAGGCGAATCTCGCCGAGCACTCTCTCAACTGTGGCCTCGGTAAGACGAGTCTCTCCCTTGAGTGACTGAAAAACGTCCTGGAGGCGATTACTAAGCGCGTCGAACATTTAGGGCCGTCGCACGGAGCGCCACATGGCGCTACGCGCAAACCCTTATCTTACCGGAACTTAGACGGCAGGCGCAACGGGTACAGCCACGGCGCGGCCCTCAACCGGCGGTTGCGGCTAGACGAACTTGAGGCGGTGGCCCAGCTTTTCCTTCTTTACTTTCAAGTACTTACGGGTGGTTGCCGAGGCGGGAATCTCGAGCGGAAGCGTTTCGGAGACCGACAGGCCGTAGCCCTGCAATCCGACAAACTTCCGCGGATTGTTGGTCAAAAGGCGCATGGAATGGATGCCGAGGCTCCGCAAGATCTGGGCGCCAATGCCGTAGTCGCGCTGGTCGGCCTTGAATCCGAGGCGCTCGTTGGCTTCGACGGTATCAAGACCGCGATCCTGCAGGGCGTAGGCGCGAAGCTTGTTGGCGAGGCCGATCCCCCGGCCTTCCTGGTTGAGATACAGCAGTACGCCGCGGCCGGCGCGCGAGAGCTGACGCAACGCCGCGTGGAGTTGCTCGCCGCAATCACAGCGGGCCGAATGAAAGACGTCACCGGTCAGGCACTTCGAATGCACTCGGACCAGCACGTCGTCGCCCTTGCCAATATCGCCGCAGACCAGCGCCAGGTGCGTTTCCTTGTCGATCAGGCTTTCGAAACCATGAATGCGGAACGCGCCGTGATCGGTCGGCAGGTCTGCTTCCGCGACCTTCTTCACCAGGCCTTCCGTCCGCATGCGATAGCGGATCAGGTCGGCAATGGTGATCATCAGCAGCTTGTGACGACGGGCGAACTTCGCAAGTGCGGGGACGCGCGCCATCGTGCCGTCGTCGTTCATGATTTCGCAGATAACGCCGGCCGGCGCGAGCCCGGCGATGCGCGAAAGATCGACGGCTGCCTCGGTCTGGCCGGCGCGCACGAGCACGCCGCCGTCGCGGGCACGCAGCGGGAAGATGTGCCCCGGCCGCGCGAGATCAGCCGGCTTGGTCTTCGGATGAATCGCCGCCTTGATGGTGGCCGAACGATCGGCGGCGGAGATGCCGGTGCTGGTGCCCCGCTTGGCCTCGATCGCGACGCAGAACGCGGTCTCGAATCGTGTCGAGTTCTTCTCGACCATCAGCGGGATCTCGAGCTTGTCGAGCCGCTCGCCGGTCATCGGCATGCAGATCAAGCCGCGGCCGTGCTTCGCCATGAAGTTGATCGCCTCTGGCGTCACCTTGTCGGCGGCCATCGTGAGGTCACCTTCGTTCTCGCGATCCTCGTCATCGACGACGATGATCATCTCGCCTCGACGAATGGCGGCAACGGCGTCCTCCACAGCTGCAAACGGCCCGGATCTCGCGCCCTTGGCGATCTTGATCTGCCTGCCCACCGTAGACCTGGCGAAGGTGGGAGCTTTCTGCGCCCTCTGTGGCCCTGCCTTTTTCTGTGCCATCTGCCGCTACTGCTTTCTGAGTTCCATGGCGCGCACGATGTATTTGCCGATCATGTCGCACTCAAGATTGACCTTGTCACCCTTGCGCAGGTTCTTCAGCGCGGTGTGGCTCCAGGTATGCGGAATTATCATCACGTCGAACTGCCGTTCACCGAGTCCGGCCACGGTGAGGCTGACGCCATCGACCGCGATCGATCCCTTGCGGATGAAGTACGGTGCCAGCGCCGGCGGAAAGGTCACGGTCAACCAGCGCGACTCGCCTTCCTGCCGCACTTCTTCGATGACGCCGACCCCGTCGACGTGTCCCATTACGAAATGGCCGTCAACCCGGCCATCGGACCGCATCGGCCGCTCGAGGTTGACCTCCTGGCCGCGCTGCAACGCATTGAAAGTGGTGACGCGCGCGGTCTCGGGGCCGACGTCGGCGAGCACGTGCACGCCATCGATCAGGATGACGGTCAGGCAGACGCCGTTCACCGCGAGGCTGTCACCGATCTTCACGTGCGCCGACAGCGGCGTCTCGATGCGCACGCGAAAACCGCCGCCGGTCCCTTTGACCTCGGCCAGCGTGCCTGTTGCCTCAACGATGCCCGTGAACATCCGCCTCCATCCACGTATCCGGTCCGAGCCGATCCACCTTGACGGGGATCAACTCCGACAGTGGCACGTCGATACCGTCAAACAACTTCACGCCGCCATCACCGAGCGACGCCGGTGCGACGGCCACATGCACGCGATCGATCACGCCAGCCTGCCACGCTGCCGCGTGCATCCGCGCGCCGCCTTCGAGCAAGACCGTCGAAATGTCGAATCGCAGCAGCTGCTTGAGATCCTGGCGCAGATCGCCAGCTCCCTCGACCAATGTGGCCCCGGCCGCCTGCAGGTGGCTCGCCCGTTCAGGGTACCTGCTGGTCGCAGCGGCTGTTGTCACTATTATGACCGGCCCTGCCTGGAGCGTCGACAGGATGCGGGCGGTCGCAGGCGTGCGCAGTTCGCGGTCAAACACCACGCGGGCCAGCGGCCGCGGGCGGTAGCAATCGCGGACCGTCAGCACCGGATCATCCGCCAGCACCGTGCCCGAGCCGACGGCGACGGCATCGACTCCGGCGCGAAGGCGCTGCGTCCTCCGGTTCGCCGCCGCCGACGTGATCTGCGTGCGCGTGCCGGGCGACGCCGCAATACGGCTGTCGAGCGATGTCGCGACCTTCGCAATGACCATCGGCCGTCCTTGCGTCTGCACGATGGTGAACGCGCGATTCAGGCGCCCGGCCTCGTCCTGCAACAGGCCAACGTCAACGCGAATGCCGTTGGCGCGCAGCTCCTCGAAGCCCTTGCCGGACACCAGGGGATTGGGATCTTGCATCGCCGCGACCACGCGCGCGATCCCGGCCGAGATCACGCGCCGCGTGCACGGACCGGTGCGCCCGATGTGGCAGCACGGCTCGAGCGTCACGTACATCGTCGCACCGCGCGCGCGGTCACCGGCATCGTCGAGCGCGCCGATCTCCGCGTGGGGCCCACCCGCAGGCGCGGTGCGGCCGTAGCCGACCACCACGCCGTCCGGTGACACGATGACCGCCCCCACCATGGGGTTGGGCGTGGTCACGCCGACCGATCGCGCCGCATGAAACAGCGCGCGACGCATGTGGTCGGCGTCGGTCACCACTTGTCTTGAAAAATCGCGTCGACGTAATCGCGAGGCGTGAACGGCAGGAGGTCGTCGACGCCTTCGCCAACCCCGACGTAACGGATCGGCAGCTTGAGGTCGTGTGCGATGGCGATGGCGATGCCGCCCTTGGCGGTGCCATCGAGCTTGGTGAGCACAATGCCGGTCACACCAGCGACGTTGGTGAACTCACGTGCCTGCGCAAGACCGTTCTGCCCCACCGTGGCATCGAGCACGAGCAGCACTTCATGCGGTGCGCCGGGCACTTCGCGGCTGGCGATGCGGCGAATCTTGTCGAGCTCGTTCATCAAGTTGGTGCGCGTGTGCAAGCGTCCGGCGGTATCGACCAACACCACATCGCGCTGGCGCGCCTTTGCCGCCGTCATGGCATCGAACACCACGGCCGCCGGGTCGGAGCCTTCTTTCGCGCGCACGATGTCGACGCCGGCGCGATCGGCCCAGATCTGCAACTGGTCAACCGCGGCCGCGCGGAATGTATCCGCCGCGCAAATCATCGGCACCTTACCGTCCAGGCGGAGCTGATTCGCCAGCTTGCCGATCGTGGTGGTCTTGCCGACGCCGTTCACGCCGACAATCAGCATCACGTGCGGCTTGTTCGTCATCGGCACGGCTGCGCCGGCCGACTCGAGGATGCGTAGCATCTCCTGCTTCACGAGATCGCGCAGACTCTCGCCACGGCGCTGTCGCTTCCGTACCGCCTCGACGATCTCGCCGCTGGCGGCGACGCCGACGTCCGCCATGAGGAGAATCTCCTCGAGCGAATCAGCGGTCTCGACATCAATCTCACGCGTGCGCGCTTCCGGCCCGCTACCGAGTCCGACCATCTGATCCAGGCGGTCGAGACTGTCCTTCAACTGCTGCGTCGTCTTCTGCAGCCCTTGCTTCAGCTTGTCAAATAATCCCATTACGCGTGCTCTAGCTTCTGTTTGCGGCCCATGAGATTGCGAACCGCTGTCTGCGGATCGGTGCGGCCGGCCAACACATCCGACATCTCGCGGGCGATCGGCAGTTCGATCCCGTGTTTCGCGCTCAACGCGAGTGCGGCCTCGGTCGTGCGCACGCCCTCGGCCACCATCTTGGTGCGCGCGAGAATGTCTTTGAGCGACTCACCTTTGGCGAGCGCGATGCCGACGCTGCGGTTGCGGCTCAGATCGCCGGTGCACGTCAGCACCAGATCGCCAAGGCCGGCGAGTCCGGCCAGCGTGGTCGGCTGCGCTCCGGCCGCGACGGCGAGGCGCGACAGCTCAGCCAGTCCGCGCGTGATCAGCGCGGCCAGCGCATTGTGCCCAACGCCCAGTCCTTCGACGACACCTGCGGCGATGGCAATGATGTTCTTCAACGATCCGCCGAGCTCGACGCCAGTGACGTCGCTGCTGCCATAGAGGCGAAGTGCCGGCGACCGGAAGTGCGCCATCACCGACTCGACGACCGCCGGCGAGTCGCCTGCCGCGACGAGCGCCGTGGGAAGGTTGCGCGCCAGTTCCCGGGCAAAGCTTGGTCCGGACAGCACCACGATCTCACCGGACTCTGCCATCTCCTGCCGCAGGACCTGCGACATGCGCAGCAACGATCCTTCTTCGAGGCCCTTCGTCGCGCTGACGAGCGTGCAGCCGCGCGGCAGGAGCGGCGCCGCGAGACTCGCCACATGCCGGACGCCATGCGACGGCACGGCAATGACCACGAACTGCGTGTCGTCGAGCGCCTTCTCGAGGTCGGCGGTCGGCGACAACTCCCGCGGGAGCGGCACTCCCGGAAGGTAGACCGCGTTCTCGCGCGTGTCCGCCATTACCGACGCCAGCGCCGCGTCGCGCGCCCACAGGCGCACGTCATGTCCGGTCCGGGCCAGGTGAATGGCGATGGCCGTGCCCCAACTTCCTGATCCAATCACGCCAATGCGATGGCTCATGTGCCTAGCGCGCGCTCCGTGCGCGACCACAACCGCGCGATATTTCCGCGGTGCCTGAAGAGAATCAAGGCGGCGACGATCGTCGCCGCGATGTCGAGGGATCGGAGCCCCGGGGTGAACCACTCGACGAGCGGCAGAACTACCGTGGCGACGACCGACCCGAGCGAGACGTAGCGGCTGCGTGCCACGACAGCGGCGAAGGCCGCCGCGGCGACCAGCGCGGGAATTGGCGACAACACTCCGAATACGCCGCTGGCTGTCGCCACGCCTTTACCGCCGCGGAATCCGAGCCACACCGGGTAGATGTGGCCCACAACCGCAGCCACGCCTGCCGCGACGCCGTGCGGGCCGTTGCCCGCGAGCAACACGGCGCCGGCGCCCTTGCCCATGTCCGCCATCATCACCGCGATCGCCGTCGAGAGGCCCGCGCTCCGATACACGTTGGTCGCGCCCACATTGCCGCTGCCAACACGTCGAAGATCAATGCCGCCGGCGGTCTGGGCCACGAGATACCCGATCGGCAGCGAACCCACGATGTAGCCGATGAGGATGGACGGGAGAAGTTCAGCCAGCAAGCCGCGCGCTCACCAGTTCAGTATAGTGCGGCCCCATCTGGGACAGCTTGCTCTGGTAGAGCACGACGCGGTCGACGCGCGTGACCGCGTGCTTCACTTCGCAGGCCTGCAGGACCTTGGGCCAATCAACGCCCTCACCCGCCATCTTGACTCGGCCGAGCGTGAGGTGCGGCAGCAGCGGTTGGGCCGCGATCTCCACTGCGCCGGGGCCGGCGAAACGCCTGGACACTTCGGCTTCGATCTCGGCCAGCCGCGCGGCGCCGCTGGTCACACCCAACCAGAGCGCGCGCGGATGCTTGTTGTTGGGAAACGTGCCGATGCCGCGCCACTGAACCTCGAACGGTTTGATCAGAAAAGGCGGCTCGAGCAAGGTCGCCAGTGCTTCGGCGCGATCGGGCTCCACCTCGCCGATGAACCTGATCGTGACGTGCATGGCCGGCGGCTTGACCCACGCGACCTTCGGCGGTTTCTTCACGGCCTCCAGCTTGCCGGTCAACGCGGCAATCACGCGCGCGGCTTCGCGCCGGACGGCATCGCCAACATCCACCGCCACGAAGACCCGTGCGCCTACGCTCGGCAAGCGCTTCTCCGAGCTACGGTGCATCCACCGGAGCGGCCTGTGGCCGCGAAGGTGGACACCTCTACGCCTTGAGGAGATGGCGGCGCAGCAGATCGATGGCCCAATTCGCCGACATCTGCTTGACCATTTCGCGACCACCGGGAAAACGAAAGGTCCGCACTTGCCCTTCGCCACCATCGACGGCAATGCACACTGTGCCGACGGGCTTATGTTCGGTTCCACCGCCGGGCCCTGCAATGCCGGTGACTCCGACGCCGATATTGACGCCCGTCCGCTTGCGAATGCCGGCGGCCATCGCCAACGCGACGGGCTCGCTGACCGCACCATGTTCGGCAATCAGAGATTCGGGCACGCCCAGCAACTCGATCTTGGCGCGATTGCTGTACGCCACGATGCTGCGCTCAATGTATTCGGAGCTGCCTGGGATGTCCGTCATGCGCGAGGTTGCAAGGCCGCCCGTGCAGGACTCGGCAAAGGCCACCCACCAGCCACGTTCCCGCAGGAGATTGCCCGTAACAGCTTCCAGCACGCTACCGTCCGTGCTCACCACATCGGCGCCAAGAGCGCTTGTCAAGGCGTCGACGCCGCGTTGCAGCGCCGCGCGTGCCGCGCTCTCGTCGCTCGACTGCGTCACCAGGTGCAGCTCCACCTGCCCGAGTCCCGCCAGAATGGTCGTCTCAATCGCCGGCGCCTGCTTCAGCCATTGCGAATAGATCGGCTGAACGATTTCTTCGACGGCAGACTCGCCCTTGCCCGATACGCGAACGAGCCGGCGGTGCAACCGCACGTCACCCGCGATGGACGACAGGCGGCGGCGCACTTCGCCGTCCATCATGGGCTTCATCTCGCGGGGCGGGCCGGGCAACAACGCGATCCGCTGATCACCGTGTTCGATCCAGAGGCCGGGCGCCGTTCCGTTGGGATTGTCGAGCACCACAGCGCCGTGCGGCACCTGCGCCTGCCGCCGGTTCACCTCCGGCATCTTCCAGCCGCGCGCCGCAAAGCGTTTCTCGATGGCGCCGATGATGGCCGCGTCCTCGTGCATCGGCAATCGCAGGTGCTGCGCCACCACGTCCCGCGTCAGGTCATCGTCTGTCGGCCCCAGGCCGCCGCACAGAATCAGGACGCGGTGACGCGCCAGCGCGTGTGCGACATGCGCGGTCAGTTCCGCGCGATTGTCGCCGACGATGCTCTTGAAGGCGACGGCGATGCCAAGATCGTTGAGGACTTCGGAGATATACAGCGAGTTGGTGTCGATCTTGTGGGGCGTCAGCAACTCGCTGCCGACGGCCAGGATCGCGGCGGTCAGACCGTCAGCCATGCCGGCATCATCCAGATGAGCCCACGCATGATGAGGTACCCGTATAAACCGGCCACCGCATCATCGGCCATGATTCCGAGGCCGCCGTGTAGCGCCTCGAACTGCCGCGCCGGGTACGGCTTGACCACATCGAGCGCGCGGAACAGCAGGAACCCGACGAGGACGCCGACCAGCGACACCGGCAACAGCGCCAGCGTCATCAACATGCCAAGCACTTCGTCGATGACCACGACACCGGGATCCTTCTTGCCGAGCGCCGCCTCCGTCCCGTTGGCTGCCCAGACGCCAATGGCGAACACGGCGACGATGGCGCCCAGTTCAATCGCCGGAACACCGATCCAGCGAATGAATGCGAAGAGTGCGAGGCCCGCCGCAGAACCCGCGGTGCCTGGCGCGAACGGAAAGTACCCGACGTAGCCGAAGCTGGCTACGAAGACCGATAGCTGTTTCAACGGAGGTAGTCCTGCGTCATTCCTGCACGACGCGCGTGCCTGCGAGCCGGTCGTGGAGGGCGCGGTGGTCGCTGGTGAAAAACGCCGGCAGGTACGACAGGCCGAGCGTGACGGGCACGAGCATGCAACCAAGCGCGCGCAACATGCCGCCGGCCGCATCCACCGGGCGTCCGTCATCACCGATCACGCGCAGGCTGAGCACCATCTTGCCAATGGTTTGTCCGCCGGCGACCGTAAACGCCGCCACGTACCCAAATGTCAGCAGCGCGAGAAAGCCAATGAACGGAATCGGCGGCAACACGCGCAGATCCGAGAGTGAGTTCTGCAATCCCGTGACGCGCAACGTCAAGTACAGCACCGCGGCGTCGATGCCAACCAGCAGCAGCACATCGATCAATCCCGCGCCGACACGCACCCCCAGCGTCGGCGATTCCATGAGCGACTGCACGGTCTCGGCCGCCTCGCGAGCGGGACTCGCCGCCGGCGTCGATGGCGCTTCCAAATTGAGCGCGTCGATCTTGACGGGACGCGTGGTGCGCGGACGATTGCGCGGCACCTCCGGGCTCGAGCGGCGCACGGCCAGCGGCGGACGCGCGGCTGGGGGCGGGACGAGCGGCGCCTCGTCAAAAGGCAACGCGGCTTCGTCGGCCACGACGCTGATGATCGGCGGAGTCGTCTCATCCTGGTGTCGCACCGGTTCGACCTGCTCGAACTCGATCGGCGTGGCTTCGGCCAACAACACGGGGTCAGGCTCGCTCTCGCGCGCCCCCTCCACCATCAGTTCAGGATGCCCGGTGTCCGCAAACAAAGCGGTCGCGGGATCGGGTGTCGCTGGTGGTTCGGGCTCGGGCTCGACAGCGGGCGGAGTGTAGGCAGCAATTTGCGCCGCGACCGGATCGGGATCGCCCTTTGGCTCAGGTGCGCCGAACAAGCGATCAAGATCCAAAGCCGTGGCACTCAGGTTGTCGGTCTGCCGCTTGATCGGGGGCAGTTCGAAATCCGACGGCGACTCGGTCCGGCGATCGGCGCCTTGCAACGTCAGTTCGGGTTCGGACGAGAAAGGCGCGAGCGAAAAGTCGTACTGACAGTTCCGGCAACGGTCGGTGGTTTCAAAGCCGAGATAACCGCATTTCGGACACTTCATTCTTTGGGTGGCGCGGCTACGGCTGCAGACGAGGCCGATGACGCTTCGGCGCCGGCCACAGCCAGGAGTTCACGTTGAATGTCCGCGCGCAGACGTTCTGCGTCGGGCCGGAGTGCGTCACCCACCGGCACGCGGTCAAGGCTGCGCAGCGCGTCACGGAGCTTGCCGCCGGCGAACAACGCACGCGCCTGCGCGAGATACGCTTCCATCGGCGACGGTACCGGCAAGGGTCCCGGAGCCGGGATGAACGCCGCGGGCGCACCGGTGGTCGCCTGGGTCGGGAACCAGTCAGCGAAACCGTTTGGCGCCACGAGCACAAACGCCGTCGTGCCGACGATCACGATCGCGGCGGCGGTCGCCAGCCACAGCGCCACCGTGCCCCGCCCCTGCCCTGCCTCAGCAGACGGTGACGGTCGCGCAAACACACGGCGGCGAGCCGCGGAGGGGACGGGCGACGAACTCTTCATGCCCGCATCGAGCCGGTCGATTCGGCCAAGCACGCCGAGCGCCACGTCGTGCGATGCGCCCTGATCCAGCGCGTCGCTCAGCAAGGCGCGCGCCTTGACGACTTCACCTTTGTCGAACGCATCGAGGCCCTGGTGCACGAGCGCCTCGGAAATACGCTGGCGCTCCGCCTGGGCACTCCGCGCGCGGTCGATGTACGCGCGGGCGCGATCGTGGCTACGATCGAGGAAGAGGACGCGGGTCCACAGATTGATGGCTTGTTCGAATTCCCCTGCAAAGTAGTGATCAAGGCCGGTCACGAGCAGTTGCTCGATCCTCGCCTCGTCATCGGCGCCCTGGCCCGCCTGCAGCGGATCGTTCATGTAAGTCGAAGCAAATAATAGCACTTGTCTCGATTAAGCTGTTGGAGATTATGGCTGTCATTGAATGTGTTCCCAACGTCAGTGAAGGTCGTCGCACGGACGTCATCACCCGGCTGGCAGACTCGCTCCGGGCCGTGCCCGGCATGCGGGTGCTCGACGTGCAGTCGGACGCCACCCACAACCGCTCGGTCTTCACGCTCGCCGGCGATGCCAACGCCATGGCGATCGGCATCCCCACGCTGTTCGAAGGCGCCATCGCGGCAATAGACCTCACCTCGCATCAAGGCGAGCATCCGCGCATGGGTGCCGTTGATGTCACGCCGTTCATTCCCATTAATGGGGTGACCATGGCCGAGTGCGTCACGCTGGCCAAGACCGTGGCGCAGGACATCGCGTCCCGATTCTCGCTGCCGATCTACCTGTACGAAGAAGCCTCATCGAATCCTGAGCGGAAGAACCTGGAAGACATTCGTCGCGGCGAGTTCGAAGGTCTCGCGGCGAAGATGGCCAAGCCCGGATGGGCGCCGGACTTCGGCCCCGCTGTCCCGCACCCGACCGCCGGCGCCTCGGTGATCGGCGCGCGGATGCCGCTCATCGCCTACAATATCAATCTCGCCACCAACCGGCTGGACGTAGCCAAGAAGATCGCGTCAGCGATCCGAATGAGCAGCGGCGGCCTGCGCTACTGCAAGGCGATGGGCATTCCGCTCGAGGATCGCGGCATCGTGCAGGTGTCGATGAACCTCACCAACTACGAGAAGACGCCGATTTTCCGGGTCTTCGAACTGGTGAAGCGGGAGGCCGAGCGGTACGGCGTCAGCGTTCTCGAGAGCGAAATCGTTGGCCTCGTGCCCGCCGCGGCCTTGCGTCAATCCGTCGAGTGGTACCTGCAGCTGGAAGGCTTCTCGGGCGCGCAGGTCCTCGAGAACAAGCTTAGGTCCCACCCCGGGGAGTGATACCAAACGCCCGCAGCTTCTTGTAGAGGTTCGAGCGTTCCACGCCGAGCACTTCCGCCGTCCGCGACATGTTGCCTTGCTGCTCGGCCAGCGTCCGCAGGATGTATTCCTTCTCGAACTCGTCGCGGGCCTCGGACAGCGGACGCAGCGGACCGCCGCTCGGCACCGGGATCGACGCGCCGTCGGCCCCATCGCGCCCGAGGAACGCGAGATCCTGCGCCGTGATCGTGTCGCCCTGCACGAAGATCAGCAGGCGCTCGATCACGTTGCGGAGTTCGCGCACGTTACCGGGCCACGCATACTGCGTCAACCGCGCCGCGGCTTCGGGCGCCAGCCGTTTCGGGCGCTTGCCGTCTTCCGCCGCCAGCATCGCCATGAAGTGCTCCGCCAGCAGCGGAATGTCCTGCTGGCGCTCGCGCAATGGCGGCACGAAGATCGGAATCACATTGAGCCGGAAGTAGAGATCCTCGCGGAACCGGCCGGCGCGGATCTCGCCCGGCAGGTCCTTGTTCGTGGCGGCCAGGACGCGGACGTCGACCTTGATGCGCTGCGTGCCGCCAACGCGCTCCATCACCTGTTCCTGGAGCACGCGCAGCACCTTGGCCTGTGTCTTCAGGCTCATGTCGGCGATCTCATCCAGGAAGATCGTGCCACTGGTCGCCTGCTCGAACCGTCCGGGCTTGTCGGCGACCGCCCCGGTGAATGCGCCGCGCACGTGACCAAACAGTTCTGACTCGATCAGCTCTTCGGGGATCGACGCGCAATTGACTTCGATGAACGGGCCGCTCTTCCGCCGGCTGCTCGAGTGAATGGTCCGCGCGACCAGTTCCTTGCCCGTGCCGCTCTCGCCCAGGATCAGCACGCGGCCGTTGGTGGGCGCCGCCAGCGACACCTGCTCGCGTAAGTGGCCCATCGCCGGGCTCTCGCCGACCATCTTGTGCTGCTGCTGCCGATCCACCTTGGCGCGCAGGATCCGGTTCTCGGCTTCAAGATCGCGCTGGCGCAGGGCGTTGCGCACGACCAGCACCGTCTTCTCGAGCGACAACGGCTTTTCAATGAAATCAAACGCGCCCATCTTGATGGCGCGGACCGCCGATTCGATGTTGCCGTGGCCGGAGATGATCACGACCTGGGAATCGATCTGCCGCTCGCGCAGCCGCTGCAAGGTGGTCAGGCCATCAAGCCCGGGCAACCAGATATCGAGCACGATCACGTCGTAGGCGGCGCCGTTGGCCTTCTCGAGGCACGCCTCGCCGGTCTCGACGGTGTCCACGTCGAACCCCTCATCCTTCAGCACGCCCGCGATCGAGGAGCGCACGCCCGGTTCATCGTCTACAACAAGAATCGAAGACATCTCGCAGTTCGTTCCGTTCGAGCGGCCCCGCTACGAGGGCAGCTCAATGATGAATCTGGTGCCCGTCGGCACGTTGTCCGTCACGTCAATGCTGCCGCCGTGCTCCGCGACGATGCGGCGCACGATGGCGAGCCCGAGACCGCTGCCGCGTCCCTTGGTCGAGTAGTACGGCAGGAACAGCTTGTCGCGCTCGGCCGCCGGAATGCCGGGACCGGTATCGGCGACCACAATGCGCACCAGGCTGTTCGACACGTCACGCGCGGTCTCGATGACGATCGTGCCCTGGCGTCCCATGGCCTCGATCGCGTTGTCGATCAGGTTGATCATCACGCGCTTCATCTGCTCGGGATCGAGCCGCACCTGCGTGACGTCAACGTCATAGTGCTTCTGGAACTCGACGGCGGCGAACAACCCGTCGTAGAGCGCCAGGGTTTCATTCAGGAACACGTGCAGCTCGGTCGGCACGGCGCGTGGCGCCGGCATGCGCGCAAACTGCGAGAACTCGTCGACCAGCCCCTTCAAGGACTCGACCTCGCCGATGATCGTCGAGGTGCATTCCTGCACCAGTTCCTGGAGTGGCGGCGAGATGTCGGTCAACTTTCGGCGGAGGCGCTCGGCCGAAAGCTGGATCGGCGTAAGCGGGTTCTTGATCTCGTGCGCCAGGCGGCGCGCCACTTCTCGCCACGCCGCGACCTTCTGCGCGCGGATCAGCGGCGTCACATCGTCCACGACCAGCACGGTGCCGTCGAAGCCGCCGTCGGTCCCCGCGATGCGCGTCGCGGCCGCGACCACGTGCCGCTCGCGGCCGTCGCGCACCAGGGCGACCTCCTGGGCAAATGAATCCACCTTGGCCCGCGCCGCCTGATCGAGCACGTCGTTGACCGGCGCCAGGTCGGCGCGAGCGAAGACGTCGACCGCGGACCTGCCGATCACCTCATCCGACAGCTCGAGCAGTCGCAGGGCCGACGGATTGATGGTGCCGATGCGGCCCGAGCGATCGATCGACACGACGCCGGTCGCGATCCGCTCGAGGATCGCCTCGATGTAGCGGCGCCGGCCTTCGCCTTCTTCGTGCTTCTTCTCGAGATCAATGCCGGCGCGTTCGAGCCGGCGCCGGCTCTGCGCCACTTCATTGGCCATGGCGTTGAACGCGTCCACCATCGAGCCGAATTCGTCCGTGCCCTCGTGCTCGATCCGGTGGTCGTAATGGCCGGCGCCGATCTCGCGCGCCGCCTCGGAGAGCATCTGCACGGGCCGCGTGATGCGCTTGGCCAGGTACAACCCCATCCACGTCGAGCCGACCAGGATCAGCAGCGTGACCATCACGAAGAACGACACGTACACGCCCGCCAGCGGCTGCTTCAGGACCCGGAGCTGCGTGTAATCCTCGTATGCCTTCGACATGCGCCGGGCGCGCTCGGCCAGTTCACCCGACAGGTAGTCACTCGCCACCACCGCGCCGGTAATCTGCCCTGCCGAATTTCGCACCGCCGTAGCCACGTGTTTCAACACGCCACCGGCGGCCATCGGCTCTTCGATGCTCGGCGTCGCTTCATTCCCGATCGTCGCGCGCGCCGCCAGGCGATCGGCGGATCCCTTCGCCCAGCCTTGCGGCATTGACGGCGACGCCACATCCACGACGGACACCACGTCGGGCGGCTGGTTCGGACTCCGCACGATGCGATACACCTGCACCATGCCGATCCGCTGCCCTGCCACTTCCGGCGTCACGATCGCCTGCACGTTGATGAGATCGCCGGAGGACAGGTCCACGCGGCTCAACGAGCGTGCCAGACGCGTCGCCTGATCGGCAATGAGCCGCTCGCGTTCCTGGTAGTAGTCGCCGGCGATGCTGTTGGCGCCAGCCAGGATCTCCTCCATCGGTGCGTTGAACCAACGGTCGACCGCCGTCAGCACGACGCGGCTGCCGACGATCAGCACGAGCACGGCGGGGATGACGGTGAGCCCGAGGAGCGACAGCACCAGCTTGGCGCGGAAGCGGCCAAACGGCAGGCCGCGACGGCTCTCCATCATCGACTTGATAACGTTGCGCGCCAGCACGAAGGCGAGCGCGACAAGCATGGTGACGTTGGTGACCGAGAGCGCGATCAGCACGACTTCCGTGAGGAAGTCGGGCGACAGAGTGGAGGTGCTGTCCGCCAGCCAGACAATGCCGCCGAGCATGGTCAGCAGCACGACGATGCCGGCCAGGATGAGCGGCGGATTATCGCGGAACGGACGGCGAGGAGGTGGCACCACCGCCGGGCGTACGCCGCTCTGCACCTTGGCGGCAGCCACTCGCGTTACTCCTTGTGCCCTTTCAGTGCGCGGACTTCGTGCGCGAAGTCATCGACATCGCGGAAGTCCCGGTAGACCGACGCGAACCGCACGTAGGCCACCTGGTCGAGCTTCTTCAACTCGGACATCACGTGCGCGCCGAGTTCGCGGCCGGAAATCTCGCGCTCGGGCCGGTCGTTGAGGATCTGTTCGGCGCGATCGGCGATTTCGTCGATGTCCGCCGGCTTGATCGGGCGCTTTTCACAGGCCTTCAGCAACCCGGCCACCAGCTTCGAACGCTCGAAGCGTTCACGGGTGCCGTCCTTCTTGACGACCATGTAAGGGATCTCTTCGATGCGCTCGTAGCTCGTGAAACGCTTCTTGCAGGTGTCGTTGAGGCACTGCCGCCGGCGGCGAATCACGTCGCCTTCACGGCTCTCGCGTGAGTCCACGACCTTGTCGCCAATATCACCGCAGAATGGACACTTCATCTGATCACCACATCACGGAAAATCACACGATCACGAGGTCTTCGTCTCGCCCATCTTGAGCTCGCCCAGCTTCAGCCCGTCCTGCAGGATGAACAGCAGGCCAGCGACGGTGACCGGGACGACCGAGATCGCATGCAGCACGATGGCGGCGCCGACCGCCGCGTCGTTATCGGCCCCGAAGAACGACGTGGCGCCGATGCGATACGCCTCGTGAAACCCACCGACACCGCCAGGCGTCGGCACCGCGACACCAACCACCAGCGGGGCGAGCATCAGCCACGCGCCGGTGAACGGCATGTCGATGTTGAAGGCGAGGCTCAACGTCCAGATCCCGGCGGCGATCGTGACCCAGATCACGATCGACCACGCCAGGGCCGCGACCAGGCGTTGCGGGCTGCGGACCGCGCCGAATCCTTCGGCAAAGGTCTTCGCCATCATCGCAATCGCCATGGCCAGTCGCGCGGGCAGGACGGCCTCGGCCCTCAGCAGCCACCGATGCAGGCGTTCCGGGTGCCCGGCCATGAAGAACATGACGAGCAGCGCGGCCATCGCGATCGGCCCCATCACCAGCCCGCCAAAGCGGATGGCACTGAACACCGCGGAATCACGCGCCTCGAGACCCGGATCGAACCAGATCAGGAACGTGGACATCAGCACCAGCACCGCCACCAGATCGAGAATCCGTTCGACGAGGATGGTCGCAAAGGCCGCGGCTGCGCTCAGCCCCTCGCGGCGCGCGAGCAGGTACGGCCGAATCACTTCGCCGGCACGCGCCGGCAGCACCGCCGAGGCCGCAAAGCCAATGACCGTCGTACGAAACACCGTGCTGAATCGCGTCTTGCCGAGCGGAGCCAGCAGATACTGCCAGCGCTCCGCGCGGATCAGGAACGTCGACATATTGAGCAGCAGCGAAATCAGCAGCAGATCGCCGCGCGCCGACGTCACCGAACCCCATACCCGATCCAGATCCGCGTTGCGGAGGAACAGGCCGACCAGGCCGACGGCCAAGCCAATGACGATGACCGTCCGTATGAGGTTGCGCAAATCAGTTCAATACTATCGGAAGTGTTGCTCCTGAGACACACCCCACTTATGGGCCTCTTGTATACAGTCGGTCACACGTTTACCATGGTGTCTCCTTCACGCGAGCGCCCGTGCCTTCACAACCTCTCTTAGATACGAAACTCGACGGTCTGTCCCTCGTGCGTCGCGGCAAGGTGCGCGATGTCTATTCGGCTGGCGAGCAACTGATCCTCATCGCCACCGATCGCATTTCGGCGTTCGACTACGTCCTGGGGTCGGGCATTCCCGACAAGGGCCGGGTCCTCAACCAGCTGTCGGCCTTCTGGTTCGGCCGCACCGGCCACATCATCACCAATCACCTGATCACGACCAACGTGGCCGAGTATCCGGAAGTGGCGCGGCAGTACGCGTCGCAGCTCGAGGGCCGTTCGCTGCTCGCGCGGCGCACGACTCCCCTGCCGGTCGAATGCGTGGCGCGCGGCTACATTTCGGGATCGGGCTGGAAGGACTACAAGGCCACTGGCGAGGTGTGTGGCATCCCGCTGCCGAAGGGCCTCAAGGAGTCCGACAAGCTGCCGGAGCCGCTGTTCACGCCGGCCACCAAGGCGGAGTCCGGACACGACGAGAACATCAGCGAGGAAGCCGCCGCGAAGGTGGTTGGCGCCGATCTGCTCGCGCGGCTCAAGCAGCTCACGCTGGCGCTCTACGCCCACGGCGTCGAGCACGCCGCATCCAAGGGCATCATCCTCGCCGACACGAAGTTTGAGTTCGGCCTGACCGACGCCGGCGAGCTGCTGTTGATCGACGAGATGATGACGCCGGACTCGTCGCGCTACTGGCCCAAGGACACCTACAACCCGGGCGGACCGCAACCCAGCTTCGACAAGCAATACGTCCGCGACTACCTGGAATCAATCAAGTGGAACAAGCAGCCGCCGGTCCCGTCGCTGCCCGACGACGTGGTGATGAATACCCGCGCCAAGTATATGGACGCGTATCGTCGTCTTACCGGACGGGAGCTCGACCTTGCATAAGCTGCTCGATTCGCTCGTGACCGAGATGGTGTCGAAGGGCGTGCACTTCGAGGACGCGCTGAAGGAATTCGAGAAGCGGTTCGTCTCGCAGGTCATCGCCAAGTGCGGCGGCAACCTCTCGAAGGCGGCCGACACGCTCGGGGTACATCGCAACACCCTCGCGCGCAAGATGACCGCGCTGAAGATCAAGGCCTAGATGTGAATGTCAAAGAGGTTGTTCATCTTAGGCAGCCTCTTGGAAACGCA
>CAZVLS010000019.1:0-76523 GCA_964628295.1 uncultured Acidobacterium sp.
GTAGGGTAACCCGCGATTACCTACAAGCCGGGGTCGGTCTTTCCATACTGTCTAGCCACACGATCGGTCCCCGGGGAGCAGGCGCTGCTCCCCGGGACCGTGCCTACGACTTGGGACGCGACGCCGCGGCATCCATCGTCGCCGTCACCGGCACGCCCATCGGACCGACGGGAATGTAGACGACCGTGTGGTTCGGCGATCCCACCATCGCCTTCTGCGCCTCGATCGCCTCGTGCTGGATGTACAAGGCGTTCAACTGGCCGCGGATGATCTGCATTGCATTGGCGATGCCCTGCGCCTGCACCTCGCGCTTGGTGCGCTCCTTCCGTTCGATCTCGATCTCGGTGTCCTTGCGCGCCAGCTCCTGGGTGGCGGCCAGCTTCCGCGACACGGCGGTGGCCACTTCCTCCGGATACTGCACGTTGCCGACCACGACGCTGTCGATGATGAACGGGCTGCCATCGGCGTAGGCGCGGATCCGCGACAGGACGGCGTCACCAATCGCAATCAGCGCGTCCTTCACTTCGAGGCCGTTGCGCCGCTGCACCTCGTCGAGTGCGAACGTGCGCAGCGGCTCCTTGACGAAATGCGCGTAGGCAACCTTGACGATGGCATCCGGATCGGTGCGCACCGATTCGTTGTCGACGGTGGTGCTGAAGCGCTCCATGAACAGCGGCACGCGCCCGGCATCGACGCGCCAGACGGTATGCACGCGAAAGCCGATCTTGAGGTTGTCGCGGCTCATCACCGACGAATCGCCGGCGAACTCCTCGCTGTAGGTGTACGGCGTGACGCTGATGTTGCTGACGTCGAGCAGCCAGCCGCGCCCGGCCGAGATCGGGCCGCGCTGCACGCCGTAGAAGCGCGACTGGCCGAAGAAGGCGCCTTTGGTGATGTAGCCGACATAACCGGCCGGGGTGTAGGGGTTGCGCGATCCGAGCAGCCAGACAAGTATGGCGGTCGCGGAGAAGAGCAGGAGCACGGCGGCGCCGGCGGCCGCGGTGCGGACACGGGTGAGCAGATACACGATCAGCCTCCAATGACGCCTGCGAGGTTAGCTGTCGGGCTCGAGGTTGGAAGTCCTCTTTCAGGCCAAAACCTGATTTCGCCCCGTGGCACGGGATGTGCCGGTGGTTCCCCCGCGGCACCCAGGGTGCCTTCGGCGTTCGTGCTCTAGGATGCCGTGGCGGTGCCTGCGATACGCCGTGCAAGATTCGCCGAATCGAATTTCACCTGACGCCGCGATGCGGTTACGATTCTGGACGGCGTTTTCTGTAACTATACGTCCCCCACGAGCACTCAGGAGGAGAGAAGAGATGAGATTTGTGTTGAAGGCCATGGCCGCTGCGTTGGCCATTGGGCTGTCCCTGCCGGCGGTGAGCGCCGCGCAAGGTGGCGGCGCTAGCAGTACCGGCACCATCCAGGGCCGTGTCACCGACAGCAGTGGCGCGGTGCTACCCGGCGTGACGGTCACCGTGTCGAGCCCATCGATGCTGGGCACACAGACGCTGGTGACCAATGAAAACGGCACCTACCGCGCGCCCGCCGTGCCGCCGGGTGTGTACGAGCTGACGTTCGAACTCGCCGGATTCAACACCGTCAAGCGCGGCGGCGTCGAGATCTCGCTGGGTTTCACGGCCAACGTGAACGCGGAACTCGCGCTGGCGACGCTGCAGGAAACGGTGACCGTGTCGGGCGCGTCCCCCGTGATCGATACGACCGCGACCCGCGTGCAGCAGAACTTCAAGCTCGAGCAGCTCAACACGATCCCGAACGGCCGTGACATGTGGTCGTTGCTCGCCGCAACACCGGGCGTGGTCATGACCAATATCGACATCGGCGGCAATCGTGCCGGCACGCAGACCGGTTACCGAGCCTACGGCCTGCAGGGCCAGGTGCGCACGTCGGTCGAAGGCATCAACACCACCGAAGGCACCGGCGGCGCCGGCTTCTATTACGACTACGGCTCATTCGAAGAAGTGTTCATGGGTGTGGCCGGACAGGGCGCCGAGGCGGCAACGCCGGGCGTGCAGTCGAACTTCGTCGGCAAGTCCGGCAGCAACCGGTTTGGCGGCGAGTTCTATGTCGATGGCTACAACAACTCGTTCCAGGGGTCGAACCTCAGCGAAATCTATACGCGTCCGACCGCGCAGGGCGGCTATGGTTTCCGTCAAGGTGCCAACGAAGTCTTGAAGTACTACGACGTGAACTTCAACGTCGGCGGTCCGCTCAAGAAGGACAAGGTGTGGTGGCACGCGTCGTGGCGCCGCCAGTTCAACGCCGTCGAGCAGCCGTTGTTCACGTTCGACCAGTCGTTCGACACGTGGAACCAGAACCCGTCGGCGAAGCTGACCTATCAGCTCAATCAGAAGAACAAGTTCATCGCCTACTACCAGTGGAACATGAAGGAGCAGCCGAACCGGCTGCCGCTCGGCGGCTATACCTACTCGGATCCCACGCAGACGTCCCGCCAGGTGTCGCCGAGCTGGGTCTACAAGGCTGAATGGAACGGCACGCTGTCCGATCGCCTCTACATCGAAGCGCGCTGGGGTGACTTCGGTTACTACGATCCGCGCTACTCGAACAGCGACCAGGAATACTTCTGGCGCGACACCACGCTGCTGGTGCTGACCGGCGCGCACGCCGAATCGCAGACCGACCGCGATCGCAAGCAGACCACCGGCGCGGCCACCTACTTCCTCGACACCAAGTGGGGCAGCCACACCTTCAAGTTCGGCGGCGAGATCTACAACGAAACGCAGTGGAGCGGCCGCTCGCAGAACGTCGGCGGCAATATCGAGCACATCTACACCAATGGCGTCGCCAGCCAGCTGGTGTTCGGCGTGCCGACCGCGACGGCCGTCACCGGGCGCCGCGCCAGCGACGACGGTCTACTGCTCGTGGTCAACAAGCTCGACCAGCAGGACTTCTTCCTCAACGACACGTGGTCGATGGGCCGCGTCACCATGAATCTCGGTGTGCGCTGGGATCGCTACCGCGGCTGGATGCCCGAGCAGGGCCAGCCCGCGTTCAGCAATGGGCCGGTGAACGTGCCGGCGCAGACCTTCCCCGAGCGCGAATTCTACGTGTGGAACAACTTCGGCCCGCGCATTGGCGTGACCTACGACCTTGCCGGCGACGGCAAGACCGTGGTGAAGGCCAGTTACGGCTTGTTCTGGCACAACCCGGGTCCGGGCGTCAGCGCCGACGCGAACCCGAACCAGAACAACAAGAGCGTCACTTACACCTGGACCGACCGCAACGGCGATAAGCGCTACCAGGCGGGCGAGGAGTCGGCGAACCCGACCGCGACGACCCTGGCCGGCACGATTCAGCTCGATCCGAACATCACGTCGCCCTATTCGCACGATGCGTCGTTCTACCTCGAACGGCAGGTGACGGGGAGCATCGGCGCCCGCGTCGGATTCGTCTACAAGACGGAAGACGACCTGATCGCGCAGTACAACCCGGGCCGGCCGATCTCGGCGTACACGGTCCCGTACACGTTTGTGGACACGGGTGTCGACGGCGTTTCAGGAACCGCCGATGATCGCCAGCTGTCGTTGCTCGGTGTGCCCAACACCGCCGACGTCAACACGCGCTTCCCGCTCACCAACGTGACGATGAACACGCCACGCTTCTCGCGCTACAAGACCGTTGAAGCGTCGATGAACCGCCGCCTGGCCAACCGCTGGTCGGCGCAGATCGGCGGCAGCCACACGTGGGCGCATGATTTCCCCGGCGCCTACCCGAACAATCCGAACGGCATCTTCGACGAAGACAACACCCGTTGGGACGTCAAGGTCTCGGGTACCTACGAGGCGCCGTTTGGCTTCCGCATCTCACCGCTGGTGCGTCACCAGGCGGGTGCGAACTTCGCGCGCCAGATCTCGGTCGGCGCCGGTGTCGCCACCGCGGCGGGCGCGATCTTCAGCGGCACGATCAACGTCGAGCCGGTCAACTCGCGCCGTCACGACAACATCACGGTGGCCGACGTGCGCATCGATCGCAGCTTCTCGCTCGGCAGCAGGATCCGCGTGCGCGGCATGTTGGACGCGTTCAACATCACCAACAGCAACGCCGCCGAGACGCGCACGATCCTGACGGGCGCGGCGTTCCTCCGTCCGACGGCGGTCCTCGCTCCGCGCACGTTCCGCGTCGGCGCCCGGGTGTCGTTCTAGTCGGGGATAACAGGCAGGAACGTATGGAGGGCGGCCCCTTGGTCGGGGCCGCCTTTTTTTATCGCTTGAACTGCCCGACCAGCGTGCCGCGGCCGCGGATCTTCCCGATCATCGCCGCTTCCACCGCATCGCGCGTCTGCGATGGGGACTGACCAACCGCCGGGACATCAATCGCCGCATCGAGCGCGTAGATCTCGAACACCACGTGATGCGCGGGCCCACCCGGTGGCGCGGTGACGCCGCGATAGTACGGCCCCGTCGCGCTGATCTGGCGCGAGCCATCCGCGAGCGGATTACCTTGCGGCAGGCCTTCCGCAAGCGCGCGTGCCGATCCCGGAATGTTCCACACCATCCAGTGCAGCGTGTCTTCGGTGCCCTGGCCGATGCGCTGATCGATGTCGCGCGCGATGATCACGAAGTTCGTGACGCCGTCAGGCACATTGCTCCACGCCAGCGGGGGAGAGACCTGCCCGCCGATCTGCGAGTACTTCGCCGGGATCATCCCGCCATGCGCCCACGCGCTTGTCGTCAAGCCGATCGACTGGATCGGTCCGCGACGATTCTGATTGCCGCCGCCACCGCCCTGCGGAGCGGGCGCCGGCGGAAGGGGATTCGGCAGGCCTTCGTGCGGGGCGTGTTTCGTCTTCTTCCACGCGTCGTAACGCATGCGCAGCGTCTTGACCGGGTTGAGATTCTCCCCGGCGACGATCTGGTGCGGGCGATTGGCGGCCGGCTGCGAGACGGTGAGGTACATCGAGTACTTACCGTTGTTGTGGGAGTCGCCATTCAGGTCCTTCGCATCGGCGGCGAGGATGTAGGCGACGTGCGACGTCTTGCCGTCGCACGGAATCAGCGGCGCGGTGCCGTCGCTCGGCCACGCGGGACACATGCACCGGCTGTCGCCGCCCGATCCGTCAGCGGCTTCCATGGCGGCCATGACGCGATCTTCGAGGGTGCCCTGCGTCTTGATGAACGCCTGGACCGCGTTGGGCACGACGTTGCCCGGACGCAGGATGTTGCCCTGGATCGAATAGAAGATCTGCGTGCCGGGCACCTGGCCCTGCACGTCCTGCGACACGTAGCCGTTGGTCAGGCCCGAGTGACCGGCGCTGCGCCCCTGCAGGTCGAGAATGCCGAACTGGCGGCTTTGAAACGCCGGGTCCTCGCTCAACATCGCGATGATCTGTTTCGGATCGGTGCCTTTCTGCAACTCCTGGAACACCAGCATCTGGTTCTTGTGCGTGCCGTCGACGGCGGCCTGGCATGCCGCGACGCCTTTGCCGGGGACGACCACGGCCTGCACGCCCATGAGGAAGTTGTCGTCACCGTTCACGCAGGTCGCGGACGAAATCACGACGCGGCCGGTCTTTTGATCGACGGCGATCACGGACCAGGTGGCAAATGCCGACGATGGAATCAGTAGTACCAGGAGCAATACCAGGAAGACTCGTTTCATGGCCCGCATTCTACCGAACCCGCCGATGAAGTGTGATTTCTGTGCCTTCTGCGGCCCTGGAACGACTATCTGCGCCTTCTGTGGCCGGTATACATCTGCGCCATCTGTGGCCTAAGATGCCGCATGCGAATTCCACTGGTCGTCGTCGCCGCTCTCCTCGCGCCGGCCGTCGCTGGCGCACAGACGCCCACGTTCTCCAAGGACGTGGCGCCGATCCTCTACAGCAAGTGTGTTGAATGCCACCGGCCGTCGATGTTTGCGCCGATGTCGCTGGTGAAG
This sequence comes from uncultured Acidobacterium sp., assembly GCA_964628295.1. GTDB lineage: Bacteria > Acidobacteriota > Vicinamibacteria > Vicinamibacterales > UBA2999 > 12-FULL-67-14b. The sequence continues at coordinate 5,917 of CAZVLS010000019.1, forward strand.
TACGAGGATGCGCGTCCGTGGGCGCGCTCGATCCGCAATCGCGTGGCCGCGCGCACCATGCCGCCGTGGGGCGCCGATCCGGCGCACGGCACGTTCAAGAACGATCCCCGGTTGTCGGACAAGGAGATCGCCACGATCCTCGCGTGGGTTGACGGTGGCGCGCCGAAGGGCGACAACAAGGACCTGCCGGCGCTGCCGCAGTTTGCCGAAGGCTGGACCATCGGCAAGCCCGACGCGGTGTTCACGATGGAGAAGCCGTTCGAGATTCCCGCGACCGGCGCGGTTGAGTATCAGTACATCCGCATCCCGACCGGCATCAAGGAAAACAAGTGGATGGCGGCCATCGAGATCAAACCCGAGGCGCGCGCCCAGGTCCATCACGTGATTGCGTTCACGGTGCCGGCCGGCGCGCCGATCAACGAAGCCGGCGTGCTGGGGCCGGGCAACATCGGCGGCGTGACGCCGAACAAGCCGGGCGTGGTGTTCGATCCCGGAGTCGGACGCATGCTGGCCGGCAACTCCGACATCGTGCTGCAGATGCACTACACCACCAACGGCCGGGCGACCACCGATCGCACGCAGGTCGGCCTGCGCTTCCTGAACGAACCGCCGCAGTGGCAGCAGCGCGGGGGCAGCGCCCTCAATCCGCAATTCATCATTCCCGCCGGTGCACCGGCGCACGAAGTGCGTGCGTCGCGCGTCCTGCCGGACGACACGTTGCTGACCTCGCTGACGCCGCACATGCACGTGCGCGGCAAGGACATGACCTACACGGCAAAATATCCTGACGGCCGTAGCGAAGTGCTGCTGTCAGTACCGAACTACGACTTCAACTGGCAGATCACGTATCAACTCAAGGAGGCCAAGCGGCTTCCGAAAGGCACCGTCATCGAAGTGGTCGCCCATTTCGATAACTCACCGCAGAACAAGTTCAATCCCGATCCCACCAAGGACGTCCGCTGGGGCGATCAGACCTGGGAAGAAATGATGATCGGGTTCTGGGGCACGGTGGTCGAACGCAAACAATAGAGGAATCCGTTGCTTACTCGTCGCACATTTCTCTCCCTGGCCGGCGCTTCGGCGCTGGCCCGTCCGGCCTACGCTTTCCGTTCCACGCAGACCGTCCCTGTCGTTGATGCGGCCCGGCTGCGCAATCGCCTCGAGCGATTGAGTTATCACGGGCGTCCGCCAGGCGGCACGTTTGCTGACGGCGTGAGCCGCGTCGCGTACTCGGTGCCCGATCTCACCGCGCGGGCGTGGATCATCGACGAAATCAAGGGGATGGACGTGGTGCCGCGCATCGACGCCGCCGGCAACATCTTCGCGCGCTTCGGCGGCGATCCGAAGCTGCCGGCCATCCTGTTTGGCTCGCACATCGACTCGGTCCCGACCGGCGGCAACTTCGACGGCGACCTCGGCACCTTTGCCGCGTTTGAAGTGATCCAGGCGGTCCAGGCCGCGAAGGTGCAGACGCGCCGCCCGCTCGAACTGGTGGTCTGGGCGCACGAAGAGAGCACCGCATTCGGCATTGGCACGGCCGCCAGCCGCATCGTCGCCGGCGACCTGCAGGCCGGCGACATGGATCGCGTGTGGAACGGCATGAAGCGCAGTGATGCGATCCGCCGCATTGCCGGCAACCCCGACCAGATCGAAACCGCGATCCGCGGCCGGGGCACCTGGCATTCGTACGTCGAACTGCACATCGAACAGGGCGGCACGCTGGACAAGGCGAAGATCCCGGTCGGTATCGTGGAGGGCATCGTGGCGATTCATCGCTACGACGTGGTCATCGAGGGCCAGGTGAATCACGCCGGCACCACGCCGATGAACGAGCGGCACGACGCCATGGTGGCGGCCTCGCAGCTGACCCTGGCCGTCCGCGAGATCGCGTCACGGCGACAGGGCCGGCAGGTGGGGACCGTCGGCCGCATCGAGATCGAACCGAACTCGCCGAACGTGATTCCCGGCAAGGCGACCTTGAGCGTTGAGTTCCGCGACTTATCCGAAGAGGTGTTGCGCGAGCTGGGCGATGCGATCAAGGGCCGCGGCGCCGCGATCGCCAAAGAGACGGGCACGACGATCACCTTCACGCTGGCGAGCACCAACGTGCCGGCGATGGCCACGAGCGGTGTGCAGGAGGCGATTGGCCGCGCCGCCGCAAAGGCGAATCTGCAGACGATGAAGTTGCCGAGTGGCGCCGGCCACGACGCGCAGCAGATCGCCAGGATCGCGCCCATGGGCATGATCTTCGTGCCGAGCGTGGGTGGCTTCAGCCACTCGCCGAAAGAACTGACGACGTGGGAAGACTGCGCTCGCGGCGCCGACGTCCTGCTGAAGACGGTACTCGAGCTCGATCAGCGCGACAGCATCTAGTACTTCCGCGAGTACGTTCCCCTAGTTGATTGCCGCCGCACGCAGGCCCGTCGGTTTGGCGTTCGGCCGCTGCCGCCGCGTCAGCGTGTGCTCGATCGTCACGTTCAGATCGGCGATGCTGAACGGCTTCGGCAACACCCCGTCGAAGCCGTATTTCGTGTAGTCCGACAGCACACCGTTGTCCGCATAGCCGCTGGTCACCACGATCGCCAGGTCGGGGTTGAGCGCGCGCAGGTGCGGCACGGTTTCCTTGCCGCCCATGCCGCCAGGCACCGTCAGGTCCAGGATCACCAGGTCGTACGGCGATCCCTCGGCCTCCGCTGCCGCGACGCGATCGATCGCTTCCTGGCCATGACACGCCGTGGTCGTGGTGTAGCCGAGGCTCTGCAGCATGTCCGACGCCACTTCGCTCACCGCCGCGTCGTCGTCCATTAACAGCACGCGTCCGTTATGGCGCACTTCGGGCATCGGCAGGGCGAGCACCGGCGTTGTCACCTTGATACAGGTCGCGGGCAGGTAGACGTCGAATCGCGCGCCGACCTCGTCCGGCGATGAAGTCGCCGTCATCGCACCGCCGTGTGCGCGCACGATTGACGACGAGATCGCCAGGCCGAGACCAGAGCCCATCTGCTTGGTCGTGAAGTACGGCTCGAAGATGTGTTCGAGCTGGCCCGCCGGAATACCGGGACCTTGATCCTTGAAGGACACGCACACGTAGATGCCCGGGGGCAGATCCGGCACCTCGATGGCGCCAGGAACGCGGACGTTCCGGAAGGAGATGTCGATGGTGCCGCCGCCGGGCATGGCCTGGACGGCATTGAGCACGATGTTCTGGACCACCTGGCTGATCTGCACGGTGTCGAGCTGCGCCGTCCAGAGATCCGGATCGACCTTGAAGCGCGCCGCCACCGGCGATCCGCTGAGCGCGAAGCGCGCGCATTCGACGACCAGTTCTTCAATGGAGGCGGTGGTCTTGACCGGCGCGCCGCCCTTGGAGAACGTCAGCAATTGCGCGGTGACACCACGCGCGCGCACGCATGCCGCCTCTGCGTGGCACAAGCGTTCGAAGAGCCGTGGATCGTCCCGAACCATGGTGCGCGCGATCGACAGGTTGCCGACCACGCCCATCAGGATGTTGTTGAAGTCGTGGGCGAGACCGCCTGCCAGCACGCCGAGTGACTCGAGCCGGCCGGCCTTCGAGCGTTCAAACTCCATCTGCGTGGCATCGGTGACGTCACGCAGCACCCATACCACTCCCGCCAGCCGCTGATCCGCGTCGCGCATCGGCGTGGCGGTGACATCGAGCACCCGGCCGGACGTATCCACCACCCAGCGGACCTGGAGCGATTCGTGCGTCTGGCGGAGCTGCTCAACCGTCTCGGTATATTTCTCGAACGGCACGCCGATGGACGCAAACAGCACGCCGACCGGGCGATCGATGGCTTCACCGCTCGGGCACTGCGCCATCGCCGCCGCGCTCTCGTTCAGCAGCAGCACGCGGTCGGTCGCATCCACGGTGATCACGGCTTCGTTGATCGCCTTGAGCGTCACCGCGAGCCGCGCGCGCTCGATCGCGACGTGCTCCTTCTCGGCGCTCAGCGCTGCTTCCGAGGCGGTCGCGCGCGACAGGGCCTGCTGCGTCGTGACGACCATCGATGCCAAAGTGCTGGCGTGTCGACGCTCGGCTTCGATGCGGTCGATCGACGTGCGGTAGGCGCGCAGCGAGACGTAGACCGGCGCCAGCGCCATCAGCAGCATCGTGTAGCTGCCGTTCTCGACCACGATCGCGAGAATGGTCCCGGCGAACGCCGACATGATGCAATTCGGCGCGCTCCAGAGGAATTCGGCGTGCCACATCCTTAGCGGCGAGACACCCGACGTCAAACCAATGGCGAAGGCAATGAGCGACGTGTTGACCAGGAAATAGCCAAGGGCCGTCGCCAGCATCGGCACCAGGGTTGTCGAGACGCCGAGAGGACCGAGGTCGCCGCCGAGCACTGACCAGATGGCGCCCGACGCCTGCACGGCCAGTGTCACGGTGGCCACGCTGTAGAGCGTGCGGATCGGCGGCTGCGGCAGCGCCGTCCGGAAAGAGCATTGCACGACGACGGCGATGGCGGCGATGACCGTGGTCACGTCGGCGCCGCAGAGCAGCAAAGCGGCGAAATCGACGGCGTACGAGATCGAAATGGTGGCATGACCGCTGGTGAGCGGCAATCGCAGCTTCACCGTCGCCAGCATCGTGCTGGCGCCCAGGAGCAGCAGCACCAGTGTCGGGTTGGGAAGGGCCGTTGGCCAGCGCGCGATGCCAAGGCCAATGCCCGATGTGATCACCGTCCAGATCAGGACCTGCGACAGCCAGTGGCGGCGCACGTCGGCCAGGTCCATCGTCTCGCTGGCCGTCTGGGAGAGGGGCATCGTCGCGGCGGTCATTTGATCCCCCCGCCTTTCTGGGTGCTATTACCCCACACCACGTGATCGTCGTTGCCCCACACCACGTGATCGCCGCAACTGCCCCACACGATGTGATCGTCAGTGTTGGCGCTCGAGCAGTTGCTTGACACCGCATCGCCTTCGTCGGCGTTGCCCCACACGATGTGGTCGCCATCGAGGGCCATCACCGGCTTGTTCCTCTTGACGACCTGTGTCGACCAGAGCTCAAAGGTGTCCAGGACCGTGCTCGACGTCAGCCAGGTATCCGGAGACCAGGCGAGTGTCGAGCCCCACACAGAGCGGGCGGACCAGGCCAGTTCGTGTCGATTGAGCAGTTCACCGGACACAAGCCGGTCGCCCCAGGTCACGCGCCGCGTCCACGACCAGAGTGTCCGGCCGATGCGGGTCGCGGTGCTGACGCCGTATTCAAGCCAGTAGCTGCCAACGCTGGCCGAGGGATCGATGGCGCGAGCCAGGTCAATCGCGCCGGCGGCGTTGATGGCGCCGGCGCCTTCGATCAGTTCAATCGCGTTCTGTCCTTTGTGGACGCCCAGTGCCGAGTATTGCAGCAGCACCTTGACGGCATTCGGCGTAAGCCGTGTCCCGGACTCGTCGAGTCGATTCGCTTCGATCATCAGCGCCACAACCCCGGTCGTAACCGCCGCGGCCATGCTTGTGCCGCTGAGCGAGAGATACGGGGATGCCGATCTCCGGCCGAGCGTCGATGCGGGGTTGCTGGCGGCGAACAAGTCGACACCCGGAGCCACGACATCCGGCTTGATCGCGCCGTCGAACCACGTCGGTCCCCTCGAGCTGAATGACGGAACTGAGTCATCGCCGCGGTCCACAGTGCTCCTGGTGTTGACGGCACCCACGGTCAGCGCCGAGGGCGCATTGCCAGGGGACGTAATGCCGCCGAAGCCCGCGCGCATCGTGTCCTTCGACTCGCCGAAATTGCCGGCGGACGTGACGACGACGATGCCTGCGGCGGCGGCGCGCTCAACCGCCTGCACCAGTGGATCGGTCGCGGCCGGTTCGAGAATCGGGTGACCGAGCGACAGGTTGATAATGTCGATGCCGAGCGAACGCTGGTTGGCGATCGCGAAGTCGATCGCGTCGATGACGTCACTGGTATAGCCGGCGCCGTCTGCGTCGAGCACCTTCATGCCGATCAGCCGGACTTCTGGTGCGATGCCCGGATACGCGCCGTGGGACAGAAGACCAGAGCCTGCAATCAGCCCGGCGACGTGCGTGCCATGACCATAGTCATCAGCCGGCCACGTGGCGATGCCGCCTGCAGTGAAGTCGTAGAAGGCGGTGATGCGGCCCACGATGTCGGGCACCGGAGCAATTCCGGAGTCAATGACCGCCACGCCGACCGTGCGGCCGCCAGACGCCGATGCGGTCAGGCCAAGTGTGCGGCGGAGTTTCTGTACATCGGTGGCCGGAAGGAAGCGGCTGTTCGGCTTTCTGCCGTGCGCCTGGACGACGGCGTCGGCAGAAATGCCAACGACATCCGAATCGGCGGCGAGATCTCGCAGTGCGTCACCGGAGGCAACCAGGGTCAGCGCATTGATCTTCAGGTGCTCCGACTTGATGGCAGCGGCCTTGCTTCTGAGCCGCTCGCGCATCTGCGGACCGGCACCCGGCCGGTACCGCACGATGATGCGGCTCGAGACGTTGTGACCCTTGGCGGCTCGCGTGGTCGAATCGAGGTGGGGGCGATTCGACCCAGCGGCACGCATGCCCGTCTGGTGCAACAGGCACAGGCCTGCCACCAGTACTGCCGCAATCCGGAACTGTCGCATGCTCGCGGCATCTAGCAATCGGCATTCCGTGCAAATTCGTGAGTGAAACGCAGTAAACGCGCATTTGAAGTGTCGGCCCGCCGACGCTCGACGCCGTTTCACCGACGCCTGGCCGACGCTCGGCGTCTGAGGCAAACGTTGTGTAGTACGCTTTCGGGTTGATTTTGGACAGCTTGTAACCACATGTCACCAGCCCGATCGATTCTGCTTACCGCGTTCGCGTTCTTCTCAGTTGCCTCCGTTGGCTTCGCCCAGTCGCCGGCCCCCGCGTCGGCGTCGGCCACACATGTCACCACCGCGTCGCGCGCTGCCGAGGCGCCGACGCTCGATGGCGACATCCTTGGCGATCCGGCGTGGTCCAAAGCCACGCCCGTCAGCGCTTTCTGGCAGGAACAGCCTGACGAAGGCCAGCCGGTGTCGGAACGGACCGAGGTCCGCGTCATTTTCACGAAGGACACGCTCTACATCGGGGCGGTGATGTACGACCGCGAGCCCGGCTCGATCATCGTGTCGGATGCGCGGCGCGATGCGCCGCTGGACGATACCGACAGCTTCCAGATGATCGTGGACACCTACCGCGATCGGCAGAACGGCTTTGTCTTCGGCACCAACCCTGCGGGTATTGAATACGACGGCCAGGTCACCAACGAAGGGCAGGGCGGCGGCGGTCTCGGCTTCGGCCAGATGCAGTCGGGCGGCTCGGGCTCGGGCTTCAACATCAACTGGGACGGCGCGTGGGAAGTGCGCTCACGCATCGGCGACTACGGGTGGTCGGCGGAGTTCGCCATTCCGTTCCGCACGCTTCGTTATCCGTCGAGTGTGAGTCAGACCTGGGGTATCAACTTCCAGCGCAACATCCGCCGCCGCAACGAGCGCGCGTTCTGGGCGCCGATTCCCCGGCAGTTCAATCTCTATCGTGTCTCTCTCGCCGGTTCGGTCACCGGGATCGAGACGCCGGCCTTGCGCAACTTCCTGATTACGCCCTACGCGCTCGGCAACGCGCTCGCGTCGGGCGTCCGCCCGGTGGAAACCGAGACCGACTACGACTTCGGCGGCGACGTGAAGTACAGCATCACGCCCAGCCTCACGCTCGACGCCACCGTCAACACCGACTTCGCGCAAGTCGAGGTGGACGACCAGCAGGTGAACCTCGATCGCTTCACCTTGTTCTTTCCCGAGAAGCGTCCGTTCTTCCTCGAGAACGCCGGCTTCTTCAGCGTCGGCAATCCCGGTGAAGTCGACCTGTTCTTCAGCCGCCGCATTGGTATTGGCGACAACGGCCAGTCGATCCCCATTCTTGGCGGCGGTCGCGTCTCGGGCAAGGCCGGCAAATTCAACGTCGGCCTGCTCAACATGCAGACGTCGGATTACAACGACACGGTCGCGAGCACGAACTTCAGCGTCGCGCGCTTGAGCCGCGACCTGCCGAACCGCTCATCGATCGGCGCGATCTTCACTAATCGCGAAGGCACCGGTTCGCTCGCCCGCGACAATGACTACGGCCGCACCTTCGGCCTGGATGGCAAGATCGGCTTTGGCCAGACGACGATGGTCTCGGGTTTCGTCGCCAAGACCGAATCCCCTGGCGTCGATGAAGGCGACTACGCCTTCAACATGCGCTCGCAGACCAATCGCAAGCAATGGGACCTGAACCTCGGTTACCAGCAGGTCGGCGAGGGCTTCAATCCGGCGATGGGTTTCTACAGCCGCCGCGGCTATCGCAAGCCCGACGCGATGCTGATGACCCGCTTCCGCCCGAAGGACTTCATCAAGATCCAGGAACTGCGTCCCCATGCGACGTTTCGCGGCTTCTGGGGTCTCGATGGGTTCCAGGAAACCGGCTTCCTTCATCTCGACAACCACTGGCAGTTCCGCGACAGCACCGAGATTCACACCGGCATGAACCTCACGCGTGAAGGCGTGCGGACGCCGTTCGAGATCTACCCGGGAATCTTCGTTCCGCCAGGCACCTACGATCACGCCGAGGCGCAGATCGTGGCGATGAGCAACCAGGGCGCGCCGGTCAGCCTGTCGATGCGCACGACCATCGGCGGCTTTTTCGGCGGCGACCGCATCACGCTGAACCCGACGCTGCGCTTCCGCGCCGGCGACGCGCTGACCGCGCAGATCGATTACCAGCGCAACAACATCGACCTGCCGGTGGGCGAGTTCGTCACGAATCTCGTCCGCACGCGCGTCAGCTATTCGTTTTCGCCGCGCATCTTCACGCAGGCGCTGGTCCAATACAACGACCGCGCCGACCTGTGGTCGATGAACTTCCGCTTCGGCTGGCTGCAGGCTGCCAACACCGGACTGTTCATCGTCTATACCGATACGCACGGACTCTACGATCTCTTCGACCGCCCAGAACGCACGGATCGGTCGCTGACCATCAAGTACTCCTATCTGTTCAACGTCTTCCGGTGACCGCCTGACGGCGTAAACGTCCGACCGGCATCGGCCGAAACCCTATCAATGGCTTTCGGCCTCTTCCGGCCACTTCCTCGCTCGATTACCCGCCCGGTTTCGATCCTCGCCCTGGTGGCGTGGGTCGTGACCATGGGCGTGGTCGTGAATCGTTCGTATCTCCAGGCAGCCGGCAACCTTGCTACCGACCTGGCGCGGTATGGCTCGACTGCGCAGTGGCGTGGGGTCTATTACCGCGGTGAGAAGGTCGGCTTCACCGTCAGCCAGGTGCAGGCGACTGACGATGGGTATGAGTTGCAGGAGGACGGCAGGCTGCAGTTCTCGCTGCTCGGCGCCACCACCTTCGCGATTCTCAAGACCACGGCGACGGTTGACCGGTCGTTTGCGCTGAAGACCTTCGACTTCTCGCTCGATCCAGGTACCGGTCCCATGTCGATCAAGGGCCGGCTCGATGGCCTGGTGATGTCGCTCGAGATTGGCAGCGCTTCCGGCTCGCGCACCGAGACCCGAACGCTCGCTGAACCACCGGCCCTGATGTTGAGCGTCGGCCGCCGACTTGCGAACGAGGGTCTTGTGGCCGGCACCAAGAAACAGTGGATGGTGTTCGATCCAGCGACGATGAAGAACGCGCCGGTGACTATCGCGATCGGCGAGCGGGAAGTGGTGACCGCAGGTGGCAGGCGTCCGATCCCGGCGTTCAAGGTCGACATGGGCTTCAGCGGGATGAGCACGACTGCGTGGATCACCGATACCGGTGAGATCGTGCGCGAAGAGAGCCCGATGGGGCTGATCACGGTGCTCGAGACACAGGAGGAGGCCCAGGCGCTGGCCGTGTCCAATCGCATGCAGCAGGACATGCTCCAGGCCGCCGCCATCGTGCCGGTCATGCCGGCCCGTTCGCGAATCGTCGAGGGCCGCGATGTGAAGCGGCTCCGCTTGCGGCTGATCGGCGCCGACTTGTCGAGCCCGGACATTCAGGGCACCGGACAATCGGTGTCGGGCGACATGATCGAGCTGACCGATCCGCGTGACCTCAAGGCCGGTCCCGCGCCGGCGGATCTCGATCGCTACCTGCGCGCCGAGCCGTTCATCGAAAGCGATGCTCCGGAGATCAAGGCCGAAGCCGAGAAGATGGTCGCGGGCCTCACCGGCAATCGCGCTCGCGCCGAGCGTCTGGTGCGCGAAGTGAACGCCCTGGTCGAGAAGCGTCCTACCGTGTCGCTGCCGTCGGCGCTTGAAGTGCTGCGGACCAAGGTCGGCGACTGTAACGAACACACGGTGCTGTTCGTGGCGCTCGCGCGATCGCTCGGCATTCCGGCGCGCATCAGCGTCGGCGTGGCCTACGCGCGGGGAGCGTTCTACTACCACGCGTGGCCCGAGGTCTACATCGACGAGGGCAACGGCCGCGGCCTGTGGCTGCCGGTCGATCCCACCTTCAATCAGTTCCCGGCGGATGCCACGCACCTTCGGCTGGCACGCGGCGGCCTCGAGCAGCAGACCGCGATCGTGCCGCTGATCGGCAAGGTCAGGATGGTGATCAGCGACATCGAGGTGGCGCCGAACTCCACGCCGGTCTTGGTCGGCCGCCAGCAAGCGGATGCGCGTCCGCTGTCGATCGACATTCCGCGACGATCCGGGCCGTGCGGGTGCTGGGCATCGCCGTGTGGAGGAGGCGGGCGATGATTGCCGTCGAGCAACTGGTCAAGCGCTACGGCAACTTCACCGCCGTCGATGGGGTATCGCTCAGCGTCGCGCCCGGGCAGATTCACGGGTTCCTCGGTCCGAACGGTGCCGGCAAGACCACCAGCATTCGCATGATCGCCGGACTGTTGAAGCCGACCGAAGGCCGCATCATCGTCAACAATCACGATCTCGAAAAAGAACCGGAAGCCGCAAAGGCGGCGCTGGGCTTCATCCCTGATCGTCCGTTCATCTACGAAAAGCTGACCGCCGGTGAGTTCCTCCGCTTTCACGGCGGGCTGTACGGCATGGCTGATAGCGATATCGAGTCTCGCATCAAGGAGATGCTCGAGATCTTTGAGCTGTCGAAGTGGCACAACGAACTCGTCGAGAGCTTTTCGCACGGCATGAAGCAGCGCCTGGTGATGAGCGCCGCGTTCATGCATCGTCCGAAAGCCGTGCTGGTCGATGAGCCGATGGTCGGCCTCGATCCGCGTGGCGCCCGCTTGATCAAGGACGTGTTCCGCCGGATGGCTGATCATGGCGTCGCGATCCTGATGAGCACGCACACCCTGGAAGTGGCGGAAGAGATGTGCGACCTGATCAGCATCATCTTGAAGGGCAAGATCATCGCGCACGGCACGGTCGCCGAATTGCGCTCGCTGGCCGGATCGCCGAACGAAGAGCTGACGCCAGTGTTCCTGAAGCTCACTGGCGGCAGCGGCCTCCAGGAAATCGAAGAGATCGTCTGATGAACGGCGTCGTCACCCGTCCGTTTCCGTACTTGCTGCTGCCGACCTTCCTGGCGTCGCGGAATCGCGCGCGCCGGCGCGAGAAGGGCGACTCGGTGCGGGCGGTGTTGTTCGGCGGTGTGGGCGTTGGTGTGATGAGCGCGCTGTTCTATGGCTCGTTCTGGGTCACCGTCCAGGCCGCGCAGTATGCGGAGCTGGGCGACTACCTGATTCGCATCGGCCTGTCGTGGCTGTTTCTCACCTTCATCTCGTTCCTCGCCTTCAGCGGCATCGTGGCATCACTGTCGACGTTCTTCCTGTCTGACGATCTGCGGCTGATCCTCGCGGCGCCGGTCGCCGCCCGCCGGTTGTTCTGTGCGCGCTTTGCGCGCACGGTGGGCCAGGCCGGGTGGATGGTGGTGGTGTTCCTGCTCCCGTTGCTCAGCGGCATCGGTGTCGCCAAGTGCGCGCCATGGTCGTTCATCGGAACTGCCGCGATCACCGTTGTGCCCTTTGTGGTGATTCCAGTTGCGCTCGGTGCCGCCGTGACGCTGATGCTGGTGAACGTGTTCCCGGCACGGCGTGCCCGCGACATCCTGATGTTGATGGGGCTGGTGTTCGCGATGAGCATCGTGCTGCTGCTGCGGTTCCTGCAGCCTGAACGGTTGCTGCGCGTCGAGTCGATGCCGGAAGTGACCGACTTCTTCGCGACGTTGCAGTCGCCGATCACCCCGATGCTGCCGTCGTTCTGGGCGGGTGAGGCGTTGTTTGCCGGCCTCCAGGGCGGCAGCAGCTGGATGCACGTGGCGGCGCTCTGGTCCACCGCGGCGGCGATGGTCGTGGCAGTCGGTTGGGCTTTTGAGAAGTGGCACTTCACCGGGTTCAGCAAAGCCCAGGAAGCGCGCAAGGCGCGCTTCACGCAGTGGCGTGTGCTGGACCAGCTCGCGGCGCTCCTGCCGCTGTCGCAGGTTCGCAAGCACTTGCTGATCAAGGACCTGAAAGTCTTCTTGCGCGATGTCAGCCAGTGGTCGCAGTTGTTGTTGCTGCTGGCGCTGATGCTCGTCTACCTCTACAACTTCCGGGTGCTCGACCTGGAGCGCGTGGCGTACATGAGCGGCTTCCTCAAGAACTTCTACGCGTTCCTGAACCTCGCGATGGCAGGCTTCGTGATGTCCACGGTGGCGGTGCGCTTTGTGTTTCCGGCCGTGTCGGCGGAGGGCGCTGCGTTCTGGATTATCCGCACCGCGCCGATCTCGTTGCGTGACTTCCTGTGGTCGAAGTTCTGGACCGGTCTGGTGCCGGTGCTGGTGTTGTCGGAGATCCTGATCGTGTCGGGCAACGAGCTGCTTGGCGTCGATCCGTTCCTCAAGCGCATGTCGGCGGTCGCGATCGTCTTCATGACCTTTGCGCTGGTGGGCCTCGCCTGCGGGCTGGGCGCGCGCTATCCGCGGTTTGCGGCGGACAATCCCAGCCAGGTCGCGGGATCGTATGGCGGCGTCGCCTTCATGATCCTGGCGGTGCTCTACATCATCGTGATGATCGTGCTGCTCGGATGGCCGTCCAGCGTCTACCTGCTCGCGCAGTTCCGCAGCCGTGCGCTGACGAGCGGGCAGGAGATGTTCATTGCCGCGATGTTCACCGCCGCGGCACTCGTCAGCGTCGTCACCTTCGTGCTCGGCATGCGCACCGGGGTGAAGGCGCTCCAGCAAATGGACCGCACGCCGTCCTAACGGCCCTTGACCGGGCTCGTCAGCACATCGATCCGAATCAACTGGAGATCGCGGGCGTCGTGGTTGGCGACGACCTCGCGCGCGCCAGCCTCAATCCAGCGCTCGTTGCCTGACGGCAATTCGATCAGCAGCGCCGGCTCCCTGGCAGCGATCGTCTGCTCTTCGTGTGTCCCGACGGTGAGGCGCGTGATGCGCATTTGCTTGTTTTCGTATTTCTCGTCCCCGGGCGCCATGCGGTGGCGCAGGTTCCTCGAGCCGTCGCCTTCGGTCTTGAAGAAGATCCGCAGGAAATCACTCGGCTGCGACGAGTTGTTTTCCGCGGTGTGATGTTCCTCGCGGCCGGTGGCAACGCGGACCGCGCCGGCCTTGACCGGTGGCCGCGTCACGCTGCTGTTGCTGCCGCCGACGTGCTTGAAGACCACGCCTTCTGAGTCACTCAGATAGACGTATACCGTCGTGCCGGCAGGATGCGTGTGCTCGGGCAGTTTCGCGCCGGCGTCGTAGCGGACTCGGACGACGCGGACATGCGCGTTCTCGAAGGTGACCTGGTAGCTTCCCGGAATGGTCTTCGTGGGATCCTGGGCTGCCAGACCGGCGGCCATCGGCGCCATCAGCGCCACCGCCAAGAGTAATCGACGCATCATCTCCACCGTTCTTCGCTAAACTTGTTGAGCCATGAAGAGAGTCCTGATCGCGCTGCTGGCTTCTACGTCTCTATACGCCCAAGACGCGCCGCGCGTAACACCGGCCGGTGGTGAGCCGGATCCGTGGTTCGGGACGTTCTCGATTATCGCCTTCGATCCCGCCACCAACGAACTTGGCGTCGGGGTCCAGTCACGGGCTTTCGGGGCGGGCGCCGCGGTGCCATACGCCAAACCCGGGGTGGGCGCGGTGGCGACGCAGGCATCGGCTAATCGGCAGTACGGTCCCAAGGCGATCGCCTTGCTGGAGCAGGGGCTTTCACCGGCCGAGGTCGTCAAGCGCATCACGGACGAAGACCCGGGGCGCGATACCCGCCAGGTCGCAGTCATTGATACCAAGGGCCGTTCGGCGGTCTACACGGGCAAGCGAGTCATCGATCGGAATAGCGATCCAAAGGATCTAGTGCACCTCGGCGGCTATGCCGGTCATGTCACGGGCGACAACTTCTCTGCGCAAGGCAACACCCTCGCCAGCGCCGCCGTCGTCGAGGCGATGGCCGCCGCGTATCGTGCCGGCAAGGGCTCGATGGCTGAGCGATTGATGGACGCGCTCGACGCCGGTCAGGCCAAGGGCGGCGATACGCGAGGCATGCAGTCCGCCGGAATCCTCGTCGTGCGCCCACTCCAGCCGGGTTCCGATTCGACCGTCGAGCGAATCGTGGACATTCGCGTCGACGACTCTCCGGAACCGTTCAAGGAACTGCGCCGGCTGCTCTCCATGACCACTGGCGTGCCGCAGCGCCTGTTGACCAGCGCATCCGAACTGTCAAAGGCCGGCAAGCATGCCGACGCGATCGCGGATGTGAAGAAGGCGCTCGACATCAATCCTCGAAACGAAACCGCGATGTACGCGCTGGCGCGCTACTACGCCGCCTCGGGAAACACGAAGCTGGCACTGGAGCAGTTGTCGCTCGCGATTTCACGCCAGCCGAAGCAATGGAAGTTCGAGGCCGCCAACGATCCCGCATTCGAGAAGATCCGCGCGTCGGCCGAGTTCCAGAAACTCATCAAGTAGCAAGACATGATCAATCGCTTTGTCGTCCTGGCGATGCTATTCGTGTGCGCGCCCGCCGTCCACGCCCAGGTCCCGGCGCAGCCGCCTCCACCCGTCCAGCAACCACCGGCCGGCGAGTCCATCGAGATCGAGGAAGAGGTGATCGTCACCTCGACCCGGACCGGCGGGCGCATTGACGAACAGCCGACACGCGTTGAAGCGCTGACCCGCGAAGAAGTCGAAGAGAAGATGCTGATGACGCCCGGCGACATCGTGATGATGTTGAACGAGATGGGCGGCATGCGCGTCCAGACCACGTCGCCGTCACTTGGTGCGGCCACGGTTCGCATCCAGGGGATGAAGGGCCGCTACACGCGCGTGCTCTTTGACGGACTGCCGCTTGCCGGCCAACAGGTCGGTGGACTCGGACTGCTGCAGATTCCGCCGATGGACCTCGGCCAGGTCGAAGTGATCAAGGGTGTGGCATCGGCGCTGTACGGCGCCGGCGCCATGGGTGGCGTCATCAATCTCGTCGCGCGACGGCCTCAGGATGATCCGTATCGCGAAGTGCTATTCAACCAATCGACGGTGGGCACCACCGATGCGGTGGCGTTCCTCGCCGGCCGGCTGTCGCAACACGTTGGCGCCACGCTGATGGCGGGCGGCCATCGTCAATCGAAGAACGACATCGATGACGACGGTTGGTACGACTTGTCCGGATACACCCGCGGGGTGATACGCGGCCGCGTGTTTTGGGACGACGGCAGGGGCACCAGCGTCTGGGGCACTGCGGGCCTGACGTCCGAGGGGCGTGAAGGCGGCGCCGTGAGCGGCGACGCACTGGCCCTGCGGATCGGGGGACCCGAGGCGATCGATACCACTCGCGGCGATGCCGGCGCGTTCGTGCAGCAGATCGTTGGCGACAGCTTCGTTGCGACCGCGCGCATCGCGGCCACCTTCCAGCGTCACGATCACCTGTTTGCAACGGCGCATGAGCGTGATCGCCACACCAACGTGTTTGGCGAAGTGGCGTTGCGCGGCGCCATAGGCCGGCACACGTGGGTGGCCGGCGCTGCATTCGAGCGAGAGTCGTTCGATCCGCTCGAGGTGCCGCGATTCAACTACTTCCATCGGGCACCAGGCGTATTCGTGCAGGACGACGTGCGCTGGAACGACTGGCTGACCGTGCAGGCCGGCGCACGCCTCGACATTCACCACACCTACGGCAACTTCTTCAGCCCGCGCGTCGCGGCGCTTGTGCACCGCGATGGATGGACGAGCCGGGTCTCGGTGGGGCAGGGGTTCTTCGCAGCGACGCCGCTGACCGAAGAGACGGAGGCCGCCGGCCTTCGGCTGCTGTCCATGCCGGAGCCGCTTGAAGCCGAGAAGGGCACGAGCTTCTCGGCCGACCTCACGCGCATGGTTGGCCCGGCACAGCTGACGGCCACGTTGTTTGGATCACGGGTTGAGAACCCGATCGAAGTCGAACGCGAGACCGCCTACCGGATCACCAATTCCGATCGCGCCACCACGAACGTGGGGCTCGAGCTGCTCGCCACGGTGCGACGCGCGCCGTTCGCATTGACCGGCACGTATTCCTTCGTGCGCTCGCGTGAAGACGACGACAACGTCCGCGTGCAGTCCCCGATGACGCCGAGTCACAGCCTTGGCGTGGTGGGCATGTGGGAGAAGGAAAACGTCGGCCGCGTGGGAATTGAGTACTACTTTACCGGCCAGCAGCGGCTGGTGGCCAATCCGTATCGCTCGCGCTCGAAGGCGTATTCGGTTCTGGGCGCGCTGGCCGAACGAAAGTTCGGACGATACCGCGTGTTCCTGAATGCCGAGAACCTGACCGACACCCGGCAGACGAAGTTTGATTCGTTGCTGCTCAGGGCGCCGGGCCCCGACGGCCGCTACACGGTGGATGCCTGGGCTCCGCTCGATGGCCGCACGTTCAACGCCGGCGTCCGCGTGACGTTCTGATTACGCCATGCGTGAGGGCTGCCACTGCAGTCCCAGCCCGATGATGCGTTCGATCAGCTTGGCGTAGGACACGCCGGCGCGGGCCGCCGATTCCGCGAAATCCTCGCCCTGCGCGAGCTGCGGATTCGGGTTCGCCTCGATCACGAACATCTCGCCGTTCTCCTTCATGCGCAGGTCAACGCGCGCGTAGCCAGACAGATCCAACGCCTTGTAGACGCGCTTGGCGACGTGCTGCACTTTGGCGGCCTGCTCATCCGACAAGGTCGCGAGCGCGGTGTCGATGCCGTGTTTCTTCTGGTATTTCACGCTCCACTTCACCCGCTCAGTCGCGATCTTCCAGTTGTTGTCGGTCATCTTGGAGAACGACATCTCCCAGACGGGGAAGGTCTGCAGCCTGTCGTTGCCGATCACGCCGACATACAGCTCGCGGCCGTCGATGAATTCCTCGACGATCGCCGGGGTCATGATCGTGTCGTGGATGAACTGCACGCGCTTGGCGAGCTGTTCGTCGTTGGCGACGACCGAGGCCTGGGAAATACCGGTCGAGGATTCGTAGGTCAGCGATTTGACGATCAGCGGAAACTGCAGCCGCTTCGGCAACTTCGCCTTCTGGCCCAGCGGCACCACCAGGAAGTCCGGAACGGGAATGCGGTGATACGCCATCAATTTCTTGGCGAGTGCCTTGTCGCGTGACAGCGTCAGGCCGCGCGGGTTGCAGCCGGTATAGGGCACTTTCAGCAGCTCGAGGTAGCTGACGACGTTCTGGTCGAACACCACCACATCGTCGAACGCCTCCATCAGGTTGAACGTGATGGTGGGCTTGAACTCGTCCATGGTGCTGCGGATCGGTGTCAGGTCGTCGTGTACGCCGATCACCCGCACTTCGTGCCCGAGCACCTTCAGCGCGCGGACGACGTCGTATTCCATGCGCCATTCGGCGGTCTGGGCCGTTGTCTTGTCGACCTTTTCGTCGGGCGGCTCGAGGCCCTTGTGCACGAGAGCGAGGACGCGTTGCGGTTTCATCGAATGGAATGTTCCTTACAGGGCGATGCGGTGCCGGCCGCTGTGCAGGTAGTTCATGACCTGCACGGTCAGTAACACGGTGAATTCCTGCAGCGCCTCGCCCTCAGGCGTTGCCAGCCGCAGCTTCAGCTCTCGGCAGCGGACGATGATGTCTTCGAGCACCTTGTCGATGGTGTATTGGTAAATACCGGTCCAGTCGGCGACGACCTTGCGGACCTGGCGGCGGTGGCGGCCGAGAAACTGCGCGGCGGTCATGTTCGACGCGTGATCCGCGCCGTCCGAGAAGAGCTTGCGAAGGTCGCGATCGTAGAAGGCGGGGTGCTCGACGCCGTAATGGCCGCGCTTCTTCTTGTAGTGAAACCGCAGCGTGCGATTCAGGCGCCGCAGCGGATCCATCTCGTCGACGGTGTTGAGCAGCGGCTTCTTGCCCGCGAGCGACCGCATCAACTGATCCATGTATTCGAGCTTGCGAATGGCCGGCCAGCCTGCGTAGCGTGTCTTCCAGTTCGCCTCCGGCGTCAGCCACACCGCGAACGTCTCAGCGAAATCCTCGTCGGGGTGACTCTGCGCGTACCAGGGATCGAGATGCAGCACGAAGCTCTTGCTGTATGGGCGCGGCGCGTAGAACTCCGGGTATGGCTTGGCCGGGCTCCCGAACAGCCGGCGGCGCTGCTGCCGAAGCCGCAGCTTGTAGACGTTGTCGATCACGTGGCCGGCTTCGTGGCGCAGGATGCGCATGCACCACTCGTGTTCGCCGCCTTCGACCGCCAGCATCTGCGCCTTCTCGAGCCGTTCGAGACGCGGATGCGCCAGGTAGAAGGGCACCGCCATCGACGCCTGGCCGTCCGGCGTGAACCACTCGTCCGACAGGTAGAAATGAAACGGGAACTCGAGCCCGCGCGCCGCGAGCTCGCGCTTCAACTGGTCGATGCGTGTTTCGAGGACGGTGCCTTCGATCCTGAGCGGCAGATCGGACAGGCGGAGGTTGAGCAGTTCCTCGTCGCTCAGGTCGGGCCAGTTGGACGAAACCGCTTTCGACATGGGAGTGGTGCGCTCGGCAGGACTCGAACCTGCGGCCCTCTGGTTCGAAGCCAGATGCTCTATCCAGCTGAGCTACGAGCGCATGAACCTCGTATTATGTCGCCTTTTTCAGCTTGTCCGAGAAGGCCTTTTCGAGTTTCTTGACCTTCGGAAGGGCAATCGCGGCGATGTAGGGCTGGCCCGGATTCCTGGCGGCGAAGTTCTGGTGGTAGTCCTCGGCCTCGAAGAACTGCTCCAGTGGTTCGAGCGTCGTCACGATCGGAGACTCGAATACCTTCGCGTCCTGCAATTGCCGGATGTAGGCCTCGGCGACCTTCCGCTGCTCATCGTCGGCGTAGAACACGGCGGAGCGATATTGGCGGCCAATGTCGTTGCCCTGGCGATTGAGGTGCGTGGGGTCGTGCGCCACGGCGAAGAAGACCTTGAGGATCTGGCCAAAGGTGATGCGACTGGAGTCGAACCGCACGCGAATCACTTCGGCGTGGTCCGTCGTTCCGCTGCACACCGATTTGTAGTCGGCCGTGTCCGCCGTGCCGCCGGCGTAGCCGGACATCACGGCAATCACGCCATCGAGTTTTACGAAGACCGCTTCGGTGCACCAGAAGCACCCGCCGCCGAGCACCGCGGCCTGCGGCGTGCCGGTCGGGTCCGGCTTGATGTCAATCACCGGGTCGGGAAACTGATCGGCCGGGACGCCCGCGCTCCCACCGAAGAGCTCGCTGAGTTCCATGAATCGATATTACCGGGAAGTGATGCCGGTGGGGAGTGCTACCTGCCTGGGGGTGACACATGGCGGGGCCGGAAGGCACCGTATGCCACGATTCCGAGGCTGATGATCAAGAGTGACGCTGCCACTGGCCGAGTCGCGAACACGGTCCAGTCACCCTGGCTGACCGACAGCGCGCGGCGCAGGTGCTGCTCGGCGGCCGGGCCGAGGATCAGGCCAATCATGACGGGCGCGACGGGCGCGCCGATGGCGCGCATCATGAAGCCGACCAGCCCGAGGATGGCCATCAGCAAGAGATCGCCGGCGGAGCGGTGCACGCTGAAGGCGCCCAGCGATGCGACGACGAGGATGCCGGCGTAGAGCCAGTGGCGGGGGATGGCAAGCAGCTTCACCCAGAGGCCCACCAGCGGGAGGTTGAGCACCAGCAACATCACGTTGCCGATGTAGAGGCTGGCGATCACGCCCCACACGAGCGCGGTCTCATGTTCGAAGAGCAGCGGCCCCGGCTGCAGACCGAACTGTTGAAAGGCGGCGAGCAACACAGCGGCGGTTGCCGAGGTGGGCAGGCCGAGCGTCAGTAACGGCACTAGCGTGCCGGCCGCAGAGGCATTATTGGCGGCCTCAGGCCCGGCGACAGCTTCAATCGCGCCGCGCCCGAATTCTTCGGGCCGCTTCGACAGTCGCTTCTCGACCGCATACGAAAGTAGCGTCGGCAACTCCGCGCCACCGGCGGGCAGTGCGCCGAGAGGAAAGCCGATCGCCGTCCCGCGAAGCCAGGGCTTCCACGATCGCGACCATTCGTCGGCGGTCATCAACAGCGATCCCCGGACCGGCAACACGTCATCGATCGCCGGGCCGCGGCTCGCGACCCAGAGTGTCTCGCCGACCGCAAACAGTCCAATGGCCACGATGATCGGATCGATGCCATCGAGGAGGTATGGGATGCCGAGCGTCAAACGCGCGTGCCCACTGAGCCCGTCAATGCCGACGAATCCGAGCATCAACCCGAGCAGCAGGCTGAACCATCCCAGCAGCGCTGAGGCCCCGAGCATCGTCGTGACCATGACGAACGCCAGCGCCATCAGGGCGAAGTAGTCTGCCGGGCCGAATGCCAGCGCGAGCGTCACCATCACTGGCGCGGTGAGGCTGAGTGCGAGGGTCGCCAGCGTGCCGGCGACGAAGGAACCGATCGCGGACGTGGCCAGCGCGGCGCCCGCGCGTCCGTTGCGCGCCATGTGATGGCCATCGAGCGCGGTCACGATCGTCGCACTCTCACCAGGTGTGTTGAGCAGGATCGACGTGGTCGAGCCGCCATACATGGCGCCGTAGTAAATGCCCGCGAACATGATCAAGGCCGCTGTCGGGTCGAGACCGTACGTGATCGGTAGCAGCAGGGCGACCGTGAGCGCGGGGCCAATGCCGGGCAGCACGCCGACGGCGGTTCCCATGGTGGTTCCCGCCAGTCCCCACAGCAGGTTCGACGGTGTAAGTGCGACGGCGAAGCCGTTGAGCAGTTCACCCATCAGAACGGAGAGGGTAGCGCGACACCAAGGCCGCGAGTGAAGAGGACGAACAAGATCAACGACACCGCCGCGCCGGTGGCGAGATCGATGAGGATGACACGCGCGCGCGGTGCGTTGCCCCGCATCGCGGAGGCGACGGCGGCGAAGAGCGCGGTCGAGGCGATCACAAATCCGAGCGTCGTGAAGATGACCGGCAGGAGCAGTAACGCTCCTCCGATGGTGAGCGCCATGCGGGCGCCTGCCGGATCGATCGCGGGCCGGTGCTTGAGGGTCTGGAATGCGACGCCTGCCAGGGCGACCACGAACACAGCGCCGATGCCGATCGGAAGCGTCTGCGGCGTGAGCGTGATGGCCAGGGCCGTGGCGGTTCTTGTCTCGCCCGCTGCGAGGCGGCGCAACACCTCCTCGATGCGTGATTGCTCGGCGAGCAGGAACTGCTTGAACGGAGCACCCGGAAGAAACAGGTTCTCCCAGCCGTTCTGTCCGAGCACCGCCCGCCATTGCGGGCTGGCGGCCAGTCGGGTGACGCGCGCCATTAATGCGGATTGCTCCACTTCCGAGAGACCCGGCGGTGCCACGACAGCGCGCCAGTTCGCGAGATCGAGAGTGATGCCGGACTCATGCAACGTCGGGGCATCGATGGCCGCAACTCGAGAGGGCGATGACACCGCGAGAATCCGCAGCTGACCTGCGGCCACTTGTCCGGCGAACTCGGCGTAGCCGCTCACGGCCGCCGAGAGTTGCCCGCCCAATACGGCAGCCAACGCCGCGCCGCCACCGGGAAACGCGATGTAGTTCACGGCCGAGGCCGGCAACCCCACTTGCTCCGCGAGCAGCCGGATCAGCAGATCGTCCGTGCCGCCCGCCGATCCGCCGCCCCACGAGATGCTGCCAGGGTTCGCGCGAAATGCCGCGACGAGATCGCCGATCGATCGATAGGGACTGGCCGTGGGCACGACGATGACTTCGTATTCGCCGGTGAGACGCGCGATTGGTGTCGTGTCGCCCAGCGACATGGGCGAGCCGTTGATGATCACACCGCTCACCATGACCAGGCCCGTGACGAGCAACGCGTGCGGATTGCCACGTTCGCTTTGCGCGAACCGCGCGAGACCGATGGTGCCGGCCGCGCCCGGAATGTTCTCCACTTGCACGTTGGCGCCTGGTTCGATCTCCGTCAGCACCCGCTGCATCACCCGCGCGGTCTGGTCCCAGCCGCCGCCAGGAGCCGCCGGCGCCGTGATGATCAGCGATTGCGCCGTCGCGATTGTCGGGACGAACGCAAGCAGGAGGATGAGACGCGAACGCACGCGCGCATCTTATCCCGCCGCCCGGCTAGAATCGCTACATGCGCTACCTCCACTACGACGTCTTTACCGATCGCAAGTTCGAAGGCAACCAGCTCGGCGTGTTCTACGACGCCCGTGGCGTGTCGCCGGAACAGATGCAGGCGATCACCACGGAGATGAACTTCTCGGAGTGCACGTTCATCCTCCCCGCGGAGACGCCGGGCACCGATGTGCGCATGCGCATCTTCACGCCGGGTCGCGAGTTGCCCATGGCCGGGCACCCGACGGTCGGCAGCACCTTCGCGCTGGCACACCTCGGCGTGATCGCGCCGGGCCGCGAGAGCTTCGTGTTTGGCCTTGGTGTCGGTCCGACGAAAGTGGAACTGACGTGGCGGGGCAGTGCGCTGTCATTTGCGTGGATGGACCAGGGGCGGCCGGAATTCCGCGAGCCGGTCTCGGCGATATCCGACATCGTCAAGGCGATCGGCGTCGATCAGTCGGCCGTCGACAGCACCCGCCTGCCGATCGAGGAAGTGTCGTGCGGTAACTCGTTCACGATCGTCCCCGTTGCGACTCGCGCGCAGGTGGATGCCGGCGATGCCGACATCTCGGCAATGCGAAAGCTCAGGAGCGCCTTCCCGGGCGATCACGTTGGTGTGCTGTTCTTCTCGGCCGAGAAAGTGGATCACGATGTGATCGCCTACAGCCGCATGTTTGCGCCTGGTGTGGGCGTGCCCGAAGACCCGGCGACTGGCAGCGCCGCTGGTCCGCTGGCATGCTATCTCGTCAAACACGGTCTCGCCGACACGGCGCAGATGCGCGACATGGTGAATCTGCAGGGTGTGAAGATGGGGCGGGCGAGCCGCCTGCACATGCGGATCGAGCAGGACGCCGCCGGCGCGGTCTCGCGCGTCCAGGTTGGCGGCACGTCCGTGAAGGTCGGCGAGGGCACGATCGACCTGTAGTTGCCAACCCGCCGGCCCGCTAGCTCGCCGGCCCTAGGGCTCCAGCCGCGATCGCGTCCACGAGCCGTCTGCCTGCCGCGTGTAGAGCAGGCGGTCGTGGAGTCGGCTCTTGCGGCCCTGCCAGAATTCCATCGCATACGGCGTCAGGCGATACCCGCCCCAGTTGGATGGCAGCGGCACTTTCGGGTCCTTGTGAGCCGTCAGCATGGCCGCGTATCGAGCCTCGAGGTCGGCGCGATCGCTCACGGGACGACTTTGCCGTGACACGGTGGCGCCGATCTGGCTCTCGAGCGGCCGCGAGTGAAAGTACTGCTCCGACTCCTCTCGAGTCGTCCTGGTCACCGTGCCGGTAATGCGCACCTGGCGCTCGAGTTCGGCCCAGAACAGCAACAGGCACGCGCGCGGATTCTCGGCGAGGTCCTGTCCCTTCCGGCTGTCGTAGTTGGTGAAGAACACGAAGCCGTTCGTGTCGGCGCCCTTGAGCAGCACGATGCGGGCGGCCGGTTCGCCGGATTTGCTGGCGGTCGCCAGCGTCATCGCGTTGGTGTCGAGCAACTGCGATTGCAGCGCTTCATCAAACCACAGGCTGAACTGGCGGAGCGGATCGAGATCCGCGTCCTGTTCCGTAAGGGCGCGCGAGGCGTACTCGCGCCGGAGGTCGGCTAGGGTGCTCATGGTTTGTCTGCCGTCGCAACTGTGGCCGGCGCTTTCAGCTCGACCCAGATGCCGAGGAAGCGCCGGTCGGTGGAATTCGGATCAGCATCCTTTGGCGAGAAGCCGGATGCCACATCGATCGTCAGCGGAATCACGCCGCTCGGAAAGGTCGGCAATTCGATGTCGACCGCCGTGCCCGGGGTCAGTTCGGCACGCTGGTGCCACCCGAAGGTGCTGAACGTGGCGGTATTGGCCACGCCGCCGGAATGGATGCGCAGGGTGACCGGTGCCGTGCTGCCGTTGGGCACGGCGACCGTCAGGCGTGAGGTGTGCGCGCCGATCGTCCAGAAGCCCTGGGGCTCCGGATACATCTGCTCTTCGTGAAAGAAGACGCTCGCTGCCGGATAGGACGCGGCGGAGAGCACTACCGGAATGCGCGGCCGGTCGCCGGTATCGAGCACGGCTCGAGGCGTAATGGTGATGTTGGTGATTGCGCGCTCGATCTCCGCGGGTCCGCGGAAGCCGACAAAGCTCGCATCGACCGGCAGCCACAGCGTCGTTTCCCACCTCTGTTGCGGTTGCGGCTGCAGTTGCCACGTGTGCATGGGCGGACCGTTGCGGCCGATCTGCAGCGACAGCGGGTAGGCGCGATCGAAGGTGCGCTCGTTGAAGTCGATCGCAATCGCATAGGTGCCCGCCGGCAGTGAGAAGCGCCCGTTATGAATGACCCGCACCGGCTGCGGGTCCTTGCGCTGCTCCGGCTTCACGCCGAGCACCAGTTGTGGAAGCACGTCGACTGCCGCGCCTTTGCGCAGTGGGTCGTAGATCATCGACGCCGGCCGGGAGCGCGCATCAAAACCATCAAGGGCCGACAGCCTGGATCGGGCGCCCAGATCCACCGGGGGAATGGGGGGACCCGCGGGCAGCCAGGGCATGGTGATCGACACGAGTGTCAGCGCGGCGCAGAACGTGGCGAAAGCGATCAACGCCGAGATGCCCGGGCGGTTCGAGCGCGCGCGCATCAATACGAAGGCTGCGGCAGCGGTCACGGCCAGCCACAGGATGGTGTGTCCCCACGCGGCAGCGGTCCAGGCCGGGGCGACGAACGTGGGCGCCAGTGACCACAGCTGCCAACGCGGTGACCAGAACTCGAGCAGCGCCGACGTGCCGTCACGCCCGTTATTGATCAGCAGGCCATCTTCACCGATGGCGAGCGTGGCCGCGATGCCGATGCTGATCCACAGCAGCAGGTGGTGCGCCGCCCGGCGCGGCGACGCCACCGGCGCCGATCTGAACGCCACCGCAATCGGCAGCATCAGCAGTGGCAGGCCTGACGCAATCGGCCGTGCCGGTGCGGACGTGCCGCCCCACCAGATCGCGAATGCGCCAACCATCGCCAGCAGCGCCACGAAGATCGCGGCGATCTCAATCGCCAGGCGCCGCAGTTCCGCGCCGCTGCGCCACATCGAAAACAGGCCGGTCGCCGCGAGCACGTAGACCGGCGCGTAGGCGAGCAGGCCGTACTCCTGATCGAACAGCAGTCCAGGAGCGCCGAACGCAAGATTCAGGGGAGTGGTCTGCACGAGCGCGCCGTACGGCGCCATGGGCAGTGGCGTTCCCCAGTACGCGTAGAAGAACGCAAACCAGCCAGCGAGCGAGGTCGCGTAGATCGCCACCACTGCCCAGACTCTTGGATTACGCAAGAAGGTGGCGGGTCCTTTTAAACGGAAGAAGACGACCGCGAGGAGGGCGGCGGACATCGGGGCGTACTTCGTGCTCAGCCAGGGCAATACCGCGATCGCGAGACCGATGGCGATCCATCGCCCCAGCCCGGACGCGCTCGTGGCGCGGATCGTCGACGTCAGCGCGAAAGTGACGGCGAGCGCGCCGGCGATCTCCGGATACACCGTGAAGGTGTTGAACATGAAGGGCGCCGACAGTGCGATGGCAGCCCACGCAAACGTCGCGGCGCCCGGCGCGTTGATCGTGGCGACGGTCCATCGCCACGCCAGTGCTGACGCGAGCGCCCCCATCAGGATCAGGGTCCAGACCGACCCCTTGTAGCCGGCCAGCGCGTAGATCGGCGCGAGCAACACCGAGATGCCGATCGGGTGAATCGAATAGATCTCACCGTCGCTGCCGCGCGTGAGGTAGTGCGGCTCGAGATCGTCCGGGTAGTATTCGCGATAGTCGCCGCGCTGGTGGTTGTTCTCGATCTTCAGGTCGCCATCGCGCCACAGGCTCTGCGCGATCACCAGGTAATGCGGCTCGTCGCCCGACGGGAACAGCGCTGTGCCGGTGAGGCGCTGCGCCGCTGAGCCTGCGACGATTGCCCCTGCCGCGCACAGTACCACTGTGATTGTGGTCACGCTCCAGCCTTCAATGGCTTGCGCAGTAAGCAGGCGCGACTGCCACAACACCCACAGCTGCAGGCCCGCGACCGTCAGCCACACGATCGCGCCAAGCGGGCCGGCAAGGGCCTGCAGCGCCGGAAGTTGATCCGGCACGAATGGCAGGTAGGGCAGTAACAATACGGCCAGCGCGAACAGCGGCAGGACGAGTTCGCCCAGGCGCGGTCTGTCCAGCGTCGTGGTGCCGCGCGGCGCGTTGAGATGATCGATGCCGACCAGCAGCAAGCCGGCCAGGCAGAGGAAACCGAGGAATGCCTGCCAGGGCGGCAACATCGCGAAGCGCACGACGGTATCGCCGGTGACCGTCTGGTCGAGCACGCCGCGCGTGACATACAGCGCGAGACCGGTGACGACACATGCCGCCAGCGGTCGCAGGAAGGCGAAACTCGACATCTGTTAGCGATTCTACATAGGATTCACCGCATGCCGATGCGTCGAGTCGTGGCGATTGCCCTGGGCCTGTGTGCGTTCTCAGCCTGCGGGCAGCCGTCCGCACCACCCTCTCCCGCCCAACCTGCGTCACCTGCCCAGCGGTTTGACGTCCTGATTACCAACGGCCGCGTCGTGGACGGCACCGGCGCCCCGTGGTACCGGGCCGACGTCGGCATTGTCGGCGACCGCATTGTCGCGATCGGACAGTTGAGCGGACGCGACGCGGCGTCGCGCATCGATGCGTCGAACCTGGTCGTGGCGCCAGGGTTCATCGACATGCTCGGCCAGTCTGAGTTCAACGTGCTCGCCGATCCGCGCGCCGCCAGCAAGATCACGCAGGGCGTGACGACCGAGATCACCGGCGAGGGGTCGTCGATCGCGCCGCTCAATGACGCGTTGGTGCGATCCGCGCAGCCGACCTACGACCGGTTCAAGGTCACGCTCGACTTCCGCACGCTGAACGAATATTTCGCGCGCCTCGAGAAGAACCGGCCCGCGCTCAATGTCGGTACCTTCGTCGGCGCCGGCGGCCTTCGCGCCTACGTCGTCGGTAACGAGCAGAAGCCCGCGTCGGCCGCTGAGCTCGACGGGATGAAGAAGCTCGTTGAGCAGGCCATGCAGCACGGCGCGCTCGGTGTGAGCACGTCCCTGCAATACGTGCCGGGCCGGTTCGCGTCGACCGACGAAATCGTCGAACTGGCGAAGGTCGCCAGGCAGTACGGCGGCATCTACATCTCTCACCAGCGCTCGGAGTCGGCGCAGATCATCCCGTCGCTCGACGAAGTGTTCACGGTGGCGGAGAAGGCGAACATCCCCGCGGAAGTCTGGCACCTGAAGACGGCGTACAAGGCCAACTGGGGGCGAATGGCGGAAGTGCTGAAGCACTTCGACGCCGCGCGCGCGCGGGGGCTCGATGTCACCGCCAATATGTACCCCTATGACCGCGCGTCCAATGGCCTCGATGCGTGCTTGCCGCTGTGGGTGCGCGAAGGCGGCCTCGACCAGATGCTGTCGCGCCTCAAGGATCCGGCACTGCGCGAACGCATCAAGCGAGACATGGAGGATCCCAACGCCAAGGACTGGGAGAACCAGTGGTACGGCTCCGGCGGCGGCGCCGGCGTGATGATCTCGACGGTCCTTGATCCGGCGCTGCGCAAGTGGGAAGGCAAGAACCTCGTCGAGATCGGCAAGGAGATGGGGAAGGATCCCCGCGATGCGGCGATGGATCTGGTGATCGCCGACGAGGGTGAAACCTCGGTGATCATCTCGATCATGCGCGAAGACGATGTGCGGCTGGCGCTGTCGAATCCGATGATCTCGATCGGCACGGACTCCGGCGCCCGCGCGGAGGATGGCCCGTTCTCGGAATCGAAATCGCATCCCCGGGCCTGGGGATCGTTCCCGCGCGTGCTCGGGAAGTATGTCCGTGACGAAAAGCTGATCACCCTGGAGGAAGCGGTGCGGCGATTTACCTCGCGCCCGGCCGGCCGGGTCGGACTGGCCGACCGCGGTATCCTCCGGCCCGGAATGAAGGCCGACGTCACCATCTTCAATGCCGAGACCATTCGCGACGTTTCGACGTTCGTCGATCCGACGCACTACTCGCAAGGCGTCGAATACGTGCTGGTCAATGGCAAGGCCGTGGTCTCTGGCGGCAAGATCACCAGCGAACGGCCGGGCGAAGCCATTCGGGGACCCGGATACCGCAAATAGCGTCCTATCAAACTGTGACGGCCCCCACTCTCCGAATGTCGGCGGTGTTGACGGGCCTTTCGGCGGCCCTCGACATCACAGAGGGTCACCCGCGAGGGCATGCGGCCAGGACGTGCCTGATCTCGATGCGGCTCGCCGACGCGCTGCGGCTCACTCCCGACGAGAGTTCCGACCTCTTCTATGCCGCGTTGCTGAAGGACGCGGGCTGCTCGTCGAACGCGGCGCGCGTCTTCCAGATGTTCGGCGGTCCCGATGAACATGCCACTAAGCGCGCGGTGTGGCTGCGCGACTGGCGCAAGCTCGATCAAAAGGTGCGTTACGCCTTCGACTGGGTCGAGCCCGAGGGCGACTTCCTTGCGCGCGTGAAGCAGTTCATCAAGCTCGCGGCCGCGGGGCCGGGCGGCGAGCGTGAGTTGTTCGAGATTCGCTGTGCGCGCAGTGCGGCGATCGCACGAGCGCTGGGGATGTCCGAAGCGACCGCCCAGGCCGTGCAATCCATGGACGAGCACTGGGACGGAGGTGGGCACCCCGCGGGCCTGAAGGGCGAATCGATCCCGATCGCGGCGCGCATCATCGGCCTTGCGCAAGTGGTCGAGATCTTCTGGGGTGTGGCCGGCCCCGATCGCGCGCTCGAGATGGCCGCGGAGCGCCGCGGCCGATGGTTCGATCCCGAACTGGTCGAGTGCCTCAACCAGGTCGCATCGCCGGCGATGTGGGCTTCCCTGGAAGCGGTGAATCTCAACGCGACCGTGGCCGCGGCCGAGCCCGAGGAGCGCGCGATCCTCGCCACCGAGGATCGCCTCGACCAGATCGCCACCGCGTTCGCGTGGGTCATCGACGCGAAATCGAGCTTCACCTTCGAGCATTCCGATCGCGTCGCGGCGCTGGCCGTCGGCGCCGCGGAGCGTCTTGGCTTCACGCCGACGGAAGTGGTGCGGTTGCGGCGCGCGTCGCTGTTGCACGACATCGGCAAGCTGGCGGTGCCGAATGCGATCCTTGACAAGCCCGGCAAGCTGACCGACGCGGACTGGTCGATCATCAAACAGCATCCCGCGCACACGCTGCACGTCCTGCAGCAGGTGCCGGTCTTTGAAGAACTTGCCGAAGACGCCGCCAATCACCACGAGCGCGTTGACGGTCTGGGCTATTTCCGCGGGCTTACCGGAGATCAACTGACACCGGCCGCGATGGTACTGGCCGTGGCCGACGTCGCCGACGCGCTGATGAGCGACCGTCCGTACCGCCGCGCGTTGCCGGTCGACGAAGTGATCGCACTGCTGGTGAAGGGCCGCGGCACGCAGTTCTGGCCGGACGCCGTCGAGGCCATGGCCATGTCGCTGGCCGCAAGCCCCGCCGCCTGACGGGAGCCCAACGTTTGCGGATCGGCATCGACCTCGGCGGCACGAAGATCGAAGGGCTCGCGCTCAGCAACGACGGGCGCGAGATCGAGCGTAGACGCGTGCCCGCCCCGCGCGGCAGCTACGACGACACCGTGCGCGCGGTGGCC
Organism: uncultured Acidobacterium sp.; assembly: GCA_964628295.1. Taxonomy (GTDB): domain Bacteria; phylum Acidobacteriota; class Vicinamibacteria; order Vicinamibacterales; family UBA2999; genus 12-FULL-67-14b. The sequence continues at coordinate 36,062 of CAZVLS010000019.1, forward strand.
GATCTGGTTGGCGCGATCGAAACCACGGTCAGCGCGCACGGCTCGGTCGGTGTCGGCGTCCCTGGCGCAATCTCTCCGGCAACGGGACTGATCAAGAATGCCAATTCAACGTGGCTCAACGGTCATCGTCTCGGTGACGACCTGTCACGCGCCCTGAATCGCGATGTCAGGCTTGCCAACGACGCGAACTGTTTCGCGCTGTCTGAAGCGACCGATGGCGCCGCGACGGGTGCGGCGGTGGTATTCGGCGTCATCATCGGCACGGGTACGGGCGGCGGGGTAGTGGTCAACGGACAGATCGTGGCCGGGGCCAATGCGATTGGCGGCGAGTGGGGGCACAACCCCTTGCCCGCGCCGGAGGATGACGAGCGGCCTGGTCCGCCATGCTACTGCGGCCGGTCGGGCTGCATCGAAACGTTCCTGTCGGGTCCGGCGCTGGCGCGTGACTACATCACGCTGGGCGGATCCGATCTGACGGCGAGCGAGGTTGCGGCGCGTGCCGCGCAGGGCGATCCCATCGCGCTGCGCTGCCTGGATCGGTACGAGCACCGCTTTGCGCGGGCGATCGCATCAATCATCAACGTGCTGGATCCCGACGTGGTTGTGCTGGGTGGCGGGCTGTCGAACATCGAGCGCTTTTACCAGCGGATTCCGCAGCTCTGGGGCCGGCACATCTTTTCCGATCACGTCGCCACCCGGCTGATCCGCGCACGGCACGGCGACTCCAGCGGCGTCCGCGGCGCGGCCTGGTTACATCCAGTGACGTAGTTGGGACCTGACCCCAATCGACGCACTGCGATGTTTGGGGTCAGGTCTCACATGCCGCACGTCTCCTGCTACAATCCACCTATGAAGCTTCGACTTGCTTTTGGCGCGTTAGCGATTGTGTGGGTTGCCGGCGTCTCGCAGTACGCGGTGCAGGCGGAACAGAACAAGACCGTGTGGGACGGCGTGTTCAGCAAGGAACAGGCTGATCGCGGCGCGGCTGCCTACAAGGCGGCGTGCTCGGAGTGCCACGGCAACGACCTGGCCGGTGACGGCTTCGCGCCGGCGCTGACCGGCTCGGAGTTCACGGGCAACTGGAACGATCTGTCGGTGGGCGACCTGTTCGAGCGCATCCGCATCTCGATGCCGCCGAGCGGCCCGAGCGGCGTGACCCCCGCTCAGAAAGCCGACATCGTCGCGCACATCATGAGCACCAACAAGTTCCCGGCCGGTACCGTGGAACTCGAGCCCAAGACCGAAGTGCTCAAGGGCATCAAGATCGAGCTGAAGAAGTAAGTGCAGAGTGCAGAGTTAAGAGTTAAGAGTTAAGAGTTAAGAGCTCGTCACTCTGCACTCTTAACTCTGCACTCTTAACTCTGCACTCTTAACTCTGCACTCTTAACTCTCAGGGAGCCTTGCGCCACCACGGCGTGCCGAGGTTCGTGAACGGCCCGCCATCCACAGAGATTGCGCTCGCCACTCGATAGTTGAGTGGCGAGAGCAAGTGCATCGTGTGCCGCACGCGAATCGACTTGCCGTTGACCGTGAACGGCGCGCTGTCGAAGTGGATGTTGTAAATCCCGCCCAGGTCCCCGCCCACCGGTCCAAACTGCAGATAGTTGAACCCGCGCGAATCAGTCACCTCGCGCGCCAGCGTCTTGTTTTCCTTGTGATACGCAATGACCTCGCGCACCTTGAATGGGCCCGCGGGACCTTCGCCTTCGGTGATCGCCTCGTAGAAGCGCCCGTCGAGTTTCGAGACGACGGTCGTGCCGCTGTAGGGCCCTGCCGGTCCCAACGCGCTCTCGGGCATGGACCATTCAAATGTCCACTTGCCGAGGAAGTAGGTGTCGAAGTCGAAGAGCGGAACGGTGTCGTCGCTCTGTGTCGGGCGCCCGAGCACGGGCATCTGGCCCTTGGGGACTTGTTGCGATTCGGCCGATGACGCGGTCGCGATCAGCAGGCCCAGAATCCACGTAAGTTTCATTCGGTGTATTCTCACGGCGCGGAGAAGTATATGCGACTAATTTCCTCGACGACATTGGTGTTGGCACTCGCGGCGGCACTGGTCAGCGTGTCGGCCCAGACACAGACGCCCGCGCCGGCGGCGGCGCCCACCGACGGCGGCTATCGCCTTGTCCCGAACTGGCCGACGCTGCCGTCAGGAGAGTTCTTCGGCCTGAAGAACGCGCCGTTGCCGCCGGCAGAGCGCGAAGCCCAGGCGGCGGCGCGCCGCGCCACCGGCCAGGCCAACACGCCGCGTCCTCCCGGCCAGGGCCCGACGAACCAGCCAGGCATTTCGGGCCTCGCGATCGACAAGGACGATCGCATCTACGTCTTCAACCGCGGCGCCAAGCCGGTGATGGTGTTCAACACCGACGGCAAGCTCGTGGCGTGGGGCGGCGACGGCGAGCTCAACGGCCGCAAGCTCGATCCCAACTACCAGCATTCAGGCGCGGTGGACTGGGAGGGCAACGTCTACATGATCGAACGCGACGCGCATCGCGTCGTCAAGCTCAACCCGAAGATGGACAAGGTCCTGCTGCAGCTTGGCACGACGATGGAGAAGGGGAATGACGAGAAGCACTTCGATCTTCCTTCAGGCGTCGCCGTCCTCAAGAACGGCAACATCATCGTGACCGACGGTTACGGCAACAATCGCGTGGTGATGTACGACAAGGCCGGCAAGTTCCTGAAGCAGGTCGCGCGCGGCAACGGTGGCCCGGGAGACAAGGGCAAGGGCGCGGGCGAGTGGGATCTGCCGCACAAGCTCGCGGTCGATGCGCAGGAGAATCTCTACATCATCGATCGCGAAGGGCATCGCGTACAGGTATTCGACAAGAACCTGAGCTACCTGCGCGAAATCAGCGTACCCGGCTGGAATCCGTGGGACATCGGCATTTCCCGCAAGGGTGACGATGGTTTTGCGTACATCGCCGATCATGCGCTCGAGCGCGTCCACAAGCTGTCGTTGAAGGATGGCAAGCTCGTGGCGACGTGGGGCAAGCAGGGCCTTGGCCCCGGCGAATTCGATTGGGTCCACGGCATCGTGGTGGATTCGAAAGGCGCCGTCTACGCAGCCGATACCTACGGCCAGCGCATTCAGAAGTTCGTGAAGTAGTAGCCGGTAGCCGGTAGCCAGAGGTTCTTCTGGCTACTGGCATTCGGCTACTGGCTACCGAGCACGCGAGCCATCGTCCAGTACAGTCCCACCGCCGCAATTATCAGCGAGGCTGGAATTACGACTCGTTGCCGGTACCAAGGTCGCGTGGCGAATGCACAGGTGGCGAGCCATGCGCATGCGATCACCGTCAGCTGCCCGCCTTCGACGCCGACATTGAACGTGACGAGCGCGGTGAGGAACTCGCCCCGCGGCAGTCCGAGCTCGCGCAGGACCCCTGCGAATCCCAGTCCATGAAGCAGGCCGAACATGAAGACCAGCGCTAGCCGCCATGGCTTCAATTCGCGCGTCACGAGGTTCTCGACGGCGACATACGCGATCGACAAGGCGATTAGCGGCTCGACGATACGGGAGGGCAGAGAAACGAGTCCATAGATGGAGAGGCCCAGGGTGATCGAATGCGCGATCGTGAACGCGGTGACCTGCAGCAGTAACGGCTTCATCCGTGGACTGAGTAGGAACAGTCCGAGCACGAACAGGATGTGATCGAGCCCCTTGGGGAGGATGTGCGTGTAGCCGAGCCACAGATACTCACGGACGATTTCGAGTCGCGTCGGCCGCGTGAACGACCTCGACAGGTCGATGACGTCGCTCCAGTTCGTGCCATCGATCCATTCGATCGTCGATGAGCCATCCGGCTGCTTGATCTCGAGCGGATAGCGATCGGCCACGAGCCCATACAGCCAGCGCAATCTGGTCGCGTCACGAGGCATGACGCCGGTGAGGCGAAACGACGCCAGGACCGCAGAAGGTTCAAGCAATGCCAGGGCCGCAGAGGGCACAGCAGGCTCGGCAGGCCTCCTGTATTCCACGTGGGTTGCCCTCACTTCATGAGTATCAACAAACAGTACGATCCGGTCCGCGAACACGGAAGTGAGTTGCGCGAGGCGCGCGTCGCGTTGCTCCGGCGTGAGGTTCGGCGGCACGGCGCCGCCTGTGAACGTCTCGAGGCGCAGCAGCAGCCACATCGGATCGTTGCTGATGTCGAGGACGAACGAGCCGTCGGCGGACAGCCGCAGCGTGACCTTGGTGCGTTCGGCTTCGTGAGCCATCAGCGCGCCTCCGCTGACGGCGAGCAACGCGGCGATCAGGAGAGCCCGATGCAATCGTCGGCTATGATATGCCGCGTGTTGATGTCCTTCTTGTCCGTGCTTTCCGTGCCTTCTGCGGCCCTGGTGTTATCTGCGCTTTCTGTGCCTTCTGTGGCCCTGGTGTTATCTGTGCCTTCCGCGGCTCAGGCACCGGCGCCGAAGAAGACCGTCGAGATCGTCAGCGTCACCGGCTGCCTGCGCGAGCAGGGTACGAACTGGATGCTGGTGGCCGCGACCGAGCCCACGCCGAGCCTGGCCAACCAGGCATCGGGCGACGACATCCCGAAGAGCGCGCCGGCTGGCAGGAACACGTTCCGGCTGATTGGCACGAGCGAGTTCAACCTGCCGACGATGAAAGACAAGACAGTGGTGATTCGTGGCCTGTTTATCAAGGACAAGGTCAGCCGCATCAACGTGACGTCCGCCGTCGAAGCGGTGGCGACGTGCGCGGCCGGGGCGCCAAAGTAGGCTAAAATCCGCGGCAATCGGGCCATCGGGCAGTCAGGCCATCAAAAAGGACACGACCATGAAACGTTTCGCGTTACTCGTCGTCGGCGTTGCGGCGGTTGCCACGTTCAACGTCAGCGCGCAGTCGCAGGCGCCCGCAACGCACGCGGCGCCGACGTTTGCGAAGGACGTCGCGCCGATCATGTACAGCAAGTGCGCCAACTGCCACCGGCCCGGAGAAGTGGCGCCAATGTCGCTGTTGTCGTACGAGGACGCGCGGCCGTGGGCCAAGGCGATCAAGTCGAAGGTCGTCGCGCGCGAGATGCCGCCCTGGGGCGCCGACATGTCGCAGACGTTGCCGATGCGCAACGACATCAGCCTGACGCAAAAAGAGATCGACACCATCGCCGCGTGGGTGGACGGTGGCGCGGCGCGCGGCAGCAACGCCGACATGCCGCCGTCGCCGAAGTTCGCGACCGGATGGACGGCAGGCACCGAGCCGGACCTCGTGCTCGAAATGCCGGTGGAGTTCGAGATTCCTGCCGAAGGCGAACTCGGCGTGCAGATGTTCTATTCGAAAGTGCCGTGGACGGAGGACAAGTTCGCGGAGATCGTCGAGCTCAAGCCGAGCAACCGCGCGGTGCTGCACCATGCCGGCATCTTCTTCGTCGACATTCCTGAAGGCGCGACGCTGAAGGATGGCCGGATCATCGACAAGGACGGCAAGGTGATCGGCGATCGCGGATCGCGCGGCCTGCCGTCAACGGACAGCGGCCTGCCCGGTTCGAGCAAGTTGTTGTCGTGGGTGCCCGGCCGCGGACTCGATCATCACCGCGCCGACATCGGCAAGCGCCTGCCCGCCGGCAAGTACATCAACTGGCAGCTGCACTACAACCCGACCGGCAAGGTGGAGAAGGACCGCACCAAGCTTGGCATCTGGTTCAACAAGGTGCCCGTCACGCACGAAGTGCTGATCCGCCAGGCCGGCGATCCGCTGGCCACGACCAAGGGGGGATTGTCGATCTATCGCGCGGAGGGCCGCGAGGTGGAATACAAGGCGGATCCGGGCAGCACGCGCCGCAGCCGCACCACGCCGAACATTCCGCCGTACGCCGAGAACTGGCGCCTCACCGGCATCACGCCGGTGACGGAAGACATCACCCTCTACGCGATGTCCCCGCACATGCACCTGCGCGGCAAGAGCCTGAAGTGGGTGATCGTGTATCCGGACGGCACCGAGAAGACGATCCTCAACGTGCCGAAGTTCGACTTCAACTGGCAGTTCAACTACGAGTTGAAGGAGCCGCTGAAAATCCCCGCGGGCAGCAAGATCCTCGGGCTCGGCGTCTACGACAACTCGATCCGCAACAAATGGAATCCGGCGCCGCACCTCGAGGTGTACTGGTCGGAGCAGAGCTGGGATGAGATGTATCAGCCGTTCACCGAATACTCGGTGGATTCGCAGGACCTGACCGTACTGAAGCCGGTCGGCTCGCAGCAGCAGAAACACTAGAACGTGGACGAACCTGAAGGTTCGTCCCTACAGCAGACCGACCAGGGCTGGTCTCGTCCAGACGGCGGAGGCCAGCCCATACGCACCTCTCGTTACTTCACAACCTTCCCGCCCTTGCGGTTGTCGATGACGAACCGATCCTTCGCGGGCATTTTCACTGCAGGGAGCGATTTGCGATCCATCACCGCATCGTCAGGCACGATCTTGTTCAGCGCCAGGATGTACGCCACGAGCGAATAGGTTTCGTCCGCCGTTAACGTCCCCGGCTGCATGAACGGCATCGCCCGGTACGTGTAGTCGTACAACGTGGTCGCGTACGGCCAGTAGTTGCCGACCGCCTTCACGAGTTTGGGGTTGGTCGCGAAGTCCCAATTCTTGCCCGCTTCGCGATCGACCAGGCGATCGGCGGATCCACCCATGCCGTTGGCGCCGTGACACGACTGGCACTTCGCCGCGTAGATCTTCGCGCCCTCAGTGACGGTGCCTTTGCCCTCGGGCAATCCTTTGCCGTCCGGCCGCACGTCGATATCGATCTTCGCGATCTCGTCGTTCGAAGCTGCGCGTCCGATGCCCAGCGGCTTCAGAGCAGGTTTCGACTGAGCGAGAACCGTTGTGGATGAGATCGCCATCGAGACCGCGATCAATCCGAGAACTACTGTTCTGAGCTTTCTGTGCCTTCTGTGGCCCTGGGAATTTGATCTGCGCCTTCTGTGGCCCTGGCTTGTCATAAGCCGCCCCCAAACTTCACCGAGCCGTCCGCGAGTACCTTCCACGCGCGGATGTGATTGAAGTGATACGCAGTTGACGGCCCGCGCGCCGCGAGCAGCACGTCGTAGGTCGGCTGCACGTAGCCTGTCTCGTCCGTCGCGCGGCTCGCGAGCAAGGCCTCGCCGCCCTTCCACTCCCACGGCAGGCGAAACCGCGTGTGGCACTTCGGCAACACCGGATCATCGAGCTTGGCGAGCTGCCACGTCTTGCCGCCGTCGCCGCTGACTTCAACCTTGGCGATCTTGCCGCGGCCGCTCCACGCGATGCCGCGCACCTCCCACCAGCCGGGGCCGGTCAGCTTGTCAGGGAACGCCGGCTCGGTGATCAGTGATTTGCAGTCCATGTCGAGACTGAAGATGCGCGCGGTGCCGTCGGGCAGCGGGTCGGTGTACTTCGAGGTTTCCTCGCGCGTCATGAAGGGCTGGTCGGCGACCTCGATGCGGCGCAGCCACTTGATGCTCGCGTTGCCCTCGACGCCGGGGAGGAACAGGCGCACGGGATAACCCTGCTCGGGACGGAGCGGCTCGCCGTTCTGTCCGTAGGCGATCAGCGCATCGTCCCATGCCTTGGCCATCGGGATGCTGCGCGTCATGACGGCGGCGTCCATGCCCTCGGCGAGGAACCACGAGGCTTTCGGCGACGCCCCGACTTCACGCATCAGCGTCGAGAGTGGCACGCCCGTCCATTCGCTGGTCGACGTCAGGCCGTCGATCTGTTGCGGCGTGATGTCGGTTTGATTGCCCTCACGGCGATAGACGCGCCCGCCGTTGCCGGAGCACTCCATCATGCGGATCATCGACCTGCCGGGGAAACGACGGAGATCGGCGAGCGTAAAGACCATTGGCCGATCGACCATGCCGTGAATCAGCAATGAGTACTGCTGCGGATCGATCGCCGGCACACCGCCGTGATGCCGTTCGAAGTGAAGATCCGACGGCGTGATGATGCCGTCGAGATCCTGGAGCGGCGAGAGGCTGGAGGTCCGCCGTTCGCCAAGCGACACGCGCTTTGGCTTCTCGAAAGGAGAGCGCCCGCCAACGTCGGTCGACAGCGGTCCTTGCACTTTCGTGGGGTCGGCCGGCACCTTTGGACGCGCCGCCTGGTCGGGACTCTGGCCTGCTGCGGGTAGCGCTGCACCGACGATTCCTGCCGTTCCGGCCGCCAAAATACGCCGCCGGGAGATGGATTTGGGTCGATCCATGCGTCCTCCTTGGGGACGGGGAAGGGTAACACGCTTGAGATTTGCGAATTCTGGCGCAAATTCGCGGAAACGGCCCCGTGCCATTCATTGAACAAATGGTCGACATTACTGTGACAATTGCTGACACGAAAACCGGGCTAAGTCATTGATAATTCGGGTTGTTAGAGTGATATAACGGCCGTGCTCGTGACGGCCTTGCAGTCGGGGGCAAAGCGCCTGATGAAGAGAATCTCGTTCGTAGTCTTGTCTGCGTTCGTGTTGGCCTTCGGCCTATCCACGTACGCGGATCAGAATTCCGCGTCATCGAGTGCGAAGCAGAGGTCCGCTCCCGCGCCCACGGCTCCATCCACGCAGCAGTCGCAGCAGCGAGTGCCGGTCCCGGCAAGCGGACCGGCGATGGCCTCGAGTCACACTGCAATTCCTGCCGCTGTTTCTGAATCTCAAAACGCACTCGTCAAGCAGTACTGCGCGTCGTGCCACAACGATCGCAACAAGAACAACGCGGGCGGCCTCTCGCTGCAGGCGTTCGATGCCGCGAAGGTTGGACACGACGCACAAGTGGCGGAGGTTGCCGAGAAGATGGCGCGCAAGCTGCGCGCGGGCATGATGCCGCCCTCGGGTGCGCGTCGTCCCGAGGCGACGGTGCTGGCGTCGTTTGCCTCGTCCATCGAATCGCGGCTCGATCAGGCCGCCGCATTGAATCCGAATCCCGGCCGCCGCCCCTTCCAGCGCTTGAACCGTGCCGAGTATGCGCGTGCAGTGAGCGCGTTGCTGAATCTCGACGTGGACGTGACGGCGTTCCTGCCGCCCGACACGATCAGTGCCGGTTTCGACAACATCGCCGACGCGCAGGCGTTCTCGGCGACGTTGATGGAAGGCTACCTGCGCGCGGCGAGCCGCATCAGCTCGCTTGCGGTGGGCGACCCGAAAGCGGGCGCGTCCGAATACACCTACAAGGTCCCGCGCACCGGTTCGCAGATGCAGCACGTCGAAGGCGCGCCGTTCGGCACGCGCGGCGGCATTGCGGTGCAGCACACGTTTCCGGCCGACGGGGAATACAGCTTCCGCCTGCAGTTGCACTCGATTCCCACCGGCCAGTTGTTCGGCAGCACGGTGAGGGGCGAGTTGCTCGAGGTCTCGATCGACGGCGAGCGTGCGGCGGTGGTGGAGATCAACCCGCGCATGAGCGAAGCCGATCCGAACGGCATGAACCTGACGACGGTGCGCGTGCATGTGAAGGCCGGCACGCATCGCCTTGCCGCCGCGTTCGTGCAGCGCTTTGACGCGGTGCCGGACGACCTGATGCCGCCGATCGACCACACGCTGGCGGACTCGCAGATCGGCTCGGGCTTCGGCATCACCACGCTGCCGCACCTGCGCGAGTTCGCGGTGAGCGGGCCGTTCAAGGTCACCGGCATTTCCGAGACCCCGAGCCGCAAGAAGATCTTCACCTGCCGTCCGACGTCGAGCAGCGAGGAAGCCGCGTGCGCCAACGAGATCCTCCGCAAGCTGGCGTCGCAGGCGTACCGCGGTCCGGTGTCGGCGCAGGATCTCGACGGCCTGACAAAGTTCTACGCGCAGGGCCGCAAGAGCGCGGACTTCGAGGCGGGCATTCGTATGGCGTTGCAGGCCGTGCTCGCGAGCCCGCGGTTCCTGTTCCGTCTCGAGGAAGCGCCGGCCACGATTCGCATCGGCCAGAACTACCGCATCACGGATCACGACCTCGCCACGCGCCTGTCGTTCTTCATCTGGGGCTCGGGTCCGGATGGCGAACTGCTGAAGATCGCGCAGCGCGGCACATTGCGCGGCCCTGGTGTGCTGGCCGCGCAGGTCAAGCGCATGCTCGCCGATCCGAAGAGCGAGGCGCTGGCCACGCGCTTTGGCGCGCAGTGGCTGCGCCTGCAGGACCTGGAGAAGATTTATCCCGACGCGCTGTTGTTCCCGTATTACGACTACAAGCTCGGCGAGGCGCTGCGCAAGGAAACCGAGCTGTTCTTCGACAGCATCGTTCGCGAAGACCGCAGCCTGACCGACCTGCTCACGGCCGACTACACCTTCGTCAACGAACGCGTCGCGAAGCACTACGGCCTGCCGAACGTCAATGGCGACGACTTCCAGCGGGTCACGATTGCCGACGAGAACCGCCGCGGCCTGCTCGGCCAGGGCAGCATCCTGGCGCTGACGTCGGTCGCCGATCGCACGTCGCCGGTGCTGCGCGGCAAGTGGATCATGGAAGTGCTGCTGGCGTCACCGCCGCCGGCGCCGCCACCCAACGTGCCGACACTCGACGAGACGAAGGCCGAATCCGGCGACGGCATGCTGACCACGCGCCAGCGCATGGAGCAGCACCGCGCCAATCCGCAGTGCAACTCCTGCCACCGCGTGATCGATCCGCTGGGCCTTGCGCTCGAGAACTTCGATGTCACCGGCCGCTGGAGAATCCGCGACAACGGCAACCTGGTCGATCCGGTTGGCGATCTCTACGACGGCACGAAGATGCTGGGCCCCAACGGCCTGCGCGCCGCGCTGCTCAAGCACCAGGACATGTTCTTCACCAGCTTCTCCGAGAGCCTGCTGACGTATGCGCTCGGACGCCGCGTGGAGTACTTCGACCAGCCCGCGATCCGCAAGATCATCAAGGACGCGGCCAAGGACAACAACCGCTTCTCGGCCTTCGTGCTGGGGGTGGTGAACAGCCGCGCGTTCCAGATGGCACGCGCGGAAGATGCGACGACGACGAACGACGACAAACGGTAGCCAGTATCCAGTAGCCAGTAGCCAGGAGACCGCAATGGAGTTTCTGACCAAAAAGCACCTCTCACGCCGCACGGTCCTTCGTGGACTTGGCGTCACCATGGCGTTGCCCATGCTCGAAGCGATGGCGCCGTCGGGGACAGCGTTTGCCAAGACCGCTGCCGGCGCGAAGAAGGTGCGCATGGCGGCGATCGAGATGGTGCACGGCTCGGCCGGCGCCACGCAGTTCGGTCTCAGCAAGAACTTCTGGTCCCCGGCCGAAGTCGGCACGGCGTTCGACCTGAGCGTCGGCTCGCTGTCGCCGCTCGAGCCGTTCCGCGACTACCTGACGATCGTCAGCAACACTGACGTGCGAAACGCCGAAGCGTTCTCGCTGCCGGAAATCGGCGCCGACCACTTCCGCTCGAGCGCGGTGTTCCTGACGCAGGCGCATCCCAAGAAGACGCAGGGCTCGGACGTCTACGCCGGCACGTCGCTCGACCAGCTCCACGCGCAGAAGCATGGCCAGGACACGCCGATTCCGTCGATGCAGTTGTCGATCGAAACCGTCGACCAGTCGGGTGGCTGCGCTTACGGCTACTCCTGCGCCTACACCGACAGCATCAGCTGGGCGGATCCCGAAAAGCCGCTGCCGATGATCCGCGACCCGCGCGCGGTGTTTGATTCGTTGTTCGGCGTCGGCGCCACCGCGGCCGAGCGCGCGCAGAGCCGCCGTGCCGACAAGAGCATCCTCGACTGGGTCTCGGCCGAGGTGTCGCGCCTGAGCAAGGATCTCGGCGCGTCGGATCGCCAGCGCCTCAACCAGTACCTCACCGAGATTCGCGAGATCGAGCGCCGCATCCAGAAGATCGAGGCGCAGAACAGCAGCGGAGAAGTGCGTGAATTGCCCGATGCGCCGGTCGGCGTGCCGGATGATTTCGCCGAACACGTCAAGCTGATGTTCGACCTGCAGGTGCTCGCCTTCGCGTCCGACGTGACGCGCGTGTTCTCATTCAAGATGGGCCGCGACGGTTCGGCGCGGGTCTACCCGGACAGCGGCGTGCGCAGTGCGTTCCACCCGGCGTCGCACCACGGTGAGCGCGAAGAGCGCGTCACCGACTTCATGAAGATCAACCGCTACCACGTCTCGATGGTGCCCTACTTCCTCAAGAAGCTGAAGGAAACGCCGGACGGCGAGTCGAACCTGCTCGACAACACGCTGGTGATCTACGGGTCGCCGATGGGCAACTCGAACGTCCATAACCACAAGCGCTGCCCGCTATTCCTCGCCGGCAAGGCGGGTGGTGCGCTGCGCGGCAACCTGCACCTCAAGGCGGCCGATGGCACGCCGATGGCCAACGTATTCCTGTCACTGATGCAGGACCTCGGCCTCGAAGATGTGAAGTCGTTCGGCGACAGCACGGGCCGCTTCGAGTTGAAGACGGTCCCGGCGACGACGGCAGCGGTCTAAGGGTTCGACGAGCATTGGCCGCTGAGGACGCCGAGGACACCGAGGCAACACTTCAAAGGGCAATGGCCGCTCAGCGGCACTGGCATATTGAAGAAATTGCTCGGTGTTCTCGGCGTCCTCGGCGGTTAACGTCCGTGACGGTGAAGGTATGACTATGCAGCGACTGATTCGCAAGTTCGGCGTTGGCGGCGTGATGGCGATCGCGCTCACCGCGTTCCTCAATGCCGCCGGGCCCGCACCGGTGGCCGATGCGGTGATGAAGAAGGATCGCGAGGCGGTCAAGGCGCTCCTGAAGAACGGCGCCGACGTCAACGCCGCGCAGGGCGACGGCATGACCGCGCTGCACTGGGCGGCGCGCAATGGCGACGCTGAACTGACGCAGATGCTGCTCTACGCCGGCGCGAACGTGAAGGCGACTACGCGCCTGGGCGGCTACACGCCGCTGATGATGGCCGCCGACCAGGGACACGCCAGTGTGATCGCGGCGTTGCTGGCGAGCGGATCGGATGCCAAAGCGGCCAACGCCCTCGGCACCACGCCGCTGATGCTGGCCGCCGCGTCCGGCAATGCGCAGGCGGTGACGACGCTCGTCGAAAACGGCGCCGAGATCGAAGCGACCGAGAAGACGTTCGGCCAGACGCCGCTGATGTTTGCGGCGGCGAACAACCGCGTTGACGCGATGAAGGCGCTGATCAAGCTCGGCTCGCAGATTGCGGCGACGTCCAAGGTGAATAACGTCGGCAACCTGAGCGGCCCGGAGCAGGAATTCCTCGCGGCCTCGTCGGGCTCAGGCAACCAGGCAGGTGGGAACGGTACGGGCCGCAACGGTCAGGTGGTGGCGACCGGCGCTGGACAAGCGGCTCCGGCCGCCAACGGCGCACCTGCTGGCGGTGGTGGTGGAGGCGGCGGCCGCGGCGGATTCGGCGGCAAGCCCGGCATCGATCGCCCGTATTTCTACAACGAGCTGATCGGCTACCAGGGCGGCCACACGGCGCTGATCCTCGCCGCGCGCAGCGGCTATGCCGATGCGGTCAAGACGCTGGTTGCGGCCGGCGCGAACGTGAACCAGATCAGCAAGGGTGATCGCACCAGCCCGATGTTGATTGCCGCGATCAACGGGCATTTCGACCTCGCGAAGTGGCTGCTCGATCAGGGCGCGGATCCCAATGCGGCCTCGGAGAACGGCGTGACGCCGCTCTATGCGGCGCTGAACGTGACCTGGGCGCCGCGCGCGCTGTATCCGCAGCCCCGCGCGTTCAACCAGCAGCAGATCACCTATCTCGACTTCATGAAGGCGCTGCTGGAAAAGGGCGCCGATCCGAACAAGCGTCTCACCAAGAAGGTGTGGTACTCGGAATACAACTTCGACCTGGCGGGCGTGGATGAGATCGGCGCGACGCCGTTCTGGCGCGCGGCCTTTGCCGGCGACGTGCCGGCGATGTCGTTGCTCTTCGCGCACGGAGCGGACCCGAATATCTCCACCATGCGTCCGGCCGGCCGCCGTCCGCTCGGTGACGCGGGCGCCGCTCGCGAAGCCAAGGACGTGTCGAACCTTGCGCCCATTCCGATCGGTGGTCCCGGCATCCCGACCTTGCAGGCGGCGGCCGGCGTGGGCTTCGGTGAGGGCTTTGCCGCCAACTCGCACATTCATTCGCCGGCGGGCTTCCTGCCCGGCATCAAGTATCTCGTTGAGGTCACCGGCGCGGACGTGAACGCCGTCGACCACGACGGCAACACCGCGCTGCATCACGCCGCCGCGCGCGGCGACGTCGACAGCATCCTGTATCTCGTCTCGAAGGGCGCCGACGTCACCAAGGTGAATCGCGAAGGCCAGACGGTGGCCGACATGGCCAACGGTCCCGTGCAGCGCGTCCAGCCGTGGCCGGAGGCGTTGAAGCTCCTCGAAAAGCTCGGTTCGAAGAACAACAACAAGTGTGTTTCCTGTTAGGCCCATGGGCCAATAGGCCAATAGCTCCGATGAAAAGACTCGCGATCGCCCTTCTCGTGTTTGTGCCGGTGTCAATCGCTGCCCAACAGGCGGCGAAGCCGGCGACCGCGCCACCCAAGCCGGCTGTGTCGCACGCGCCGGCCGCGACGACCCTGACGGTCGCTGAGCAAAACGCGCTGGTGAAGCTTTACTGCGTGACCTGCCACAACGATCGCGGCAAGGACCGCACGAGCGGCCTGTCGTTCCAGTCATTCGATGCCGCGACCGCTCCCGATCACGCCGCGGTCACGGAGCGCATGATTCGCCGCCTCCGCGCCGGCATGATGCCGCCGGCCGGTTCCCGTCGTCCCGATCAGGCCACGATCGACGCGCTGGTGACCTCGCTCGAGACCCGTCTCGATCGCGCGGCCGCGCTCAGCCCGAATCCCGGCTGGCGTCCGTCGCAGCGCTTGAATCGCGCGGAGTATGCGCGCGCGGTGAAGGACCTGCTGGCGGTGGACGTGGACGTCAACGCCTGGCTGCCCGCGGATACGCTGAGCGACGGCTTCGACAACATTGCCGACTCGCAGACGATTTCCTCGACGCTGATGGAAGGCTACCTGCGCGCGGCGAGCCAGATCAGCCGCCTGGCGGTTGGCGACCGCAACGCCTCGGCCAGCTCGACGACCTGGAAGGTGCCGCGCACCGCATCGCAGATGCGCCACGTCGAAGGCGCGCCGCTCGGCACGCGCGGTGGGATGTCCACCCTGCATGTCTTCCCGGCCGACGGCGAGTACCTGTTCAAGATCATGCTGCACATGGGACCCACCGGCGACCTGTTCGGCGGCCCCTACGCGGGCGAGAAGATCGAAGTCTCGATCGACGGCGAGCGTGTGGCGTTGATGGACATCAACCCGCGCATGAACGAGCAGGACGCCAACGGCATGACCATGCAGACGCCGAAGGTGCACATCAAGGCCGGGCAGCATCGCGTGTCCGCCGCGTTCGTGCAGCGCTTCGACGGCCCGGCTGACGACCTGATCATGCCGATCGAGCACACGCTGGCCGACACCAACATCGGCGAAGTGTTCGGCACCACGGCCCTCGCGCACCTGCGCGACTTCACGGTGAGTGGTCCGCTCTCGGTCACGGGGGTCTCCGAGACCGAAAGCCGCCGCCGTATCTTCACCTGCCGCCCCATCACTGCGACCGAAGAGTCGGCTTGCGCCGCCGACATCGTCCGCAAGCTGGCGTCGCAGGCCTATCGTGGAACGGTCGCCGCGGACGACTTCAAGGACTTGATGTCGTTCTACGAGCGCGGCCGCAAGCAGAGCGATTTCGAAGGCGGCATCCGCATGGCGGTGCAGGCCATCCTCGCCAGCCCGCGCTTCCTGTTCCGCATCGAGCAGACGCCTTCGACGTTGAAGGCCGGGCAGACCTATCGCATCAGTGATTCGGACCTCGCCTCACGCTTGTCCTTCTTTCTCTGGGGCTCGGTGCCGGACGCGGAATTGCTGAAGGCCGCCGCGCAGGGCACGCTGCGGACGCCCGCCGTCTTCGAAAAGCAGTTGAAGCGAATGCTGGCCGATCCGCGGTCCGAGGCCCTGGCCACGCGATTCGGTTCGCAGTGGCTGCGCCTCCAGGACGTGGAGAAGGTTCGTCCCGACCATCACTTCTATTCCTACTGGGATACGACGCTGTCGCAGGCGATGGTGCGCGAGACCGAACTCTTCTTCGACAGCCTGATTCGCGAAGATCGGCCGGTGCTCGATCTGCTGACGGCCGACCACACCTTCGTCAACGAGCGGCTCGCCAAGCACTACGGCATCCCGAACATCCTCGGCGACCAGTACCGCCGCGTCACCATCACGGATCCGAACCGCCGCGGCGTGCTCGGACAAGGCAGCGTGTTGTTGCTGACCTCGATCGCCGATCGCACCTCGCCGGTGCTGCGCGGCAAGTGGGTGATGGAAGTGCTGCTCGGTTCGCCCCCGCCGCCCCCGCCGCCGAACGTGCCGCTGCTCGAAGAAACCGCGGCCATCGACGATGGCAAGGTGCTGTCGACGCGTGAGCGCATGGAGCAGCACCGCAAGAACCCGTCGTGCAACTCCTGCCATCGCGTGATCGATCCGCTCGGCCTGGCGCTCGACAACTTTGACGTCACCGGTGTGTGGCGCATCAAGGAGAACGGTTCGCCCGTGGATCCGGTCGGTGAACTCTACGACGGCACCAAGCTCGATGGGCCGGTGGCGCTCCGTAACGCGCTGTTGAAGCACCAGGACGTGGTCATGCTCAGCTTTACCGAGAACCTGATGACCTACGCGCTGGGCCGCCGCGTCGAGCATTACGACATGCCGGCGATCCGCCAGATCGTGAACAACGCCAAGGCGAAGAACTACAGGTTTTCGGCAGTGATTTCGGGCGTCGCCAACAGCGCCGCCTTCCGCATGGGGCGCGTCGCCCCGGTGGAAACGACGACAGAAGAGAAGAACGAGAAGTAGTAAGTAAGCCGGCAGGTATTTCCTGCCGGCCTGTTAGCCCGTTGGCCTGGTGGCCTGATTAGGAGAGCGCGATGGAGTTTCTGACCAAGAAGCACATGTCTCGACGCACGGTCCTGCGTGGTCTCGGTGTGACCATGGCATTGCCCATGCTGGAAGCGATGACCCCGGCGCTGACCGCGCAGGGGAAAGCCGGCAAGGTCCGCCTGGCGGCGATTGAGATGGTGCACGGTTCAGCGGGCGCGACCAAGTTCGGCCTGCAGAAGAACCTGTGGTCGCCGGCTGCGGTGGGCAAGGGGTTCGACCTGTCGCCGACCAGCCTGTCGCCGCTCGAACCCTTCCGCGACTACCTGACCATCGTCAGCAACACGGACGTGCGCAATGCCGAAGCGTTCGAACTGCCGGAAATTGGCGGCGACCACTTCCGCTCGAGCGCGGTGTTCCTGACGCAGGCGCATCCGCGCCAGACGCAGGGCTCCGACGTCCGCGCCGGCGTCTCGCTCGACCAGCTCTACGCGCAGAAGTTCGGGCAGGAATCGCCGATCCCGTCGATGCAGTTGTGCATTGAAGCGGTCGACCAGGCGGGCGGCTGCTCGTATGGTTACTCCTGCGTCTACACCGACACCATCAGCTGGGCCGACAAGGATCAGCCGCTGCCGATGATTCGTGATCCCCGCCTGGCATTTGATTCGCTGTTTGGCGTCGGCGCGACCCCCGAGGAACGCGCGCAGCGCCGCGCGGAAGACCGCAGCATTCTCGACTTGATCAGCGCGCAGCTGGCGCGCCTCAACAAGGAGATCGGTGCCGCGGATCGCGTCCGCCTGTCGAACTACCTCGAGGAAGTGCGCGAGATCGAACGCCGCATCCAGAAGGTCGAGGCGTACAACAAGAGCGGCGAGCCGCGCGAAATCCCGATGGCCCCGGTCGGCGTGCCGGACTCGTTCGACGATCACGTCAAGCTGATGTTCGACCTGCAGGCGCTGGCGTTTGCGTCGGATACGACCCGCGTGTTCTCGTTCAAGATGGGCCGCGATGCGTCGAGCCGCGTCTATCCGACCAGCGGCGTCACCACGGGCTTCCACCCGGCGTCACATCACGGCGACCGCGAGGACCGGGTTCTCGACTTCGCGAAGATCAACAAGTACCACGTTGGCATGCTCCCGTATTTCCTGAAGAAGCTGAAGGACACGCCCGACGGCGACGGCAACCTGCTCGACAACACGCTGGTGATGTACGGCTCGCCGATGGGCGACTCGAACATCCACAACCACAAGCGCTGCCCGCTGTTCTTCGTGGGCAAGGCCGGTGGCGCGCTCAAGGGCGGCCTGCACATCAAGGCGGCCGACGGCACGCCGATGGCCAACGCGATGTTGGCCGCGCTGCACGGCATCGGCCTGGCGGATCAGCAGTCGTTCGGCGACAGCACGCGGGCGATGGACCTCAACGAACTCCAGGCGACGACGGCGGCGGTGTAACGATGCGTAGACTGATCACCCTCAGCTCGGCACTGGCTCTCAGCTTCGCCGTCGTGATCGGCGCGCAGAACACCGCGCCGATCGCGAACGCGGCGCAGAACGGCGACCGTGAAACGGTCAAGGCGCTCCTGAAGAAGGGCGTGGACGTCAACGAAGCGCAAGGTGACGGCACGACCGCGCTGCATTGGGCGGCGATGAAGGGCGATGCCGACATGACGCGCATGCTGCTCGTGGCCGGTGCCAACGTCCGGGCCACGACACGACTGGGCTCCTACACGGCGCTGTATCTGGCGGCGAAGGGCGGCTACTCGGATGTGGTCGCGGCCCTGCTCGCCGGCGGCGCGGATCCGAAGGCGGTGACGTCGAACGGCACGACGCCGCTGATGATCGCCGCGGCGGCCGGCGATACGCGCTCGATCACCTCGCTCGTGGAGAACGGCGCCGAGATCGACGCGAAGGACACCGCCAAGGGCGAAACGCCGCTGATGTTCGCGGCCGGCTTCAACCGCGTTGAGGCCGTGAAGTTGCTGCTCGCGCGCGGCGCCGATCACAAGGCCACGACCAAGGTCGTCGACCTGTTCGCGCTGACCGCTCCTGAGGAAGACGCCATGGCCCGCCAGGGCGGCCGTCCGGCGAACAACCGTCCCGCGGACATTGCGGGTGCAACGCGCGGCTATCGCTACAACGAGCTGATCAGCTCACAGGGCGGCATGACCGCGCTGCACTTCGCGGCTCGGCAGGGCTTCACCGACGTGGTGAAGGCGATGGTCGAGGGCGGTGTCGACCTCAATCAGGTCAACAAGGGTGACCAGACCAGCCCGCTGCTGATCGCGATCATCAACGGCCACTTCGATCTCGCCAGCTACATGATCAGCAAGGGCGCGGATGTGAACCGTTCGGCGTTCAACGGCGTGACGCCGCTGTTTGCCGTGCTCAACATCCAGTGGGCGCCGAAGTCGCTGTATCCGAGCCCGAAGAACTACCAGCAGCAGCAGACGACGTATCTCGACCTGATGCGGACGATCCTCGACAAGGGCGCCGATGTGAACGCGCGCCTGCAGCGCAAGGTCTGGTATCAGGCGTTCAACTCCGATTTCGCGGGTGTGGACGAAGTCGGCGCGACGCCGTTCTGGCGCGCCGCCTACGCCAACGACGTGGCGGCCATGAAGCTGCTGGTGTCGTATGGTGCCGACCCGAGCATCCCGACGATGAAGCCTGCGGGCCGTCCCTTCACTGGTGAAGGCATCCGTCAGATCCAGGACACCTCTGGTCTGGCGCCTATTCCGTACGGCGGGCCGGCCGTCCACCCGATTCACGCCGCGACCGGTGTCGGTTACGGTGAAGGCTTCGCGGCCAACTCGCATCGCTACGCGCCGACGGGCTTCCTGCCGGCGATCAAGTACCTGGTCGAAGAGACCGGTGCGGACGTCAACGCGGTGGACCATGAAGGCAACACGCCGGTGCACCTCTGCGCGTCGCGCGGCGACAACGAGTGCATCAAGTACCTCGTGTCGAAGGGCGCCGATGTGAAGCGCGTCAATCGCGAAGGCAATACCACGGTGGATCTGGCCAACGGCCCGGTGCAGCGCACCCAGCCGTATCCCGAAACGATCAAGCTGCTCGAAGGCCTGGGCGCGAAGAACAATCATCGGTGCATCACGTGCTAAAGAAGCTGTTGCCAGTCGCCGCGCTTGCCGCGGCCCTTTCCGTCACTGTTGCCGCCCAGCAGGCCGGCAGCCCGAAGAAGGCGTTGTCGCCACAGACGACCAAGCCGGTCGCGGCCCATGCGGCCGCGCCAGCCGGTTCGACGGCGGCGGAGCAGACCGCGCTGGTCAAACAGTACTGCGCGACCTGTCACAGCGAGCGTGGCAAGGCGGGCGACCTGTCACTGGCCAACTTCGACGCCGCCAAGATCGAGCAGAACGGCGCGCTCACCGAGAAGATGATCCGGAAGCTGCGAGCCGGCATGATGCCGCCCGCCGGCGCCCGTCGTCCGGAACCTGCCGTGATCCAGGCGATGGTGTCGTCGTTCGAATCGCGCATGGATAAGGTGGCCGCGCTCAACCCGAATCCGGGTTCGCGTCCGTTCCAGCGCCTCAACCGCGCCGAATACAGCAACGCGGTTCGCGATCTGCTGAATCTCGACGTTGACGTCTCGTCCTACCTGCCGCCGGACACGATCAGCCACGGCTTCGACAACGTGGCGGATGCGCAGACGTTCTCGCCGACCTTGATGGATGGCTACCTGCGGGCGGCGAGCCAGATCAGCCGCCTCGCGGTCGGTGACCGGAACGCGTCGGCATCGTCGGTGACCTACAAGATTCCGCGCTCGGCGTCGCAGATGCGCCGCGTGGAGGGCGCGCCGATGGGCACGCGCGGCGGATCGTCCGTCGTGCATACGTTCGCGGCCGATGGCCACTACGTGTTGAAGGCGTCGCTGCATTACGAGCCGCTTGGCGGCCTCGCCGGCCGCAACTCGATGACCGCCTACGACCTCAAGGAACAGGTCGAGTTTTCGGTCAACGGCGAGCGCGTCGCGATCTTCGACCTCAACACCCGCATGAGCGAGACCGATCCGAAGAACGGTCTCGAGCTGGTGACGCCGCCGGTCCACATCAAGGCCGGTCCGCAGCGCATCACCGCCGCGTTTGTGCAGAAGCTCGATGGCCCGGTTGACGACCTGCTGATGCCGCTCGAGAACACGCTGGCTGACGTCAGCATCACCTGGGGCGTCACGATGCTGCCGCACCTGCGCGACTTCGTGGTGCAGGGACCGCTCGATGTGACGGGTGTTTCGGATACCCCGAGCCGCTTGAAGATCTTCTCGTGCCGTCCGACGGCGAAGGCGGAAGAAGAGTCGTGTGCCGCTGAGATCGTCCGCAAGCTGGCGGCGCAGGCCTTCCGCGGCGCGCCCACCGCGGCCGACCTGCAGGATGCGATGAAGTTCTACCAGCAGGGCCGCGAGAAGGGCGGCTTTGAGAACGGCATCCGCGTGGCCACGCAGTCGATCCTGATGAGCCCGCGCTTCCTGTTCCGCCTGGAGCAGCAGCCCGCCTCATTAGGAAACGCTGCAGTCCGGAACGCGGCGTATCGCATTTCGGATGAAGATCTCGCGTCGCGCCTGTCGTTCTTCTTGTGGGGCACGGTGCCGGATTCGGAACTGGTGAAGGCCGCAAGCCTGGGCTCGCTGCGCACGCCCGCCGGACTCGAAAAGCAGGTCCGCCGCATGCTGGCGGATCGCCGCGCCTCTGCGCTCTCGACGCGCTTTGGTTCGCAGTGGCTGCGTCTGCAGGACCTCGACAAGATCTTCCCGGACTACCTGCTGTATCCGCAGTACGACGAGACGCTGGCCAAGTCGATGAAGAAGGAGACCGAGCTCTTCTTTGAATCGATCGTCCGCGAGGATCGCAGCCTGCTCGACCTGATCAACGCCGACTACTCGTTCGTGAACGAGCGCCTGGCGATTCACTACAACATCCCCAACGTGACCGGCAGCGCATTCCAGCGCGTCACGCTGCCGCCGTATCGCCGCGGCCTGCTGGGGCAGGGCAGCATCCTGACGCTCACCTCCGTTGCGGACCGTACCTCGCCGGTGCAGCGTGGCAAGTGGGTGATGGAAGTGCTGCTGGCCTCGCCGCCGCCGCCGCCGCCGCCCAACGTGCCGGCGCTCGATGATTCCGTGAAGGCCAACGAGGGCGGCAAGATGTTGTCGACCCGCGAGCGCATGGAAGAGCACCGCAAGAACCCGTCCTGCACGTCATGCCATCGCGTGATCGATCCGCTCGGCCTGGCGCTGGAGAACTTCGACGTGACCGGTGCCTGGCGCATCAAGGACAACGAAGTGCCCGTCGACGTGAATGGGGACCTCTACGACGGCACGCGCATGGAGGGCCCCGCCGGCCTCCGCGCCGCCTTGCTCAAGCACCAGGACATGTTCCTGACCGGCTTCACCGAAAGCCTCATGACCTACGCAACCGGCCGCCGCATCGAGTACAGCGACATGCCGGCCATCCGCGCCATCGTTCGCGACGCCGGCAAGAAGGACAACAAGCTGTCGGCGTTTGTGATGGGTGTGGTGAACAGCTCAGCCTTTAAAATGGGTATGGCTGATACCGGTAAGAGCGAGCGCCGCGCGACCGATGTCGCGCCGCAGCGATAAAGACCAGGGATCAGGGATCAGGGTTCGGGATCAGGGTTAGGGAGAGCACATGTATCTGACGCAGAAGCAGCTGTCGCGCCGCACCGTACTGAAGGGTGGGGCAGTCACCATGGCGTTGCCGTTCCTCGAGGCAATGGTCCCGGCCCGCGCATCGGCCCAGGCCGCGCGCGGCAAGGTGCGGCTTGCCGCCATCGAGATGGTGCACGGCTCTGCCGGCAGCACCGCCTTTGGCATCAAGAAGAACATGTGGGCGCCCGCGGCGGTCGGTCGTGACTTCGACCTGTCGCCGAGCAGCCTGATGCCGCTCGAGCCGTATCGCGAGCACATCACCATCATCAGCAACACCGACGTGCGCAACGCCGAAGCGTTCACGGCCCCGGAAATCGGCGGCGACCACTTCCGTTCGAGCGCGGTGTTCCTGACGCAGATGCACCCGAAGCAGACCCAGGGCTCGGACGTCTTCGTGGGCACGTCGCTGGACCAGTACTACGCGCAGCGCGCCGGGCAGGACACCGCGATCCCCTCGATGCAGTTGTGCATCGAGAACGTGGACCAGGCGGGCGGCTGCTCCTACGGTTACTCGTGCACCTACACCGACTCGATCAGCTGGTCGGCCCCGGATCAGCCGTTGCCGATGATTCGCGATCCCCGCACGGTGTTCGACGCGCTGTTCGGCGTCGGGGCCACTCCGGCCGAGCGCCAGGAGCGCCGCGCTGAAGACAAGAGCATCCTCGACTGGCTCGGTGACGCGGTCGCGCGCATGAACAAGAATCTCGGCGCCGCCGATCGCGCGCGCCTCGCGGACTATCTCGATGACGTGCGCGAGATCGAGCGCCGCATCCAGCAGGTCGAAGCGGCCAACAGCAAGGGTGAACCCCGGGAATTGCCGGGCGCGCCGGTTGGCGTCCCGGACTCGTTCGAAGAGCACGTCAAGCTGATGTTCGATCTGCAGGCGCTGGCGTTCGCGTCGGATACGACGCGCGTGTTTGCCTTCAAGCTCGGCCGCGACGCGTCAAACCGCGTCTATGCCGAGAGCGGCTACAAGGCGGCGTTCCACTCGGCGTCGCACCACCAGGATCGCGACGAACGCATCACCGACTTCGCGAAGATCAACAAGTACCACGTCGGGATGATTCCCTACTTCCTGAACAAGCTGAAGAACACCAAGGACGGCGACGCGACGCTGCTCGACAACACGCTGATGATCTACGGGTCGCCAATGGGCAACTCGAACGTGCACAACCACAAGCGCTGCCCGTTGTTCCTCGCCGGCCACGCCGGTGGCGCGCTGAAGGGCGGCCTGCACCTGCGCGCCGCGGACGGCACGCCGATGGCCAACGCGATGCTGTCGATCACGCACCTGCTGGGCATGAACGACTTCAAGTCGTTCGGCGACAGCACGAGCGCGTTCGACCTGAACACGGTTCCCGCAGCCACGGCTGCCGCAGAATAAAATGCAACCACCGAGGACGCCGAGAACGCCGAGCAAACGTTGATCACAAAATGCTCGGAGTCCTCGGTGTCCTCGGCGGCTAACGTACGTGACAGGCAGTGACTATGCGTAGATCGATTTCAATTCTCAGCCTTGTTGTCGCACTGACGGTGGGTGCTCACGCTTCATTGGCGGAGTCTCCTGTAGCGGATGCCGCCGCACGCGGTGATCGCGACGCGGTCAAGGCGCTGCTCAAGCAGGCGGCGGACGTCAACGCGGCGCAGGGCGACGGCATGACCGCGCTGCACTGGGCCTCGATGAACGGTGACGCCGAGATGGCGCAGATGCTGATCGTCGCCGGCGCCAACGTGAAGGCGACGACGCGTCTTGGCAGCTATACGCCGCTCTACCTGGCGAGCCAGCAGGGCCACGGCACCATCATCCAGGCGTTGATCAAGGCCGGCGGTGACGTCAAGGCGGGCACCCCCAACGGCACCACGCCGTTGATGGTGGCGGCGGCGTCGGGTGAGCTCGAGGCGGTGCGCGTGCTCGTCGAGAACGGTTCCGACGTGAACGCCAAGGACGGCGTGCGCTTGCAGACCCCGCTGATGTACGCCGCGGCGTCGAATCGCGCGGCGGTAATCACGTTCCTCACGTCAAAGGGCGCCGACCTCAAGGCGACCAGCAAGGTCTCGGACCTCGCCAACCTGTCGCGCGAAGGCGCCGGCTTCGGCGGTAATCCGCAGGTTCCCGGTGGACAGGGTGCGCCGGGTGCGCAGGGGGCACCAGGTGCCGCCGGCGCGCGCCGCGGGCCGATGCCCGGCGTGGATCGCAACTACAACCTCAACGAGCTGATCGTCGCGCACGGCGGCCTCACGCCGCTGCTCTACGCGGTGCGACAGGGCTACATCGAATCGACGAATGCGCTGCTCGCCGCGGGAGCCGACGTGAATGGTGGATCAGCCGGCGACAAGACCAGCCCGCTGCTGATGGCGATCATCAACGGTCACTTCGACCTGGCCAAGGTGCTGCTCGACAAGGGCGCCAATCCCAACGCGCTGAGCGCCCAGGGCGTGAGCCCGCTGTATGGCGTGCTCAACGTCGAGTGGGCGCCAAAGGCGCTCTATCCGCAGCCGCAGGCTCACAAGCAGCAGAAGCTGGGCTACCTCGACCTGATGAAGGCCCTGATCGACAAGGGCGCCGACGTGAACGCGCGCACGCGCATGAAGGTCTGGTATTCCGGTTACAGCTTCGACCTGTCGGGCGTGGACGAGATTGGCGCCAGCGTGTTCTGGCGCGCCGCCTACGCCAGCGACATCGCCGCCATGAAGCTCCTCGTCGCCGCGGGCGCGGATCCGAACGTGCCGACCATGAAGCCCGCGGGCCGCGCCCGGTTTGGCGACATGACGGAGACGCGCGAAGTCGTCGACCAGTCAGGCCTGCCGCCGGTTCCCGTCGGTGGCCCGTCGGTGTCGCCGCTGCACGCGGCCGCCGGTGTGGGGTACGGCGAGGGCTTCGGCGCCAACTCGCATCGCTTTGCGCCGACCGGCATGCTGGCCGCCGTCAAGTTCCTCGTCGAAGAACTCGGCGCCGACGTCAACGCCGCCGATCATGAAGGCAACACCGCGCTGCATCACGCCGCCGCGCGTGGCGACAATGAGATGATCCTCTATCTGGTGTCAAAAGGCGCCAACGTCAAGGCCGTCGATCGTGAGGGGAGAACGACGGTAGATATGGCCAATGGGCCCGTTCAGCGTATTCAACCGTTTCCCGAGACCATCGCCCTTCTCGAAAAGCTCGGAGCAAAGAACAACCATAAGTGCATTTCCTGCTAGTCGCCCTCTGTCTCCTTCTCTCGACCAATTTCGCGTTCGCCCAGGCCTCTGAATCAGAGGCCCGGGCGGGAGCTGCGTCCGCGTCGGCGGTTGTGATTGATGGCCCCGCGCCGTCCGATCAGCCGAACGTGATGACGCGCGATCCCAAGACGATGAAGTCGACGGTTCGCGCCATCAAGCTGGCCGAGCCGCTGAAGTTTGATGGCCGGCTCGATGACGCCGTGTACAGCAAGTTCCCCGGCTTCGAGGGCATGGTGCAGGTCGCCCCGCAATACGGCGTCGACCCTACCGAGAAGACCGAGATCTGGGTGATGTTCGACGGCGAACAAATCTATGTGGCCGCCAAGCTCTATGACACGGCTCCGCCGGATAAGTGGATTGCCAATGAACTGCGCCGCGACACCAACCAGATGCGGCAGAACGACCACTTCGGCGTCGGCTTCGACACCTTCTACGACCGTCGCAGCGGCTACATGTTCTACGCCAACCCTTTGGGCGGCTTCGCCGACTATTCGGTGGTCGACGAAGGGTCGCCCAACACCGACTGGAACCCGGTCTGGAACGTGCGAACCGGCCGCTTCGATGGCGGCTGGACCGTCGAGATGCAGTTTCCGTTCAAGTCGTTGCGCTACAAGTCCGGTGACGGGCAGGTCTGGGGCATCCAGTTCCGCCGGTCGGTGCGCCGCAAGAACGAGTGGTCGTATTGGACGCCGGTGCCGCGCAATATGGCCGGACCGCAGGCGCTCAATCGAGTCTCGGTATTTGGCACGGTGGTCGGGCTCGACCTCCCGCCGGCGGGCCGCAACCTGGAACTCAAGCCCTATGCCCTGGGGAAGCTGACGACCGACCGCCTGTCGACAACGCCGACCTCGAACGACCCGAGCGGTGACATCGGCGGCGACGTCAAGTACGGCCTGACTGCGAACCTGACCGCCGACCTGACCATCAACACGGACTTCGCTCAAGTCGAGATCGACGAGCAGCAGGTCAACCTGACTCGATTCAACCTGTTCCTGCCCGAGAAGCGCGAGTTCTTCCTGGAAGGGCGCGGCCTGTTTGACTTCGGCCGCGGCGGCGGTGGCGGCGGCGGTGGCGGCGACTTTGGCGGCGGCGGGGGCGGCAGCGACACCCCCTCGCTGTTCTATACCAGGCGGATCGGCCTGAATCGCGGCCGCGTGGTGCCGATTGACGTGGGCGGACGCCTGACCGGCAAGGTCGGGGCGTTCGGCGTCGGCATCATGAACATCCGCGCCGGTGACGAGGAGGTCTCGGCGAGCCCCGCCACCAATTTCACAGTGGTGCGCGTCAAGCGCGACATTCTGCGACGGAGTACGCTAGGTGCAATCTTTACCAATCGCACCAAGCTGACGTCGAATCTGCCTGGTGATAACCAGGCCTTCGGTGTCGACGCGGCGCTTGGCTTCTACCAGAACGTCGCGATCGGCGGCTACTACGCGCGCACCGAGACGACCAACATCACGGGCGACAACGAAAGCTATCAGGCCCGTGCCTCCTGGGAGCCGGATCGCTACGGCCTCAGCGCAGAGCACCTCAAGGTCGGCAAGGCCTTTAACCCCGAGGTCGGTTTCCTGCGCCGCTCGGACTTCACTCGCTCGTACGCGTCGGCGCGGTTCAGCCCGCGACCGAGGAATTCGAAGCGCATCCGCAAGTTCACCTCGCAGATCAACTACGAGTACTACGAGAATGGGGCCGGTAGCGTCGAGTCGCGGCAGGCGACGGGGCGCTTCAACGTCGAGTTCAACAACAGCGACACCTTCAACGTCGAGGCCAACGCCAACTACGACCTGCTCGTGGCGCCATTCTCGCCGGCGCCCGGCCATCCGATCCCGGTCGGCGGCTACAAATACAACGACGTCTCGCTGCGCTACAACATGGGGCAACAGCGCCGGTTCTCGGGGAACGTCGGTGTCCAGCTTGGCGAGTATTACAACGGCACCATCCGATCGGTGACCTTCTCGCAGGGACGTTACGCGATCCTGAAGCAGTTTTCCGTCGAGCCACGCCTGACGGTGACCCGCATCGACATTCCGAGCGGGGCCTTCACGACGCGGCAGTTTGGCGCCCGCACTGACTACGGCTTCTCACCGCGCATGTTCGCCAGCGCCCTGCTGCAGTACAGCTCCGCGGACCACACCTTCAGCTCGAACGTGCGCTTCCGGTGGGAATACCAGCCGGGCAGTGAATTTTTTGTGGTCTGGACGGACGAGCAGGACACCAACCCGCTGGAGCCCCAAAGGGGCTCAATTGCACTGAGAAACAGGGCATTTGTCGTGAAAATGACCAAATTGTTCCGCTTCTAGGTCGGCGGTAGGGCTCCAAAAGGACTGCACACTTCGGCGCAAGCCCCTATCTATTAAGTCCGGTTCGGGATACCTTGGTATTTGCCCCGCGCGCAGTGCGCGGGGTTTCGTTTCCTCTCTATCGATCGGCAGGCTCACGTGGCAGCACCAACTTCAGGCACTATCAAGCGCATTGTCAGCGACAAGGGTTTCGGTTTCGTCGCGGCGGACGACGGCCAGGAATACTTCTTCCACAACTCGGCGGTCTCAGGAGTGCGTTTCGACGAACTCCGTGAAGGCCAGAAGGTGACCTTCGAGAAGGGCCAGGGTCCGAAGGGTCCCCGCGCCGAAAATCTCCGCCCCGTTTAACCGAAGTAGGAAGTGAGAAGGGAGAAGTGAGAAGGATTTCTCACTTCTCACCACTCACTTCTCACTTCTCACTTCTCACCTCTCACCTCTCACCTCTCACTTCTCACTTCTCACTTCTCACTTCTCACTTCTCACGCCCTGCACACATTCTTCGTCTCCTGGGTGCGCTGACGTTGCACTGGGTGTAGAAGAGGCGCATGCCGACTCTGCAGGAAGTCACCCTCGCGCATTCACAGCGCTTGTCGGACATTTACAGGACGCGCGACATCCGGATCGCCGAAGTGCAGTCGATCAGGGATGCCCAATTGCGCGACCTCGCTGCCGCAGCCAGGGTCTACGCGAAATACGACGATGAGTTGTCGGTGGCGCGGGAGAAACAGCTGGCGACCGAGGCCAAGGCCGAAGCGGCCAGGTCTGCGGCATTGCTGACCGCGGTTGATCGCCGCAGCGAGCGGTTCGAGGACGCGCAGCTGGCGCGTCGCTCGGCGGACACCAACGCGGTGCAGTCGAAGCACCGCGCCGAAGATCTCGCCAACAGGAAATATGAAGCGGCCGTGGCCGACCTCCGCGACGTGGCGGCAAAGGATCGCGACAAGGTCGCGCAGCAGGCCGAGCGCGATCGGCGCGAGGCGCTCGACGCGGCGAGGCGCGCGCATGATGAGGGGTTGTCCGGCGCCCAGCAGCACTATCGCAAGAGCATCGACGATGCGCTGACATCCGAGCGGCAGGACAGCCGCGATGCCGAGCGCGCGTATCTCGAAGCGATCAGGCTTGGTGAGGCGGCCGCGCGCGGCGCGAAGTCGTTTGCGGATCAGTCGCTGGCGCAGGACCTCGAGACCCTGCCGGAGGCGAGGGAGATATTGCGATCGTGGCGAGCGGCGCTCACCACGATCGCGTCGGAAACCAAGGAGGCGGAGAAGGCAGCGTTCTCGCGCTTCCGCCGTGAGCTCGAGAGTCTAAAAACCTGACAGTGGAGGCAACCCCTTCTTTGGGGTTGCCTTACTTGCCGTCCACAGCGGTCTTCTTGATCCGCTGCAGCATATTGTTGAACGTCGGGAGTTGATCCGAGACCGTCTTCTCCAGTCGATCCGTTTCCGCCTTCAACTCGGCGATCAGGTCGTTGAAGACCGGCTCGACGTTGCCGGTCGGCCGGCCTTCACCTGACACCGCGACGCGAAGCAGCGACGCCAGGCGGTTGTTGGTCTTGATGGGGAAGTTGAGCGGATCCTGGCCGCTCTGGTTCTTCACCTGGTAGACGTCTTCTTCGACCGCCGAGAGCGCCTTGGCGAGCTGTTCGCCGGCCGATCGCACTTCCGCCGGCGCGTCCTTGATGCGATCCGCGATGTCGGTCTTGATGCGGCGGATCCTGATCACCGCCAGGTTCGCTTCGTTGACCTTGTCGCGGATGCGGCTGGCAAGGTTCCACTGGAACTGCAGGTCCGCGTCGCTGATCGGTCGCAGCGGGTGCTTCAGCACCTGGAACGACTGCGTCTGCGTGACGCCGTCGGCCGTCAGCCGTACCTGGTAGGCGCCGGGCAGGACCGTCGGCCCAGCCTGTGTTGCGCCCCACAGAATCATCCCAGGGAACGTGACGACGCCGGTCGAGTTCAGGTCCCATGTATAACGGTTCACGCCGGCAGCCATAGGCGCACCCTGCGGACCGCGCGGACCTTCGTCGTCGCCGCCACCGGCCGCGCCACCCTGGCGGGGCGCCGTCCCGGTCACCGATCGCACGACCTGGCCCTTGGCGTCGAGGAAGTCGATGGTGAGCTGCTTGGGCTGCGACTTCAGGTAGTAGGTGATGATCGGCCGATCGAGACCGCGCGTCGAGTTGGCGGGCTTGAACACCGCAACGTCTGTCAATGGTGCCTGCCCGAACTGCCGCAGCGCCGCGATGTCGTCCATCACGTAAAAGCTGCGGCCGTGCGTGCCGATGGCCAGCGCGTTGTCTTCCACTACCAGGTCGGTCACCGGCACGTCGGGAAGCCCGTTCGAGAACTTCATCCAGTTCGCGCCATCGTCGAACGAAATGTAGACACCGTGTTGCGTGCCCGCGTAGAGCAGGCCGCGGCGAACCGTGTCCTCACGCACGGTGTGCACGTAGTCGTTCGCGGGAATGCCGTTGACGATCTTTGTCCAGGTCTTGCCGTAGTCGGTGGTCTTGAAGATATAGGGCGAGCGATCACCCAGCAGCATCTTCTTGACCGCCATGTAGGCCGTGCCGTTGTCGAACGACGAGCCATCGAGCTGGCTGACGCGGCCGAACTCCGGCATCGCCTCAGGCGTCACGTTGGTCCACGTCTTGCCTTCATCACGGGTGACGTGCACGAGGCCGTCGTCCGAACCCGCCCACAGGAGGTTGCCGTCCTTCTTGCCCGGCGCGAGCGAGAACACGGTACCGTAGATCTCAGGGCTGTTCATGTCGTGGGTGATCGGGCCGCCGGAGTCCTGCATGGTCTTCGGGTCGTGCTTGCTCAGGTCGCCGCTGATCGCCGTCCAGGTGTCGCCGCCGTTGGTGGTCTTCCAGACGCGCTGCGAGCTCGTGTAGAGCACGTTGGGATTCACGTACGAAAAGATGATCGGGTAGGTCCACTGCCAGCGCTCGACCACGTCCTTTGACGGCTCGCCGGAGAAGAAGCGCGGATACGCGCCAACTTCCTTGAAGTCACCGGTGCGGCGATTGAGCCGAGTCAGGAACGACCCGTTGTTGGTGCCGCCGAAGAACACATCGGGATCGGTGGGGTGGGGGGCGAGGTAGCCTGGCTCGCCGCCGCCGGCCTGGTAGGGTGCGACCGGCGGGTTGCCGCCGAAGCCGGCGCCCGGCGCGTTGGTGTTGCTCGGCACGCACAGCGTGCTGTTGTCCTGCTGCGAGCCGCAGACGTGGAACGGCAGGTGCGCGGTCGTGCTGACGTGATACCACTGCGCGGTCGGAAAGTCCTGCGCGCTCCAGTTCGGCACGCGCGATGCGATGTCGAACGTGACGGCGCCGCCGCCGTCATTGCCGTCGATGACGTGTTGCGGGTTGTCGGGATCGATCCAGAGATCGTGATGATCGCCGTGCGTGTTCTGCCCGACCTGCACCGTGGTCTTGCCACCGTCGGTCGACCGGAACAGCGACGTGTTCTGCATGTAGACGACGTCCTTGTTGCTCGGGTCGCCGAACACGTGGGTATAGTAGAAGGCGCGCTGACGAATCGCGCGGTTGCTGTTGACCAGCTTCCACGTCGCGCCGGCATCGTCAGAGGAAAAGAGGCCGCCGTTCTCGTTTTCGACGAGTGCGTAAATGCGGTTGCTGTCGGCCTTGGTGTTGGCGAGACCGATGCGGCCGACCATGCCTGCGGGCAGGCCGGTGTTGCGGGTGATCTCGGTCCACGTCTCGCCGCCGTCCGTGGACTTGTACATGCCGCTGCCGGGGCCGCCGCTCGACATCTGGTACTCGATGCGGTACGCCTCCCACAGCGCGGCATACAACACGTTGGGATTGTTGGCGTCGATCACGATGTCGACGGCGCCGGTGCGCGCGTCCTTGAAGAGCGTGCGCTTCCAGGTCTTGCCGCCGTCGGTGGTCTTGAACACACCGCGTTCCTCGCTCGGGCCGTAGTAGAGCCCGAAGGCGGCGACGTAGACGATGTCCGGATTGGTGGGGTGGATGCGAATCTTCGAGATCGCGTCGACGTTCTTGAAGCCGACGTTCGCCCAGGTCTTGCCGGCGTCGATCGACTTGTAGACCCCGTCACCGGGCATGATGTTGCCGCGGATGCAGGATTCGCCCATGCCGATGTAGACGACATTGGGATTGGCCTCGGCGACGGCGACGGCGCCGACCGACGAGCTGTTGATTTGCCCATCGGTAATCGGTGCCCACGTGTTGCCGGCATCGACCGTCTTCCAGAGGCCGCCGCCGACGGCCCCGAAGTAGGCTTCGAGCGGACGCCCTTTCACTCCCGAGACGGCGATGGAACGCCCGCCACGATCGGGGCCGATCGATCGCCACCGATAGGCGTTGAGCAGCGCTGGATCGACAGCCTGGGACTGCGCACTGACCGAATCAATCCCTGTCGTCGAGACCGCAACCGCGAAAAACAGCAGCGCGGCCGTAGACAGGCGTTTCGCACTAGAACTCATTCAAATCCTCCGGAAAATCGAAAGTCTAGCAGTACGGACGTCACCGTACGTCAGCGCATGGAACACATGCGCCCAGCACGAAGTCATCCATTACCCACATCACCCCATGAGCTTCACAAAGGGCGGCCTTTCGGCGCTTTTCCAGTCGGCATGGCACTTGCTCTATGGAAGGGCATGGAACTGAATGTTCGACGTTCAACGACGGCTCTTCTCGGCATCGGCATCGCGACGTTGATGCTCTCCACGGCGTGCCAGCGCGCCGAGGCGCTCGAGCAGATACCTGCAGGCACGGAAGTGACGGTGATGACGCAGGACGGCACCCTCGTGCGCGGCAAGATCGCCAAGGTCGAACCTGAATTGGTGACGCTGACCGGCGAACGGCCCAACACGACCACCGAGATCACGCGCACCAGCATTTCCGAAGTGAAGCGAGTCGGCCCCGAGGAACGCGACCCTGAAGCGCCGCCGGTGGTCCGCACCATCACGGTGCCGGACAACACGGTGCTCGATGTCACGCTCAACACTGCGCTCGCCTCGGATGCGAGCACTGTTGAACAGCGCGTCCGCGGCACTGTAGCGTCGCCAGTGGTGATCGACGGTGTCGCGGTGATCCCGGCCGGCGCCGGCCTCGTGGGCCACGTGACGCACGTGGACGACTCCGACAAGATCAAGGGCCGCGCCGAGTTGAGCTTCAAGTTCACGCGCCTCACCACCGGCTCGGTGACCTACGACATCGCCACCAAGCCCCTGTATTACGTCGCTGAAGGCACGAAGAAGGAAGACGCCGTGAAGATCGGTGTCGGTGCCGCCGCAGGCGCGCTGGTTGGCGCCATCACCGGCGGCAAGAAGGGCGCTGCCATCGGCACCGCCGTCGGCGCCGGCGCCGGGACGGGCGTCGTGCTCGCCACCGACGGCAAGGAAATTCGACTTGCAGAAGGACGCAAGCTCAAGGTCTCGCTTACAAACCCGCTAACTATCCGCACCAAATAGCCCACCACCCGAGGCGGGAGTCCTCACGGATTCCCGCCACGCCTCTTGTGCCGCGCTCCGCGCGGCGGCCGCGCCTGGCGTGGCATGATGGATCCCACGTGGGATCGCCTCTCGACGAATACGCATCACGAAAGCGCCAACGCGACGCCACCGCCGCCGAACGCGAACGCGCGCACGTGCGCCTGGGCAATGCGAAGGTCGCCCTGTTTCTCGCCGCCGTGGTCTATGGCGGCTACGCCATCGGTGGGGATCCTTCCGCGGCCATCTTCGGTCTCGGTGCCGTTGCCTTCATCGCGCTCTCGGTGTGGCACGAGTCGGTGATTCGCGCATTGGCGCGCGCCCGGGCGGCCGTGGCGTACTACGAACAGGGGATCGCTCGTATCGGCGATAGCTGGATGCGCGACGAACCGAGCGGCGAACGGTTTCGCGACCGCAATCATCCCTACGCAGACGACCTCGACATCTTTGGCCGCTCGTCGCTGTTCCAGCTCGTGTCGAGCTGCCGCACGCCGATGGGCGAGGAGCGTCTTGCCGGATGGCTGCTGCGCGCGTCTGCCGCGCAGGAGATCCGCGATCGCCAGGCGCGCGTCGCCGCGCTTCGCGGGCACGTCGATCTTCGTGAACGCATCGCGGTCGTCAATGCCGGCCGCCGCCGGACGATCGATGCGGCGAGGCTGATCGCCTGGTCGGAGCAGAAGAATACGCTGCCGCCAGTCCGCCCTCTCGTCATCCTGGGTGCGCTGGCCTTCGCCGGCGTGCTGGGCATCTATATGAACGGCGGCCCCGGTGATTGGCTGATCATCGTTCCGGTGGCCAACCTGGCGCTGTTTGGCTGGCTCGCCAAGCGCTGCAACGCCTTGGTTGAAAGCCTCGCCGGCTCGACGGAATCGGCCGCACTCGCTCTGCTCTCAAACGTCATCGTCGAAATCGAGCGGGAGCCGTTCTCTGAGCCGGCGATCATCGCGCTTGCGCAACGGCTGAAGGGCGATGCCCCTGCCGAAGCCGCGTCGCGCGGGCTGGCGCGCCTCGCGCGGATTTCGGACTGGGCCGACTCTCGCCACAACGTCTTCCTGCGTCTCGCCGAAGTTCCGTTCCTGTTTACCCCACAGTTGGCCTATGCCGCCGACAGCTGGCGCAGGCAGTACGGCCACCGCATGCGCGATTGGGTGGACGCGGTTGGCGAGATGGAAGCGCTGCTGTCGTTTGCGGGCTACTCGTACGAGCGGCCGCAGTATCCGTTTGCGGAGATCGTCGATAGCGGCGGGGCGGTATTCGAGGCGACCGAGATCGCGCATCCCTTGTTGCCCGCGGCGGCCGTCAGCAATTCACTGACGCTGGCGAAGTCGCAAGTCGTGATTCTCAGCGGCTCGAACATGGCCGGCAAGAGCACGTTGATGCGCACCGTCGGTATCAACGGCGTGCTTGCGCTAGCCGGCGCGCCGGTCCGTGCCCAGAAGTTGCGGCTGTCTTTGATGGCGGTTGGCACGTGCATTCGACACACCGACTCGCTGCAGGAACATCGCTCGGGGTTTTATACCGAGGCACTGCGCATCCGGTTGATCTACGACCTGCTCGACGGGCCACTGCCACTGTTGTTCTTGTTCGATGAGCTACTGGCCGGCACCAACTCCAAGGATCGCCGCGTGGCGGCCGAGGGCGTGGTGCGGACCATGATTTCGCGTGGCGCGATGGGAATGGTGACAACGCACGACCTGTCGCTGACGGAGATTGCGGACCTGTTCCCGGGGAGTGTGCGGAACGTGCATCTGCAAGACAAGGTCGAAAACGGGCAGATGTCATTCGACTACAAGCTTCGCGATGGCGTGATCACGCACAGCAATGCGCTCGAGCTTATGCGTATGATCGGGCTGGACGTATGAAGACGGCCGCCGTGGGATGGATGCTGGTCGGGTCGATGATCCTGCTTGGGGAACGTCCCCTCGCCGGGGCGACGATTCGTGCCGTTGAGCGGCAGAACAGCCCGAAGGTTGGTCTGCTGGAGCAAGAGGGCTGGGCGGCGATCAAGGCCGGCAATCATCAGGCGGCGCTCGAGGCGTTTCGCGAGGGTATCAAGCTCGATCCCAAGAATGCGTGGCTGCGTCTTGGTGCCGGCACCGCGGAATTCATGGCGCGGCGGGACGCGGAGTCCAAGGCGCATCTCGAACAGGCGCTGGTGCTTGACCCGGCGTTGACGCGAGCGCGGGCACAGCTCGCGCAGGTGGTGAAGCGACAGGGCGATTTGCAGGAGGCGATTCGCCTCTATGAAGCGGTTGCCGTCGACGTGCCGAATGACGAAGGCGTGCGCGACACCCTCGAGCGTTGGAAGCGCGAGCGGGAACTTCACGACCGCATGCGGCTGGAGGTGGGTGACTTCTTCACGGTGTCGTTTGAAGGCGCTGAAGACGCTGCTCTGGCCGCGCAGGCGATCGAGTCGCTCAATCGGGCCTACTGGCGCATTGGCGATGTGCTGGGCGCCTACCCGACGAAGTCCGTGCCGGTGGTGCTCTACACTGGCGAGCAGTTCCAGGACGTGACGCGGTCCCCGAAGTGGGCGGCCGCCGCGTTTGACGGCATCATCCGTGTGCCGATGCGGGGTGCCGGCGAAAAGGGCGAGGACCTCGATCGCGTGCTGGCCCACGAGTTCACGCACGCGCTGGTGCGCTCGCTGGCGACCAACCAGTTGCCGACATGGCTGAATGAAGGCCTGGCATCGGTGTTCGAGAGCGACAGCCTCGAGTGGGCGACGTCCCGGATGGCCAAGGTCGAACGCGCACCTACGTTGCGGACGCTCTCGGCGCCGTTCAGCAAGCTCAGTGGCCCAGACGCGCAAGTCGCCTACGCGGCCAGCGCCGTCGCTGCGCGCCGCCTGCTCGACGAAGCGGGGGGCGCCGCTATCGCGAACCTGCTGCGCGACCTGGGCAACGGCGTTGATTTCGAGGCGGCATTCCAGCATCGCATCCAGAAATCGCTGGCCGAATTCGAAGCGTCCCTCGGCCAGTAGGGGGCGTCGTAGGCCCGCCGACCAACGCGGCCACTTCGGTGTCTAAAGCCGTGGACCGACACCTGATGCGCCGCCAATCGTTCACCCGCGCTCTTCAAACCCTGCTGTTTTCCGTGGCCGTGGCCACAAACGCGATGGCGCAGCCGTCGGCCGGGGCATCGTCGGTCCGCGGCGAGCCCGTGGTGCCCGAGAAGGTCGGCAAGGAACTGCAGGCCCACTACGTCGGCGAGACGCCCCCGCGCATTGATGGCCGCCTGGATGACGAGGGCTGGGCGCAGGCGCAGGCCATCGACGACATGGTCCAGAACGACCCGGCCAACATGCAGGCGCCGACCGAACGCACCATGGTCAAGGTGATGTACGACGATCGCTCCGTCTACGTCGGCGTCATCAACTACATGCGCGACCCGTCGAAGATCACGACGGCGCTCGGGCGCCGCGACACCTTTCCGCGCAGCGACTCGATCAAGATCACGTTCGACCCGCGACACGACCATCTGACCGCCTATACGTTTGATTCCAATCCGAACGGCGTGCAGGGCGACATGACCTGGTTTGACGACAACCGTTCGAGCACCGACTACGACGCGGTGTGGGACGTACGCACGCAGATCACACCGGAGGGGTGGACGGCGGAGTTCCGTATTCCGTTTTCACAGTTGCGGTTCAGCATCACGCCAGGCGAGCCGGTGACCTGGGGCTTCAACATCCGCCGCGATATCGTCTACAACGCCGAAATGATCCGCTGGGTGCCGACACCGCGCGGCGCGCAGGGATTTGTGTCGAGATTCGGGCACATCACCTTCAACACGCCACCGGCGGCGCCTCGCCGTCTCGAAATGCAGCCCTTCACGCTGGCGAGGCAGGAGCACGTCACGACGAGCGGCTATGGCCGCGGCGTCTCGGGTGGCATGGACTTCCGCATGGGACTTGGCACCGCGACGACATTGTCGGCGTCGGTGAATCCGGACTTCGGCCAGGTCGAACAGGATCCGGCCGTGCTCAACCTGAGCGTGTTCGAGACGTTCTTCCCGGAGAAGCGTCCGTTCTTCACCGAGGACAGCCGCTCGCTGGTGCCGAATTACCAGCAGATGCCGATGTTTCACTCGCGGCGCATCGGGCAGCGACCGAACCGCATTGCCGTTCCCGCCGGGGAAACCGTCATCGAGCGTCCTGATGCCACCACCATCCTGGGCGCCACCAAGCTGACGGGGAAGGCCAATGGCTGGACGTATGGCGCACTCACGGCGCTGACCGATCGTGAGTATGCCGAGGTCGAAACCGCTGACGGAGGCCGCGCTGAACGGCTGATCGAGCCGATGACGTCCTACAACGTCGCCCGCGTGCAGAAGGACCTGAATCGCGGCGCTTCGAACATTGGCGGCCTGGTGACGGGCGTGCTGCGGGACGGCTACTACGACGCGTATACGGGCGCGGTGGACTACTCGCTGCGCTGGGACCGCAACCAGTACACGTGGAACGGCCAATGGGCAACGACGCGGAGCTCCATCAATGGCGAGATGGAGACGGGATTTGGCGGCGTCTCCAATTTCAACTACAACAGCAAACACCTCAACATCTTCGGGCACTACGACTACTTCAACAGCACCTTCAAGAACACCGACATCGGCTTCTTCGGCGGCCGCAACAACAAGACGCAGGTCAACGGTGGATTCAATGTCGGGCAGCCGGACCCCGGAAAATTCCTGCCGTTCCTGCGCAACGTCAACCTCAACACCAGCTACTTCACCCAGTACAACGGCGACTGGCTGCCGCTCGATAAGAGCTATTTCATCGGCACCGACGGACAGTTCCTCAACTACTGGAACTTTTTTGTTGGTACCGGACGCTCGTGGCAGACCCTCGACGACCTCGACACGCGTGGCGGGCCGCCGATCGTGAAACCCGGCGCCTGGTTCTTCGACACGTTCATGGGCAGCGATTCACGCCGGCGCATCCGCCTCAGCGCCGACGCGCACTTCAACGGCAACGAGTTCGGCGGCTACAACCGCAACGCGAACGTATTGCTGACGGTTCAGCCCAAGCCGCAGGTGCAAATGACGCTCAGCACCGGGATCACCAAGGGCCGCGATGCGGCGCAATGGATTCGTAACGAGGACGTGACCGCCGACGGCGCCGACGATCACATCTACGGCACGCTGAAGCGCAACGTCGTCAACGTGACGGCCAGGGGCACCTACGCGTTCACGCGCGACATGACGCTCGAGGTCTACCTGCAGCCCTTTGTGGCCGTGGGTGACTACTCGGACATCCGTCGCCTGGCCCGAGCCAGGTCGTTCGACTTCGAGCCGGTGTCGATCGACGACAACCCCGACTTCAACACCAAGTCCCTGCGCAGCAATGTGGTGTTCCGCTGGGAGTACCGCCGCGGCAGCACCCTCTACCTGGTCTACAACGTCTCCAACAGCGATACCTCGCGCCCGGGCGAGTTTGCGCCGTTCCGCGATTTGCGGAGCGGCTTCGGCGCCGGCGGCACGCAGGTGCTAATGGTCAAACTTAACTACTGGCTCGGACTGTAGCGCCGCTCGCGACATTCGCAACTCCATCCGCACGTTCCGTTCGGTCGCAATCGCGGCGGTGGTTTCAAAGAAGTCGCCGCTGCGGTGCCCCTGGTGTTCGAACACGCCGCGCAGCCCTTCCGCATCA
Source organism: uncultured Acidobacterium sp. (assembly GCA_964628295.1). Taxonomy (GTDB): domain Bacteria; phylum Acidobacteriota; class Vicinamibacteria; order Vicinamibacterales; family UBA2999; genus 12-FULL-67-14b. The sequence goes on from CAZVLS010000019.1 coordinate 75,230, forward strand.
TCCGCCGGTGAATCCGCGACTTCGCACGCGTGCTGTAACTCGTGGGCGAGGATCGCCGTGCGGGCTCGATCAGGGAGGTCCGTGCCGATCGTGATTCTCAGGTAGCGGAACCCTCCCCGGCTGGCGACGAATCGCATCATGCCGCTGATGCCGAGCGGCAGCGTGCGCGACGACTCGATGTGGACAATGACGTTCGACGCCTCGAGCCGCTTGACGAGTGATCGGGCGATGGCCGATCGCTCCATCGCCATGGCGAAGGCTTCCGCGGAGAGCGTGTCGAGCGGACGAGGGGTAAGACGTGGTTCTGCAATGACAAATGACGGGATGAGAACGAATACACAAATAGCCAAATAGCGCATGACGCCACTCCAACAGACGGCTGATACACGGGCATCTCCGCGGCGAAAATTCGCCGTGAAGAGTCAAGTCAGTTGTGAAGAAAGAGATCTACTGCTGTCGCGTCTGACAGCTGGGCAGGATGGTGCGCTGGCGGGACTTGGATGAAACGCGGAGCCACGACCGAGTCATGCAGGTATGCTACGCGCCGTTGGCGGTGGATTCAATAGATGCGCTTGCTGCATGACGCGCGTCTTCGAGAAACGCGTTTGCCGTCATGAGCGCGTCGCGAACCGCGGTGGCGTTGACCACGTCGGTGAGGTCGATGCGCTGGGTGCGCCCGTCACTCGCGGTGACGCGCGCGTAGCGTTCGCCGATATCGATCGCGCCGACGTCCGCCCAGGAAAGCGTCATGCGCTGAAAGGGCCTGGTCGGCACGCTGATGCCGTCGGTGTCGACGCGCAACTCGCGACGACGGTTGCCAAAGGCCGCGATCTTACCGTGCATCAGGCCGATGAGAATCATGGCGAGCGCCAGCACGATGGTCGGCCGGGGCAACGTCGACGTGGCGTGATACTTCGCGTAGGCCTCGACGCCGAGCATGATCCCGATGAAGATGTCGATCCAGTCCACGCCGTGCGCATGCCCGGCATGAGCGTCCGCCTGGTGAGCAGAGTGCCGTAGCTTGCGGATGCCGCGCACCACCGACGCCATGACGCCGATCGCGGCGCCGACTTCGACCACGCCGAGTGCGAGTTCAGCGCCGTGGGGATTGTGCGACAGATGGCTCAGGCCGTCCCCCAGGACGACGATCGATGGGATCGCGTGCTGCAGCTTCTGGATGAACAGCCCGCGCTCAGCGCGCTTGTATCGGAGAGGAACGGCTATCAAGAAAAGTGGTCGGGGCGACTGGATTCGAACCAGCGACATTCCGCTCCCAAAGCGGACGCTCTACCAG
>CAZVLS010000020.1:0-75034 GCA_964628295.1 uncultured Acidobacterium sp.
CAAACGCCCGCGGCTAAACTAGCAGCCATTGTTGCGTCGACCGATTGAATCGGCAGTTTGTCCTTGCTACCTGTTACTTGCATCTTGCTACTTTTATTGCGGCTGGTAGTACAGCCACTGCTCCGGCATGGCGTCGTCCCACGAGCAGAGCGGGGGACGGGCGAGCCAGTTCTGCGGCATGTCGCCGATCGGCGCGCCCGGAGGGGCGGGTGACGCGGGCATGATTCTGCCGCCGGACGCGTCGACCATTGGGCGCTCGATGAAGCGCTTGATGTCGGCGGCGAGCAGCGTGCGATGCGCGCGTTCCGATTCGTTCAGGCCGGCCGCGGCGGCCGCGGTCGTGGTCGAACGCGAGCGTAGGCGTTCGAGTTTCAGTGACGCGATCGCGCGGACCTGCGCGTTCGGCGCCGCCTGCGCGAGCCACATGATGCGATCGACCAGCACGCGCTCGGTGGCGCGGCGGACTTCGGCTTCGTAGTTGCCCGAGGTCGGCTGATCGAACGTCGCCCTGATCAGGCGATCGATCACTTCACCAAGACCCGGCAGGGCCTGGTCAACCGCGTTCTGCGCCACCATGCGAGCGGCGCGATCCGCCTGCAGCACGAAGCCGATCGTCACGTCGGCCGCGATCGCGGCAGGATTGATCGGGTCGAAGCCTTCGCCCGTCGTGCGGGGGAAGAGTTCGCGGTGGAGTCCATAACCTGGCGGCCGCGGCGGCAGCAGGTCGAGGATGCGCTTGGGAATCGTCAGCTCGGACGGCTTCAGCGTGCGCGACAGCGAGTCGATCGCCTTGCGCTGCATTTCGCCGTTGACCCACTCGAGCGGCGCGCCATGACCATCGTCGCGCATCGCGTAGGTGAAGTCCTGGCCCGCGATCATTGACGAGGTCGATTCGACCGCGTAGCGGTGATACATGTAGATCGGTACCAGCGGCTCTTCGATCATCACCGTCGGCACACCCTTGCGGATGGTGTTGAGGCCGATGCGGCTGAGGGCGGCGCGGCGAACGTCCATCATGCGCGTCAGCTCGTCGGCCTGGTTGACGCCGTTGGACCACTGTTCCACCTTCGGGTGAATGTCGGTGTCCTGGTTGGTGTAGTAGCGGATGTCCTGCTTCCACGCGTCGCTGATGATCTTGGTCAGCTCCGCCTTCTCGTCGACGTTGGCCGGGAACTGACGATAGCCGTAGTTGATCGCGACCTTGTCCCAATCGCCGATTCTGGCCTCGTAGGCCTTCGACAGATCGATCGTGCCGTCGGCGTTCAGGACCTCCATCGGGTGCGGGTAATCGAGCACCGAGATCCAGCCCTTGCTGCTGTCGTAGTAGTTGTGGCCAAGACCGAGCGTGTGGCCGACTTCGTGCGCCGACAACTGCTTGATGCGCGCGAGCGCGGTGTCATACAGGATGCGCGGACGCTCGTCGCCGTTCACGTACGGGGAGAGCAGGCCTTCGAAGATCATGTAGTCCTGGCGATCGCGCAGCGAGCCGAGGGTGACGGTCGCCTTGATGATCTCGCCAGTGCGCGGATCCGAGACCGAACCGCCAGTGCTCCAGCCGCGCGTCGAGCGGTGGACCCAGTTGATCATGTTGTAGCGGATGTCCATCGGATCGGCGTCGGCCGGCATGATGTCGACCTTGAACGCGTTGCGGAAGCCCGCGGCTTCGAACGCCTGGTTCCACCACATCGCGCCTTCGACCAGGGCCTTCTGCACGTCGGCAGGAGCGCCGGCATCAACCCAGTACTGAATCGGCTTCACCGGTTCGCTGATTGCCGCGGTCGGATCCTTCTTCTCGAGGCGATGACGACGGATGTAACGGAACTGCATGTTCTCGGCGATCGGCACGCTGTAGTCCACGAACGTGGCGCCGCCGTAGCCGGCGCGCGGGTCGTCGTGGCGCGGCTTGAACGTGCTCGCATCCGGCAGCTCGACGAACGAGGCATGCTGACGGAGCGTCACCGATTCCGGGGACGGCGTCACGCTGCCGACCGAACCCGAGAAGAGTCCGCCGCCGAAACCACCACCACCGCCGCCGCCGGTCGCACCGATCGGCGCGGGACCCTGCGCGGGACCGGCTCCGCCGCCACCACCGCCACCCGCTGTCTGGTTGTTCACCAGCGTGATGGTCATGTCGACTTCGGTGTTCTTCGGGAAGTTGCGCGTGTTGGGCATGTAGAACGCGCTGCGCGTGCGGTCCACCTGGTAGTTGCCCGGGCGCAGGCTCTGGCCCGCGTTCGCCACATCACGCAGCAGGAACGGCGTGGCGTCGACGAGGACGCGTCCGCCTGATTCAGCGGCGACGGGGAAGCCCCAGATGATCGACCGCGCGAACGAGTCCTCCACCGACTTGCGCTCGAGCGCGTTCGGGCTGCTCGAGCGGAAGGACTGGTTCGGCTGCGAGAGGAACACCTGCGGTCCCACGCGCTGGAACTCGACGATGCGGCTGCCGCGGCCGGTGCCACGGTCAAGACCGATGTCGTTCGAGCCGAGACCCGCGGACAGGCCGTTGGTGTAGAGGAACTCAACGTCGAATCGCGGGATCTCGAGGAACAAGCTGCCGGTGCGCTCATCCCAGTACAACGGGAAGTACCCGTCGAGTTTCTTCATTCCCGCCGTTCGATCCTCGATGGACTGAATGGCGGCCGGTCGCTGTGCTTGTTGTCCGGGCTGGGCTTCAGCCATCGGAGCAACAAGCAGCAGGGTACCCAAAAGCAAAACTGATGGTTTCAAAAGCATGACCACTCCTGGAGAGTGGTCATTCTACTGTGCGTTCTCGAAACCGAATGTCAGAAGGTGTCAGCCGCGCGTTTTTGCCTTCTTCGCCTTCTTCTTGGCCGCTTTGCGCGGTGCGCCGACTGATCGCTGCCGTTGAAGTTCACGCGCGGCATCGTCCTGCGCCAGGCGGCCGCGCTGGGTGTACATCCCCGGATTCACTTTGTTCTGTCGGCTCATGTCTGGGACCTCAGATTCGGAATCGGAGCAGAGCGCCAACTCCACCGACATCTGCGAGGAGGCTGGCATCTTCGATGAATCTGATGCGTGCAGAAGTCTGCTGCGCGCGGGTGACCAGTTCGTCCGACAGCTTCAAGCGGGCTTCGTCGGCGGGATTGGGATTGGAGCTGGCGACCTGCACCTCTCCAGGTGCGGCGTCCGGGAGTTTCTGCACCGGCTTCAGCGTTTCGGGGGAGCCGGTAATGATCAACTCATCAACCTGTCCGAGCTGGAACGCCGACAGGGTTGCTTCGGGCCCGGCCACGCCAAGTCCGCCGCTCTGCCACGCGTCCAACAACTCCTGGACCTTCTCAATGTCCGTCTCGGCGTCCTTGTCTCGCAGTGCGGCCATGGTCGCCTGGACGAAGCTGCCGCTTTCGCCGTCTTCGTGCGGCCCGATCTCGATGATCTTTTCGGCAAGGTGTTTAGGCAGTTGATCGCGGAGAATCGGCATCGCGACTTCGGCGCCGGCGACGACGATGTGGTCGATGCTTTCTTCGCGCACCACCTTCTCGAGCGTGTCCACCACTTCCTTGATGTGGAGGGTATGGAAGTTCTCGGCCCGGCGCTGATATCGCGCCTGGGACCAGCCACCTTTCGACGTCCGACGCGTCTTCTCGCCGACGATCTTCTCCTCGCGTTCGGTCCTGGCGACTCCAAACACAAAGATGCGGGCTTTGTTGGTGTCGAGCATGACGGCCGCATACCGCGGATAGTTTTCGACCAGGCGCGCCAGCGGATAGAGGTGCGGCACCGAACCGACGAACAGCCAGTGCTCGGCAATCGCCGCGTCGAGCGGCACCGCTTCGAACAGGTCCGACCCGGAGCAGGCGAAAACCGCCAGGCCCTGCGCGGCGCTGTCCTTGGTCTCGAGATACGCAAGGATCTTTTTCACATCCTTGTCGAAGCTTTCACGCTCGGGCGACTGCTCCGGGAGCGCCTTGGCGCGTTCATTGAACGCCTTCTTGATGAACTGGTCGTAACCCTCGCGGCCGTTCTGGTCGGCCGTGAAGCTGAGGTACAGACTCAACACTGGAAACGGACTGGGCTCCAGTGCGGCCAGTGTTTCCATCCGCTGACTCAAAGGCTGCACTGTGGTGGTTGTCGGCTCTGCCATGAGGCGTGTCACTGCAAGCGGAGTACCCGCATGCCTCACGGATGAGATCGGGATGTAGACTTTCAATTCTGGTGACGAAGGCGCTGTTTCTCATTGCTTACGCGTGCTCGGGGCTGGCCGGCCTGGTGTACGAAGTGACATGGACTCGGCTGCTGACGCTCTACATCGGCCACACGACGGCTGCAGCCAGTGCCGTGGTGGCCGCGTTCCTTGGTGGCCTCGCGATCGGCGCGGCCGCTGGCGGTCGCGTTGCGTCAAGCCTGACGCCGCGTCAGAGCCTGAAGGCCTACATCGCCCTCGAAGTAGCCGTCGTCGTGTGCGCACTGCTGCTGCCGCTCGAGCTGCAGGTGTTACGTCCGACGCTGGGCGCGACCTACCAGAACGGGGGCGGCGCATTGTTCCCGGTGGTGCGGGTCATCAGTTGCATCGTGATGGTGATGATTCCCGCGCTCGCGCTCGGCGCGACCTTTCCGATGGCGATTCGCTGGTTCTCGAGGGATTCGGATCGACCGGCGGCTGAAGGTGGCACGCTCTACTTTGTCAACACGATCGGCGCGGCCGCGGGCTCGATGCTGGCGGGCTTCGTATTGATTCCGGCAATCGGGATGCGCGCCACCTCGTATGTGGCGATGGCGGGTACGCTGATCGCTGCTGCTTGTGTCGGAGCGGTACTCCGCTTCGAACCGTCCTTCGACTCCGCGACCGCGCGTGAACCGCTCGCTCGCGTCGCTCAGGGCAGGCTTACAGCAGCAGTCCCACCCTGGCTGGTCGTTGCCATTCTCGGGATCTCCGGCTTCGCAGCGCTCGTGCATGAGATCGCATGGACGCGGATCCTTTCGCTGATCCTCGGACCGACGACGTATGCATTTGCGGCGACGCTGGCCGCGGTCATTGCCGGCGTGGCAATCGGCTCCGGCCTTGGAACCTGGCTCGTGTCTCGACGCGGTGCGAACGCGGCGGGCATGCTCGGCATGACCTTGTCCCTCGCCGCGGTGACGGCCGGCTGGACGTACTCGATTGCCGGCACCCGGATTCCGATGATGGTGGCGAGGTATGTCGCAGAACTCGCGGACTTCGATCAGCTGCTGGCTCGCGGCGTACTGCTGACGATGGGATTGATCCTGCCGACGTCAGCGTGCCTCGGCGCGGCGTTCCCTCTCGCATTGGCGCTGGCGGACGATCGTTCCAAGTCGGCCGCTGGCCGCTTCGGAGTGGTCTACGCCGTGAACACGACCGGTTCCGTCGCAGGATCGCTCGCAGCCGGATTTCTGTTCATTCCGGTCTTTGGGATTCGCGTGACCTTGTGGATCGCCAGCGGCAGCTTGATCGCATGCGTGCTGATCCTGGCCATCCGTGGCGGGTTACCGCGCCGATCGCAGATTACAGGGCTGGCCACGGCCGGCATTGCCGCCGTCCTGGTTCTGACCAGTCCGCAATGGGATCGCGAGCTGCTCGCATCAGGCGCCTATATGTACGCGCCATATGTCCCAAAGGATCTTGATCTCGAGACACAGCTCAAGGCCGGCGAGCTCCTCTTCTACGAGGAGGGGGCAGCGGCGACGGTAACGGTCAAGAAGCTGACCGGCACCACCACCCTGGCCGTTGACGGCAAGACGGATGCGTCGAACCGCGGCGACATGTTGACGCAGAAGCTGATCGCCCATCTGCCGCTGCTGCTGCACGACGATCCGAAGGACGTCTTCATCATTGGCCTTGGCAGCGGCATGACGGCCGGCGCGGTGCTGACGCACCCGATCGCCCGTGCGGACGTGATCGAGATCTCGCCGGAGGTCGTGAAGGCGTCCGCGTTCTTCAAGACCGAAAACCTCGATGCGCTGGCCAACCCGCGCACCAACCTGATTGTCGGCGACGGACGCTCGCACCTGGCGTTGACCGACCGGAAGTACGACGTCATCGTATCGGAGCCGTCGAATCCGTGGATTGCCGGTGTGTCGTCCTTGTTCACGCGGGAATTCTTCTCGAGCGCGCGTGATCGGCTTAACGCGGGCGGCATCTTCTGCCAGTGGGCAAACGCCTACAACATCAGCGAGCCGGACTTGAAGTCGATCCTGGCGACGTTTCTTGACGTGTTTCCCAACGGCACCGTGTGGCTGGTGGGCAGTGACGACGTGCTGTTGGTCGCGGCCCAGGAACCTCTTCAAGATGCAGGCTCGAAGATCGCGACGCACATGAAGCGCCCTGACGTGGCTCGTGACCTGGCGTCACTTGGAGTGGTCGATCCGTTTTCGATCGAGTCACTGTTCGTAGCCGGAGCGGCCTCTTTGCGCGCCTACGCAGGCGAGGCGCCGATCTTCGTCGACGATCGGATCACGCTCGAATTCACGGCCCCACGTGAGCTGCACAACCGCAATGCCGGCAAGAATGGCGACGCCCTGCGCGCGCGGGCCCAGGTGCAGAGCGAAGCCCCCGCGTCCCAGTGGCGGAACCGCGCCGCGATGCTCGAACGAGCGGACCACTTCCAGTTGGCGTACGAGGACTACGTTCGTGCCGCGGCTGCCGGGGATACGGTGGCCGAGGAGGGATTGGTCAGGACCGCGCTGATTCTGAAGAAGGCCGGTGATGCGCTGGCGCGCGTGCCTGCCGCGAGCAGGGTCACGCGCTCCAGGTTGCTGGCGGCCGAAAACCGCGCCGACGAAGCGCGGGCGGTGTTTGACGACGCGGACCTGCAGTCTGCACCAGCGCTTGAACAGGTTGCGGCGCTGCAAGCGGAGGCCACGGACACGGTGCAGCTCGACAGGACGGTGTCGAAATTGAAGGCGATCTCGCCCGCACGAGCCGCGACCGAGTACTACGCAGCCGTGGCGGCGTTTCTTCACGGCGACGCCACTGGCGCAGTTGCGTCGGCGCAACGCGCCATCACGCTCGATCCCAACTACGCGCCCACCTACGATTTGATCGGCGCGGCATATACCAAGCTGGGGCAGCTCGACCCGGCCAGGGACGCATTCAAGAAGTCGCTGTCGTTCGACGCGCACGACAGCACGGCCTACGAGAATCTTGGAGTGCTGGAACTGAATGCGGGACATCGCGCGCTGGCAGCGAAGTACTTTGCCGAAGCGCTGTGGCTGGTGCCCGGGTCGCAGCTGGCGAGACAGGGGCTCGCGCAGTCTAAGAGCCAGTAGGGCCTATGGACGTAGGGGCTTGGAAGACGAGAGCGCCGTCCCCCTGAGCCGCCGGAACCTATCGCCTGTAGTAGGAAATCTCCTCAAACATCGGGAGCTCAGCGATTCGGATGATCTCCAGCAGTCCTGACCGTTCGTGGAACTCCTTGCTGTCGCGGTCGATCACGATCGTGTTCGGGTAGGTCGGGGCGAGGCGGCGGAACTCCGCGTCGATCAGGCGGAAGCGGCGCACCATGTTCTCGACACCTTCGTGATCGCGATTGCGCTGGCGAATGTGCTTCTCGATCGTGTCTGTGCTCGAGGTGAGGACGATCGTCTTGTCCGGATTCCAGGCGTCACCGATCGCCAGCACCTTGCGCAGTGCCGGGTGATCCTCGCGCGGGTACTCCGCCATGTGCGCTTCGAGGGTCAGTCGCGCGCCTTCGAAAAAGATCACGCGCCGCGGCCCGTCGTGCAGCGCCGCATCGCGGTAGTTCGCGTCGTAGAGACGGGCGAAATACTCGGTCACGCCGACCGAATTGACCCCGTTGGCGATGTCTTCGAGGACACGTGGGTCCCACACGCCCTTTTCACCTTCTCCGTAGGATCCGTTGTGATAGAGGTCGGCAAGCTGGCGAACCAGGGTGCTTTTTCCGACGCCAGGACCGCCGACGATTGCCACGCGCACGTGGCAGATCTTACTTCCTAGCGGCGCACGCTGGTATGGCGATTGCGGGCCGCCTGCCAGAGCAGCATCACCGCGTACGAGCGCCAGGGCCGGAACCGTTCGGCCAGTCGATCGAGCTCGCGGGCGCTGCAGCCGCCGGCCATTTTTCGCAGTACCAGGTCGCCGGTCGGGAACGCGTCCGGTTCGTTCAAGGCGCGCATGGCAATGTACTGCGCCGTCCAGTCACCGATGCCTGGAATCGCCCGCAACGAGGACACGGTAGTGATGCCGTCGAAACACACTGCGCCATCGCGAACTGCGCAAGCCAACGCGCGCAACGTGGACGCGCGAGTGGCGATGATGCCCGCCTCTTCGAGCGGCGCGTCGGCAAGTTGATCCGGCGTCGGGAAGAGCCGCTGGAGCGGATCTCCCTCCACCCGAGTTCCCCATCGGCTCGCCACCCGGCCGGCTATCGTCGTCGCTGCAGCGACAGATACCTGCTGACCGAGGATCGCCCGCACGGACAGCTCGAACGGATCCCACGCCCCGGGCGTCCTGATCCCTGGATGCGCGGCCAGCGGTTGACGCAGGAGAGGATCGCTGCCAAGTTCACGCCCGATCACCGCCGGATCCGCACCGATGTCGAACATCAGCCGCACGCGCTCGACGATGGTCAGCAAAGCCCGCGGATCGTCGATGTTGACGTCGAGCTCGAGCGTCGAATCTCGACGCGATGGGGTGACCGCGATCGTTCCGTGCTTCCCGTTGACCGCGATGGTGCGCTGGTAGCGGTCCTCACCCACATGTTCGACGCCCGGCGTGGCTCGCGCCGCCAGGAACGCCATCATCGCGTTCCAGTCGTACGGCGGGCGATAAGCGATCCGAAAATGATAGTGGCCCGAGTCGGATGCGCGCCCTCGGGACAGTTTTCGCAAGTCAGTCGGGGTGCGCGAATAGGTCCGCCGGATCTCACCATTGAACCGTCGCAGGCTGCCGAAGCCTGCGGCAAACGCGACCTGCGCGATCGGCAGCCTCGTCTCGTCGAGAAGTTTCTTCGCGAAATGGATGCGACGGGTGAGCGCCACATCGATCGGCGTGGCACCGAGGTGCTGCACGAATAGCCGTCGCAAATGACGCGCGGTCAGCCCCAGCCGGTCCGCCAGGGCCTCGACCCCGTCACGATCCAGCGCGCCTTCGGTGATCAACCGCAGGGCACGTGACACTACACCCGATGTGCCGAGCCATGCGGGCGTGCCCGGCGAGGCTTCAGGCCGGCACCGCAGGCACGGGCGAAAGCCGGCGGCTTGCGCGGCGGCCGCCGTGGGGTAGTAGCGAATGTTCTCGTCCTTGGGAGACCGCGCCGGGCAGATCGGACGGCAATAAATACGCGTGCTCGTGACGGCTATGAAGAATTTGCCGTCGAAGCGCGCGTCGCGGGACCTCCGCGCACGGTCGCACACCCGCCGATCGAGTTCCACGCGGCGAGCGTAGCGTGATTCGCAGCGGATGACTGGTCAAAAACGGTCATGGTCGGTCTTGTCGAGATCGACGCAACCTCATCCTCTGGCGACTAGAACGTGGAACGAGAAATGCAACAATAGAAGACGTGACCTATCTCGCGGCCATCCTCGTGCTTATTGCGTCCCTAACTCAGGCTTCGTCGTTCCAATCTGATCCGCCACACAAGTGCAGTGACTGTGACACTTGGAACAAGCCACGCGAACCGTTCAAAATCTTCGGCAACACCTACTTCGTTGGCACCGATGGTTTGTCGGCCATCCTGGTTGTGGGCGACGCCGGCCATATCCTGCTGGATGGTGGACTCGAGCAGTCGGCGGCGCTGATCGACGCCAACATTCGCAAGCTGGGGTTCAAGCTCCAGGACGTCAAGTTAATCGTGAACTCGCACGGCCATTTTGACCATGCCGGCGGCATTCATGCGCTGCAGCGGGCAAGCGGTGCGACCGTCGCCGCCAGCAGCTCGGGTGCTGACGCGCTTCGGCGCGGCGAGAACACCACGGACGATCCCCAGTTCGGATTCGGCAAGGAGTTCAACGGGTTCCCGCCGGTCAAGGACGTCAAAGTGATTCGAGACGGCGATGTGCAGCGGGTCGGCAACCTGGCCATCACGCCGAATTTCACTCCCGGCCACACGCCCGGCAGCACGACGTGGACCTGGCAGACGTGCGAAGGGCCACGCTGCCTGAACATGGTCTACGCCGACAGCATTTCCGCGGTGTCCGCGCCCGGGTTCCGGTTCACCGATCGACCGGAACTGGTGGCGCAAATGCGTCGCAGCATCACCCGTGTCGGCGAGTTGCCCTGCGACATCGTGGTCTCGACGCATCCCTCGGCCACCAACCTCGATGGCAAGGTGAAGAAGCGCGCGGAGCTGAAGGGCGCCGGGCCGGATCCGTTCGTTGACCATGGATGCAAGGCGCTGGCTGCGACCGCGATGAAGGGACTCGAGGCGCGTCTCGCCGAGGAGAAGAAGCAGTGAACACGTCGATTCGCATGCTCATGGCGGTCATCGTGCTTGCGATCACGGTGGCCTGCAACAATGCGCCTCTGGAGCTGGCGAACATTCAAACCGGCCGATCGCTCAACCAGGATCGCAGCATCGCGAGCATCACCACGCTGTTCAAGCCGAACGAAACGATCTACGTGTCGGTGCAGACCAAGGCCGGCGGCAAGGGAACGATCGCGGTGCGGTGGAAGTACGGCACCCAGATCATTGATGAGCCGAGCAAGCCGGTGTCTTTCGACGGTCCGGCCTCAACCGAGTTCCACATGCAGAACTCGGGTGGCTTTCCACCGGGTGACTACAGCGTCGACGTGATGATCGACGGCGTGCAGGTGGGCACCAGGGCGTTCAAGGTCGACAGGTATTACGAGTAGGAAGTGAGAAGTGAGAAGTGAGAAGTGAGAAGTGAGAAGTAGGAAGTGAGAGGTGAGAGGTGAGAAGTGGTTCTCACTTCCTACTTCTCACTTCTCACTTCCTACTTCTCACTTCCTACTCATAGCGCAGCGCGAGAATCGGGTCGATGCGGCTTGCTCTCGTTGCGGGGATCAGACCGGCCGCTGCAGAGACAATCGTCAGCAGCAACACCGTTCCGATCGCCATCCACGGATCGTTCGGCTGAATTCCATACAACTGCGACGACACGTACCTGCCGAGGCCAATCGCCGTTGGCACGCCCACGACGAGGCCGATCGTCAGCAGGATCAGCACCTCTCGCATCACGATCCACAGGACGCCGGACGGTTCCGCGCCGAGAGCGAGGCGCAGGCCGAGTTCCTTGCGACGGCGGGCGACTATGAACGCCATCACGCCGTAGAGGCCGATGGACGCGAGAACGGTCGCCAGGAGCCCGAACCCCGCTGACAGCAGTGCGATCAGGCGATCAGTCAGCAGCGTTTCATCGAGCTGACCCTGCACCGTCTTGACGTCGTAAACAGGCATGCCCGCGTCGAGTCGCTTCACTTCGTTGCGAATCACGTTGAAGGCAGACGAAGAAGCCTCGGTGGTCCGCACGTAGAAGGTCGCGCTCCCGCCGTAGCCGGGCCAGAACACCTGGCGGCGGACGCCTTCGCGCGGTCCTTCGTAGAGCGAGTCCTGCACCACGCCGACGATTTCGATGTCGAGCTTGGTGTCCGGTCCAAGGCCGCGGCCGATGTGCCGGCCCACCGCGCTCTGGCCCTTGAAGAAGTGCTGCGCGAACTTCTGGTTGACGATCGCGAACTTCGGGTTCTCAACCGCATCGCGCAGGGTGAAGTCACGCCCTTCGACCAGCTGAATCCCCATCGTCTTGAAGTAGTCAGGAGAGACGGCGTTCATGAAGGCCTGCATGTCTTCGCCGTCCTTGGCCTGGTGGCCTTCGACCGATGTGGTGCTGTCCCATTCATCGCCGGCCAGCAGCGCCACCGCCGCGTGGCTGGCGGACGTGATGCCAGGCGTGCTGCGTAAGCGCTCGAGCAGCTCGTTGTAGAAGTTCACCGTGCGCGGGACGTCGTAGCCGCTCAAGGCTGGCGACAGGCGAAACGTCAGCAGGTTCTCCATCTTCAACCCCGTGTCCGTGGTTTGCAGATTCTGGAGGCTGCGAACGAACAGGCCCGCGCCGAACAGCAGCAGGAAGCTGAGCGCGACCTGCGCGGCGACGAGCCCCTTGCGCAGGAATAGCGATCCGCCGGTTCCGGCAACGGCCCCAGCGGCGTCCTTCAAGGTGGCCCACTGATCTGGCTTGCTCGCACGCAGGGCAGGCAGCAGACCGAACACCACGCCGGTCAGCAGGGTCAGCGAGAAGGTGAACGTCAGGATGCGCAGATCCGGCGTCGGCTGGATCAACAGCGGCTGTTGCTGCGGGATCAGTGCGATCAGCCCCTGCGTCAGCGCTACCGACAACGCCACGCCGATGGCGCCGCCGATCAGCGACAGCAGCACGCTTTCGGTGAGCAGCTGGCGGATCAACTGACCGCGCGTCGCGCCGATCGACAAGCGCACCGCAAACTCCCGCTGACGCATGAAGCCGCGAGCGATCAACAGGTTGGCCACGTTGGCGCAGGCGATCAGCAACACCAGGCCGACCATGGCCATCAGCACCATCAGGGCGGTGGAGAAGTCATTGCGAAGCGGCGAGTAGCCGATGTCGGCCTTCTCGATATTCAGCTTGCCCTGCATGAAGCGCTCGCGAAGGAACGGCGTCCAGTTCTTCGCGCCGGGCAGCGTCATTTCGTGCTGGCGGATCTGCGTGAACAGTCCCTGCAGAGGACCCTGCGCGGCCTCAACGGTCACGCCGGGCTTGAGACGCGCGAAGACCTGCACCCACCGGGTGCGCTCGTCGCTCATCTTGACCCACTCCCATTCCGGGACGATCACCGGCTTCATCAGGATCGGCACGCGCATTTGTGGCGAACGCGCCGGATCGATGCCGGCAAACCCTCGCGCCGACACCCCGACGATGGTCATGGGGTAGTTGTTGACGAGGATCTTCTTTCCGATCGCGGATTGATCGTTGTTGAAGCGACGCGTCCAGTAGTCGTAGCTGATGACCACGACGGGATGGCCGGAGTACGTCTGGTCGTCTTCCTGCGAATTGAAGACGCGGCCGGCGGCGGGCGTCACGCCGAGCATGGAGAAGAAGTTGCCCGACACCATTTCAATGTCGATGCGCTCGGTCTGGTTGTCCACCGCCACCGAGGCGTCCGCAAGGCGGCGGGCCAGCACTTCGGCCAACGGCTCCGCACGCTTCTGGTACTCCTGGTAGATCGGGTAGGAGTGCATGCGCGAGCCCATGTTGCTGCCGCTGTGCGGCCCCGACTGATACAGCATCACCAGCTCATCCGGGTTCTTGACCGGGAGCTTTCGGAGCAGGATCTGGTCGATCAACGTGAAGATCGCCGTGTTGGCCCCGATACCGAGCGCCAGCGACATGATCGCGACGATCGAAAACAGCGGGTTCCGGAAGAGGCCGCGGATGGCCAGCTTGAAATCGTTGGTGGGCAGCGTCACGAGGGCTTAGACGGGCCACAGAGGGAACTAGGTTGGTTCCATGGTCCAGGGCCGCAGATGGCACCGATGGCACAGATCAAGTAAATGCAGAATCCGCGCTATCTGCGTCATCTGCGGCCAACCGTGAACCCCCGGCGGTCGTCAAACGTATCAACAAAAGCAAAGGCGGAGGTTTGATGTCGTTTCTGAATCGATTGCTGGGGAAGTCGGAACAGACAAAGCAGCGCGTGCAGGTCTGCGTTGAATGTGGCATGCCGGTGGCAGACCACAAGCAATGGTGTTCGATTTACCGCGGCCAGAACGAGATGAAGCAGGCCGCCGAAAAGAAATCGGCTTAGTCAGCTACAATCGAGTCGTCCCCCCGGACGCACCTGCTGTCGACCGTAAAGAGTCGACCGCAGGTACGCGTTGATGCGCCAAATTGCGGGGGAGCCGGTGCACGAACAATTCAACGACGCAGATAACCGCGGCCAGCGGCTCGAGGCGGCCGTCGAACGCCTGACGACCGAGGTTGCGTCCTTAAAACTCGAGCTCGCGACCCTCGTCAGCGCCCTCCGCGAAATCCAGGCTGAACCCACGTCGCGTCACGCGACAGAGGCACCCCGTCGTTTCGCGCCCGCCCCGCCGGTCCGCCCTTCGCCCGCTCCCGCGGCGATCGTTGTGCTGTTGGCCACCGGCCTTCTCTCGTGGCAATTGATCATGGGGCCGCGGCCGGATCCTTCCGCGCAGGCAGCGTCGCGCGCAGCTTCCAATGCGCCACGCGTCGTGGCCACGCGCCCGATGCCCACGCCGCCTCCGACGGTCGACATCGCAACTGATCCGCCGATGACGCCGCTTGTGAAGCCGACGATCTACAAGGGCACCCTGTCGATCGCAGCCGATCGTCCCGGCGCGCGGGTGTTCGTGAATCGGCGTGAGATCGGCATCGCCCCGGTCCGCGTTCGGAACCTCAAGGCCGGCGCGCACCTCGTGTGGATCGAGCGCGAGGGCTTCCGCCGCTGGACTCGGGTCGTGACCGTTCCGGCTGAGCGCGTAACCCGGGTGTCCGCCGACCTCGAGCCGCTCGAGCCCGTCATCGAATACTGAATAGCGACGTCTCCATCCGCGAATGGCACGTGATTGGCAGCCTCGCGGAACCCCGGGAGGTCCGTCGTGGCCCAGCAAGAATCCAGTAAGCAATCGGATCAAGATCCGCTGCTCGAGTTCGCGATTGAGCACTTGAAACAGGAAGCTGCTGCCGTTGAAGCAGTTGCGCCGCCGCCGGAGATCAAGGAGGTCGAGCCCGATCGCATCGAGGCCTTGATCAAACGCATCGAGCGACTCGAGCATTCGACGGATCGAATGTCGCGACAGATCAGGTTGCTGACGTCCGACGCGGCGACATTAGTCGCGGCCACGCGGAACAACACGGCACCAGCAAATCGCAGTCGCGTTCAGCGCACGCCACTGACGGAGGCCGTGGCCACGCTTGCCGGCGCCGCTGCGGCGGTGTGGTTCTGGTTCTACCCGATGAATCTGACTCCGGTCACGGCACCACCCATCGAGACACCAGTAGCGGCCTCGTCCGACACCGCCGCGCCGCCGCCAGCGCCGCCCCCCGGGGAGCCAGCGCTTACGAAGGTGGCCGCCCAAGTGGTTGAGACGGCGCCTGTTCACAGACTGCCGGCGCGAGACACGCCGTCGCATGAAGGGCCGCCACGGGTGGACTACATCGGCACGCTCTCTATCGACGCGTCGCCCGACGCTGAGGTCTTCATCAACCGTCGACCAGCGGGTCATACCCCCGTGCGACTGACAAATCTGAAAGCGGGTTCGCACCTGGTGTGGATTCAGCGTGATGGATTCAAGCGATTCACACGAGTGGTGCAAGTGCCCGCCGATCGAGTGACTCGACTATCAGCAACTCTCGATCCCCTCGTGACACGTTAGACGTTAGTGTCATATGGCGGGGTGGTAATCTACCGTCCCGCTATGAGCAAAATTGACGGACTGACGGTGCCCGAGCTGAACGCGACGCTGTTCGGTACGTCCGACGCGCGCGTGATTGCGACGCCGGTGTTGATTCAGCAGATGCTGGATTCGGGAAGCGGTATCAGCGACCTGGTGTTTTCTCCCGGCCGTCCGCCGCAGGTCGAGCGCTTTGGCGAACTGGTGCCTGTGCCGGTTGCCGAGCTGCCTGCGCTGCGCCCTGAAGACACTGCGGGCATTGCGCGCGATCTGATCCGCGACCACGAGACCTATCTGCGCACTCTGTACGACACCGGTTCGACGGACTTGTCGTACGCCCTTCCCGATCGCTGCCGTTTCCGCGTCAACGTGTTCCGTCAACGCGGCACGTTTGCGATTGTCATGCGCATGATCGCGCAGCGCATCCCGTCGATCGAGGAACTGGGTCTGCCGGCGGCGATCGCTGATTGCGCGACCCTGAAAAACGGCATCGTGCTCGTGACTGGACCGACCGGTTCCGGCAAGTCGTCGACGCTGGCCGCGATCATCGACCTGATCAACACCAATCGCGCCGACCACATTCTCACCATCGAAGATCCGATCGAGTTCCTGCACCAGCACAAGAAGGGCACGGTCCACCAGCGCGAGCTGCACACCGACACGCCGACGTTCGCGCTCGCGCTCCGCGCGGCGCTTCGCCAGGCTCCGAAAGTGATCCTGGTGGGCGAAATGCGCGATCGCGAAACCATCGAGATTGCGCTGACCGCGGCGGAGACGGGCCACCTGGTGTTCTCCACGCTTCATACGATCGACGCCTCCAAAACCGTCGAACGCATCGTCGGGACATTCGAAGTGTCCGACCAGCAGGCCGTGCGTGGCCGGCTCGCCGCATCGTTCCGCTATTTCATTTCGCAGCGCCTGCTGCCGAAGAAGGAAGGCGGCCGCCTGGCCATCATCGAGATGTTGAAGGCGACGATGCGTACGCGTGAGTACATCGAGAACGGCGAGAAGGAGGGCAAGTCGCTGATCGATGCGATGCGCGACGGCGGTCTTGACGGCATGCAGTACTTCGACGGCGAGCTCGAAAAGCTCGTGCGCGCCGGAACGATCTCCATCTCGACCGCGCTGCTTTATGCCA
The DNA here is from genome assembly GCA_964628295.1 of uncultured Acidobacterium sp. Lineage (GTDB taxonomy): Bacteria > Acidobacteriota > Vicinamibacteria > Vicinamibacterales > UBA2999 > 12-FULL-67-14b. Next base: position 16,492 of record CAZVLS010000020.1, read on the forward strand.
CGAACCCGGGCAACTTGAAGGTGGCGCTGGCCGACGTGCCGGATGAGGACTCGCTGATCATCCGGTAGGGGTCAACGATCGAGGCTGCGACGAATCGCAGCGAGCATGTCCTTCGGCGTCGCCGGCTTCTGCAGGAACGACTGGCGCTCCTTCAAGTGCAGCTCACGCCCGGCGATGTCAGGGCTGTAGCCGCTGGTAAACACGACGCGCAGATTCGGTCGCGCCGTCAGCAGCCGATCGGCGAGTTCGCGGCCGCTCATGCCGTTGGGCATCACCACGTCGGTCAGCAGGATGTCGATCTGTCCGCCGGCTTGATTCCACGCGCGCAAACCGTCGGCGCCGCTGGCGGCTTCAATGACGGTGTAGCCGGCGCGCTCCATCACGCGCCTGGTCAACGCGCGGACGGCGTCTTCATCTTCAACCAGCAGGATTGTCTCGGTGCCGCCGCGTGGATCGGGCAACGGCGCGGCCGCCGGCTCCGGCTTCGATTCGAACGCCGCTGAGATGGGCAACGAAACCTCAAACGTGCTCCCGCGGCCAAGCCGGCTCGTGACCTGGATGCGGCCGCCGTGCTGCGCCACGATGCCGAAGGCCGTGGCAAGCCCGAGTCCCGATCCCTTGCCTGCCTCCTTGGTGGTGAAGAACGGATCGAAGATCCGGGGCAGGTGATCGTCAGGGATGCCGGTGCCCTGGTCGATCACGCGCACGATCGCCGAGGCATCCTGTGGTGAGGTCTGCGTATGGGTCTCGATGCGGATGACACCCCCGGCCGGCATCGAGTCGCGGGCATTGATCACCAGGTTCATCAAGACCTGGTCGATCAGCCCGCGATCGGCGTGGATCGACAGTGGCGCCGGCCACAACTGCACTTGCAGGTCGATCTCTTCGCCGAGCACGCGTCTGATCATGGTGGCGAGACTGGTGACGAGCTCGTTGAGATCAACGTGCTGCGGGTGCATCACTTGTCGCCGGCCGAAGGCGAGCAACTGACGCGTGAGGCGGGCGGCCCGCTCCGCGGCTTCGACGATGTGGCGGGTCGCCGAGTCGCGAGCGCGCTGGTCGCTCTCGCCCTCGAGCAGCGTGAGCGCGAAGCCCTGGATTACCGTCAGGATGTTGTTGAAGTCGTGTGCGATGCCGCCGGCAAGCTGGCCGATGGCCTCCATCTTCTGTGACTGGCGCAACTGCGCCTCGAGCTCGCGTTGCCCGGTGATGTCGCGGCTGATGCCGAGCGTCGATGTGATCGCGCCCGTCCGGTCACGGAGCGGGCACGCTTGCGTGCGCAACCAGCGCCGCGTACCGCCGAGGCCGATGACCTCGAACTCCAGATCGCCGCTCTGTCCAGCCTGGACGCGCTGATGAAGGTCGGTGAAGGCGGCACGATGCTCCGGAGCGATCCATTCGAGAATGGGTTTCGAGCGCACCTGCTCGATGGTGGAGGCCGACAGCATCGCGAGACCTGCCGGGTTCATCTCGATCAGATAACCGTCCGGTGAGATGGTCTTGACGCATTCCGGATCGGTGCTGACGATCGTGCGCCATCGTTCCTCCCTCGCCTGCAGCTGTTCGAGGGCGGCGGTGAGCTCGGCATTCTTCCGCTCGAGGTGCGCGAGCTGCTCGCGGAGGTCTTCGGACAAGACGCGCGATCATACGTAAGATCGCGACTGTGTGGCTCTTATTTTCCGCGTGTTTTCGGATGAGCTAGCCGACGTGCTGCACGCGCCGTACGGTCAAGCCGGTGAAGAGCACGGCGACGCCAATCAGCGCAGCAAGGTGCATCGTTTGCGAAAGAATGCTGCCAATACCTGCCATAGCGAGACACAACTGACTGAGGTGAAACGCCGGTTGGGACCTGACCCCAAACGTTCAAAATGCGATGTTTGGGGTCAGGTGTCAGAAACGCAGAAACGGACTATTCGGACCGGAGCGCGTCCATGACATCGACCCGGGAGGCGCGGGTCGCGGGCATCAATGAGGCTACAACCGCCGCACCAATCAACACCGCGGCAGCGCCGGCAAGGGGCAGGACGCCGGGCACCTCGATATTGCCGACAAAGCCGCCGGCGAATCGCAACAGCACGAGACCACCGATGACGCCCGTCACGATACCGGCCGCAGCGATCACGGCGCCTTCACCGATGATCTTCGTCAGCAGGCTCGACGGCGTCGAACCAATCGCGAGCCGCACGCCGAACTCGCGCATGCGTGCGCTGACGGAGAACGCGAGCACGCCGGCCACTCCGACGACAGCGATCGTCAGTGCCACCAGTGCGAAGCCGCCAAACACGAGCGTGTTCAGGCGATTCGGCGCCAGCACCTCGGCGCGCACATCCTCGAGCGTCGCCGCGCGCTCGACGGGTTGATCGGCCGAGATATCGCGAATGATCTTCGTGATCGGCGTGACGAGCGAGTACGGATCGACCTTGGCGTGCACAAACAACCGACCACCACCGAACTCCTGCTCCATCGGGTGGTAGACCGTCAGCTTCGGTCCCGGCACGATGTTCTCGTCATCCAGATCCGCGGCGATGCCGACGATGCGGCGTCCGCCGGTGGAGATGCCGATGAACTTCATCACCGGATCAGTCCACATCAACTTGCGATTCACCGCGTCCTGGCTGTTGAACATGCGGCGCGCCACGCTCTCACTGATGATCACGACCTTCTCGCTGTCGGCGCGATCGTCCGCATTGAAATCACGCCCGGCGATGATCGGCACACCGAGCGACTTGAAGAAGCCGGGCGACACGGTGCGGAAGCTCGCGCGCGGATCGTCCTCGCCGTCAACCTTCGCGTAGCCCTCCGCAGTGAACTGGGCATCGAAGAACGCACCGGCCTCGCGCCACGGCACGATCGTGCCGATTGCCACTTGCTCCACGCCCGGCAGTTCGCCGATCTTACGGAGCGCTTCGCGATAGAGCGGCAAAGTCTGCTCTGGCGGCCGCTCGAAATTCAGCGGCACGTGGACGGCCAGGACATTGCGCAGGTTCACGCCAGTGTTGGTGTTCTGCAGTGCGATCAGGGTCGTCAACAACGCGCCGGCGCCGGCCAGCAATACGAACGACGCCGCGATCTGCGTCACCGCAAACAAACGGAGCCGACGATTGGTGCCCGTCGTGATGCGAACGCTGCCACTCGACAGCCCCAGGCCCTGGGAAGATTCAGCAGAGGGGAGCCGAGGCACGAAAGCCAGTAATACGGAAGACACCAGGGCCAGGCCAACGCCCACCCACATCAATGTGCTATCCACCGTGAGATCGAGCGCCCGCACCGAGTAGCGCGATGCGTAACGCGCGATCACCGACAGCATCGGCCGCGCGATCAGCACGCCGAGCGCAGCGCCAGCCGTGCATAGCAGCACGCTCTCGGCGAGCAGCGTGCGCCGCAAGGCGCTGGTGCTCGCTCCAAGGGCCGCGCGGATGGCCAGCTCGCCTTCACGCCGCACCGAACGCGCGAGGATCAGGTTGGCGACGTTCGAGCACGCGATGACGAAGATCAGTCCGGACGCGGCAAGCAGCACCAGCAGGATGGTGCGGGCCGGCGAGGTAATCTGGTCGCGCAGCGGCACCGCGTTGATGCGGAAGTCGTCACGCGTCGGATACGCCTCGCGATACTTCGTCAGCATGCCGCTGTGGATCGTGCGCAGTTCGGCGACGGCCTGGCCGATGCTCGCGCCTGGCGCCAGCCGGCCGAACAGTTCGGTCATGCGATGGACGCGGCCGTCCTGCATGGTGGCGGACATGTGATGCGAGCTGGTCACCACGTTGGCAATCAGCTGCGTTTCCGAGGGATAGGGAACGGACGGTTCGAGCACGCCGATGATGGTGGAGGCGCGGTCGCCCAGCTTGATCTGCTTGCCAAGCAGGCTCTCGTCGCTGTTCAGCGACTCGGTCCAGAAGCGATGTGTCAATACCGTCACGCTCGCGGCCGCCTGCCCATCGTCGGTTGCGTCGATCAAGCGGCCGCGAATCGGTTGCAGGCCCATCACCGGGAAGAACGAACCGCTCACCACGCCGGCGCGAACGACGCGGGGCTCGCCGAGGCCGGTCAGCGTAAAGTCGATGGTCGAGAAGTCACCCAGTTGCGTGATGGTCTTCAGGCCCGCCTTGAGGTCGTTGATCTCGGGCACGGAGAAGTTGGCGTTCTCGCTGGCGCCACGGCCGGACGCACTCTGCCGGATATACAGCAGATGCTCCTCATCGTCGTTGACAAGAGGTGCAAGCAACACCCCGCGGACGACGCTGAAGATCGCCGCGTTGGCGCCGATGCCCAGCGCCAGCGTCAGGATGACGGTGATGGCGAGTCCCCTCGCGCGAGCGAGGGATCGAAGCGCGTAGCGAATGTCGGTCATCAGTCCCATACAGGTACCTATTCAGCGTTGGAGGGCTAATTCTTTGGCGGCGGTTGATGCCGGCGCAAGGGCGAAGAAATCAATGAGTGCAGGCGCGAGCACGGTTTGCTTGACCATATGGGTCTGACCGTCGAGCGTCTGGTGTTCGGCGTTGGGAAGCGCTTTCGCCCACGCTTTCATGGCGTTCTGCATGTACGCCGGGCTTTTCCCGCCGGCCATGACCAGGGTCGGGACCGTCACCGACGACCACTTGCCTTCAGGGAACGGATGGCCGTTGTGATGCGGAGCGATGATTTCGAGGTCGTTCGGCAGCGTATGCGCGATGGCCGTGAGCTTCTTCCAGAACGGCAGCAGCGGCATGATCAGCACCATGAAGGACGGCGTGCCCACGTAACGCATGAACTTCTTCACGGCCTCCGACCGCCGGTTGTTGGCCACCAGGGACTTGGTGTCGGCGATGAACGTCGGTGGCAGCGGCTCGTGAGTGTGGTCGATCACATAGGGCGCCTCATACAGCGCCAGCCGGCGGATGCCGGGCACGACGCGCGCGGCTTCAGCGGCGAGCGCGGCGCCTGACGAGATGCCAAACACCATGGCAGTGCCGCCTGCGTACCGCACGATCGCCGCGAGGTCATCGATCTCGCGCTGCACCTCATAGAGGCCGGCGTTCCCACTGTCGCCGCGGCCGCGCCGGTCGTAGTGATACACGGTGAACTGTGACGCGAGGTCCTTCGCCAGGGCCGGCATGGGGCCGAACCCGCGCGAGCACATCGCGCCGTCAACGAGGATGAGCGCCGGTCCGCTCCCAAAGCGATCGACGGCGATCGGGGTGCCGTCCTTTGAAATGACCTTTTCCACAGTTGTTCTCCTGCCTACACGTCGAACGATGCGCCCCCGAATCGACATCCCTGCAACTTGTTGAAACCAATACGGTTGCGCGACCGCGACGACGATCGTTTTGGCCTGAAGGCGGTGCGTGGGATGATCGTCCCGGCTGATGCTCGAATACCTCGAACAGCTCCTGCTCGTTCTCGCCACCGGGTCCGCGGTGGCGATCGTCGCACGTCGGATCAAGGTCCCATACAACGTCGCTCTCGTGGTCGTCGGCCTGTTCCTGGTCATCCTGAACATGTTGCCGGACACGCCGATGGAGCCTTCGTTGGTGCTCCTCGTGTTCCTGCCCATTCTCGTGTTCCAGGGCGCGATGTCCGCAGACGACGTGAGCATGCGGATGGCGGCGCGGCCGATCCTTACGCTGGCGCTGCCCGGCGTGGCCTTGTCGTTGCTGGCAACGGCGGCGATTGCGTCCTGGGAAATCGGCCTGCCGTTTCCAATCGCGTTGCTGCTTGGTGCGGTGCTCGCGATCACGGACACGGTCAGCGTGCTCCTTGCATTTCGCAGCGTGCGCGTTCCGCATCGGCTCGCCGCGATCATGGAGGGCGAGAGCCTGTTCAACGACGGCACCGCGCTTGTGCTGGTCAGCGTGACGGCGACGGTGGTCCTGCAGGGCTACGCCGATCCGGCGCAGATCGGCCGGATGCTGTTGATGTCGATCATCACCGGCCTGCTGATCGGCGCGGCGTTTGGCACGCTTGGCGCCACCGTCATGCGCAACGCGCCCGATGACCTGACGGCGCTGTTGTCATCGATCGTGACCGTGTTTGGCACGTCCCTGGTCACCGAAATGCTGCACGGCTCGGCGGTGATCGCCGTGGTTGTCGCCGGCGTGCTGGTCGGACGGGAGATGCGGGCCAGGCTGGAACCATCGCGCGTGCTGGCGCTGCACAGCTTCTGGGAGTTCGCGGCATTCCTGATCAACGTGTGGCTGTTCCTCCTGGTCGGCATGCAGTTGCAGTCGAGCAGCCTGATGCAGGAAGCGGTGCCGATCATGCTGGCGGTCATCGCGCTCCACCTCGGACGCGCGGTGGCGGTGTACGGTTGCTTCGGTGTGTTGCGCATTGCCGGCGACGGTGTGCCGTACCGGTGGCAGCACGTCATGGTGTTCGGCAACATCAAGGGTGCGTTGTCGATGGCGGCAGTGCTCGCATTGCCCGCCGAGATTGCGTATCGCGACCGACTGATCGCCATCGTGTTCGGCGTCACGTTGGTGACGCTGGTCACGCAGGCGCTGCCCTTCGGACGATTCCTGACGTGGCTCGGCGTTGCCCAAAGTGCCGGCGACGTAGAGGCCGATGAACGCCGCGCGGTGCTGATCAGCGCGCGCCGCGGGCAAACCGAACTCGACAGCCTGTTGACGGCCGGCCTGATTTCCCGGCACGAGCACGCCGAGCAATGGGCCGCGTTCCAGCGGGACATCATCGAAGCTGAGAAGATCCTGCGCCGCTTTGGCGATGATCCGCACGCCTCGGTGGCCCGGCCCAGCGTGCTGGCGGCCCGCAAGGCGGCCATTCTCGAGGCGTCCCGCCGGGGATTGATCACCGAACGCACCGCCGCGTTGAGTGTCGCGGAACTCGACAAGGAGATCCTGGAGGCCGCCGTCCTCCAGCATCGCCCGCCAGTGAAAGAGGAGTCATGAGAATCGTGATCGTCGGAGCCGGACGTGCCGGACTCGAGGTGGCCACGCACCTGACCCGCATCGGTCATGCCGTCACCATCATCGACAACGACGAGAGCGTGGTGCGCCGGGCGTCGGAACAGCTGGGGCTGGTCACACTTGCGGGCGATGCCACGGTCGCGGCCGTGCTCGATGAGGCGGACGTGTCGCAGAGCGACGTGGTGGTGGCGATGCTGCGCCGCGATGCCGACAACCTCGCGGTGGCTTTGCTTGCAAAGTCATCCGGTGTTGAGCGCGTGATGGTGCGCATGCGCGATAACGCCTACCGGCCTGTCTACGCGGCCGCGGGCATTTATCGGGTGCTGTCCGAGACCGACATGATCACCGGGTCGGTGGCAACGGCGATTGAGCACGATGCGATCCGCCACGCGATGCTGCTGGGTGACGGCAGTGCGATCGCGTTCGAGATCACGGTGCCGGCAGGAAGCGCAGCGGCCGGGCAGACGATCATGTCGCTGGCGGCGCAGCCGAACTTTCCGCGATCGTGCGTGTTTGCGGCCGTGTACCAGGCGGACGGCAGCGTCGAAGCACCACGCGGATCGTCTGTGGTGCAGGCCGGGACGACGGTGTTGCTGGTCTCTCGCACGACCGAAGTGGCCCAGGCCGTAAAGGCGATTACGGCGCCCGCGCAAAGCTGACCGCCGTCAGCCCTGCGCAGGTGGATTCGACAATTCGTCGTGCGCTCGCGCGCGCTCCCGGTCAATCTGCTCCGGCGTCGCGCCAAGACGCGCGAGCAGATCTTCCACAAACGCCAGCGCCACTTCGCCTTCACCCGTGTAGACCGAATCGGCGCCGGCCTGTTTCAGAGATGGCAGGTCGCGCAGGTACGACACGCGGCCGAGCACACGAATTCCGGGATTCTGTTGGCGTGCCGCCCGAATTGTCTCCGAGCTGTTGGCCATGCCGGCCGACGTGAGGATCAGGTTTGCGGCGGAGGCGACGCGCGCCTGGCTCAGCGTATCGGGGTGCGTGGCATCACCGTAGACCGCATCGATGCCTTCTTCGCGAAGCGCGCGGACGGTATCGATGTTGAACTCGATGATCGTCGGCTCGATGCCGTTTTCCTTCAACAGGCGCGAGACGGTACGACCGGTCGGGCCGTAGCCGATCAGGATCGCGCGGTGCTGCGCGTCCATCGATCGTGCCGGGCCGGTTTCACTGGCGTCGAGCTTTGCGGAACGATCGAGCCACGCCAGCCAGGGCTGCCGGCCGATCCACGCGCTGACCGGGTCGATCGCGCGGAAGGCGAGCGGGTTCAACACAATGGACACAATCGAAGCCGCGACCAGCGTGTTGCCGGCTTCGGGGGTGAGCAGTCCGAGTTCGCGACCCAACGTCGAGAGGATGAACGAGAACTCGCCGATCTGCGCCAGCGCCACCGCGACCTTCAGTCCCACCTTGAGCGGATAGCGCATCAGCCACGTGATGAGAAATGCCGACAGGGGTTTGCCCACCAGGATGATGAGCAGCGCGCCGGAGAAGAGGCCGGGTGAATCGAGCAGGGAAGCCGGATCCAGCAACATGCCGACCGACACAAAGAACAAGACCGCGAAGGCGTCACGCATCGGCAACGCGTCCGACGCGGCACGCAAGCTGTAATCCGAGCGCCCCACCACCATGCCGGCCAGGAAGGCGCCGAGCGCCATCGACACGCCGAAGACTTTTGCGGAGCCGACCGCGATGCCGAGGGCGATGGCGAGCACCGCCAGCGTGAACAGTTCGCGGGAGCGCGTTGCGGCGACGTGATCGAGAATTCGCGGAATGACGCGGACGCCGACGATCGCCGTGAACACAATCAGCGCGGAGACCGTGAGTGCGGTCCACACGATGGCGCCCAGCAGCGACTGCTCTGCCGTGTTGGGCCCAAGGATCGCCGGCAACAACACCAGGGCGAGGACGGTGAAGAGATCCTCGACCACCAGCCAGCCGACTGCGATGTGCCCGGCCTGCGTGTGTAGGGCGTTGTGATCCGCCAGGACGCGGATCAGCACCACCGTGCTTGCGACCGACAACGCGACGCCGAAGATGACGCCGGCGGACCAGTCCCAGCCGAGTGCGCGCGCCAGCAACGCGCCAAGCAAGGTCGCAACCGCGCTTTGCGTGATGGCGCCAGGAATGGCGACGCGACGAACGGCGAGCAACTCTTCGAGATGAAACTGCAGGCCGACACCGAACATCAGCAGGATGACGCCGAGTTCCGCTAACTGCTCGGCGATGCCTGAATCGACGACCACGCCGGGCGTGTTGGGACCAACCAGCGTGCCGGCGAGCAGGTATCCGACGATCGGCGACAGGCCCAGCCGCTGCGTGATGTAGCCCAGCAGCAGTGCGCCACCAAGCCCGGCCGTAAGCGTGATGATCAGGTCGTATTCATGCATCGACCCACCCAGTCTACGAGCAGGGCGCTCAGCTAATCGACTTGGTAATTCGCTCGATCTGTGCGAGGTGCGCGAGGTCGTGCCCCGCGTAGAGACGAACCATGTAGCCGGCGCTTTCTTCACCGCGTTCGGCGTGCACGCCGACACGATTCAAGTCATCGGCGGTCGCGCGTTCGATCAGCCGCAGGTTGTCGCGTCGCAGCACGGCGAACACCTCGAGCGACTCGTTCGGATCGGCGTTGGCGTAGTCGAGCCGCTCGGCCCACAGGTCCTGATCGAAGCCGGTGATTGACGGCCGATCCTGCGCGAGGATCAGGCGCATTCGCCACCCCCAGACGACGTCGGTGTCCGCGAGATGGCGAAGCACGCTGGCGACCGACCACTTGCCAGGCGCCTCCGGTGACTTGAGCTGCTGCGGGGTCAACGTCGCCACCGCGCGCGCCACCGCACCCGGCGTTTCGCGCAGAATGTCGATCGGGTTTCGATCGGCCACCAGGCCAAGCACCGCTTTGGCGTACTGCGCCCTGACTTCGGGTGCTTCCCGCGCCGTGTTACTGAAAACTGACATCTGTCCCCCTCCGGCACTTCGTTACCGCACGCGCTCAGCACCGGCGTACGTGCTCAAGAACGAGCGGCGGTTCGCTCCTTCTCGACCAGCACGCGGCGAAGGATCTTGCCTGACGGCGACTTGGGAATCGCCTCGACAAACGCCACGTGCTTGACGCACTTGTAGTGCGCGACTTTCGGCTTGAGGTACTCGATCACCTCTTCCGCGGTGAGCGGCTCGCGCATCACGACGATCGCCTTGGGCACCTCGCCGCTGTGTTCGTCGGCGACCGGGATCACGGCGACGTCAGCAATCTTCGGATGCTTGAGGAGTAACGACTCGAGCTCCGCGGGCGCGACCTGGAAGGCCTTGACCTTGATCAGCTCCTTCAGGCGATCGACAACGGTGAGATAGCCCTCGTCGTCGGCGATGCCGATGTCGCCCGTGTGCAGCCAACCGTCGGCGTCAACGGTGCGCGCGGTGGCGTCGGGATTGTTCAAGTACCCCTTCATTACGTTTGGTCCGCGCACCCACACTTCACCCGGCGTGCCGCTTGGAACGTCCTGGCCTGTTTCGGGACTGATCACCCGCATCTCGATGCTTGGCATCAGTCGGCCTGCTGTGCCCGAGCGCTCGGTTCCCGCGACGGTGTAGTGCGTGGCAGGACTGGCTTCGGTCATGCCGTAGCCCTGGCGGATCTTCACGCCCAGTCGCTTCTCGACGGCGTCGGTCAGCTCGGGTCCGAGCGGTGCGGCACCGGAGAACAGGAACTTCAAGTGCGGGAACTTGTAGTGGTCCACCGCCGGATGCTTGCCGAGCCCCACCACGATCGGCGGCACGATATGCGCCGTGACGATCGGCCAGTCCTGGAGCACTTTCAGGAACGGTTCGAATTCGAACTTGGGCATGGTGACGATCGTCGAACCGCGCATCAGCCCGTGCATTACCAGGATCACCATGCCGTAGATGTGGAAGAACGGCAGCACGCCGAGCAGCGCGGGCGTTGCGACGCTTTCGATCGAGTCGATTTGATTGAGCTGCGCGACGAGGTTGCGATGCGTCAGCATCACGCCCTTCGGCAAGCCGGTGGTGCCCGATGAATACGGCAGGACGCACAGATCGTTCGCCGGGTCGATCGTCACGGCGGGGGGATCCTTGTCGACGGCGAGCGATGCCAGCGTGGGCACACCAGGCGTCTCGTCGATCGTGAACAACTCGATCGCGCATCCGGACTCGACGATGGCCTGCTTCGCCTTGTCAGCCAGCGCGTTCACCGTGAACAGGATCTTCACGCTGCCGTCTTTGAGCTGGTAGGCGAGCTCGTCAGGAGTACTGACAGGGTTCGACGTGTGCACGATCGCGCCGAGCCTGATGACCGCGAAAAAGACGATCGGCCATTCCGGCACGTTGGGCGACCACAGCGACACCACGTCGCCTTTCTTGATGCCCCGCGCCGAAAGACCGGCGGCGGTTTGCCTGATCTGCTCGAGCAGCGACGCGAAGGTGATCGTCCGCCCGGTCAAGCCGTCGGCCATGGCCGTGGCGTCCGGCCACTTCGGCGAGTGGAGGAAGACCTGTTCGGTGAGGTCGATGTTCGGGACCGTGATGTCCGGGTAAGGGCTGCGATACGCCATGGCGGGCGGGATTATAGTGTAGCGATGGCTCGAACCCTTGCGATTGTTGCCCTGACCCTGATTGGCGGAGTTCAGCTCCTTGCCCAGTCCCCACAACGTTCCGCGCAGCACGACTACCGGGTTGTCCCGTTCGTCGAGGCGCTGGTCCAGCCGTGGTCGATCGCCTTTCTCCCTGGCGGCGACACCCTCATCACCGAGCGCCCCGGGCGCTTGCGCATCGTCCGCAACGGCAAACTGCTGCCGAACCCGGTCGAAGGGGTGCCGGCCGTTGTGCACAGCGGCCAGGGCGGATTGCTCGAGGTGGCGCCGCATCCCAACTTCGCCACCAATAAGCTGCTCTACATCACCTACTCGAAGAAGGTGGGTGAGCCTGCGACGCCGAAGGATGTCGTGCCTGCGACGACCGCGCTCATTCGCGGACGCTTCGAGAACGATCGCCTCACCAACGTCGAGCAGTTGTTCCAGTCGGAGTCAAAGGGCCTCGGCCACTTTGGCGGCAAGATCGCGTTCGACAAGAACGGCTTCGTGTTCCTGACGCTTGGTGATCGCCAGGTGCCGCCCGAGGGCAAGCTCGAAGCGCATCCCGCGCAAGACCTCACCAACCATCACGGCAAGATGATTCGCCTGCATGACGATGGCCGGGTGCCGGCGGACAATCCGTTCGTGAAGACCGCAGGCGCGAAGCCGGAGATCTGGAGCTATGGTCATCGCAACGTGCAGGGCCTGGCGATTCACCCCGAGACCGGCGAGGTGTGGGCCAACGAACACGGACCGCAGGGCGGTGATGAGCTGAACCTGATCAAGCCGATGGTGAACTACGGCTGGCCGGTGATCGGCTTTGGCGTCAACTATCGCACCGGCCTGGCGATCCACAGCGGCACGCATCGCGAAGGCATGCAGCAGCCGCTGCAGGTGTGGGTGCCGTCGATCGGCATTTCCGGGTTGATGATCTACACCGGCGACAAGTTCCCGATGTGGAAGGGCAGCTTCTTCGTGGGCGGCATGGCCGGCCAGCAGGTGGTGCGCCTCAACCACGACGCGAAGCGCGGCTTCACGAGCCGCGAACTGCTCGCGACGGACATGGGCCGCATTCGCGACATCAAGCAAGGCCTCGACGGCTACATCTATCTGGTCACTGACGATCGGGATGGCAAGCCGACGCCGGTGCTGCGCATGGAGCCGATCGAGCGGCAGCAAACAAAGTAGCTAGAAGTCCCGCCTCTCCAGGGTTTCGGCGGCGCTGTAGAGAAGCGCCGTCGAAACCACGGCGCTCGCCAGCAGACCGGTCCACGGCATGACGCCGGTGCGGAAATACTGTTCGCCATTCATCACGCTGAACACATCGAGCTGAGGCACGACGAATGACGCCATGGCGAGCGTGCAGGCGATCACCAATGCAATAACGAGCGGGCGCCAGGTGTCTGCAAGGATCGTCGAGAGGTACGTCGCCAGCGAGAAGAACAGCAGGCCGCCGCCGAACAGGCACAGCCCGTGCGCGAGCGCGTCCATCAGGCTGAATTGCTGGCCGATCGTCGGCGCGAGCAGCGGCAGTGTCAGCGGCGGCACCATCGCGATGGCAAGGCACTGCGCCATGCCGACGCCGGCGCGCGCGGTGAACAGATCACGCCGCGTCACCGGCAACGACAGCGTGAAGAGCGCCGAGCCCTTCGACGTCTCCGAAAGAAGTCCGCCGCAACCGAGCAGGACGGCGAACACGATGCCGAGCCCGGTGAGGTTGTCGCGAAACCCCCGATACCAGATGAAGCCGCGAAAATCCTTCTGCAGGTCGAGCGCCTCGCGGATCGCATTGGCCACCGGGCCAGAGGCATTCGCCGAGAGCACGCTGGCGTTGAGTTTCGGCATCAGCCGATCCGTGGCGACGAACTCAAAGATCTTGCCTGCGGCAAGCAGCGTCAGCAGGACGACGCCGATGAGGAAGCGCCACCGAGTGTCGATCCACGCCTTGTTCGCCAACTGGGACGTCATGTCAGTCCTCCGCTCTTACTGATTCGAGAAAAATATCCTTGAGCGTCACCGGCGTGACGTCGAGCGATGCGGGCCGGTAGCCACGCAGTTCGTCGGTCACGGCGGGCGCGGACGAGGTGAGCACCGTCAGGACACGGCCCTTGCGCTGCACGCGATGCGAGCCGGGTGCGTGCACGCGAATGTCCGGCGCCTCTCCGTCGAACACGAGCTGAATACGCTGGTAGCGGGCGCGAAGATCGTCGAGCGCGCCGGACAGCAAGGTCTGCCCTCGATCGACGATCGCGACGTGGTCGGCGATCTGCTCGACTTCGGCGAGTTGATGCGATGAGAAGAAGACGGTGGCCGATTCGCCGGCGACGTGGCTGACGAGCGCCTGCAGCACATCCTCCGATACGGCGGGATCGAGGCCGGACGTCGGCTCGTCGAGCAGCAGCAGCTCCGCGCCACGCGCGAGCGCGAGCAGCAGTGCCAGCTTGGTGCGCGTGCCTCGAGAGAGTTCCTTGATGCCCTGGTTGAGGGGGAGCTCGAACTTCGCCAGGTAGCGCTGCTCGAGATCCTTGCGCCACGTGGGAAAGAACGGACGTGTGAAGGCGATCATCTCGCCGACCGTCATGTGTTCGTAGAGGTCCTTGTCGTCGCTGACAAAGGCCACGCGGCGGCGAATGTCGACGCCGGCGTGCGCGTCATGCGCGGGCAGTCCGAAGACGCGCGCTTCACCGCTCGTCGGCCGCGCCATGCCCAGCAGCACCTTCAATGTGGTCGTCTTACCGGCGCCGTTGCGTCCCAGGAAGCCGAAGATGGATCCGGCAGGCACGCGCAGATCCAATCCGCGCAACGCCTCCACATCGTCGTACCGCTTGGTCAGTGCGGCGGTTTCGACCACAGCGCGATCAGTCACGACGGTTGTCCTCCTTGGTTCCGCGATGCGTGGCAAGTTCCGCCTCCACCAGTCGGCGGATCTCTTCATCCGTAATGCCGCGCGCGCGCAGCCGGTCGATGCCCTGGGCGACAAGCGCCTTGGCAGCCTGAAGCCTCTCGGTGTCTTGCTGGGTGGCGGCTTTGGCGGAGACGAATGCTCCCGCTCCCTGGCGCAGTTCGACGACGCCTTCGTGCTCGAGCTCGCGATACGCCTTCGCCACCGTGTTTGGATTGATCACCAGCTCTTCTGCGAGTGGACGGATGCTCGGCAACTGCTCGCCCGGCTTGAGGGCGCCGGTCTCGATGGCGTGCCTAACCTGCTGCATCAATTGCAGATAGATGGGCACACCGGACGACGGGTTAGGCTTGAGCAGAACCACTGTGTTACTGATATAATACAGTAACACTGCCCAAAATGTTCCGCAGATGGGACCTGACCCCAAACGTCGCATCTGCTGCAATTGGGGTCAGGTCCCGGAATGAGCAGCCGGGGAGTGATAGAGAGCGAATCAGCGGGTGAGGACGCGGCCGGGGCGGGCGTGGGTGAGCTTGCCGCCGTCGACCATGGCCGTGCCGTTGATGAAGACGTAGTCGATGCCTTCAGAATGCTGATGCGGCTCGAAGAAGGTGGCCTTGTCGCGAATGGCCGCCAGGTCGAACACCACGAGATCGGCAGCGAAGCCCTCGCGGATCTGTCCGCGATCCTTCAGGTCCATGATGCGCGCCGGCAGCGACGTCGAGGAGCGAATCGCGTGTTCGAGCGTGATCGCGCCGCGCTCCAGCGCGTAGTGGCGGATCTTGCGGGTGAAGCTGCCGTAGAAGCGCGCGTGCGTTGACGGGCCATCCGCCGGCATGGCGATGCCGCCGTCAGTCGACGTGGCGACCCACGGTTGCTTTGCGATCGTCTCCATGTCGATCTCGGCCATCGAGAAGCCGCGCATGCGGGCGCCGCCATTGCGTTCCTTCAATCCATCCAACTGAATCTTGATCGCGGTCTCGATGGCGTCGAGCTTCCAGAGTCGCGCGATATCGGCGAGCGATTTGCCGTACAGCGACTTGTCAGTGAACTCGTAGACGGTGATGTTCTCCGCGCCGCCGCGCCGACGGATTTCGTGCGCGATGTCGGACCGAACAAGCTTCGCCGTCGGAGGATCGCCGAGCACGCGCTTCAACACCTCGGCGCGATCGGTGGGTGGCTGGTTGGGGCCTGCCCCGGGCGGACGCGTCGCCCACGCCGGGATCAAGACTGTCGATCCATCAGTGCCGCTCGTCGGATACGGGTACTGATCGGCCCACACATCGACGCCGCGGTCGCGTGCGCGTTGAATCAAGGTGACCGCCGCGGCGCTCGATCCCCAGTAGTACTCGCCCTTCGCCTTGAGGTGTGACGCGACCACGCGCGCTCCGCTCTTCTCGCCGATCTCGATCGTTTCCCGTACCGCATCGAGCAACGTCGGCGGCGGCGTCGCGCCGTCCTGGCTTGGCACATACCACATCGGGTCAGTGCCTTCGCTGCGTTCGTGCGAGATGTAGACGCCGTTGAAGGCCGGCAGCTCGCGCGCCAGCTCCACGACCTCGTCGGTCGTACTCCAGCGACCCGGTTCGTACTCGAGTCCTGCCGACAACCCGACCGCGCCCTCCTGCAACGCCTGCTTGACGAGCGCGCGCATGCGGGTGATCTCTTCAGGCTTTGCTGGGCGCTTCACGTCTTCGCCCATGACGCTGCGTCGCACGGTGCCATGCCCGACAAGCAACATCGCATTGGGACCGATCCCGGTCTTCTCGAGTAGCGCGCGCTGTTCAGCTACCGGCCACGGGGACCGGCCGTCTTGATTCACCACTACAGTGGTGATGCCCTGCGACACCAGATTCGGCGCCGATCGACGAATGGGATCGGGATCGCGGAACCCGCCCCGCGGGCCAGACCCATCGTCGGCATGCGAGTGAATGTCGATGAAGCCCGGCGAGACGTACCTGCCCGTCGCGTCGATCACTCGCGCCGCATCAGCGTTGGCGAGCTTGCCGACGGCGACGATGCGTCCACCTTGCACGGCGATGTCAGCGGGGAACCACGGGTTCCCTGTGCCGTCGAAGACGCGACCGTTCCTGATCAGCAGGTCGTA
Source organism: uncultured Acidobacterium sp. (assembly GCA_964628295.1). Taxonomy (GTDB): domain Bacteria; phylum Acidobacteriota; class Vicinamibacteria; order Vicinamibacterales; family UBA2999; genus 12-FULL-67-14b. The sequence goes on from CAZVLS010000020.1 coordinate 33,001, forward strand.
GCGAACCGGCTGCGCGCTCAGCGAGTCGCGGAGAGTCTCGGCGTGGCCCCACGCCAGAGATGCAAGGAGAATAGTGACAAGGGAGACGGCGTATTTCATGGCGTTTTCGCGCGCGAAGAAAAGTAGACCAGGGTTGCGACGACCACCAACATGCCAAAGGCGGCCCATTCCTCAATCGCCAGGCCCGTCAACAACCAGACGATGACCGCGCACGCGAGGACCGGAACGATCGGCTTCTGTCCAAGCTTCCAGGCGGCGATCGCGCATCCGAGATACAGCGCGAGCGCAGCGACGTTGGCGAGGATCGCGAGTTGTTCGAACGTGCCGGAGATGGCGAGGCCGAGTGCGAGCAGGGACTGGACGATGATCGCCGGCTGCGGCGCGCGATAGACCGGGTGGATGATCGACAGCGATCGTGGCAGGAAGCCATCGCGCGACAGCGCGTAGACCATGCGCGGAATCGACAGCGTCATGCCGCCGAGATAGCCGAACATCGAGATCGACGCGCCGGCCAGCAGCATCGACCGCGCCCAGCCACCGAGTGACACGCCCGCGGCCTCCGCAAGCGGCGCCGCCGTCGAATCGGCAAGGCCGCTGCCGAGTATCCCCTGCGCCACCGTCTGCAGAAGGATGTAGAGCGCCGTGATCGCGATCATGGCAAGTGCGATGGCGCGCGGCACAGTGCGCGCCGTGTCGCGCACTTCACCGCTCGGGATCAGCGCTGATTCAATACCGGCAAATGCGAAGATCAGCAGCAACGACGTGCGTGCGATATCGCCGGCCGCGGGCCACTCCACGACAGCCAGGTTCTCCCCCTTGACGAAGAACAAGCCGGCGATGCCGATCAGGACCAATGGAAACAACTTCGCCACGGTCGCAATCGAGTTGAGCTGGACGCCGAGCGTCACGCCGCGCAGGTTGATCGCCGTCCAGAACGCGAAGGCCGCCACGAGCACGGCCGTGGTCGCAGCCGGGCTGTTCAGCGAGGGCACGAGCAGTCCGATGCTTGACGAGAAGATCGTTCCAACCGCGGCCGTGGCAAAGGTGCCGAGCATCCACAACATGATGCCGGCCAGGAACCCCGCGTACGGTCCAAGGGCGGTGCCAATGTAGGCGTACGGACCACCGGTCAAGGTCACGCGCCTGCCGGCATCGGCAATGCACATCACGATCAGTCCCATCGCGATCGCGCACACCACGTACGCCACCGGGGCCGCGGCCCCCAGCGACGAGGCCACGTTGGCCGGCAACCGGAAGATGCCGCCGCCGATCGTGATGTTGATGATGCCGGCCGCAAGCCCGAATGTGCCGATCGCGCGCGTCAGCGATTCCCGTTCGGAATTCATCCGCGCTATTGTGTGCTGACATGCAACGCATTTGGGACATTTCGCCGCCGCTTTCCCCGGAGACGCCTGCGTTTCCCGGCGACACGACTTATCAGCAGCGCTGGACGCTCCAGATTGGCCCAGGCTGCCCGGTGAACGTCAGCGCGGTGACGCTGTCGCCGCATCTTGGCGCGCACGCCGACGCGCCGCTGCATTACGGCGCCGGCGCCCAGGCGATCGGCGCGGTCGGCCTTGAACCGTATCTTGGTCCCTGCCGGGTCGTTCACGCGATTGATCGAGGACCGCTGATCACGCCCGCACAACTCGAACACGCCGCGTCAGGATTGCCCCCGCGGGTCCTGGTGCGCACGTGCCGGAAGGCGCCTGCGACATGGACGCCGGGCTTCACGGCGTTTGCGCCGGATTCCATCGCCTGGCTGGCTTCGAGAGGCGTGACGCTCGTCGGGCTCGACACTGCCTCCGTCGATCCGGCAGACAGCAAGACCCTCGACAGCCACCTCCAGCTGCTCGCGCACGACATGCGCGTTCTCGAGAACCTGGTGTTGGACGACGTGGATGAAGGCGACTACGAACTGATCGCGCTGCCGCTCAAGCTCATACAGGCCTGCGCCTCTCCGGTGCGCGCGATCTTGCGGTCACTTTCATGAGCACACGCGAGCAGTGCATCGAACTCGACACTCGCGATCCGCTCGCATCGTCGCGCAGCCTGTTCGCGCTCGATCGCGTGGACGCCGATGGTGTGATCTATCTCGACGGCAATTCCCTCGGCGTGTTGCCGCGCGCGGCCGTTGATCGCATCGCCGGCGTCGTGAGCGACGAGTGGGGGAGCGGACTGATCCGCAGCTGGAACACCGCCGGCTGGATCACGCTGTCCCAACGCATTGGCGACAAGATCGGCGGGCTGATCGGTGCGCTGCCAGGCGAGGTGATTGTCGCTGACTCGACCTCGGTCAACCTCTTCAAGGCGCTCAGCGCGGCAACGTGGGCCGGACCTGATCGGCCGCGCATCATTTCCGAGCGGTCGAACTTTCCGACCGATCTCTACATTGCGGACACGTTCGCTCGCGAGCACGGGCGCACGCTGGTGCTGGTCGAAGAACACGAGATTCGCGAGCATCTCGACGATCAGACAGCGATCCTGATGTTGACGCACGTCAACTACCGCACCGGCCGCATGCACGACATGCGTGAACTGACAGGCGCAGCACACGATGCCGGCGCCATGGTGGTGTGGGACCTCGCGCACTCCGCCGGCGCAGTGCCGGTCGATCTTCACCAGGCTGGCGCCGATCTCGCGATCGGCTGCGGCTACAAGTACCTGAACGGCGGCCCCGGCGCACCGGCGTTCATCTGGGCGCATCCGCGACTCACGGAACGCATGGATCGCGAGAGCTGGCGGCCGCCTCTCTCGGGCTGGCTCGGACACGCGCAGCCATTTGCATTCGACCCCTTCTATCAGCCGGCCAACGGCATCCAGCGATTCGTCTGCGGCACACCGCCGGTGTTGTCGATGGCAGCGCTTGAATCCGGTGTCGATACCGTGGCGTCGGTGAGCATGGACAGCATTCGCGCCAAGTCGATCGCGTTGACGAACCTGTTCATTGACCTCGTCGAGCAACGCCTCACAGGTCATGGCTTTTCGCTGGTGACGCCTCGCGAGCCGGAGGCACGTGGTTCGCAGGTGTCGTTCGCTCACACCGACGATGGCTACGCGATCATGCAGGCGCTCATTGCGCGCGGCGTGATTGGCGACTTTCGCGCGCCCGACATTCTCCGTTTCGGCTTCACCCCGCTCTACACCCGCTTCGTCGACGTCTGGGATGCCGTCGAGCGACTGTCACAGGTCATGTCCACCGGCGAGTGGCGTGACGCCAGGTTCAGTGTTCGCGCCGCGGTGACCTAGCGGCGGATTTCTCGACCGATTCCTGCAGCACGATCCCCGTGCTTGACATATTCCTATATCGGAATGTATAACCAGACCATGGCGCGCGCGTCGACGACCTCCGATCCGTTCAATGCGATTGCCGAGCCTCGCCGCCGGCACATCCTGGAGTTGATCGCCGGCGAAGAGCGATCGGTCTCGCAGATCGCCGCGGCGCTCGAGTTGAACCAGCCCTCTGTCTCGAAGCATCTGCAGGTACTTCGCGATGTCGGACTGGTGACGGCGAGGCGCGATGGAAGGAACACCATGTATCGGACCAACGCGGACAGGCTGCGAGCCATCCACCAGTGGAGCAGCATGTTCGAGCAGTACTGGCGCGGACAATTGAGGCGCATCAAGGCGCACGCGGAGGCAAAGCGATGAGCATGACCACGACACCAGCCGTCGAACCGGCGTTCGTCATCACCGAGAAGATCACAGTCGAGGCGTCGATTGAGGACACCTTCGCATCCCTGATCACGCAGCTTGGCCGGCAGAACGAGACACCCGACGGCAAGCCTCTGCCGATGATCCTGGAAGCGCACCCCGGAGGGCGGTGGTTCCGCGAACTCGGCGGCGACAACGGTCACTTGTGGGGATTCGTGCAGAGCATCAAGCGGCCCTCGCTGCTCGAGATCTGGGGGCCGCTCTTCATCTCAACCGGCGCGGCCAGCAACCTCACCTATCGACTCTCTGAGATCGACGGCGGCACGCTGATCTCGTTCACCCATACGCTGGTTGGTCCCGTGCCCGACCAGTTCAAGGACAACATGCCGCCCGGGTGGCAGGCAATGCACGCGCGTGTCAAGCGACACGCTGAGAAGACAGGCCAGGGAGCACACCGATGAAGATGATCGACGCACTGCTCGCAGAAATGGAACAGGAGGCGCTGACCACGGCACGAGTGCTCGAGCGCGTGCCTCAAGCGCACCTGGCCTGGCGTCCACACCCCAAATCCATGTCGCTGGGACAGCTTGCATTGCACGTGGCCACCATTCCGGCGCTTGTCTCGGAACTGGCCGCGCAGGACGTGACTCCGGAGCCGCCGTCCTTCGAGCAGCCGGAGGCCGCCACTTCCGCGGAGTTGCTACCCGCGCTCAAGGCCAGCCTGGCGAGAGCACACGCCGCGCTTGGCGGAATGGACGACGCGCAGATGTTGGGGACGTGGCGGCTGCTGAGCGGAGGCAAGGAAATCATGGCGCTGCCGCGCGTCGCCATGGTTCGCTCGATCATGCTCAACCACTGGTATCACCACCGAGGGCAGCTGCTGGTCTACTTGCGGATGCACAACGTCCCACTCCCGTCGGTCTATGGCCCAACCGCGGATGAGAATCCCTTCGCCACGTCGATGGCTGCGGCAAACTGAAACGCTCGTAGTACAACGGAGGCATGCCGGAGCTTCCTGAAGTTGAAACCGTGCGGCAGATGCTCGAGCCGGCGATGCTCGGCTCGCGCTTCCGTCGCGTGATCGTCAATCGCCCCAACCTGCGGATTCCGTTTCCGAACGAGTTCGTCGACCGGCTGCGTGGCAAGACCGTCAGCGCCGTGTCCCGGCGCGGCAAGTATCTCGTTGTCGACTTGTCGTCAGGCGAACATCTCGTCATGCATCTCGGCATGTCAGGTTGGTTCTACGTGGCGAAGATCGGCGACCGGACCCGGGAGGCCGATCCGCACGATCACGTGGTGTTCCTGATGTCGTCCGGGCAGTCCGTGCTCTTCAATGATCCGCGCCGATTTGGCTTCATGGACCTTGCCGGGCGCGGACAGCTCGCCGAATACCCATCGTTGCGAAAGATGGGTCCGGAGCCGCTTTCGAATGACTTTGACGGCGCGACCCTGGCGCGCGCATGTCGTGGCAAACGCGTGTCGCTCAAGGTGGTCCTGCTCGATCAGCGCACGGTCGCCGGGCTAGGCAACATCTACGCGAGCGAGGCTCTGCACCACGCGAAGATCTCGCCGACACGAAGGGCCGCGTCGATTGCGACTGCGGCCGGCGCGCCGAAGCCGGACGCCATCGCCCTCGCCAGGTCGATCAAAGCGGTGCTCACCGCGGCCATCAAACGACGCGAATCGCCATACCGATCGGCGCGCTTCCGGGTTTACGAGCGCGAGGACGAACCGTGCCTGCGGCGCGGTTGCGGCGGCACGATCAGGCGAATCTGGCAGGCGGGGCGCTCGACCTTCTACTGCCCAGTCTGTCAGCACTAACGCCCCCAGCCGTGCGACGATATCGAATTGTGATTCGCCGCCAATTCCGGACGCATGTCCTCCTGGGCCTGCTGGCCGCGGGCCTCGCCGGCTCGACGCCGGCGCTCGCGCAACGCGGAGCCACCGGATCGATTGCCGACCTCAATGCCCAGGCCCGCGATCTCAGCGAGATATCACCGGAACAATCCCTGGCCGCGGCAATGAAGGCCCGTGAAGCGGCCCGCGCCGCAGGTGACATTCGCGGCGAAGCCGAAGCCCTCAATTACATCGCCTACGCCCATCGCGCACAGAGCGTCCTCGCAGTTGCGCGGACCGAAGCGCTCGAATCTGCGCGCCTCTACAAGGTGGCCAACGACCGATTGGGCGAAGCCCAGGGCTACAACACGCTCGGCTTGATCGAGGCGGATGACGGCAAGTTCGCTGAGGCGCTTGGCTACCACTTGAAGGCGCTTGCGATCCGCGAAGCCGACGGCGACAAGGAAGGGTTGTCGTACACCTACAACAACCTGGGCAACATCTATCGCAACATGGGCGAGTTCGAGAAGGCGCTCGACCATCACGAGCGCGGACTCAAGCTGAAGATCGAGCTTGGCAACAAGTCCAGCGAGGCCTACTCCCACCAGAACATGGGCCTCGTCTACTTTGCGATGAAGGACTATCCCAAGGCGCTCGCCGCGTACCGGCGCTCGCTCGTGATTCGCGAGCAGCTCGGCGACACGCGGGCCGCGGCATCGTCGCTCAATTCGATTGGCTCGGTCGAGGTGCTTTCGGACCCGGCCGCGGCGTTGCGCACCCACGAACGCGCGCTGGAACTGCGCCGCAAGAACAATGACCTGCGCGGCGAGATGGCAACCGAGCTGAGTATCGCGGACGTGCACCGTCGCATGGGCCGTCTCGGACCGGCCACTGCCGCCGTTCAGAGAGCCATGGCCGTGGGTGCCCGGATCGACGCGCCGTTGATGCGCTCCAACGCCTTGAAGGCGTTGTCGGAGATCGACGCCCTTCGCGGTGATCACGCGGCGGCCTATCGCCACGTGCTCGAGTACCAGGCGGCCCGAGATGCGATCTTCAACCAGCAGACCGCAGACCGGTTTCATCATCTCGAAGCCGCGCACGAAGCCGAGCGCCAGCAGCAACAGATCCGCCTCCTCGAACGCGAGAACGAGCTGCGCGAGAGTGAGCTGCGCAGCGTGCGGACGTCACGCATGATGTTGACGGTGATCGCGGGTCTCGTGATCGTCAGCCTGGGACTGCTATATGCGCGCCACCGCCTGCAGCACGAGTCGGTGGTGCTGCGCGGCCTGCTGCCGATCTGTGCGTGGTGCAAGAAGATCCGCGACGACAAGGGGTACTGGACGCAGGTCGAAAGCTACGTGGCCAGTCACAGCTCGGCAGAGTTCACGCACTGCATCTGCCCGTCATGCGTAGACCGCGTCGCAGCTGATCCGTCTCCCGAAGCGCGGGGCTGATCGGTCCGCACTCAAACCCATCAGCTTTTCAACGGACGAGTCGCGCATTATGATCGTCCACCTCCGTGAAACTATTGCACTACCTGCTCGCAGTGGGAGCGGTGTGTCTGTGCGCCTGCGCAGTTACACCGTCGCCCACGGCGCCTACCGCTGCTGTCACGGCTGACACGCTCACCAGCGTGAGTGGCTTTGAGCCAAGCTTCTATCGCGCGTTTCTTCAGAATGGATTTGACTCGCCTGATCGACTGGAGCCGATCAAACTGCTGCACGGCGCATTGCGGGTCTACCTCCGCACTGAGGACGCCTCCGGTGTCGCCATTGATGGCAATACGCTCGACACCGTAGAGCGCGCACTGATGGATAGTGCACGCATCTGGGCCGGTGAGTCGTTTGGTGTGACAGAGGTGCTTCGAGGTACCGGGTCGAAAGAGAAGAGTGCGGGCTGGCTTACCGTGAAGTGGTCGCGAACCGCCCTTGGGACAAGCTGTGGGCGCTCAACCGTCGGTGTGGATGGCGGCTACATCGAGCTCAACGCGTCTGGCTCGTGCAGCTGCGGGTCATCGAGCCTCGTCTACCCGCGACTCGTACGTCACGAACTGGGTCATGCCATGGGCTACTACCACACGGACGATGCCCAGGACGTGATGTACGGCAGGCCTGTCGCCGCCGATGCGTGCGACGCCCAGCCGAGCGACAGGGAACGGCGGCACGCCGTCTACGCGCATCGACGCTGAGCGGCGGAGCGCCGAGGCACTCCGCGCGCTCGGCGGCCTTACTTCGAGTCGACCACGATCCTGGTCGCGTCCAGGAATCCGCCGTTGCGGGTTCCATACGCCGTGACCGTCATGCCGGACAACAAGGCATTGGTATTGTTCGTGGTCGAGCCAATGATCACCGGCGTGCCTCCAGCAGCCCTGACGATCGTGAAGTCGTCAATGCGGAACTGGATGTCCAGGCCACCTTCGCCACTACGTGACAAGTTCACCACCGGGCCTGACGCGCTCACTTCTGGAGCCTTGTCGACCGGTGGATTAGGAGACGGCGTGGGTGTGGGGGCGGGATCGGGTGTTGGAGCCGGTGGCGCTGGCGTTTCAGCGACCGGCGGTCCAGGTTGCGTCGGTGACGTTGGTGTTTCGTTGTCGTCGCTGCATGCCGCGAGCGGCATGGCAGAGGCCAGTATGAGAGCGAGAAATACCCCTTTTACAGTTGTGCGTTGCATGGTGATTCAGCACTCCTTTCCTGCCTCTCACTCGTGCAAACACGCGGCCACTACACGCAAAGCGCAGGCGTGTACCGGACGAACGAACGACACCGTTAGTCAACAGGCTCGAGCTTGAGCACGACGCCGTTCACTTCCTCGGTCAGCAGATAAATCAGCCCATCTGGACCCTGCCGCACATCACGAATGCGCTGCTTCAATTCCTGCAGGAACGTCTCCCGGCGCGTCTCCCACATCTTGTCGTTGAAGACCACGCGTTCGACGCCGCTGGCGCCGTTGGTGCGGCCGCGGACCACGCTACCCGTCATGAGATTGCCCTTCCACGCCGGGAACTTATCGCCCGTGTAGAACAACAATCCTGACGGCGTGATGCCCGGTATCCACACGAGGAGCGCGGGTTCGATGCCGGGCACGTTGGGATGCGGAATCGGCGAGCTGTCGTTGTTGCGGCCGTAGCTGTGATCGGGCCACCCGTAGTCGCCGCCGGCTTTCAGGATGTTGACGCGATCGCCGCCGTACGGTCCGAGTTCGACGTGAAACATCTGGCCGGTGACGGGATGCGGCGCGAGGCCGAAGTGATCGCGATGACCAACCGAAAAGATCTCGCCACGCGCCCCAGGCTTGCCGACGAACGGATTGTCCGGCGGTACGGACCCATCGTCTCGCAGGCGAATCACCTTGCCGTACGCCGTGTCGGGTTTGCGCGGATCGAGCTCGGGACCCTGCGGCCCTGCGGCCACGCGGCCGGCCGCGCCGCTGACGGTCATGTAGATGGTGCCGTCTGGTGCGAACGACATTCGCGATGCGCTTGGCGTCGTGGGATCGCTCGTATAGAGCTCCTGGACATTCGAGAGCGCTGCCCCGTCGTATCGCCCGCGCGCGAGGGCGATCGGCGTGCGTCCTTCACCAGGCTTCGAATACGAGAAATAGATCCACTTGTTCTCGTTGTAGCGCGGGTGCATGACGATGTCGAACATGCGGCGCATGGCGGGAAGACCGGCGACCGGCTTCGGATCGAGTGCGCCCTTGCGAATCGCGCGCACTTCGTTGGAATTGCGCACGCTCACCAGCATGTCGCCGTCCGGCAGGATCAACAGGCTCCACGGGCGATCAATGCCTTGCGCGACGATCGAGACGCGCACCTTGTGCTGGAAGGTCTCGAAGACCGCCGGCAGCGTTGGCAGCGGGTAGCCACCGCGCCCGGTCCGCCCAGTGGGTACCTGTGGCGTCTGCGCCGCCGGCGGATTCTGTTCTGCGAAAACGCCAGCGCCAACGAGGCTGACCGTAAGGGCCGCGGTCGCGAGGAGACGAAGCTTCAACATGCGCGAGACGATAGTGCAACTGCCTCGCCCGCGCACCGCTGGTGCGCGCCGCTATTCCGACCGAATCGCCGCCATCGGCTGGATCGAGGTGGCGCGACGCGCGGCCGGCAGGCCGGCCAGCAGCGCGACTGAGATCGCGATCGCCGATGCAATTGCGTAGATGACAGGCTCCATTACGCCGAGCGGCTCTGGACCAACGCTCAAGGGAGTTCCCATCACGTTGGTCAGGCTTCGAATCAAGATCGCGCCGATCAGCAGTCCACCGACGACGCCCGGGATCACCAGCTTGACGGTGTCGACCAGCATCAAGCGGAACACCTTCCACCGCGTCGAGCCCAGGGCCATGCGAACCGCGAGTTCGCGCGTACGGGTGGCGACCATGAAGCTGACGACGCCGATGATGCCGAGGGCCGCGAGGATCAGGATCAGTCCACCGGCGACACCGACGGCCGTGGACTCGGACACCAGGTCGCCGAGACTCTTGTCGATCAGGTTCTGTCCAGTCACGATTCCCGGAAACACCTCGCCCGGCAGTGGCTGGACACCCAGTTCGCGCAACGCGGATTCGAGCGCGGCCTTCAACTGCGGTTCATCACCCGGCGCACCGCGAACGATCACGAATACCGAGGGCGTCAGCTCTTCGGGGAGGGGCAGCAGGATCTGCGGCCGTTCGGTGGTCAACTGGGATGTCGCGAAATCGGCGCTCACGCCGATCACCGTGTAATCGACTTCCTTGCCTTCCTCGAGCGTCGTCGACACGGTCTGACCCACCGGTTCGCCATCCGGAAAGAGCAGGTCCGCAAGCGGCTGCGAGATCACGGCCACACGCGCGTCGCTCAAGCGATCGTCGGCGCTGATCGTGCGCCCGCGAAGCAGCTTCGCGCCGATGGTCTCGAGATAGTTCTCGCCAATGCGGGTGACGTGCGAGGACACGAACTCGTTACTGCCCTTGGGTGCCACGCGGAAGATTCGATAGTCGAAATCGATCGGCATGCCTTCGGCGACGGTGACGGATTGCACGCCGCCGGCCTGCTTCAGGCTGTCGCGAACGTTGCGGATCGAAACGCCGGTGTCGCGATTGTTGACGGTCGACGCCGGGACGCGCATGCCCGCGAGACCCTCCAGCGGGATGCCGAACTCTGCGGTGCGCGTACGGTCCATCATCACGCCGCTCATCACGAGGAACGGCACCGCAATGCCGATTTGCACCATCGCGGCGATGCGATGCACGCGAATCGTCTGTCGCCCGCCACCAGCGGCGTCCTCCTTGAGCGCAGGCGCGAGTTCAGGCTTGCTGAAGCGAAGCGCCGGCAACAGGCCAAACAGCACGCTGACCAGCAGGCACAACCCGCCGGCCACCATCACGCCGGTGGCGTCGAGATCGACCTCCTGCGGCACCGGAGCGCCGAGATACCAACCGGCAATCGCGGGAATACCAAAGAGCACGAACGAACTGATGCTGCTCGCTACGAACGCGAGCAGGATCGATTCGAAGAACAAGTGTTGGATCAACCGCCGGCGATCCGCACCGAGGGCGGCGCGGATGCTCAACTCGCGCTCGCGCCTGGCGCCGCGCACCAGCATCATCCCCGAGATGTTGAGGCACACGATCAGGAGCACCATGCCGGCCAGGCTCAGCAGAATGCTCAACACTCGACGCGATTCCGGCCGGCCCGCCGCTCCCATCGACGCGTAATGTTCAACGGTGGCGCCTTTGTATTGATTTGACGCGGGGTATTGCTCGGCAAGGCGAGCAACCAGCGACGACACCAATGAGTTGGCCTGCCTGATGTCGACGCCGTCCTTCAGGCGGCCGTGAATGCGGACCCAGTCGGCGGTGCGATCGTTGCGCAGGTTCGCTTCCGCCCGCAGCCTCGGGTAGCGCTCGAACGGAATGAACAGCAAGGCGCCTGGGGCCTGGAATGCGTGGAAGTGTCCCGCGAAATCCTCGGGCGTTACACCGACCACAGTGTGCAGCGTTCCGTCGATCATCAACGACTTGCCGACGATGTCGGGATCAGAGGCCACACGCGCTTTCCAGAAGTCATGACTGAGGACGACGCGAGGTTCAGGTGAGGTTGAGTCGTCACGCGCGGGGTCAAATCCTGCGCCGCGGGCCATCGAAACACCCAGGGTGCTGAAGTAGTTGGACGTGATGTAGAGCGCCGGAAACGTCGGGAGCGGCTCTTTCTCGCCGGGGACCGGCGTGCCGAAGCTCACCGGCTCCATGGCCCAACCGGTGAGGTCCATACCCGTGCTGGCTTCGCGCAGCGCCTGGAAATCTGGATACGACCATTGCTCGATCGCCCATTCACCGGCCTTGGCGCGAAGGGGACCTTCGGGCAACACCAGCAGTTCGGTAAGTCCGTCGGTGTTGATCACGCGGGCGGGTGCCGTGATGGCGCGGCCAAACGTCACGAGGGCGACGAACGCTCCCATGCCGATACCGAGCGAGACTACGCAGACAAGCGCGAAGCTTCGTTCCTTGGAGAGCGATCTCCATGCATGAGCCAGGTCGCGGCGAACAGCGGACAGCGTTTCCAGAATCGGCATGAGAAATTAGGCCCGGAATTCTTAGACGAACTTTAAATTACAAAGTTCTCAGACGCAAACTTGTTGATCCAGGGGTCTGACCCCAACTTCAACCGTTTGAGGGTGCGTGGCTCGCCGCGGCCTTCAAGAGAGAGGTCGCGGAATAGAGGACGACGACCAGGACGAGCCACCTCAGGTATTCGAGCGGCAACGACTGCACGAACCAGGCAGCCACCAGCACGCCGGGTATGCCGCCAGTCACCAGCCCCAGGGCCGCGCGCTGATCGAACCGCGCGCGCGTGATGAAGCGCACACCGGCGATCGTCGCCACGAACGCGCCGGAGCCCATCATGATCGGAAACGCCGCGCGCGGATCCATGCCGAGCAGGCTGAAGATGATCAGGCTCGGCGCGTAGTTGCCGATGCCGACAGTCAGCAGCGCCCCGAGGATCACGCTGATGACGATGGCGATGGTGAAGGCCGAGGGAGGAAACGTGGTCGCGGTCCCGCCACCGGGAATCAGCCCCAGCATGCCGGTCAGCATCAACACCGCCGCCGACGTCAGCGCGACGGCCATCGCGTACTGAATCGTGCGCCGCGACACCGACGCCACGACCCCGGCGCCGACCCAGCCGCCGGCCACACAACAGGCAATCAGCGTCGCCATCTGCGCCGGATTCACCTCAACGACAGTGATGAAGATCAGCGCCTGCGCGACCACCGGCAATGCGTGGCCGACCAGCATCGTGCCCGGGATCAGTTCATCCGGCACCACCTTCATCAATCGGAAGGCCGCCGTCGTTGTGGCAAACGAGCCAATGCCGAGCGTGTCGAAGAAGTTGGTCACGAAGCCAAGGGCGATGTGCAGGGGCGTCGGCATACGCCTCAGCCCACCGGCCGAGGATCTGTCCAGCGCAACAGCCCGCCGCCACATTACGATCAGGAGGAGACCGCTGCCCACCAGCACGCCGAGCAGGATCTGAACGATCGACATCGTGGGCGTTATAGTACGTGCGATATGAGCCGCACAAGGCACAGAAACGACGAGCGCCATGCCTGACCACAACGATTCGTTCGCGCTGTTCGACTTACGGGTGGAGGTGATCGCCGGCGACCGACCGATGGTGTGCAGTCATCGCATCGGCCATGCTTTCGATGTGCAAGGCGAGAACCTTGTGTTTGCCGGCAGCCCGACGTTTTCGATGTATTCGCTGGCCGCCTTGTTGCCGCTGTTGCCCGCCAAGCAGCGCGATACCCACGAGAACGACTGGATGACGACCGACGCCGACATCGCGTGTCCCGATCCCAATTGCGGAGCGCGCTTCCGCATCACCCGCACGGGCCGACGCACGTTCCGGCATCAGGACGTCACCGTGGTGCCGCTGCCGCCTCACGGACACCGATGAAGCGCACGTCGCTGGCGCGCGGATACGACATCTCGCGCGTGCTCAAAGGTGGCTGGCAACTGGCCGGAGGCCACGGCAGCATCGACCAGGGCGCCGCACTGGCTGACATGGATCGTTATGTCGACGCGGGCATCACGACGTTTGATTGCGCGGACATCTATACCGGTGTCGAGGCGCTGATCGGCGAGTGGCGCTCAACGCGTCCGGAGCGAGCGTCCGCCGTGCAGGTTCATACGAAATATGTCCCCGACCGCGATCGTCTGCCGACGCATTCCAGGGCCGACGTTGAACGCGGGATCGAGCGCTCGCTTCAGCGCTTGCGGACGGATGCGCTGGATGTCGTGCAGTTGCACTGGTGGGACTACGACGTGCCGGGATTCGTTGACGCGGCGCTGTGGCTGAATGACCTGCGTGCGGCCGGCAAGATCCGCCACATTGGGCTGACCAACTTCGACCAGCAACGCCTCTCGGAGATTGTCGCCGCCGGCGTGCCGGTGGTGTCTCACCAGGTTCAGTACTCGGTGCTCGATCGGCGACCGGCTTCGATGACCGAGTATTGCCGCGCGCACTCAATCGGGCTGCTGTGCTACGGCTCGCTCGCGGGCGGCTTTCTGTCGGAGCGGTGGCTCGGCGCGCCGGCTCCAGACGGCGATCTCGAGAATCGATCGCTCATCAAGTACCGGCTGATCATCGACGAGTTCGGCGGCTGGGAACGGTTTCAGCAACTGCTCGACACGCTGCGCGCCGTCGGCGCGCGTCATGGCGTTGGCATCGGCTCCGTGGCGATGCGGTGGACGCTCGATCAGCCCGGGGTTGCCGCCCTCATTGTTGGCGTGCGTCACGCGGGTCATCTCGCATCGGTCGAGTCGGCCGTGAACATGACGCTGACTGACGAGGACCGCTCGGCCATTGCGCACGTGCAGGCGCTGGCGAACGGACCGGCCGGCGAAGTCTATGGGTTAGAACGCGTGAAGGGTGGAACCCACGCGTCGATCATGCGGTACTCACTCAATCATGAAGAACAGCGGTAAGGACGCGCAGCGCACTGCGCATGCAGCCGACAGCCACGACCTGATCCGCGTGCAGGGCGCGCGCCAGAACAATCTCAAGGACATCAGCCTCGAGATCCCGAAGCGCCGGCTCACGGTCTTCACCGGCGTATCGGGGTCCGGCAAGAGCTCGCTGGTGTTCGGCACGATCGCGGCTGAATCGCAACGCCTGATCAACGAAACCTACAGCGCGTTCGTGCAGGGGTTCATGCCCACGCTCGGCCGTCCCGAGGTCGATGTCCTTGAAGGGCTGACAACCGCGATCATCGTCGACCAGGAGCGGATGGGCGCGAACACGCGCTCGACAGTCGGGACAGCGACCGACGCCAACGCCATGCTCCGCGTGTTGTTCAGCCGTCTCGGCAAGCCGCATATCGGGCCCTCGACGGCGTTTTCGTTCAACATCCCGACCCGCAAGGCCAGCGGCGCCATGACGTCCGACAAGGGAAAGGGCGAGCGCGTGGTGGTGCGCGATCTCGTGTTCCACGGCGGCATGTGTCCGCGGTGCGAGGGCATGGGCTCGGTCAACGACATCGACCTGAAGCAGCTCTACGACGACAGCAAGTCGCTCAACGAAGGCGCCCTCACGATTCCTGGCTATACGGCGGACGGCTGGATGGTGCGCATCTTCGGCGCGACCGGGTTCGTGGATCCCGACAAGCCGATTCGCAAGTACAGCAAGAAAGAGCTGAACGACTTCCTCTACAAAGAGCCGGTCAAGGTGAAGTTCCAGAACATGAACCTCACCTACGAGGGCCTGATCCCCCGCATCCAGAAATCCTTCCTGACGAAGGACGTCGACGCGATGCAGCCGCACATTCGCGCGTTCGTCGAGCGCGCGGTGACCTTCACAAAGTGCCCTGACTGCCAGGGCACCCGGCTGAACGAAGCCGCTCGGTCATCGAAGATCAACAAGATCAACATCGCCGACGCGTGCGCGATGCAGATCAGCGACCTCGCGGTCTGGATGCGCAGCGTGAAGGATCCGTCCGTCGCGCCGCTGCTGAAAGCGCTGCAGCACACGCTCGATTCATTCGTGGAGATCGGCCTGGGCTACCTGAGCCTCGACCGGCCGGCCGGTACGCTGTCCGCCGGCGAGGCGCAGCGGACGAAGATGATCGGCCACCTCGGCTCGTCGCTGACCGACGTGACGTACGTGTTCGACGAACCGTCGATCGGTCTGCATCCGCACGACATCCAGCGGATGAACGAGCTGTTGCTGCGCCTGCGCGACAAGGGCAACACGGTCCTTGTGGTTGAACACAAGCCCGAGATGATCGCGATTGCCGACCACGTGGTTGATCTTGGCCCTCGCGCCGGTACCGCCGGTGGCGAGGTGGTGTTCGAGGGTACGGTCGATGGACTGCGATCGAGCGGCACGCTGACCGGCCGGCACTTGAGCGATCGCGCGTCGCTGAAGCCGTCAGTACGGAAATCCACTGGCGTGATGAAGATCCGCGGCGCCAAAACACACAACCTGAAGAACGTCAGCGTCGACATCCCGCTCGGCGTCCTGGTCGTCGTCACCGGCGTCGCTGGATCGGGTAAGAGCTCATTGATCCACGGATCGGTGGCCGGCCAGGACGGCGTGGTCGCGATCGATCAAACACCGATTCGTGGCTCGCGGCGCAGTAATCCGGCGACCTACACAGGCCTGCTTGATCCGATCCGCACCGCGTTCGCCAAGGCCAACAACGTCAAGCCTGCACTGTTCAGTGCGAACTCCGAGGGAGCGTGCCAGACCTGCAACGGTGCCGGCGTGATCTATACCGACCTGGCGATGATGGCGGGAGTGACGACGATTTGTGAGGACTGCGAGGGCAAGCGATTCCAGGCCTCGGTGCTCGAGTACCGGTTGGGCAAGATGAACATTGCCGAAGTGCTCGACCTGCCGGTTGCCGAGGCCACCGTGTTCTTTGGCCCAGGCAAGACGCATACCCCCGCGGCGCACGCGATTCTGCAGCGCATGTCCGATGTCGGCCTCGGATACTTGCGTCTTGGTCAGCCGCTTACCACGCTGTCAGGTGGGGAACGCCAGCGCCTGAAGCTGGCGACGCATATGGGCGAGCCCGGCGGCGTCTACGTGCTCGACGAGCCGACCATCGGTCTCCACCTCGCTGATCTCGAACAGCTGCTTGGATTGCTCGATCGTCTCGTTGATTCGGGGAAGTCGGTGATCGTGATCGAACATCACCAGGCGGTGATGGCGCACGCGGACTGGATCATCGATCTTGGCCCTGGCGCCGGTCACGACGGCGGCAAGGTCGTGTTCGAAGGGACGCCGAAGGAACTGGTTGCCGGCAAGCCCACACTTACCGGCAGACATCTCGCAGCCTACATCAGCAAGAAGTAGCGTGGTAGGGTTAGCGGCGTGTCGCTGACGCTCCTCGACTGGATCATCATCGTCCTTGCCCTCCTGGTGTGCTTTGTCCCGGCGTTGTTCTTCGGGCGACGCGCAGGACAGAGCACGTCTGAGTTCTTCGCTTCCGGCCGTGCCGTGCCCTGGTGGCTGGCCGGCCTGTCGATGGTCGCCACGACTTTTAGCAGCGACACGCCAAATCTCGTGACCGACATCGTCCGGCGCGACGGTGTCGCCGGCAACTGGGTGTGGTGGTCCTTCGTCCTGACCGGCGTCTTGACCGTGTTTTTCTACGCCCGACTCTGGCGACGGTCGGGCGTGCTGACCGACCTCGAGTTCTACGAGATCCGCTATTCGGGACAGGCGGCCTCGCTCGTGCGCGGCTTCCGCGCCCTGTATCTCGGCCTCTTCTATAACTGCATGATCATGGCGACGGTCAATCTTGCCGCTGTGAAGATCGCCAATATCCTGTTTGGCCTCGATCGCTGGCAGACCTTGTTGATGGTCGGCTCGCTGAACGTGGTGTTCGCGACCTACGCCGGATTGTGGGGCGTGCTGGTCATCGACATGATCCAGTTCTTCATCAAGATGTCGGCGGTGATCGCGGCTGCATACTTTGCCGTCATGTCGCCGCAGATCGGCGGCCTGGGGCCGCTGATGGACAAGCTGTCGACGATGCGGGGACCTAACGGCATTGAGTACACGGCGTTCCTGCCGGACTTTTCGAGCAACTGGGAAGTGGCGGTCGCGGTGTTCATCATGCCGATCGCCGTGCAGTGGTGGGCCGTCTGGTATCCGGGATCCGAACCCGGCGGCGGCAGCTACATCGCGCAGCGCATGCTGGCGTCGAAGACGGAAAAGGATGCGCTGAAGAGCGTGCTGTTTTTCAACTTCGCCCACTACGTCCTGAGGACATGGCCGTGGATCCTGGTCGCGCTGTGCTCGCTGATCGTCTATCCGGAGCTATCGGATATCCAGCGTGCGTTCCCGGATCTGGACCCCAGCCTGCTGGGGCACGACATCGCCTATCCAGCGATGTTGCGCTTCTTGCCGGTGGGTTTTGCCGGCCTGATGGTTGGCGGACTGATCGCGGCGAACTCGTCGACGATCCTCACGCACCTCAACTGGGGCGCGTCGTATCTCGTGCACGACTTCTATCGCCGCTTCATGCGCCGCGACGCCAGCGAAGAGCACTACGTCAACGCCGGCCGCGTCGCGACGGTTGGTCTCTTCATCGCATCCTCGGCGACTGTCTACCTGCTGGACACCGCGCGAGACGCCTTCGGCATCATCCTGCAGATTGGCGCCGGCACCGGCTTGCTCTATCTAGTTCGTTGGTTCTGGTGGCGCGTCAATGCGTGGGCCGAAATTGCGGCGATGACGAGCTCGGTGGTGGTCTCGATCGGCTTGTTGATCGTCGGGCAGAACGGCGCGCCGCTGAGTCCGCATGCGGGCCTGCTGGTCACAGTGGTGATCACCACAATCTGCTGGGTCGCCGCCGCCTACATCGGCCCGCAGACCGATCGTGAAACGCTGATCGCCTTCTATCGCAAGGTCAGGCCGTTCGGTCCTGGTTGGGAGGAGATTCGTCGAGAAGCCGGCGTGCTCGAACGCACGCGCGACGAAGACAACATCCCACGCGCGCTGCTCGGTTGGTTTACGGGTTGCGCGACGATCTGGTCGGGCCTGTTCCTGATCGGGACGATGCTCTACGGCCGGTGGACGCAGGCGGCCGTGCTGGCGATCGTGCTGGTGGTGAGCGGCTCCACGCTGCTCTGGGTCATGCGCCATCTCTGGACCGACATGTCCAGCGAAGTGTCGGCCCGCTGATCAGTCCGCGGATCGGCGCATGATGCCGCGCCAGGTGTAGTTCTCGATCTCAGCAGGCGGTGGGCTCGACACGAGCGACACCGCCGCGCCGACGATCAGCGTAGCGACCAGTCCCAGGGTTGACGGCCACAAAAACCCGATCGATGTGTAATACGCCACGCCGTACGCGGTGACTGCGCCTGCGACGCCACCGGCCAGCGCGCCCATACTCGTCGCCCGGGCGCTGAACATGGCCAACAGGAAGATTCCGAACAGCGGGCCGGCAAACGAATTCGTCAGCTTGTTGACGATCTCGATCAGGTTGCCGATGCCCTCCACATTCGTGGCCATCGTCGTGCCGACCACGCCCATCACGACCGTCGCCCATCGCAACAGACGCACCTGCGCGCGATCTTCCGCGGCATCCGGAGCCGCCGCCTCCACGGCCGCACGATCGTGCCGGCGGCCGGTAATCAGTCGGTTGTAGATATCAACGACCAGTACTGAGCTGCCGGAGTGAATGGCGGCATCGACGCTTGATAGCGACGCGGCGAGAATCGCGGCCGTCACCAGGCCGACCGTCCCGGCCGGGAACACGTTCGACATGAAGTACGGCAGCATGCGGTCGGCGGCGAGGCCTTCCGGGGGCGGCGTGTGCTGGAAGTAGGCGAACAGCGCGAGGCCAACGAACGTCAAGCCAAGCATCCACAACGCGTCGCCCGCTGCGTTGACGATGAAGGCGCGGCGCGAATCATCGGTCGACTTCGTGCTTTGTATGCGCAGCGCCATCGTCTGGTCGGTGGTGTACTGCGCGGCTCGTCCGATCACCAGTGCGAAGAACAGTGCCGGCACCGTCATCGGCTGCCGGAAGAATGCGACGACGTTGTCCCAGAGGCCGGCCGCAGCCGGATCGCCGAGAGGAACCCACAACTGCGTCTTGCCGCCGAGTTGCGCGGCCTCCCAGATGCCGGGCACGCCCCCGGTCGCCGTGGATGCGACGATCCACACCGTGACCACCAGTCCGCCGAACATCACCGAGAACTGGATCACGTCGTTCCAGATCACCGCCTGGATGCCGCCGAGCATGGTGTAGAGCGTCACCAGGATGCCGGCGACCACGATCATCGTCGTCAGGTCAACCTGGCCTCCTGATGTTGCGCTGATGGCGAGGCACGGCACGTAGAGAGCCGTCGCCATCCAGCCGAGGCGCCACAGCACGAAGATGATCGCGGCGAGCGTGCGAACGCGCACGTCGAAGCGGGTCTCCAGATACTCGTAGATCGAATAGACGTGAAGTCGCCTGAAGAACGGGAACACCACCAGCGACACCCACGGATAGATGAACAGCCACGACAACACACCAAGAGCGAGAATGAGGCCGTACTGGATCGTCGCTGACGGCTGCGTAAGGTAGTCGATGCCGCTGTTCAGCGCCGCCATCAGCGAGAGGCCGACCGGCAGCCAGGACATGCGGCCGCCGCCGATCAGGAATGTCTCGAGGCTGCTTTGCCGCCGCGCGAAGAACGAACCGATCGCGGCGAGCGCGAGCAGGTAGCCAACGATGATCAGGAGATCGAGAGTGGTGAGGGTCGCCAATGGCGTAAAGAAAGGATGAGGCTGACGGACGTCAACCCCACTATTAGTATCGCCCCGGACAGCATCTTCTTCAAGACTGTTTCTTGGGTCGTCAGGCCGCTAGAATCGCCGGCCCATGTCAAAACTCACGAAGCGCGCGGTCGATGCCTCAACCGACGTTCGGCTCGCGAGATTGATGGACAGTCCGCTCCTCGAGCGGATGGTCCCGCACCTTCCCGCGGAGACGCTCCATCAGCTGATCCGCCACCGTGGACTTGACGCCTGCGGCGCGCTCGTTACCTATGCGACGCCCGCGCAGTTGACCTCGATTCTCGATCTCGATCTGTGGCGGCACGCGCGCCCAGGACAGGACCACGCCTTCGACGTCGAGCGATTCGGCGAGTGGCTCGACGTGCTGGTGGACACCGGCGAATCGAATGCGGCGAAGACCGTCGCCGCGATCGACACGGATGTGGTGATCGCCGGGTTGTCGCGTTACGTGCGTGTGTTTGATCCAGGCATCTTCGAGCCCACCGCGCACAGCGACGACGAGGCGATTGACCGGCATCATGCGATGCGTGAAGGCGACTCGATTCTTGCTGATCGAGACACGATTGGCGAGCGGCTCGAGTGCGAAGTGGGCGGCTACATCGTCCGGGCGCGCAGGGCCGGCTCGTGGGACGCGATCGTGGCGCTGATGATCGCGCTCCAGGCCGAGCACACTGATTGCTTTCACACGGTGATGCGGGGCTGCCGCAGCCTTTCCAACTCGAGGCCGGAAGCAAACGGGTTTCACGATCTGTTCCTCGCCCCTGAGCAGCATCTTCATGAGCTCGCGCTCGAGCGCGAGCACCGGCGTGCGCAGCAGGGCTTCGCCACACCAGCGGATGCGCGCGCGTTCCTCGAGATGGCACGCGATCCAAAACCGACGGCCGGTCAGGCGAACGGCAATCCGATCGTCACCGCGTACTTCCGCGCGGCCGAGGCGACGCCAGACTTGCCAAACGACCTCCCGAAGAATGAGTTGCCGGCGATCGAAGCAGGAGTGGCCGAGTCAGTCGAGGCGATGGTGGAACTGCTCGCGGATGCCGGCGTGATTGCCCAGCCGCCGCGCGCGCTACTGACGGCAGGTAACGGCGAGCAGGGTTCGATGCGCTTGCCCCACCTCAGGCGGGCGATGGCGCACGTGGCCGACAAGAGCGAGGCCGTGTTTCTCGAGCATGGCCGAGAGCTCGCGTTTCTCGCGAACGCCTTGCTGGCAGGCTGTTCCGTGCAATCGAGACCGTTCACGCCGGCGGAGGCGTCCGATGCGGCCGCCGCCATCTGCAACCTCGGTCTCGAACTGTCATCCGCCCCGGGTACATTCCAGGCCGGTCGCACCCTCATCGCCGCGTTCGAGCGAGGCTGGTCGGCGTTGCATCACGAAGTCAGCCTGTTCACGGTAGACCGGTTGATCACCTCGCTCGCGCAGATCGACGGAGTGGACCGTGACCTGCGCCTTGAGCTGACCGCGTTCCGCCGCACGCTTCTGAAGCATCAGGAGGCCGGAACACCCTGGCGTTCGCGAGGCGCTGCGGAGATCCTCGCGATGATCGACCCGACCGTGTGGATCAGCGTTGTCGGGCTCCTCGATGAATGTCCGATCATGCCGGCGACACTGTCGGCGATCCTTGACGGTCGGACCAAGACCGTGAGCCCTACTGACTTCCAATTCATTTCGTCGGTAGCCCAGGTCGACCACGTTCGCATGTTCGGGCACAGGCTCCCACAACTGCTGGCGCAATGAGGCCCGCGCTACTCGCGATTCTTCAGGAGCTCGCCGAACGGCAACGCCTTGTTGAATCGCGCACTAAGCGCTCCAACGCGTCCCACCAGCTCGTCTTCGCCGGGCACGGCGCTCTCGGTTGCGATCACCACGCGGTTCTGGGCTGGCGGGCAGCGGTAGACGGTCGCATTGCCGAAGGCGGTCCTGACGGCCGTGATGTCTTCGGCCATGGTGTCGTGTTCGTTGACGTTGAAGGCGACGACGCCCCCGGGCGCAAGGGTCTGTTTCAGGCGCTTCAGGAACTCGATCGTCTTGAAGCCTTTCGGCACGCCGGTTGAGTCCGTGTCGTCGGACGGACGCAGGAACGCGTCCATCAGGATCATGTCGTAGCGATCGGTGGTGGACTCGATGAACTTCACCGCATCGGCCGTGTGGATGCGGACGGTGCCACCAGTTCGTGTGCCGAAGTACTGATCCGCCAGCTTTACGACGACCGGATCGATCTCGACGGCATCCACCTGCACTTGCGGCTCGTGATGCGCCAGGAAACGCACCATCGCGCCGCCGCCGAGGCCCACGATCAGTACGCGACGCGGGTTGGGCTGATACAGGTAGCTCGTGAACATGCCGTGCGCGTACGGCGAGAGCAGCGTGTGCGGAGCCGAGATGTTGACACGCGTCTGGACCGCCTCCTGGCCGTTGTCGCGCACGAACGTCATCAGGCGAACATCGCCGTCGCGGCGGATCCGGATCTTCGAGAACGCCGATGTCTCTTCGTGCTCGAGGTCGCCGAGGCCCGCTCCCGCCATCGACCAGAGGATCAGCGCCACGCCGGACGCGAGCAGGGTTACCGCGAGGACCGCCGGGACGACGATGCTCTTACGCACCGCTGGTGCGTGTGGTTGACGCGCGTGATCGCCCATTCGGGCCTATTGTTGCAGACTCACCGCCCGGTCCTGCGAGGACACGTCGAGATGCCGAGCAACGAATAGAGCGGACACATCCCCGACAGGCCGGTGATGAGCGGCACAATGCCGATATAGCCCCACGCGCCAATCGTTCCACGGGTGACCATGGCGAGGAGCGCCAGGCCCAGCACCACGCGCACCATGCGTTCAAGCGGATGTTCGTTGACCTTTAGGAAGTCCATGCCTCCAGCCTCAGCAAGTGCCGTACCTCGACCGGGCACATCGAATCTGGCCGGAAGCGAGGGTGTGACGGTTGTTGGGAACTGACAACCCGTCGATTTCCGCATGCGCGCGGAATTCTCCCCAGCGGCTATGCCCCCCTCGTCTACGTCGTGCTGCCCAGCAGCAACCGGTTCTTGGGAGTGACGTCGGCGGGAATGGTCTGAGTCTTGACGTGATAGCCATGCCGCTCGAGCTTAACGACGCGCATGATGTCGATAGCGAGGTCGCCGTTGACCCAGCCCGATAGCGCGCTCTGGTCGTTCGCCTTGAAGGCATGACAGCACGGCAGCACCGCCACCCGGGCGCGAGCCGCGATGGCGCGATCGATCACCAGGTCCGTCAGCGAGCCGCACGCATGGCTCGACACCACCACATCGTCTGCATCGAGCTCAATTGAATCGAGAGAACGCGCCTCAAATGTCACCCGCGAGCGCAATTGCGGCCAGGTCCGCGCCAGGGCGTCGTGTAGCTTGGTGGCCGATGCCGGAAGCTCGGTATCAACCGCGACAGCTACGGGTGACGAGTCGTCCAGGATGAGCAGGATCTGTGCGAGCAGTCCGTGTCCGGCTGCGAGATCGACGATCCGCCCGCCCCGAAACACGCGCCGGACGCGCCTGGCCACCTCCCACGCTTCGTAGAGCTCCTTGCGCGGCAGGCACCCGGCTTCACAGGTCGCCCGCGCGATCCGGTCGAACAGCGTGTCACCAGGGAATCGATCGAGATCGTGCTCGGTGAGCCTTGCCTTCGAGGAGAGCGAGAACGCCATCCCTGTGAGTATAGGAGCCGCCCAGCCGTAGCTCGCCAAGGCGCGGGCGAGCGAAGGCTGGAACAATCAGACTTCACTTGACGTCCAAGTGGAGTCGTGTGACGCTGTCGTTCGGCACGCCCACGCGACCTCGACCATGACGACCATCCGGCGATTTGTCCTGAGACTGCTGACATTCTTCCGATCCGGCTCCGCCGAATCAGAGCTGTCGCGAGAGATCCATTCACATCTGCAGCTGATCGAGGACGAGTTCGTCGCGAAGGGCATGCCCAGGGACGAGGCGCGGCTGGCGGCACGGCGTGCGTTTGGCGGCGTCGAGCAGGCCAAGGTGCAGCATCGCGATACGCGTGGCTTCCGATGGCTGGAGGATTCGCGCATCGACTTCAAGCTCGGCGCGCGCATGCTGGTGAAATACCCGGGGCTGTCGCTGATCGGCGGCGCCGGCCTCGCGGTCGGGATCGCGATCGGGGCCGCGTTCTTCGCGATGACCTATGCGTTCTTCAATGCGACGATCCCCGGCGATGGCGGCGATCGCATCGTCGCGCTCGAGAATTGGGACATCGACGCGAACAACGAGATGCTGCGGTCCATGCACGATCTGCTGGTGTGGCAGCGCGAGATGAAGACGGTCGAGCAGATCGGGGCGTTTCGAACGGTCGGGCGCACCCTGACCATTCCAGGTGGCTCCGTTGAAGGCGTTCAGGTCGCTCAGATCACCGCCACGGGGTTCGACATCACGCGGGTCGCGCCGGTGATCGGCCGCCCCCTCCTGCCAGCTGACGAAAGCGCCGACGCGACACCGGTCGTCGTGATCGGGCACGACGTCTGGCAATCGAAATTCGGCGGCGAGACCTCGGTGCTCGGACGAGAGTTGCGGCTTGGCGACGCGGTCCACACCGTCGTCGGCGTTATGCCGGAAGGCTACGGATTCCCAATCAATCACAGCTACTGGGTGCCGTTCCGGATCGACGCCTCCGGCTTCGGACGGAGAGAAGGGCCGGAGATCTATATTTTCGGCCGCGTGCGCGATGGTGTGTCGATGGCGCAGGCGCAGGCAGAGTTGTCGGCGATTGGCACGCAGGCCGCGAGCGCATATCCGCAGACGCACGCCAGGCTGCAACCGCGGGTGTTTCCGTACGCGCATTCGATTCTCGACATTCAGGACGTCAGTGCGGCCGAGTTCGCCGGCATGCAGTCGCTGATGAGCCTGCTGGCCGTGATCATCGCCATCAACGTGGGTGTGCTCGTCTATGCGCGCACCGCGACTCGTCAACAGGAGATCGCGGTCCGAACGGCGATCGGCGCGAGCCGGGCCCGCATTGTCGGGCAGCTCTTCATCGAGGCGCTCGTGCTGACGGGGACGGCGTCGATCGCAGGGATCGCGCTCGCCCGGTTTGGATTGACGCAGGGCTACGCCATTGCTGCCGCCGAGGGAAGTGGGGGACTTCCGTACTTCCTGAATGTCGGCATGCCGTTAGCCGCGTATGTGTACGTGTCGGTCCTGACGGTGTTTGCCGCCCTGATCGCCGGCGTGCTGCCGGCACTGCGCGCCACCGGCCAGCGCGTGCAGGACACGCTCAAGAAGGCGAGCGGCACCCATGGTCTTCAGTTGGGACGCGTCTGGACGCTGCTGATCGTGGCGCAGGTGGCGATCGCGGTCGCGGGCCTTCCTGCCACGATTGCGATCAGCTCGACCGGCATCCAGCGAGGTCTGACCAAGGCAAACTATCGCGAGGAATCGTTCCTCGCGGCGATCCTCGACACGGATGCAGATGCGCCGGGCGGCGTGCCCGTGTCGAACTATGCGCACGACTTGCTGCGGCGCTTTGAGAAGTCGACCACGGACCTCGTCTCCAATCTCGAGGCGGAACCGGCGGTCGACGACGTCACCGTGGCGCTGGCGATTCCCGGAAACGAGCCGAGGGCGCGAATCGCGATCGATGGCACGATTCGCGTCCAATCCGGCGCTCTGGATGTGGGTTTCAACCGCGTCGCCACGGACTTCTTCGATGTGTTCGGCGCGCGCATCATCACCGGCCGGACGTTGCGCGCCAGCGACAGCGCCGGCGACACGCAGGCGATCGTCGTCAATCGCGCCTTCGTGACGCAGATACTCGGCGGCGACAACGCCATTGGGCGGCGGCTGCACTATGCCTCGGCGGGCAGCACCAAGACGCATTATGAAATCGTCGGTGTAGCGACGGATCTGGGCACCAATCCGGTCCAGCCGGACCTGATCGATCCGGTTATCTACCATGCGCTGCGAACCTCAACCCGCGCGACGGCCTTGATCCGGTTGCGCGGCAGCGATCCGTTGCAGTTTTCATCACGCCTCCGCGAGATGACGTCGACGCTCGATCCTTCAATGCGGTTGCGGATCGTGTCCTTCAGCGAGGTCAAGGCACAGCATTAGGTCGCGCTTCGGTTGATGCTGTTGGCTTCATCGCTGGTCGTCATCACCGTCCTGCTGCTGTCGGCGGCCGGCATCTACGCGATGATGTCGTTCACCGTCTCGCAACGCCGCAAGGAGATCGGCATCCGCGCCGCGATGGGTGCCGACTCGGGCCAGTTGTTACGCAGCATCTTCAGGAAGGCGGCGCTGCAGCTGGGCGCCGGCGTCGTGGTCGGCACGGTGTTGGCGCTGCTGCTCGACCAGGCGAGCGAAGGCGAAATGCTCGGCCTCTTCGGTCGAAGTTTGCTGCCCGTCGCGGCTACGGTGATGGTGCTAGTCGGGTTGGTTGCGACGATTGGCCCGGCCCGACGCGGGCTGCGGATTCAACCGACCGAGGCCCTTCGCGCCGAGTAAATTACGACTGCTATGACACCAATCGCCGTAAGAGGGCTCCTGGCAGCCATAACGAGTCTGGCGCTTTCGTGGGGGACGCAGAGTCCATCTTCTACGGCTATCGAAGTCCAGACTCAAGATGTCACGCGCTTTTTCAGCATCTATGAAGCGGCGGGCGGTCGTCCGACAGCGGAGCAGCTCCAGCGTGAGTACCTCGATCGCGGAACAACGGGTCTTCGCCATCTGGCGCGCGTGCGCAATGTCACGGGCGAGCGAATTGCCCAGGCTGTCGCAGCGGATCCAGAGCTCTACGCCAACGCCCGGTCCTGCATGGCGGCGATTCCCCGGATCCGCGAACGGCTCGACGCGACGTTCGGCAAATTGCTCATCCTCTACCCTGAGGCGCAGAAACCTCCGATCAGTATTGTCGTGGGACGCGGCCGGCCCCTGGCCATCGCGGGTCCCGGCGACGGAGTGCAGATCGGCCTGGAGGCGATGTGTTCACCGATCGCGGCCCGGTTTTTCAACGCGAACATCGACGATCGCTTCGTGCACGTCATCGCTCACGAGTACATCCACGCCCAGCAGAATCCGGCACTGGCCAACAACGAGAAGCCCTCGGTGCTGGAACGCTCGCTTGTCGAGGGCGTCGCTGAGTTCGTCGGCGAACTGATCTCGGGCGGCATCGCGAATGTGGCCGTCAGCGCGTCGGCCAGCGGCCGCGAGACGGCGATCGAGAAGCAGTTCGCCGCCGACACCGACAAGACCGACCTTTCCGCCTGGGTTGACAACACCACACCCGAGAGCGTGGGACAGCTTGGATACTGGGTCGGTTACCGGATCGCGAAGGCCTATTACCGGCAGGCGCCGGACAAGCGGGCAGCCGTCCGAGAGATGATTCAAATGACCAACCCGCGCGCGTTCCTGGTCAAGAGCGGCTGGTATCCGGGAGTTGTGTTGAATTAGGGGGTGCCAGCCGAACCGGCGCCGAAAATCGCCGCCGAAACCGCGTTTTGGGGGCCCAAACCGCTGTCGAAGAGAAATTCGACAGGATTCGGGCCTTTTTCCTATAATGGTAAGTTCCAACCCTACTGGGAGGTCGTTCAACGGTAGGACAGCGGACTCTGACTCCGCTTATCGGGGTTCGAATCCCTGCCTCCCAGCCACTTAACTTGTTCTAGGACTTCAACTTTCTCTCGCGGCCCTCGGCCGTCTCCAGTATTTCTCCACGCCCTGACCCGGCTACTCTCGATTCCAGCAACCGAATCGTATCGACCATTGCCGCCGGGCTCAGGTGCGAATACCGCTGCGTCATCGTCAGATCCTGATGGCCCACCAGTTCCTGCACCGCTCGCATTGCCGCACCTCGCATGACCAGGTGCGAGCAGAACGTGTGACGCAGGATGTGCACACCGGTCGGCACATTCGCCCTGATAGCCGCATACCGAACCCGTGACCAGGCGCCTTGCCGAGTGATCGGCTTCCCGTCGTCCAGGCACAGCACCCGTGAACTGCGAAGGTGCCGATGCTTGCGGAGAGCCGATGCCACTCGCTCGGTCATCGCCACGAACCGGCCCCTGCCGTTTTTCGGGCTCGTCAACTGCCCTCGCCAATCCGAGTGGCGAACGCTGATCTGCCGTCGTTCGAGGTCGATGTCAGCCCATTCCAGCGCGACGATCTCACCCACCCGTAGTCCGCCTTCACCGCCAAGCAGGGCGATGACGTAGGTGCGCCAGTCGATCGAACGTGCTGCCTCGAGCAGCTTCTCGTATGCATCGAAGTCGTGGAACGCCGCATCCTGCCGTTCAACGGGCAGTAAGCGAATCGCACATGGCAGCTGCTTGATCAGCTCCCATTCCACCGCGGTCTTCAGCAGCACGCTCAACGTCGCCAGCACGTTGTTCACCGTCTTCGGTGACTTGTCGTGCAAGTGCAGCTTCAACTGCTGCACCTTGGCGTTCGTAATCGCATCGAGTTTCTGGCCGCCCAATACGGGAACCAAGTGAATGCGAAGGATTGACTCCTTCGACGCGATGCCACTCGGTTTGTGTCGGTCCGCTTTGGCGTAGTTTTCCAGGAACTTCGGTGCGAACTCCTTTAGTGTTGGCGCCTCCTTCTTTTTCTGCTCGGGACCGTGTTGCAGCAGATGCCGCTCGCGGTCCTGGCCCCAGCGCGCCGCGCCGGATCTTGTTTCGACGGGTGCCCTGCACCGCTGCCGGTAACGGCTCCCGTCGGGGAGGCGGAACTGAATGTCCACCTCCCATCCTCCGTTTCGATACGGTCTGACTTTCACGCTCATTGCCGTAACTCCTTCGGCAATGGCGCGCACTTCTGGTCTAGCCAGTGTACCAATTGATCGGCACGAAATAGAAGACGCCGCTGCAGTCGAATTACGCCTGGAATCTGGCCCCGTTCGACCATCGCGTAGATCGCTCGACGTGACGTGCGCAGCAACGCGGCGGCTTCGTCGACGGTGAGCAAAGATGGCAGCGACGACTGCTTCGTCGGTTCCGCAAGAGTCGGCATACGCGTCTCCTAACGGGCGCCCGAGGTTGGGTTCGGTGGCATGGGTGTAGCAGCTCCGCGAGCATGCCGTTCGAGCCAGGCATCGATCCATTCCGCTTTGATCCGAATAGATCGACGCCCGCCAATGCGTGCATGCCGCAGTTCGCGCCGTTCACAAGCGGTGTAGATGGTGTCGCGACTGACGCCGGAATAGATCGCGCTCTCAGCAACGGTCAACCAGGATTTCATGGTGTCTCTCCGCGCCTGCCCACCACGAGGCGAGCAAGTGAATTGTGTCGTGGTCTGAGAAGCGCGGCGGCCGCACCGGACGTTCTGGGGCCGATGGGCGTCTACGTGCGCGCGGATGCGGGCTCAAGGCCGGCACCGAACCGTGTGGAACGAGATTTTCCTCACGGTGCTGCTCTCGCGAGTCTGAGATGCTGAGAGCAGCTCTATCCGAGTTTCTGTCGTCCTACGGAAGCATCGCGCGTGGCGCGATGATCTGCGTAAGACGAAACGTTGTGTGCGGGAAATCGAGGACCTGGGTCGTCGCTCGGAACGCGCTCCATATGCCGGCCATCACGTAAGAGCCAAGATGGCGCGCGGCGCGGAGGCGTCGTCAAGGTCCGAAGGCCTCGCGTATGCGAGGTCGGAGCGGAGCGTAGAACCTTGACGATGCCGAGCCCCGCGCCAGCATCAACGACGTGATGGCTGAGGTATGACCGAGGTCACTGCCATGCCACAGCGTTACCGTAACAACTGAACGCTTTCCGAGCCGACTTCCTTACTGACAAACGATGGCGTGAGCGACCCTGCCGTTTCGCGCTAGGGCTCGATGCGCGCGTCGCTAGCGGGGTCGCTCACGCCATCGTTTGTGCTGCGACCCAAGCCGCGTCGCTCGCACGGGCGGCAAAACACGCCGCCCGACTCCGTCATGCCGATCGCGCAAGTTCAGGGAAACCAAGCAGTTCACGCGGACTGCCGTCCAGCCGCCGGACTCTGGGACGTCCAACCGGGGACCGAATGCGTTTGAAGGCGGGGGGACAACCTTCAAAGACGAGGTCGTCCCAGAGGTTGTCCTCAGCAATTGGGGCTAGGCGACGCCGACGAGAGACGAGAGGTGCATGTACTGATGAGAGAGCTGAACGAACTCCACGCGCCCTTCCTGGCGCTCAAGAGCGTCTCGGAGAGCGTGTGACGTCGTCGCCCAGACGACGCTGTCGCCGTGCTTCTGCCAGGCACGATAGAGGACGCGATAGCGCGGCGCACTGAAGGCCGCGCGCGCGCGTCGGAAGCGGTCTTCCTCCGCAACATCCGGCGTCTGCTCATGCCGCTGCCGCTCGTGGAAATACCACTCAAGTTCCTGAGCCATATTGAGCCGGAGCGGCGTCGCGAGCTCGTCGCGTGCTGCCTGCCCGAAGCGCGGAATCGCGCTTGCGAGTGGCTGCGGCACCAGCACCTGAATCGTCCATCTCCTGAGCAACCCAAGCAGTGCCGCATGCCGTTGCAAGAAGACACGGAAGTCATCCGGCATTGCCTTCGCTATGAGGTAGATGAGGACGTGATCGTCGCTGTTCGGCCGGATACCGATCGGCAGCTTGTCGGGGAAACATCGGCAGGTGGATGCCCCGCCAGACCCGAACGTGATCCGCGGAAAGTCATGCTCCGTCACCCGCTCTTGAAGGTGGGTAAGGAAATGCGCCCGTTTGTCTTGCTCGGTCCCCAGCCAGGTGAATGAGCGGTCTGCAAACACCGCGTCCAGCACCATCAGCCGCTCCACCATCCGTCCGATCGGCATCGACTTTCGGTGCCGATTGTCGGCCTGCCCAATCGCCGCGTAGAGCGGCTTGTGGCAAACGTGGAACAGCCGACCTCGGTGCAGAGAACCGACCTGAATCGGCCGCGCGTAACCGCGCTCGACCAGCTTGCGGAGGAAGTCGTGCGTCTTCTGGCCATGGACGATGCCGGCGAAGCGGCAGTACTGGCGTTCGACGAACACGCCGCTGTGGATCATGACCTCGACGAGGAACCGCGCTTGGCGCTCCGTGAGCCCGAAAGCCGTGATCGCCTGCGTGCGATCGCTAGCTAAACGATCGAAGCGCCAGTTGCTCGATGTGTCTGGAGCCGGCGTCATACGAAGTCCTCCGCGACCCGAGGATCGTAGGCGCCGCCGCCGGCACGGCGACTGCCATGCATGGAGAATCCGCACCGCGCAGCGGACGCCCGATGGGCGCCACGGTAATGTTCGGTCACGACCTCGATGTCCTCGTAACGGACGTCCCCATTCGCATCTTCGTACTCGATGCGGACGTCAGGGAAGTGAACTTGCTCGTCGAAGTACGGCAGGTCGTGCTCGCGTGCCCAGGCCGCGATCTCAGCCTCGCTCCGCTCAGGTCGGCCGTCGCTGTTGCGATCGCCGCGATTGCGTTCCTGGAGAAAGCGCTGGTAGTCGCGTTTCAGCTCGCGGTCCAGTTGTACTCGCTCGATGCGCGCGCCTTGATCGTGCAGGCGCTCGGCTGCCTCCAAGTAGGCCCGATAGAACTGCGCGTCGTGGCTGCGCTCGCGGGGGCGATCGGCGCCGGAATGGAACTGCTGGCGGTGGCCGGTATCGCCGACGCGATGTCGTTCGAGGAGTGCACGGCCGCGGTCCGTGAGGGCCACGGCCCGGTCCTTCTCATTCACCGGAACTCGCTGGATTAGACCTTGCCTTTCGAGGTCGCGTAGGTCGCGATCGCGGACGTCGCCGGACGGACCACGCGGGTCACGCAGGTCACAATCAGGAACCACGCGAAATGCCCCTACTGTCGACAACGTGCGAGTGTCGGAGCCGTTAAGGCGATAGTCGTGACCGCGATCCCGAACCAGTTCGCGCTCGGGTCCGCGCGGGAGTTCAAGGTCACGCAAGAAGACATCGCGCGGATCGAGGGAGCCATGATCGTCCTCGCGGTCGCGCGTGGCTCGGCTGCGATCGCTAGCTCCACGGTCGGTTCGGTGATGGTGAGCGGTTGCTGAACCGGGACCACGCCCCACTATGAGCGAGCCCTCTTCGCGATCGCGAATCCCGTCGTCGCGGTCGCGTCCATCCTGATCGCGCGGATCGTGATCGAACATCGACAGTCCCTCCCAGCCTCAGCGAATCGCCAAGTCGATTATGCGAACCAGATGGCAATGCGGCAATTCGCATTCGGTCCGAGAGGGATCGTTGCGGGTGGAGAGAGATGATCGGGTGTTTGAACCGGCAGATATGCGTATCACCGCCAGTCGAATAGGATTGGCGGTGAGGTATTTGCGATGGCTCCCCTCCAACGTCAAAATGCATGGCCCGAGGGCCGCCTCCGATCCCAACTACTCTACGATGCTGCTCACAGATTCGACAGTCTGACCTTTTTCGTGCCGCAGCGAAAGGCCTCGCAGGGCTGGGTGCGATCCGCTCCGTATTTCCTGGCGGGATCGTTAGTGAAAGGCTCTGAGGAGCCTCGGACTTTTTGGCTCAGTGCAGGCGCCGATCCGACCCTCTACACAGATCTGGGGCTGGTTAGCGGCCTTTCTCCGATTGGTCGAACGCTGCTTCTCATCAAGAATGCGATCAAGGATGGCCGGGACTTCACTGGCTCAGCGAACCATGCGGCATGGGTCCAAACTCCGGCGGGATTCAGCTGGCGGTCGGCAGGACCCGCCATTGACTACGTCCATCGACAGTCGCCGACGCTCGCTCAAATCGAGCGCTGCGTAATTTGGGAGAGCCGCGATGGCAAGGCGCTTCGCCTGGTTCTCACGTCAGAAGAGGATGGCGCTTTAGCAGCGGATCAAGCTACTGAAGTTCGGGAAGCAACGGTTGGGCGGGAAGGGTTTGGTCTAGGTGACGTGCTCGCTTCCCTTGACACGTCTCAAATAGGAAATGTCGACTTTCCCGACGATGGGCCACTATTCGTGACGGGAGCAGCAGGCACAGGCAAGACAACGGTGGCGTTCTATCGAGCCGCGTACTTACTAGAGGAGCAAAGGGCTGCACTCGAAGCAAATCCTAAGTCGACGGTGTACTTCGATGCTAAGAAAATGCTCGTCCTCGTTCGGCGCGAGCATCTAAAGCCCTATCTCTCTCGTTTGGCACGCGAGGTTGGCGTCGAAAAACTGCCGGTACAAACCTTCGACCAATGGTTCCAATGGGAGGTGTTTCGTCCCTATCTAAGACGGGGCCGAGACGATGATCGTGGCAGCATTCTGTTCGATGTGAACCCAGACGTCAGACTGGAGCGATGGACCGGAGCGCTGACCGAGGACCATGTAAGGAGTTTCATAGGGCGCGAATTCAGATCGTCACTTCAGCCAAGTTATGACGAATGCGCAGCGGCGGTCGCGACCTTGCGCAAGACTTTGACTGAGCGCGGCTTACCAACACGGCTGTTGCCCTCACGTGTTGACGCAATTCGCTTGCAACTCGCATCAGTGTTTCGGGAACTGAGTTCATTGAGCGCTCCATCCTGGGTGCGTTATGCCACGGCAGAAACGTACTTCGAGCGTCTAGCAGCGGTTCTTAAGCAATTGACCGAACTGACGCGCGAGAGCGACCTGTCCGTTTGGAGTGAGACTCTGCTTACACCGATCGAGGACACACGACGAGTTATCGATCGCATCAGACGGCGCCTCGCGACGACCCTATTTCGCTTTGACCGATTGAGTAAATCGTTCTATCGATCTCAGCCAGCCGTCGAAGCTCTGCACGCCGCGTTCCCCGATGAACAAGAGGAAGCTCTCACCATCTTGTCGGATGAGAAACGCGCGTTTAGCCGAGCGGACGACGTTGTGGTTGGCTGGCTAATCCATACACTCACTGAGGGCATGGCTATTGACAGCGATCTTGAACATCTTCGGCCGCTGCCGCAGTATGACCACATCATCTTAGACGAGGCGCAGTTCTATCCACCAGCATTCATCAGGCTTCTCCAGTTATTGGCTAGATCACCACGTCGCGCAATTACGGTAGTGGGAGATCTCGAACAACGATCAAGTGCGTCAGGCTTGACGGATTGGAAGGCTTTGGTATCTGCGGGAAATTTCGATCGTGTGAAGCGGCTCGATCGGATCTACCGCGCGTCAAGAGAGATCTATCCTTTCTTGCTGAGCCTGAATGAGAGACTTGGCCTCAACTCTCAGCTCCAGGCGCCGCGAGAATTCGATCGCTTCAACAGCGAGCTGCCGAAGTTGGTCTTGACGAACTCGGACTCAGACGAGGCAAAGTGGGTCGCGGACGCGGCTTTGGGCCTGCGTAAACGATTCCCACATTTTGCTATAGCCGTCGTTATACCTTCGGCTGGCAACGAACAGCGAATTGGCATGGTTGTGGACGAACTCAATGGCGCTGGTGTGCCGGCTCGAGCAGCAAACGGAGAAGACATAGGCGAACGGCTAGACAAAGTGCTCGTGACGGATTCGGATTCTGTTGTGGGGTTAGAGTTTGACGCAGTCTTCTTGCCGTTCTTGGCAACGGGCTGGCCGGAACAGCTGGATGGGAGCGTGAAGCGCGAATTCTGGATTTGCGCGACGAGAGCGAAACAATTCCTAGCGTTATGCAGTTCGCATCGGATCCCAGATTGGCTAGGCGACCTTCCGCTGCCTGGAGCGCAACTTACAGATCTTCGCCATCGGTAGACTATTCGCTAGAACCGATCCCTTTTGGCAAACAAGTGACCGAATGAGCTTTTCTGCTGACGTAAAGACCCAGGCCCTCGTAGCGTGCGGCCGCCACTGTTGTCTCTGCCATCTTTACTGCGGTCTCAAAATCGAGCTTCATCATATCGTGCAAGAGTCGGAGGGCGGCACCAACAGTTACGACAACTGCATTCCACTCTGCTTTAACTGCCACGCGGACATGCGTTCGTACGACCATCAACACCCAAAGGGGACGAAGTTCACACCTGTAGAACTTCGCGAGCATCGAAATCGCTGGTATGAAAAGGTCACACTGACCCCAGCGGTTGCGTCTCTTGTGGACGATCAGAATCTCGATCGTCAAACGCTGCTCCGCCTGATCGAGATTCTGCCTTGGGACGGAACGATTCAATTCGCTCGCCACAACAATTTCGCAGGATTCGGCTTTCGTCGTGAGCATCTTCGCCAGTTCGCCAATTTTTGCCACGAGTGCGAGAATCCGAATTTCGAGTTTCTCGATGCAGATCTCGAAGGACTTCGCGTCGCGATGCTGGCATCCATAAAGCGATTCGATGCAATCACTGCGACTGAAACTTTTCCTACGGGCAATTCTGACGTCAACAGCGTCCCTGAAGAATGGGAGTATGAACAGCCGGAACGCTTCTGGCGAGTGGTCACGGAGATTCATGACTCTGTCAAACAGATCTGTGAAGCGTACGACCAACTTGTGAAGATGGGCCGGCGAAGGCTAGCGGTCAGTCAATCGGTTGCGGAGTGATGGCCAAATTGCAGGCGCACGCACCCCCTCGAAGGAACGGCTTAGCCAGCCTTTGCGCATCCGAGGTTCTGGAAAGGAATTCGAGGTCGACAGTTGCCGCTCAATTATCCTGACGACTGGAAGTTTGAAGGAGTAGGCGTCGGCATTTCCGACAGCGCCATTGGCAAGTTCATGGAGCTAATCCTCGAAATCGCTGATGGCTCCAAGGACGTGTTGGAAACATTCAAGAAATCGTTCGGCGACAAGGTGCTGAGCAATTCATTCGAGTTTGCTGTCCACGATGTGGAACGCGCGATGAGGCCCCATACGTCGAACGCGGCCGTATTCATCGAACGCTTTTGGACCGGGGTTGAAGCTGCTAAGACTCTTGGCGCGAAGGTGCCATCACCGCGATTTATCAATGAGTTCTTGGGAAAGCATCAAATCCCATTGAGACTGGAGCCGCCACAACTCGTGATGATTTCGGGTGATGCTGTAATCATCGATGGGGGCGGAAACGTCGCCGCATCAAGTGGTCCAAGCACTTCGCTGTTCGTGACAGGTGAAACCATCGGTGCTGGCGGCTATGGAGTCGTTTACAAGGCAAGTCGGGCAACCGCTATCAGCGAGTTCGAATATGCCCTGAAGGTCTTGGACCCTAGCCCATTCGTCAGTGACTACGCCGGCGCCATACGGCGCTTCCAACGAGAGGTAAGGGCTCTGCAGTCCCTTCAACATCGGGCGATTATTCCGTACTACGAAGCAGGCCTGACGACCGACAAGAAGCCTTACGTGGTCATGCCGCTGATTCGAGGTAAGAACCTGCGCTCAGCGGCCCAAGACATGAATCTAGCCCAGATCCTCCTGATGTTTTCGGAGATCTCTGGCGGTTTGCAATATGCCCACGCTAACAAGGTTCTGCACCGCGATCTAAAGCCAAGCAACATCCTTGTCCGCGACTCCGATCAACAACCCATTATTCTGGACTTCGGATCGGCATACTTGCTCGACTACTTAGATAGCCAAAGCCTAACGACGCATGTCGTGGGCACGCTTGGCTACATTCCTCATGAAGTCTTCGCCAATCCAAAGGTCCGTTCACCGCAGCAAGACATCTACGCGTGCGGAATCATGCTTTACGAGTGCATCGCTGGACACCGGCCTGACCCAAACAATTACTCGCCTCTCGCGGACGTCGATTCCAAATATCGAACACTGGATCAGGTCATCACAGCCGCAATCGCGCCGGTGACAGAGAGGACGGCAACTATTGAGGAGTTCCACACCCAGATCGAAGGACTTCAACGCGTTGTTGGAGGCGCAATCAACATCAATGACGTCGGTCAACAGAGTGGACAAACGGAACTTGCATTGGCATCCCCGTCGGATCCAAGCAGGGCGAGAGCAGAAGGACTGAATATCGACGTTTTTCTGGTGCAGAACATTGGCGCCGGGGCCACACCGGGCAGCCACATTCGAGCCGTAAGCAATACTCCGTTCACGATCGTCGGTGTTCGTCTCGTCGTAACTAATCTATTGGTTTGGAACGAGAAGATTGCGGGCTTCGTTACTCACCCGGACATTCACGGACAAGATAAGGATTTTCCCCAAGAGATAGAACTGCAACATAGGAACACATTGCACCCGGGCACTCCGGCGGATTTCGGGTTCATTCGTGCCGAAGCAAACAGCCTCGTGATTAGCAGCACCTCCAGAGACTACCGAACAAGCAAGTCAGGGACTTGGCAATTGAGCTATCGCATCGGCCCAGACGATAAGAGCTTCATCGCAGGAACACTCTGTTTCGAGTGGAGTAGCGATAGTCCAGGCTCCGTCAAGCCCTGCGAGTGCCCAGGAGCCATCGCAAGTCCGAGGCCCTAAACAGTGAGCGGCAAGGAATCAGCCCGCTCGCATCGCATCTTTCAGACCTTCTGCAATGGCGCGCAAGGCCTCGTCACATTGAGTACATAACGCCTTGTAGTGATGACGATATTTTCCGTGCTCCTTTATCACTGCGCGCTTGATCTCTGCGACTTCGGCTCCAGCGTCGTGTGCTTTCACTCGCGAGCGATAGTAATGAAGTCGATGCAGCGGCGCAGTTACTTCTCGGACGAGGTCCTCGTCGAACCCGAGGCCCATTAGGCACTCTTCGACCAGCTTCAGAGATCCGAGTTTCGCATCAGGAGTGCGGCCCTGCGATTTCGCGTAATTTCGGAGCCATTTGCTCTTCAGGCCCTCAACGGTCAGTTGGTCAAGATGGAGGATTTCGTTGGCCCACTCGTCAAAGGAATCGCTCACGGGATAGTGCGCTTGGTCTTGCAGCCGCTCAGAGCGTGGAGACCACCATTCCGCTTGGCTCCTGTTCAACGCGGTGACAATCTGGCGAAGGCTCTGAAGCGCGTCGTAGTCCAAGTGCCATCGCCCCTCGAAGTCCGTTCGCAAAGCACGTTTTGAGATCGATGACTTCGGTTGTTCGTTGTAGGACTTCCAGTAAAGCTGCTCCTGATACGGCAGGTCTCGCAAGTAGCAAAGGTAGGTATGGACCTGACCAGCCTCGTTGATATCGAAGGTCTTGAGGTACCAAGAATTGCGGCAGCCAATCGATCGGTCTTGAAGGTGATACTTGTCAGAGTCCGCCTTGTACTTGAGAAGCACTTCCGGTCTGAAGAACGCCGGGCTCAGTTCAAACGGTAGGTCAGAGGCCTGCTGGAAGTAATTCGCGCTGTGACCAGGTGCACAGGACACTTCGCGAACGGCCCCATTCTTCCAGTCCTGAACAATGAAAGTGGCATATTGCTTGGGCTCGTCGTCAGTTAGCCCATGACCACGTGCGGCCTCCTTCTTCGACATCGCGCTCGCTACCAGATGAACACCACGCATGTAGCTTGCGTGTCCTGGCTGGATGTGCCTCATGTAGCACAAGTCGTCATCGACCTTCTGCTCGTCATCGCCGCTGTTGGACCAGTTGGTCAGAGACTCAGGCTTCGTCCTGGTGATATCAAACATCCGGGCGACCGTGGCGTTCGTTATCGTCATGTATTCATCGAGCAGCCGACGGTTTATTGTGACGACCGTGCCACCTCGAAAGCCGCCGCTCGGGTCATCGATGCTGAAGATATTCGCTACCTCCTCCAAATCGCCGTGGCGGTCCAAACGGCAATAGGCGTTGTGGCTATCCAAATAGTGCAGGTCAAATGCGTGGACAAGCTTTTGGAGTAGCTCAATGTAGTGCCCGCGATCCGGATAGCCCTCGAAGTTCCGCGCGAATACGAGTTGCTCGCCTGCTGCAATCGTCCTGCTCGCGAATCCGTGAAGAGGTCGTTCAATCCAGGCTCGCTCGGGCTTGAACGAATAGCATCGTCCCCAAGACGAATAAGGATTGCCGCTCCAATTCATTAGGTCACCAAAGTCGGGAGACTTCAGCAACCGGGAGGGCACGAGCACGGCGCGAAGGAAAATGTCGCCCACGGTTGCGTAAAGCACAAAGTGGTCTAGCGATACGTCAGCTCGCAACAAGCCGACCGCATCATCCATAGCGACCCAACGATCGAAATCCGCCCCTTCCTTCGGAAGGGCAACGCGGCTTGCCAGTGTCTTCGCAGCGGCGTTCATGATTGTGTCTGACCTTTGAACGGCGTCCGGTGCTCTTGGCTCTTAAACGCCACAGGTGCTACCGAAGAAACCGTTAAGCCCGGCAAGTCTTGCAGGGCTTGTAAAGGGCACGAACGGCCTCTTCGTGGGTCTCGAATTCGATGCGTTTCGAGTGCGGCACGTATTCAAGCCAAGGGCAGTTCTCGCGATGGAACGTCGTTCTGTTGATGCTGGCGAAGTAGCGGCAAGCCTCGTACATCGCGAGCTCACGGCGAAGCTCCGCAATTTTCGCGTACGCGGCCGCGAGGTCATTCTGCGACGGGTCGGAGGTCTCGGACGTCGGTTCGATATTCATCGCTGCTCTCACTCTCCTGACTCGCCGCAGGGTTCCGGACCGAGGGCGAAAATTGCGCGGCCTCACTTACGCGCATGACGCCACGATAACCGGGATCAGGAGTGCAAGCAAGACGAACAGAAAGCGAATAAGCCGTGTGTTTTCAACTACTTACAGTACATGATCAGTCTACATTGATCATGTACTGCTAATGGCGCGCGTACTAGTACATGAATGCTTGTTGGAGGCGAAAGCCAGTACATATGTACGTACTAGTAATGAAGCCCCGAATGTCCGCCCACATGTACATGTACCTTGTGCTTTGCGCATTCCCCAAAGTGATCTGTACGTACTAGTTATGCAGCGAACGGTCTCGCGACAAGGGCCGTTCCGAGCCACGCCTGTCGCATTGACATTCCCCAATCGAATCTCTACCTTCGTCTGTATGGAGACGTTACCGGTCAAACCCGAACGACTCGCGCAACTCCAGGAGTACGCCCGCAGGCGTGGGAAAAGCCCCGCGGATGCCCTCGACGACGCCCTTGGCGATTACCTGGAGTGGGAGCGTCAGGACTACCAGGAGGCCGTGGAAGGCGTGCGGAGGGGTCTTGAGGACGTGAAGGCGGGTCGAGCCGTCCCAGCCGACAAATTCCTGGATGAGTTCGCCCAGAAGCATGGACTTCCGCGTTGAGCTGTCCGCTCAGGCGCAGAGCGACGTCTCCGCGATTCACGACTGGCTCCGATCGCAGTCGGCCGGCGAGACCGGCGAACGTTGGTTCGCGGCACTCCGAGCGGCCATCGCAACTCTGAATCAAGTTCCATCCCGGTGCCCGTTCGCACCTGAGAGCCAAGACTCACCAACAGAAGTCCGTCAGCTTCTTTATGGCCGCCGGCCGAACGTGTACCGCATCCTGTTTGCGATCGAAGGCGATGTCGTACAGATTCTCCACATCCGGCATGGTCGGCGACGACCGGTCGCGCCTCCTACCCGATAGCCGTCTCAAAGAGACCACGTCGACTCGACGTTGACTGCCAGCGACGGTTGCACCCAAAACACGGCAATCTGGAGGCTCGCCAGGGCACTGGCGACCTTTGAGACGTTGCTGCGATGAAGTGGCGTGTCCGGCAGAGCGATTCCGACACGCATACCCGGTTTCGCAACACCCTCCTGCAGCATTGCGGCGGCGCAATAGAAGGCCGACGCTACGTGGTCGCTGACCTGAGCCGAGTTGAAGGCTTTGCCATGACGTGCGCTGCCCTGCCGGTCGCTCGTTTCGCCCTTTGCCTCGATGTGAAGTTCGATCGGCGTCGTGCTCTGCTTTGCTGCAATGATGTCGTGGCCACGCTGCTTCGTTGTCAGCCGCTGAGTGATCACGTAGCCGTGTGTCTTGAGATGATCGCAGACCGCTTCAATTACTTGATTCTCGCTGAGCATCTCGTCCGTCTAGCTTGATGTAAGAGGAATCTCGATCCAGTCCGACGCAGAGCCTGTAGACGAATCTCCAATATCGAAATGGCGCACACCGAACGGAGAAAGCAAGGTGGGGTCGAGCGGTATGGCGTTGTCCCGGTTCCGTGGACACAGTTAACCAATCATACGGCGATCGCGATCGCGGCCTCGTACGCGGCCGGACTGCGGTAGCCGAGCGCCGAATGGAGACGTTGGTGATTGTAGAAGCGCAGGTAACTGGCGACCGCGACCTCCGCGTCGTGGTGCGTGCGCCAGCGCGCGCCGGAGACCAACTCCGCCTTGAGCGAGCTGAAAAAGCTTTCGACGCAGGCGTTATCCCAGCAATTGCCAACGCGGCTCATACTGACCGTGATGCCACGCCGCTCGAGCAGCTCGCGGTACGCATGGCTGGCATATTGAACACCGCGATCGGAATGATGCAGCTGCGGTGCGGGCCGGCACCCGAGCGCGACATGCAGCGCGGCCATCACCAGGGGTGCTTCCAACGACGAACGAACCGCCCAGCCGACGATGCGGCGCGATCCCAGATCGAGCACGACGGCCAGATAGCACCATCCGGCGCCGGTCCGCAGCGCGGTGATATCCGCCGCCCACCGCTGGTGCGGCGCCGCCGGCGCAAACTGGCGTTGCAAATGATTGGCGGCCACCGGCCAGGCATGGGCACTCTCCGTCGTCAGGCGAAAGGCGCGTCGACCCACGGCGGTGATGCCGGCGGCGCGCATCAATCGCGCGACCCGTTTGCCACTCACGCGATAACCGTCGGCGCGCAGGGCGTGCTGCAGTCGGGGTCGCCCATACAGGCGACGATGCAGCGCGTGAATCAGGCGGAGGCGCCGGATCAACAGCAGATCGGCGCGCGACCGCACCGACGGCTGTCGGTGCCGCGACGCGTAGAAGCCGCTGCGCGTGACGCCCAAACAACGACAGAGCAGCCGCACTGGATAAACCGCCTTCTCCGCAGCGATGAAGTCGAATCTCACTCGCTCTGCTTGGCGAAGAAGGCCGT
>CAZVLS010000021.1:0-74348 GCA_964628295.1 uncultured Acidobacterium sp.
CGTAGGGTAACCCGCGATTACCTACAAGCCGGGGTCGGTCTTTCCATACTGTCTAACGCAGGCCGACAGGCCTGCGGGCCTCCAGGCGAACAGCTAACGGCGGGCGCGACCCTTCGGGGTCGCGCCCGTTTTACGTACGGGTGCAATTTTCGAGCTTTTCGAAGATATGCTCTGAGACCTCGTGTCCAAACCCTCGATTAGCTTCTGGAAACTCGCCGGTCCTGGTCTGGTCGTCGCCGCCACCGGCATCGGCTCTGGCGACGTGGTGTCCGCTACCGTCGGCGGCGCGCGCTACGGCGTGGTGCTGCTGTGGGCGATCGCGGCCGGTGCCTTCTTCAAGTTCGTGCTGCAGGAAGGCATCGCGCGCTGGCAGCTGGCGACCGGCAAGACCGCGGTCGAAGGCTGGGCCGAATACCTGCCCGCGTGGGTGAAGTGGTACTTCGGTATCTACCTCGTGATCTGGACGGTGTCGGTCAGCGCATCGCTGACCAACGCGACCGGATTGGGAATGGCGAACCTGACCAACGGCGCGCTGTCGCAATCGTGGGGCGCGGTCGTGCACAGCCTCATCGGCGGATTGGTCGTGCTGCTCGGCGGCTACAACAGCTTCGAGAAGCTGATGAAGATCCTGGTCGGCATCATGGGATTCAGCATCCTGTTCTGCGCGATCTTCATGCTGGGACAACCGCTCCCTGCGTTGCAGGGCCTGTTGATCCCGACCATTCCCGCCGGCAGCGGCACGTACGTGCTGTCCTTGATCGGCGGTGTCGGCGGCTCGATCACGATGCTGTCCTACAACTACTGGATGCGCGAAGAGAACATGCGCGGGTCGGGATTCCTGTCGTTCGTTCGTGGTGATATCGCGATTGCGTATCTGTTCACCGCGATCTTCGGCGGTTCGATCATGTTGATCGCCAACGACGCGTTTTTCGTCCAGGGGCAGGCGCTGACCAACGCGCAAGCGGTGCCGAAAATGGCGGAAGCGCTGGGCAACGTGCTGGGCACGTTTGGCCGCCTCGCATTCTCGGTCGGGTTCTGGGCGGCGGTCTTCGCGTCACTCCTCGGCGTGTGGCAGAGCGTCCCGTATCTCTACGCCGACCTCTACGGCATCGTCACGAAGATGACGCCCGAGCAGCGCCAGGAGGCCGTCAAGGTGACGAGCACGCCGTATCGCATGGCGCTGTTGTTCATCACCCTGGTGCCGCTGCCGTTCGCGTTCACGGGCCAGCCGATCCAGGTGGTGATCACCTACACGATCGTCAGCAGCCTGTTCGTACCGTTCGTGGCCGCGACGATGTTGTATTTGAACAATCGCGTGAAGTGGACGGAAGCCGTTCCGCATAACTCGCTGATCACGAACCTGTTGCTGGTGGGGATTCTTGTTCTGTTCGCGGTGGTGGGTTACCAGGAAGTCGCAGCCAGGTTCTAGAAGGCCAATGGGCGAATGGGCCAATAGGCCAATAGGAAGGTGCGCGTTCCCATTGGCCCATTGGCCTATGACCCTATTGGCCTAAGCAAACGGCTTATCGATCGACGGGCTCGGCTGCGAGAAGTAGGTCGCGCCGGACTCCGTGACGTAGAGGCAGTCTTCGAGGCGGATGCCGAATTCGCCGTAGATGGCGATCATCGGCTCGTTGCTGAAGCACATGCCGGGCGCGAGCGGGGTGCGGTTGCCGCGCACGAAGTTCGTCCACTCGTGGCCATCAAGGCCGATGCCGTGCCCGGTGCGGTGGGGAAGTCCCGGTACCTTGTAGTCGGGGCCGAAGCCCGCGTCGGTGATCACCTTGCGCGCGGCGGCATCCACCGCCTCGCACGGCGTGCCGGGCTTGACGACCGCGAACGCCGCAGCCTGTGCCGCCTTCTCGAGATTCCAGATCTGCGTCTGCCGCTCGGACGCCTTGCCGAACACCGTGGTGCGGGTGATGTCTGACTGGTAGCCGTCGACCTGGCAGCCGCCGTCCACCTGGATCACGTCGCCTTCCTTCAGCTTCTGCGGTTCGATGCTGCCGTGCGGGAAGGCCGTGTATTCACCGAAGCTCACCGAGGCGCTGCCGCCCGGCGCGCCGAGTGCGCGATGCGCGGCCGCGATGTTGGCGCGCAGTTCGTCCTGCGTCATGCCTTCCTTGAAGGTCGCAAACGCCGCGCGGAACGCCTCGATGGTGATGTCGCTGGCCTTCTGCATCAGCGCGATCTCGTGCGCGTCCTTGATCATGCGGCAACCCGCGGTGATGGGATCGGCATCGACGAACTCAGTCGCGGGCGATTCCTTGCGCACCCCGTTGTAGATGAAGAAGCGCAGCCGCTCTTCAGCGCCCACCCGGCCCGAGGCCGCGCCGCGATCGCGCAGGATGCCGGCGATCTGCTTGTACGGGCTCTCGTCTTCCTGCCACACGCGCACTTCGGCGCTCTTCGAGACGAGTTCGCGGGCGCGTTCTTCTTCGAAGCCCGGGCAGACCCAGGCCAGCTCGCCCTTGGCCGGAATCACGCACACGAACGGGCGTTCGCTCAACCCCCAGCGCACGCCGGTGAAGTAGAACATGCTCGATCCGCCTTCGAGGAAGATCGCCGCCATCTTGTTCTGCGCCATGAGCTGCTGCGCCTTGGCGACGCGCGCCGCCCGCTCTTCCTTGGTGATCGGCTTCACGTCTGCGGTCATCGGCTTCAGTGCGGCGATCGCGGGATGCACGCCGCCGGCTGGCGCCGCGGCCGCTGCCGGCTGCGGCGATGCCGCCGGCGCTGGTGATGTCGAACAACCTGCCAATCCCACCCCGAATCCTGCTGCAGTACCGGTCTGTATGAACGTGCGTCGATCCATTACGCCCTCTTCCGAATAGGACGGACGCGCGGCCCGCCTGCGGTTTCCCAATTAAAGCTGCGGACCACGGAGATCAACTCGCGTGCCGCATCCGAGTGTTGCCCCTGGTCGCGAGAGATCATGAACGTCTGTCGCGGGATGTTGAGTTCC
The DNA here is from genome assembly GCA_964628295.1 of uncultured Acidobacterium sp. Classification (GTDB taxonomy): domain Bacteria; phylum Acidobacteriota; class Vicinamibacteria; order Vicinamibacterales; family UBA2999; genus 12-FULL-67-14b. The sequence continues at coordinate 2,966 of CAZVLS010000021.1, forward strand.
GGCATCTTGATGCGCACCAGCGTGCCGGCCGCGATCTCCTGCTTGACCGTCACGTTCGGCACAATCGCCAAACCGACGTCCTCTTCGACGAGCTGCTTGATGTTCTCGAAGCTGCGGACCTCGGCGACGATGCGGCAGCGCGTGTTGTGCTCGGCGAACAGCCGCAGGATCTTCTGCTCGGTGGTGCTGCAGAGGCGATGCAGGATGAACGGTTCGCCCTCGAGGTCCTTGATGGTGACGTCGTTGCGCGTGGTCAACGGATGTCCCGGACCGGCGACGAGCACCATCTCATCGGCGTGCACGGGCACGCACGTCAACTCCTTGAACGGTGGAATTTCCTTCACGAAACCGACATGCATTTCGCGCGCGACCACCTGCCGCGGAATGTCCGCGAGGCGGCTGCGGTAGATGCCGACCTTGATATCGGGAAACTTGCGCAGATAGTGACGCAGTGCCGCCGGCAGCAGATACACCGCCGCGGATTCGTGCGCGGCGATGTTCAGCGTGCCGGTCGACAGGTGCTTGAGCGACCCCAGCTTGCGCATGGCGTCGTCACGCGCCTTGATCATCTTGCGCGCGTAATCGACGAGCGCCTTGCCGGCTTCCGTCAGTGAGACCTCATGCAGATCTCGCGCGAACAGCGGCATGCCCAGTTCATCTTCGAGCTTCTTGATGCTCTGGCTGATGGCCGGCTGTGTGCGCCCGACACGTTCCGCCGCCCGGGTGAAGGTGCCTTCTTCCGCGACGGCGAGAAAGTGTTCGAGCTGCAGGAGGTCCATGGCCATCGAGCCTTTGGTCTAATGTCCTGGCTCGCTGGCCATGGACTGACAGTATTGCCTTTGCCCGCCTCCGGCGGGCATTAACGTCCGTGCTTGATGAACGTGCCGTTCTGCAATTCCGAAAACGCCTGCTGGATCTCGGCGCGGGTGTTCATCACGATCGGCCCGTACCAAGCGACCGGTTCCTCGAGCGGGCGGCCCGAGATTAACAGGAAACGAATACCTTCGTCACCAGCGGTAACGGTGATTTCATCGCCGCTGTCGAACAGCACGAGCGAGCGATTGCCCAGCATTGACGGCGTCGGATCGTCCGAGACGCCGACCAGTTCCGTCTGCACCGGCAGAGGCTTCGACGAATCGCGGAACGTGCCCGAGCCTGCAAACACGTACGCAAACGCATGGCGCGAGGATTCCACCGGGATCCGCTTGGTGCGATTCGGCGGCACGGAGATGTCGACATACCGGGGATCCGCCGCCACGCCTTCAACCGGACCGCGCTTGCCCCAGAAGTCGCCGACCACGATTCGTGCCTTCGTACCGTCGTCGTCGGTCACCTCGGGAATGTCCTTCGCGAGGATGTCCTGGTAGCGCGGATCGGTCATCTTGAGCGACTTCGGCAGGTTCGCCCACAACTGGAAGCCGTGCATGCGGCCCTGCGCGTCGCCCTTCGGCATCTCCTGGTGCATGATGCCGCTGCCGGCCGTCATCCACTGCACGTCGCCGGCGCCCAGCGAGCCGCGGTTGCCCAGGCTGTCGCCGTGATCGACCGTGCCGGCGAGCACGTAAGTGATCGTCTCGATGCCGCGATGCGGGTGCCACGGAAAGCCGGCGAGGTAGTCGTCGGGACGTTCGTTGCGGAAGTCGTCGAACAGCAGGAACGGATCGAACTCGTTGGTCGCGCCGAAGCCGAAACCGCGGTGCAGCTTGACGCCCGCGCCCTCCATGGTCGGGGATGCTTGGACGACGCTCTTCACAGGCCTGAGAGACATGTTGAACTCCGAAGTATAGGCCTGCCGTTTGTTCGAAGGGGTATTGATTGTCTTTATAAGGCTATTGAAGGTCTGAGCTTTCTGCGCCTTCTGTGGCCCTGGGAGATCTCTGCGCCTTCTATGGCCGCGGCAGGCGAGCGGTCCAATCGGGCGGGACATCCACGAACGACCCGTCTAGATCTTTGATGGCGCCTACTCCGAGGAGTTTCATGGTGCGGACGACGTCCGCCTTGAGGATCTGCAGCGCCCGTTCCACTCCGGCATAACCACCGGCCGCAAGGCCATAGGCGTAGGCGCGGCCGATCAACACCCCGCGCGCGCCCATGCACAGCGCCTTGACGATGTCGCTGCCGCGGCGGATGCCGCCGTCGAGCAGGATCTCGGTCTGGCCATGCACCGCCTGGATGACTTCCGGCAGCACGCGGATGGTGGGCGCCACGCCGTCGAGTTGCCGCGCGCCGTGGTTCGAGACCACGATCGCCGCGGCTCCCGCATCCACCGCCTTCCGTGCATCGTCTGCCGTGTGCACGCCTTTGGCGACGATGGGGCCGCCCCAGGCTTCACTAATCCACTTGAAGTCCTGCCACGATGTCATCGACGCTTCGAGTGCTGCGCCGACGTCCGTATAGCCCATGGGCTTGCCGTTGATGACGATGTTCGGGAAGCTCATGAGGCCGCCGTCGGCGAAGAACGATCGCAGCCAACCCGGCTTGACGATCATCTGGCCAAGATGCGGCACGGATGAGAGGTCGCGAGCGAGCAGTTCCTTGACGCCGTTTCGTGGATCTCGCTCGCGCATTCCTGCCACGGGCGTGTCGATTGTGACGACGAGGGCTTTGTAGCCGGCCTTCTTCGCGCGGTCGATTGCGCCGAGTGCGACGTCTCGTCCGCCGCACTGATAGAGCTGGTACCACGCATTGCCTTTCGTGGCGGCCTTGACGTCCTCCATGCGGCACCCAGACAACGTGGATAGGGTGTAGATGGTGCCGGCATCGCCGGCCGCTTGTGCGGCAACTTCCTCACCGCGCGGGTAGAACATGCGGCTGCTGCCCACCGGCGCGAGGATCAGCGGCAGGTCGATGGGCAGGCCGAGCACGGTGGTCCTGAGGTCGCATTGCGCTGTCGCGACCGCGGATCTCGGGCGAAACAGCACATCCTCGAACGCGCGCGTGTTCTCGCGCAGGGTCCACTCGCGTTCGGCGCCGCCGTCGATGTAGTCGAAGGCCATCCGCGGCAGCCGCCGCTGGGCCATGAGTCTGAGGTCGGCAATCGTGACGGCTTTCGAGACAGCGGGCATTTGACGCGAATTGTATACTCCGCGGATGCATTTCAAGACGAAGCTGGTGGCAGTCCTGCTGCTTGGCGCCTCAATATCGGCCGCTCCATCGCCAGATGTGATCCGCGTACGCGAGTGGCGGGCGAAGAACGAGAAGCAGATCGTCGCGGAGCTGATTCAGCTCGTCTCGCTGCCGAACATCGCCTCGAACAAGGCCGACATTGCCAGGAACGCCGATCTGCTCACGTCGATGTTCGAGAAGCGGGGCTTCGCTGTTCGCCGCATCGCGACACCCGGCTCGCCCGTGGTGTTCGCCGAGCGCGTGGCGGCCAGTCCGCGCGGATCGCTGACGTTCTACTTCCACTACGACGGCCAGCCGACCGAGGCCAGGGACTGGACGATCGGCCAGCCGTTCGCGCCGGTGGCGATGCGTGGGACGACGAGGGTCGATCCGGTGAACGATCCGTCGATCGATCCTGACACGCGCATCTACGCGCGCGCCGTGGCTGACGACAAGGGGCCGATCATCGCGTTCCTTGCCGCGATGGACGGACTGATCGCCTCAAAGGCGACGCTGCCCTGGACGCTTCGCGTTGTGCTGGATGGGGAGGAGGAGGCCGGCTCGCCGAACTTTGAAGCGGCGATGACCGCCAACAAGGCGTCCGTGGCGTCCGACCTGGCGATCATCGTCGACAGCCCGCGTCATGCCAGCAACCTCCCGACGGTGTTCTACGGCAGCCGCGGCGTCACCGGCGCCGAGATCACGATCTACGGCGCGACCGGCGACCTCCATAGCGGCAATTACGGCAACTTCGTGCCTGACCCGGCGATGGCGCTCACCAAGCTCGTCGCGTCGATGAAGGATGACAGCGGCAACGTCGTGATCAAGAATTTCTACGACGGGGTGGTGCCGCTGACGGCGAGCGAGCGTCGCGCGATCGACGAGATTCCCAACGTCGACCAGAAGCTGCTCGAACAGTTCGGTGTCGCGCAGTCGATGCATCCTGACAGCCGCATCGAACTGCAGCACAATCGCCCGACGCTCAGCGTCGTCGGCTTGTCGTCGGGCACCGTTGGCCCCGGCGCCCGTAACGCGATCTCCGGGCAGGCGACCGGCCGCGTGGAGATACGGCTGGTGAACGGTCTCGACGCGAAGACCCAGGGAGAGCGCCTCGTCGCCCACATCCGCGAGCAGGGATATCACATCGTGACGGCGCCGCCGGACATGGCGACGCGCCGGAAGTACCCGAAGATCGCGCGCGTCACCACCCAGGGCGGGGGATTTCCGACCGGCAAGGGCAACATGGACGATCCTCGCACTCTGATGGCGGCCAACGCCATTCGCTCGCTCGATCAGCGGCTGGTGCAGATGCCGACGATCGGCGGCAGCCTGCCGTTTTCAACCTTCAGCAGCGCGCTGAACCTGCCGACGATCGGGTTGGCGGTGGTGAATTTCGACAACAACCAGCACGCGATCAACGAAAACCTGCGCGTCGGTCACCTGTGGGAAGCGATCGACATCTTCGCGGCTCTGGTGACGATGAATCGGTAGAGGCGGGTCTTCAGACCCGCCTGACAGGACTGGCGAATTGCCGAAATGTTCCACTCGTGAGACCATCGCCCTATGGCAAGCCCACTCGCAGAACTCTTCAAACTTCCGGCGGGCGATCGAGCGGAGCTAGCGATGGCTCTATGGGCGAGTCTGTCTGAAGCTGAGCGAGAAGCGACGTTTACGCTGACAGACGAGCAGCGTGTAGAACTCGATCGGCGCTGGGCCGACCACCAAGCCAATCCCGGCTCGGCGATTTCGTGGAACGACGTTCGCGCGAAGTTGTTGGGATAGTGAGCGGCGATGATTGTTGTCTTTCGGCCTGAGGCTGAAGATGACGTGTTGGAGGCGCGCTACTTCTACGAATCGCGCCAGTCAGGTCTAGGCCGTGAGTTTAGCTTGGCACTAGAGTCGCTGCTGACTCGTATCGCCGAGAATCCCTTTGTCTTCCCAACGGTTTACTCCGAAACGAAGCGTGCGGTGTTTTCGAAGTTCCCGTATGCCCCCTATTTCCGGGTCTCAGGCAGCGTTGTCGTGGTGCTGGCAATTCATGGCCGACAGCATCCTGCGCGATGGCAGATTCGTTCTTAGTTAGAACGCCACGGGACATCAGACTCGATGCGGTGTCTAACGACGCGATGATTCCCGCACTCGCCGCTGTCGCACTCGCATTGACGCTGGTGTCCGTAGGCGGCCAACAGCCCGCTTCTGACACCACACCGCATACCGAGGACTATCTCGGTACCAACGGCGCGAAGATCCACTATTTGGATTACGGCGGCTCGGGCGATCCGCAAGCAGGCGCCAGTACCGAATCCTCAGCCAGAGCCAGGCACGCCCTACGCGCAGGTGCTGGAGTGGTGGAACGCCTATCGCCCCGACTTCGCGAAGGTCAGAGCGCCAATGCTGATGCTGTATGCGATCCAGGACGGCCCGCCCCTTCCGCCAAATGCACCGGCGGACATGAAGGCAAAAGCCGAAGCCTTCTGGCGCGAGACCTGGCTGCCGTTCAGTCGCAGCATGATCGAGCGCATCCGCAAGGCGACACCGGCTGCGCGCGTGGTTGTGTTTGAGAACACCAGCCACTACCTGTTTCGCGACCGCGAAGCGGACGTCATCCGCGAGATGACCGGGTTCTACGACCAGTTGAAGAAGTGAATTGAGTTATTGAGACGCGAAGGCATGCAGGGTATGTTCAATCACCTGCACCGCCTTCCAATACTCATCGACCGGAAGGTGTTCGTTCGGCGTGTGATCGAGCGCGCTGTCGCCAGGTCCGTAGGCGACGATCGGGCATTGCCACACCGGACCCACGACGTTCATGTCGCTGGTGCCGGTCTTCACGACGAAGCCAAGCTTCTCGGACGCCTCGACTGATCGCAGCCCCGCGAGGAAGCTTCGCACGAGCGCGTTGTTGCGATCGCCGCGCCAGGCGTGTTCGTGGCCCTTGAACTTCAGCGTGAAGGTGGTGTTGGGATTGAGCTCGGCTGCCACTTGCTGCAGCTCGCGTTGGAATCCTTCCGCATCGAAACCGAGCGGAAGCCGCCACGCGAACTGACCATCGACGGTGTCGTGCATCTGCTCGTTCGTCGAGGTAATGAATCGACGAAGGCTCGGCATCAACTGGTCGAAGATCTTGTCTTTGCCTTCGTTGAAGCGTGCCGCGTGCGCGGTGACCCAGTTCCAGTAATCCACCACCACCGACGCGATGCTGGCGTCAGGACCGGCCGTGTGCGCCATGGGCTGATCGGCGGTGAAGTCCAGCAGCAGCCGGCCCTTGTAGCCGAGGGTGACGCGATTCCAGTGGCTCGGTTCGCCGATGATGCAGGCGGTGGGGATGACGTCATTCTTGCCGTCAAAGCGAGCGGCGATGAATCGCGCGCCCTTGCTGGTGGCCGCTTCTTCTTCGACCGCGCCGACGACGACCACGCGAATGTTCGCGGCTTTCGCGGCCGCTGAGCCGAATCGCGCGGCGCCGGCCGCGAACGTGGCGAGCGGCCCCTTCGCGTCAACACTTCCGCGGCCGTACAGCAGACCGCTCTCGATGCGGACAGGGATGTTGCCCGGGACGGTGTCGATGTGCCCGAGCAGCACGATGGTGCGCGCGGCGGACGCATCGCCAAGCTCGCCCACCGCATTGCCGGCATCATCGACGAAGGCGCGATCGTAACCGGCCGCGCGCATTCGATCGGCGAGCCACGTGGAGGCGGCTTGCTCCTGGCGCGAGACCGACGGAATCGCCACCAGTCCTTCAATCAGCTCGATCGCAGCCGTGCGCTCCATCAATTCTTCAATTCCTTGATGGCCTTGGCGATGGCCTGCACGCCGATGCCGATCTCTTTTTCGGTGATGACCAGCGGCGGCAGCAAGCGGAGCACGGTCGGTCCCGCCGGCAGTGCGATCACGCCGTGATCGAGCATCAGGCTCTTCAGGACCGGTGCAACCTTGGTGCGCAGTTCGACGGCAATCATCAAGCCCAGGCCGCGAATATCGCGCACCATTGGCTGGCCCTCGAGAGCGCCGCGCAACTGGTTGCGCATGTCGGCGCCCAGGATGCCGCTGCGCTTGATCAACTCTTCGCTTTTGTAGGCATCGATCGCGGCCAGGCCCGCGGCGCACGCGAGCGGCGATCCGCCGAACGTGCTGCCGTGCGCGCCCGGCGTGAGGACATCGCGGACCGCTTTCGTATAGGCAATGGCGCCCATTGGGAAGCCGCCGCCGAGTCCCTTGGCGAGGCACATGATGTCCGGCTCGATGCCGGCGTGCTCGACCGCGAACCACTTGCCGGTGCGGCCGAAGCCGGTCTGGATCTCGTCGATGATCAGCAAGGCGCCGCGCTCGCGGCAGATCCTCTCGGCCGTCTTCAGGAAGTCGGGCGTACCGACATTGACGCCGCTCTCACCCTGGACGACTTCGAGCACGACCGCCGCGGTCTGGTCGGTGACGGCCTGTTCGATCGCCGCTGCATCGTTGAATTGCACGTGCGTGGTCTCGAACAGCGGACCGAATCCTTCGCGATACTTCGGTTCCCAGGTCACCGACAACGCGCCCATGGTGCGGCCGTGGAATCCCTTGGTCGCGGCGACGAACGCCGATCGCTTGGTGGACAGGCGCGCGAACTTCAGGGCGCCGTCCATGGCTTCCGCGCCGCTGTTGGCGAGAAACACGTGCGGCAGGTGCTTCGGCAGCACGCCCACCAGCGCCTTCGCAAACTCAGCGCGTTTGTCGTTATAGAGATAGCTGGGGCAGAGCGTGAGCGTTTCGGCTTGCGACTGGATCGCGGCCGTCACGCCGGGATGACAATGACCGAGCATCGCGACGCCCTGCGCCGATCCCAGGTCCAGGTACTTGTTGCCGGCGTCATCCCAGAGCCACGATCCCTCGCCCTTGACGATGACGACGTCGCCACGCCGCGCGGTGGTGCCACCGAGGATCAGTTCCTCAATGTCGGCATTGGTCATCTTCGAAAGGTTGAGGGCCTGTTGCCCCGTCTTCCTGTTCGCCTGTTCGCCTGTAGGCCCGTTGGCCTTCTGTTTAGCCAATGTGAGTGCCTGCTCCCGCAATCGCCTTGGTAATGGGGTCGTCCACGCGGCCGTCGCCGAAGATCACCTTGCCCACGCCGGCTTCGATCGCTTCGACGGCGCCCATGACCTTCTTCTTCATGCGGCCTTCAGCGAACTCCATGAACTTGTCGGCCTGGCCTTTGGGGATCTGCGAGATCAGCGTCGATTCGTCGGGGAACTTCTTCAGCAATCCGACCTGGTCGGTCAGGATCACGAGCGCCTCGGCGTTGAACGCGCCCGCGACCATCGCCGCTGCGCGATCGCCATCGACGTTGATTGCCTCGCCGGCCGTGGATGATCCAGGCGGGGTCAGGACGGGGAAGTAGCCGCCGCCGATCAACAGCTTCAGCAAGTCGACGTTCACCTTCTCAACGGTGCCGGTCCAGTCGTCGCGCAGCACCATGCGGCGGCCATCGACGCGAATGCGCAGCGTGTCCTTGCGCGTGCCTTCGAACACGCGGCCATCGAGACCCGACAGGCCCACGGCGTTGATGCCCCTGGTCTGCAGCTTCTCGACCCACATCTTGTTCAACTGGCCGCAGTAGACCATCTCGAAGATCTCGAGCGTGCGGCGATCGGTGCGGCGGCTGACGTGCCCGGTCTCGCTGGTCACGAACTCCGGCGGATGTCCCAATGCCTCTGCCACTGCGTTGGTGGTCTGCGCGCCGCCGTGAACGAGCAGCAACTCCGTTCCCTTGCTGCGCAGCGCGACGATGTCGGCGACGACCGCATCGATGTTCAGGGAAGTGCCACCGCCGACTTTCACTACGATCATGGATCTTCAGGTCCTGGGGTCTTGAGGTCTCAAATGGGATGAAGGCCGGGGAACTCGAGGCCGAGCGTTTCGTCCCAGCCCATCATCACGTTGGTGCACTGCAGCGCCGTGCCTGCCGCGCCCTTCATCAAGTTGTCGATCGCGCACAGCGCGACCACGCGATTGGTCTTCGGGTCGAACTCGAAGCCCACGTCGGCGTAGTTGGTGCCCGACAGGATCTTCGGCTCCGGGTAGCGATAGAGGCCGGTCCTCTCTTTGACGATCCGCACGAACGGTTCGCTGTTGTAGGCCTCGCGGAACGCCTTCCACACGTCCTTCTCCGCCGTGCCCGGCTTCACGAACACATGCGCCGTGGCGAGCACGCCACGCACGTTGTCCACGGCCGTCGCGCTCAAGTGCACATCGGTGACGACGTTCTTCAGCGCCAGCGCCTGCAGGATTTCTGCCGTGTGGCGATGGCCGGTTGGCGCAAAGCTGCGCATCACGCCGGCGCGCTCGGGGTGATGCGTGGAATCCGCGGCTGCGGCGCCGCCTTCGCTGCTGCCGACCTTGACTTCGCAGATTACGCCGCGCGCCGTGTCGATCAGGCCCGCTGCTGCCAGCGGCCAGATGGCGAGGTTGGTGGCGGTGGCGTTGCAGCCGACGCCGCTGACGTACCTCGCCGTCTTCAACTCGGCGCGATGAAATTCTGGCAGGCCGTACACAAACTTCGCCAGCCAGTCCTTGTTCGTGTGCGGCTTGCCGTACCACGTGTCGTAAGCGGACGCATCGCGCAAACGGAAGTCGGCACTCAAATCGACGATGCGATCGGCGAGCGTGGCGAGGTGCTCGATGCGCGACATCGCGCTGCCGTGCGGCAGGCCGAGAAACAGCAGGTCGCATTTCTCAACCGCTTCCGCGCGGACGAACTTCAGTTGCGTGCGCTTGCGAAGGTTGGGATGCGTGAAGTGCACGAACTGCCCGTCGAGGCGTTCGCTCGTAACCTGCTTCACCTCGATCTCGGGATGCGACAGGCAGAGGCGGAGCAGTTCGCCCCCGGTATACCCGGACGCGCCGATGATTGAGACGGATAGTCGGTTGGCCACGTGTGCAGATTCCGCGGCGCTTACGCCGACGCGCCTTCGGTGAGGGAGATCGACGCGAGGTGCGGCTCGTCGCCGTCTTTCCAGCCGTTGGCGGCGTTCCAGCCGCGCTTGGCGACGTCGAGACAGAAGTCGACCATGCGATCCGGGATGTTCACGCCCGTCGGCGCGATGCTGTTGCGGAACTCCATCGTGTAGTTGACTTCGTTCACGAGCAGGCCGCGATCCGGATCCTCGAACAGGTCGAGCGCCACGACACCACCGCCGCAGGCCTTGGCCGCGCGGGCGCAAATATCGGCGAGCTCCGGCGTGATCGGGCAGTTGCTCGACGAGCCACCGCGTGCCGTGTTGGTGATCCAGTTCGGCGACGTGCGGTAGATGGCGCAGATCGTCTCAGGCCCCACCTGGAAGGCGCGAATGTCGCGGCCCGGCTTCTTCACGTATTCCTGGATGTAGAAAATGCTGTGGTGATAGCTGCCGAGCGTTTCCTTGTGCTCGAGGATGGTTTCGGCGGCATCGCGGTCGTTGATCTTGCTGAGGAGCCGGCCCCACGAACCCACGGTGGGCTTCAGCACGACGGGATAGCCGAGCGTCTCGATCGCTTCGAGCGCGCTCTCCGCCGTGTAGGCCACCAGCGCCTTCGGCTGCGGCACGCGCGCCGCGGCGAGCGCGCTCGTTGTCATCAACTTGTTGCCGCAGATGTCGGCGCACATCGCCGTGTTGACGGTCTTGACACCCTGGTCGTTGAGGATCTTCAGGCTGTAGAGCGCGCGGCTGTGATTGATGCAGCGCTCGACGATGACGTCGTAGTCCTTGTAGGGGTGGTTGTCGACGTCGGTGATGTCGAAGATCAGTTTCTGGTCGTCGAGCAGATCCAACGCCACGCCACGCGCGTCGAACGCCTCGAAGAGCAGCTTCTCTTCGGCGCGGACGCGGCTGTAGAGGACCCCGACGCGCGGGTTACTCACCCCAGTCTTCCTCTTCCTGAGGCGCAAGCGCGAGCGTCAGCGGATTGATTGACGTGATCTCGAGCTCGGCGCCGCAGCCGGGGCACTGGGTGATTTCGTTCTGCATCACCTTGTTGAGCGTGATGTCAGCGACACATTCTGGGCACTGCGCCTGCCCTGAGGCGGTTTCTATTGGCATTTCAGATCTCGGAGGTCGAAAGTCGGATTAATCGTTGTGGTGGAGTTCGTATTCACGCTGCTCGCGGGCCTTTTCGGAGCCCGCAATCTTGTCGCGCTTGCGCGCCGCCTTCATCGCCAGTCCGTGCGTACTTTCAGACTTGATCGCCGGGCGCGAGATCAGTTTCTCGAGCTCGGTCGACTGACAGGCGGGGCAGGCCGGCGCGGCCGTGGTCGGCAGAACCAGCGCCTCGAACTCCTTGCCGCACCCTTTGCACTGATATTCGAAGATCGGCATAGCCCGACAATTTTATCCGGGAACCGCCTCCCGGAGTAATATCTGTCCCCTTGGGGGAGGCTTTCCGATGAGATTTGGAATGCGAGTGGGTTTGACCGCTGCCAGTGTGGCGGCGTTTGGCATGTTGAGCAGCGGGATGTTTGCGCAGGCGCCCGCGGCCCAGGCCGGGGGCGAGGCCTGGCGGTCGGCCACGCCGACCAATGATGCGCCGAATCCCTACAACACGATTGAAGGCTGGGCCAAGATGCCCGAAGGCCGCACGTGGGGATCGACCAGCGCGGTTGACATCGACAAGGACGGCCGCAGCGTCTGGGTCGCCGAGCGGTGCCAGGTCAACAGCTGTTGGGACGCCAAGGCGCAGCAGATGTCGCCGCTCAACACCGTGTTCAAGTTCGACGCCAGCGGCAAGATGGTCACCAGCTTCGGCCAGGGCATGTTCGTGTTCCCGCACGGCATCCACGTCGACCGCGATGGCAACATCTGGGTGACGGACGGCAACGACAACCTGCCGCGCCGCTTGCCCGGTTCGCCCGCTGACGCGCCGCTGCCAGCCGCTCCGGCCAAGGTGGTGGGTCACCAGGTCGTGAAGTTCAGCCCCGATGGCAAGGTTCTCCTGACCCTCGGCAAGCCCGGGGGCAATCAGCCCGGACAGCCGGCGGATCCCGCGTCGTTCTATCAGCCAAACGACGTCATCACCTATCCGAACGGCGACATCCTGGTGGCCGAAGGTCACGGCAATGCGCCGCCGGCGACCGCTCGCCTGATCCGCTTCGATCGCACCGGCAAGTTCATCCGTGAATACGGAAAGATGGGGAGTGCGCTCGAAGGCGAGTTCATGCAGCCGCACAGCCTGGCGTTCGACTCGAAGGGCCGGCTTTACGTCGCGGACCGCTCGAACAACCGTATCCAGGTCCTGGACCCCACGTCGTTCAAGACGATCTCCACGATCTATTCGTTCAGCCGGTTGAGCGGCATCTTCATCAAGGACGACATCATCTATGGCGCGGACTCAGAGTCCGGCTCGGTGAGCCCGCCGCACCACATGTGGAAGCGCGGTATCCGCATCGGCACGCTCGACGGCAAGATCACGGGCTTCATCCCCGATCCGTCGCACGAAGGCTTGACCTACGTCGAAACGGACGGCAAGGTGGTGCCGACGATGGCCGATCCGACGAAAAAGCCGCCAACGGGAACGCTGGCCGCTGAAGGCGTGGCCGTGGACGCGCAGGGCAACATCTACGGCGCCGAAGTCGGACCGCGCAAGCTGCAGCGTTACGTCAAGAAGTAGGCCAGCAGGCTAGCAGGCCATCAGGCTATCTGTAGGGGCGAACCTTTAGGTTCGCCCTTATTTTTCCGCCCGTCGAATCACGCAGGTCGTTGTGGCGAACGCGTAGAGTTTGCCGGCCGCATCCTCGATTCTCCCCTCGGCAATCGCCGTCGTCCGCGTCTCGCTGATCACTTTCCCGACACCGCGAACCTCGCCCGTCTCGTGCGTCAGCGCGCGCACGAAGTTGATCTTGAACTCGAGCGTGGTGTAGATGTCGCCGGGATCGAGCGTGCTGTGCACGGCGCATCCCATCGCGGAGTCGAGCAGCGTGGCACCGTAACCGCCGTGCACGGTGCCGAGCGGGTTGTAGTGAAACTCCTGCGGCGTTCCGGTGAAGACGGCCCTGCCGCGTTCGACTTCAGCGAGTCGGATGTCCATCAGCTTCGCCATGGGCGGCTGTGGAAACTCGCCGTTGACGGCGCGCTGCAGGAGGTCGAGGCCGGATTTGCCCTCGGCGCGATGACGGAAGGGCGTGGGTTCTTCCCACTCGAAGGTGCGAGTTCGTGACATTCGTCAATTGTAGATTGCGGGATCGGGCGACTGCATGAGTGTTGATGATGGCCGATTGATGCCTTGCCGATTAATTGGCAAATGAATGGCCAAATCGGCATTCGTCAATCACCCAACAATCACCCAATCTTTCAATCTCCCAATCGTCATTTCAGCTTCACGCTCCACCCCACACCCAGCTTGAGTTGTGGCACGAAGCCGCCACCGCCGACGCGCACTTCGGTGAAGAAGCCGCTGTCGTGCTGAAACCCGAGCAGGTAACTGCCGCCTGCATGGACTTCCACCGGCTCATCGTCAAAAGGTTCAGCGTACTTCGACAGGGAGATCACCGGTCCGCCGCCCTGCACCAGCGACCAGCCCGATGCGCCGAGAGGAAACTTCACGACGAGATCGAGATTGATGGTCCCGAGCCTGAGGCCATCACCGATCCCGCCCTCGATGCCGGGGCGGATACGGAAGCGGCCGCCGATGTCGTTCGACTCCCACGACACGCCGCCGTAGACCTGGGTCGGGTCGATCGACGCGCCGCCGTTGAAGTTAATTGAGGACTGTGCCGCCGCGGGTGACACGGCGGACGACACGAAAACAGCGCAAATCGCGCCGGCGAGCGCCAGGCGGCGTCCACTTCTCAGGACCATTTAAGACCTCTAAGAGCTCTACTTCAAAGTTGGTACCAGCTTCTCGATCAGGTCTGCTGCCGTCTCCGGCCCGTTGTCGTACTTCATCTTGTCGCGCATGGTGATCGCGGCCCGTTTCATCGACGGGTTGCCGAGGGTTTCAGCGATTCGGTCCCCGAGCGCTTGTGCGGACCATTTCGTCCGGCGCAACGGTTTTGGAGCGATGCCGAGTCGCTGCAACTCTTTCGACCAGAGGAACTGATCCGACACGTGCGGCACCGGCACTGACGGAGTGGCGGCGCGCAGCGTTGAGTGCGTGGTGCCCGCGCCGGCGTGATGCACGACGGCGGCGCATCGTGGAAACACGATGTTATGCGGCGCGCGCTTGATGTACAGGATCTGCGGTGTCGGCGCCTTTTCGATTTCCGACTGGATGATCGCGCGACACTTCGCGCGTGCCGCCGCTTCTTTGAAGGTCGCGATCGTCGCCGCGAGGTGCGGACCGCTCATCGGCATCAGGCTGCCAAATCCCATGTAGACGGGGGGCGCGCCGCTCGACAGAAACGCATCGACTTCCGGGGCGAGCGACTCATGGTCGTGCGCCGGCAACTCGAGGAACCCGCACATCTGATTCCATGCCGGCCAGTCAGATGGCCGATCCAGGAAGGCCGGGCTCGAGGCGAGCAGGTTCAGGCGGTGAGATGCCCACGCGTCGAGCAACAGGTCGTTGTGCGGGGGCAAGCCTCTGGCGGCCCTGAAGCGATTGACCTTCTTCAACAGCGTCCGGTTGAGCGCCCACCGTCCGATCGCCCATTGGACACTGGTCACCCACGGTCCGAAGTTGGGGAGCTGCGAGGGGTTGCTGAAGCGCGACGGCGTCAACATGTGCGCAAACGCTGTCGTGACGACCGGCGTGTTGGTCTTCTCGGCGGCGGCGCGCACGGGGTGAAGGATGAAGTGCTGGATCAGCAGATCGGACCGCGAGCACAGGTCCAGCGCGGCTTCGTAGATCGGTTCGGCCACGGGCTCGAGCAACTCGCGGAAGATCAGCAAACCCTGGGAGAACTCGTCGCGCGAACCGATCGCGGCGAGGCCGACTTCGTATTCGCGTTCGCGCGTCGCCACGACCGGCGACGCCACCGCCCGAGCGGTGAAGCCCATTGCTTCGGCGACATGCTCGTAGCGGCGCGTGGAGATCTCCGTGTACAGCATCTCAACGCGGTGTCCGCGTCTCGCGAGCGCCGCACCCAACGCCACGAACGGCCTGATGTCGCCCTCACTGCCCCAGGTCTGAATACCGATGCGCATTGCTGTTACGGTCCCCGTTTGTATCCCTGTCTCTAGCCCTGTCTCTGTCCCTGACCCCTGATCCCTGATCCCCGTACAATAAGTGAGTTCTGGCTTCCGACGCGTACGCCGCCCTACGTCACCCCTTCGTCCGGTCGTTTGCGATCGGCCGCTTCGCTGCGATCGCCGGCTGGCAGATGATCAACGTCGCCGTCGGCTGGCTGCTCTACGAGCGGACGGGTGATGCATGGTCGCTCGGGTTGGTCGGCCTGGCGGAACTGACGCCGGTCCTCTTCCTGATGGTGATCGCGGGCAACGCAGCCGATCGCTATCCTCGCCGCAACATCGGCATCTTCGCGCACGCCGTGCTGACGCTGGCGGCTGGCGGCCTCGCGCTGCTCTCGTGGTTCGAGGGGCCGACGTGGGCGATCTATTCGCTGCTGTTCATGGTTGGCACCGCGCGAGCGTTTGCGTCGCCTTCGGTGAACACGATCCTCCCTCAGTTGCTGGCGCCTGAGGAGTTTGCCAACGCCAACGCGTGGTTGTCGTCGACGTTTCAACTCGCCGCAATCTCCGGTCCCGCGGTCGGCGGAATGCTGATCGCCGCCACGGGTGCTGCGACGCTGCCATTTGCGCTGGCCGCTTTGGGGCAGTTTGTCTTCATTCTCATGCTGCGGACCATGCCGGTGCGTGTGCCACCGCCGGCCGCGCAACGGCGGAGTGCCGCCGATGTGTTCGCGGGTTTCCGCTTCGTTCGCGCCAATCGACTGTTCCTGGCGGCGATCACGCTCGATTTGTTCGGCGTGCTGTTCGGCGGCGCGGTGGCGCTGCTGCCGATCTTCGCGAAAGACATCCTTCAGGTTGGACCTGCAGGCCTTGGCTGGTTGCGCGCGGCTCCCGGGCTTGGTGCGCTCAGCATGGCGTTGATCACGACGCGCATCAGGCCGTGGCCGCATCCTGGTCGCACGTTGCTGTGGACCGTGGCTGGTTTTGGCCTGGCGATGATTGGTTTCGGACTGTCGCAGTCGTTTGCGTTCTCGCTGGCCTGCCTGTTCCTCACCGGCGTGTTCGACAACATCAGCGTCGTGATCCGCTTGACGCTCGAGCAGACGATCACGCCGGATCATCTGCGCGGCCGCGTGTCGGCCATCAACTACGTCTTCATCGGTTTCTCGAACGAGTTCGGCGCGTTCGAGAGCGGCGCGACCGCGGCGTTGTTCGGTCCGGTGGCGTCGGTGGTCGGCGGCGGATTCGCGACGCTTATGGTCGTATTGATGACGCGGGCGATCTGGCCGGAGTTGTCGTTGATCGGGCCGCTGCACACGCTGAAGCCTGTCGAGGAACTGGTTCCCGGTTCCCGGCCACCGGTTCCCGGTTAGGATGTTAGGCGCATGAGCGTTGCGCGCACCATCCTGTTGAAGGTCTCCGATAATCAGTGGCTTCGCGCCAACGGCACGAAGGTGCCGTTCATCCGCCGTGCCGTCACCAAGTTCATGCCGGGTGAATCGTTCGACGACATGCTGAACGCGGCCAGGGCCACGGCGACCGAAGGCATCGAGTCGGTGTTCACGCGTCTCGGCGAGAACGTGAAGGACCTTGGCGAAGCGGATGGCGTTGCCGAACACTATCTCGAAGGCATCGATCGCATCGCGCAGCTGAAGCTCGAATGCGAGCCGTCCATCAAGCTCACGCAGCTGGGCCTCGATATCGATCGCGAGCTGGCGTACGGCCACCTGCGCGACCTGGCCGCCCGCGCGCATGCCGCCGGCAGCTACTTGTGGATCGACATGGAGCAGTCACCGTACGTCGACGTGACGCTGACGTTGACCAAGCGGCTGCGCCAGGAATTTCCACGTGTCGGCGTCTGCCTGCAGGCCTACTTGTTCCGCACCCGCGAGGATCTCGAGGACGTCACCTCGAAGGGCATTGGTGTCCGTCTCGTGAAGGGCGCCTATGCTGAACCAGCCGCTGTGGCGTTCCCGAAGAAGAGTGACGTCGATGCGAACTACTTTGCGCTGGCGCAGATCATGCTGGGGGCGGCGGCGCGCGCCGCGGGTTCGCGTCCGGTGTTCGGCACTCACGATCTGCAGTTGATCCAGTCGATTCGCCAGCACGCGCAGTCGACCGGGGTGAAGCCCGCCGAGTTCGAGTTCCACATGCTGTACGGCATTCAAAAGGCCGCGCAGTTGAAACTGGTGCAGGACGGCGCCAAGGTGCGCGTGTTGATCGCCTACGGCGACTACTGGTTCCCGTGGTACATGCGGCGACTTGCCGAGCGCCCGGCCAATGTCTGGTTTGTGGCGAAGAGTCTTTTTGGCTAGCGACCGCGTCTCTTCACCCGCGCCCGGCGGGTGGATCTCCGTGGGCCTGTGGGGCATGGCCGCGATGGCGGCGCTGCTCTGGCCCGGTCACCTCGACGGTCCTCTCGACGGCGCACCGCTCGACCGCGTGACCGAAGCCATTCTCATCGGACTCGTGGCCCCGGTGTTGTGGTGGCTGCACCCGTCCTTTCTGCGCCATCGCATGGCGCAGGCGCTCATCGCCGCGTTGATGGTCGCCAAGGCCGCGGCAGTCCCATTGGCGCAGGATGGCTGGTGCGTGCAGTTCGACACGCCGAGACCGCTGGTCGCCAATGCGACGGGCCGGATTCATGCGTGGGACGTGAGGGCTGACTGGCTCGCCGCCGCTCCTCGCTGCTCGGCAATCATGACCCGGCCGTATCGCGAGTATCGCGAGTTCCCGGTCTGGTTCTTCAACCTGCCGCCGGCCGACAACAACCTGCCACAGCTCGAGGATCGTCCACCGTTTGCGTCGTTCGACATGACGGTATCGGGCTACCTGCACGCGGACGACCGCGGCGAGTTGATCATCGAGACGGGCGACACCATGACGACGAGCCTGGTGGTCGACGGCGCGAGCATCACGCCCGTGAGTCCGTCGCGCAGCCAGGCCGTGATCGAACCGGGCCGTCACTTCGTGCAGGTCAAGTCACGTCTCACGAGCAGCCGCTGGTCGTTCGTGCCGTTGTGGAATGGCGCGCCGATTGGATCGACGGGCTTCGCTTCCGTCACCCTCAGCGCGCCATCGTCGACGGACGAGGCGGTGCGAGGCGTGCTGTCGTTGTTGACGCAGCTGCTCGCCGGCGCGTTCATCGCCGCCTGGATAGCGTCGTTCGCCAGGTGCTGGCCCGATCGTGGGACGCTTGCGTTCGGCATCGGCGCCGCGGCGCTGATGGCATGGCTCGGATATCCCGACGTCGACTACAAGATGACGCCCTGGGCGATTGCGTCGGTCACGGCCCTGGGGGCGGCGGTCTTGCTGCAAGTCCCGCAGCACGTTCAGAACTTGCGCGGGGCGTTTGTGCTGATCGGCCTGCCGTGGCTGGCCTTTGTCACGGCCGTGCAGATCCACCACGTGGGCCGGTTCTCTTTATATGCGGCCGGCGATGACATGTGGACCTTTCAGCGCTTTGCGTACCGCATCTACCTGCAGGGCTACTGGCTGCAGGGCGGCGAGCAGACGTTCTGGTTCCAGCCGTTCTATCGCTGGATTGCCGGCGCGTGGCACATGCTGTTCGGCGATTCCAGCATGGGCGAGTTCTGGTGGGATGGGATCGCCGTCCTCGCGTCGGCGTTGTTCGCGCACGTCACCGTCGCCGGGATGTTTGGTTTCAAGTGGGGCATCGGTGCCGCGGTGCTGGCCTTGACGATCGCCATGCACAGCCCGACCTGGATGTTCATCGGCATCGGTCTGTCAGACCTCGCTTCCGCGGGTTGCATCTACCTGTCCGCACTGATCGTCGCGACTGCGCGCGAGCGTGGCGACGTGCGCATTGGCGCCGCGATCGCGGCCGGCCTGCTTGGCGCCATTGGCTTCTATACGCGCCTCAACAACCTGCCCATGGCGCTCGCGGTCAGCGCCTTTGCGATTCCCTTGACGGTCAGTACTCACGGGTGGTGGCGCCTGACGCCCTGGTGGCGACACGTCTCCTGGAAGGCCGTGTGTGGCGTGCTCGCCATGATCGCGCTGGCTGTGTTCCTGTTCACGCTTCGCACCTATTACTACACCGGCGTGTTCTCGTTCTTCCATGGCACGACCTGGGGCAACCACGCGTTGTGGCAGGCGAGTCACTCCGCCGCCGAGAACCTCGCGGCGATGTTGAGCAGCCTGATGATGGTGCTGACGTTCAACGACCCGCCGCGCTTTGCGTGGTACGCCTTGCCGTTGCTGACGGGACTGGCCGTGGCACTCGCGGCGATGCTCGGTGTGCCGGGATTGCGTGTGCCGCTGCCGCTGGCGTTGTTTTTCCTGGTGGCGTGCTCAGGCGCGCTGGCCGCGCGCGGCGTTGCGTATGCCGGCCGTTTCTCCGTGCACCTGCTGGGCGCCGGTTGCGCCCTGACGATGTGCGCGGTGGCGTCGCTGTTGAAGACCCGAGTGGAAAAGTTGATTTTGGGGTCAGACCCCGAAATCAACCGCGGATTTTTTCGATCTTCCGGTCCCGTTCGTGAGTGAGGCGGTCCACATCGCGACGGTAATGCTCTTCGAGCACCTGCCGCGAATCGTGATCGAGAAATCCCACGCTCTTTGACTTGAAAATGATCTCTTCCTGCGCCAGCTTGGCGGCGTAGGTCTTGCGCACCTCGGCGATCTCGTTCTTCTGCTCGTCGGTCAGCGCGCGCTCGCTGACGCCCTGCTCGGCATCCTTCTTCTTGAGCCGCTCCATGGCGAGTTCCAACGCGCTCTTCGGTCCGCTGTCCATCGCCTCATCATATGATGCTGGGAGATGATTTCCGAAGGCGAGATCTACCAGCAGATCGGTGAAGACGGGTTCGCGCGCCTGGCGGCGGCGTTCTACAAGCAAGTGCCCGCCGATGACATTCTCGGGCCGATGTATCCGGCAGACGACATGCAGGGCGCCGAAGAGCGGCTGCGCGATTTTCTCGTCGGCCGCTTTGGCGGGCCGCAACGCTACATGGAACAGCGCGGCCATCCGCGCCTGCGCATGCGTCACATGCCGTACAAGCTCGACCAGGCGGCGCGCGATCGCTGGGTGCAACTGATGGAGCGCGCGCTGGATGACGCGAAGCTGCCGAAAGAATCGCACGACCTGCTGTGCGCCTTCTTCCACCACATGGCGTCGTTCCTGATGAACGCACCAGGCTAACGGGCCAACAGGCGAACGGGCCCGCAGGAGTTGCATCCCCGCGGTGTCCGGCTTGAGCCGGACCAACTCGCAGCGCAAGGCGACGAAACGAGCGCCGAACGTACGCCGAACGTACGCCGAACGTTCCTCCGAACATTCGTCCGAACGTTCGTCCGAACGCTACAATCTTCCGATGCGTGAAGTAAAGGTTGGTTGGGCCGGCGGTCCGTTCGCACAGGATATTTCGGTGGCGTCTCACCGGCTCCGGGCCGACGAGGAGCGTGAGAAGGGCGGCGAAGATACCGGCGCGGCCCCGCATGAATTGCTGTTGGCGGCCCTGGGGTCGTGCACGGCCATGACACTCAAGGTCTACGCGGCGCGAAAGGGCTGGCCGCTGAAGGACGTGCGTGTCACGCTGAACGGCAATCACGTAGACGGAACGTTTGTGATTGCCCGAGAGCTCGCGTTTGAAGGCGATCTCGACGCCGAACAGCGGCAGCGGCTCACCGAAATCGCGGATAAGTGTCCCGTCCACAAGACCCTTCTGGGCGAAATCACCATCACCACCAAGGCTGCGGTCCCATGAGCAAGGACATCACCAAGCGTTATTCCAACGGCGAGATTACCGTGATCTGGCAGCCGTCGCTGTGCGTGCACTCGGCGATCTGCGCCCGTGGCCTGCCACAGGTGTTCGACCCGCGCCGCAGGCCGTGGGTCGTCCTTGACGGCTTCGATTCGCAGACGGTCGTCGATCAGGTCGAGCGTTGTCCGTCGGGCGCGCTCTCCTACGAGCGCGTCGCACCACAGCCGGATTAGCCTTATACTTTCCCCCGATGCACAAAAAGGCGCGCCTTTTCCTGGCCGGTTCCCTCGTGGCCGGACTAGCCAGCATCGGGCAGGTGTCTGCCCAGATTCCCACCGATCTTGCGGCCGAACTCGACCGGCTTCTCGCGCAAGTCGCGGACGCTCCGGCCGACCGTAACCCGGTCGAGCGGGCCAGGCGGCTCGAGCAGCTGGGCGACGTCGAAGTCCGGGCCAACATGCTGTCGGCAGCTCGGTCGGCCTTCGAGGAAGCGACGACCTTGCGGACGGCTAACACGCCGGACGATCGCGACCTTGGGCGACTGGCGTTCAAGCAGGCCAACGTGGCCCGCATCGACAAGCGAACCGCGGATTTCGATCGACTGATCGAGGTCGCGGTGACCCGCCTGCGCAGCGGTGCGCCCCTGTCGCCCGAATACGCGGACGCGTTGATGGAAGCCGCCAGGGCCGCCGCCGCCCGCAACGACAGCGCGCGCGCCGAAGCCGCCTATCGCGATGCGCTCGGGGTCATCGCCAAGATCCAGCCCGGGTCCGCCCGTGAAGCGCAACTCAGCGAAATGATGGGCGACGCGGCCGTTCGCCGGAAGGACCTGGAAGGCGCCGACGCACTCTACTCCCGGAGCCTGGCGGTTCTCGAAACCTCGCAGCGCAACACCATCGACTACGCGCGGGTCTCGAACGCGCTGGCCGTCGTCGCGGCGTCACGCAATCAGTTGCCGCGGGCGCAAGGCTTGTACGACGCGGCGTTGAAACTCTACGAGTCCCAGCGTCCCGACAGTCTCGAGGTTTCGCAGATCCTCAACAACCTGGGCATCCTGCAGATGAACCGCGGGGAACTCGGTGCCGCGGAGACGATGTTCCGTCGCGCGCTGACGATCAAGACGTCGAAGAAGGGCGCGCCAGAGGATATCGGCAGCACGCACGGCAACCTCGGCCTCGTGCTGCTCGAGCAGGGACGGCTCGAAGAGGCCGGCACGCAGTTCAAGTCCGCCGTCGATCTGCGACGTTCGCAGGCGTCGCCGGCCGAAATGGCGACGCTGCTCACGAACGTCGCCCGGATTGAGCGCTTCCGCGGCCGGGCCAACGAAGCCAGCGCTGCCGCGCGCGAAGCGCTCGAACTTCGCCGCGCGCAGGCGCCCAATACCTTGCTCGTGGCCAGCACCGCAACCGAGTTTGGTCTCGCGCGCGAGGCGGCTCGTGCGTATGACGAAGCGCTCGTGCTGCATCGTGAAGCGCTCGCGATCCGCGAGAAGCTTGCCGCCAACTCGGCAGAAGTAGCCGAGTCGCTCGAGCGCATCGCCATTGTCACGTCGCTGTCAGGCGATCCGCTCGCGGCTCGTAACTCGTTCGAGCGCGCGATCGATGCGTGGGTTCGCGTGTCGCCGAACTCACTCGACCACGTCAACGTCGTGCATGAGCTGGGCAACTTCCTCGTGCAGCGCGGCGATGCGGACGAGGGACTGCGCCGCATGCGCGAGGCGATTGACCTGCTCGAGCGTTCGCGTTCGGCGCGGCCTGCCGGGACGCTCGATGCCCGCGCGCAACTCGTGCCGCGCATCACCTCTTACTACGGCGGGCCGATCCGCATCCTGGCGGAGCAGGGCAACGCCGGCGAGGCGTTCTCGCTCCTCGATCGTATGCACGAGCGGCTTCGCCGCGCCCGCTGCACCAACTGTGAAGAAGCGGCCACGACCGCCGCGCCGATCGAGGCCTTGAAGCGCGGCATCGAACCCGGCACGCTCGTGGTGGCGTTCAGCGTTCAGCCCGCCGCGACCTACGCGTTTGTGGCGACGCGCGAAACACCCCTGCGCGTCTACCGCGTGGAAGAGAAGGGCACCGCCCTTGGCGAGCGCGTCGCCCGCTTCGTCGACAAGGTCCGCACTCGCTCGACGGCAGCCGCCTACGAAGCTCCGCTCGTGGCCGACGGCCGCGCGTTGTTCGACCTGCTGTTCGGGCAGTTCCATGACGATGCGATCAAGGCAGAGCGCCTGTTGATTGTTCCAGACGGTCCATTGGAAGAGCTGCCGTTCAGCGCCCTGGTCCGCAATCCGTCGGGCCGCACGACCTGGCAGTACCTGATTGACTGGAAGCCGATGGTGTTCGCCCCGTCGGTCACCTCCGCGGCCGCCTGGACGGGTGGCGCGGCCCTGCCGAACTCAGTGGGGCAGCTGTTCCCGACGTCCGCAGAACCTGGACCCGCCAACGCGAAGCTGGTGGGTGCGTCGATGAATAACGGCGCGCTTGTGGCGCTGTGGACGCCTGCAGAGGGCACCAGTAACGAATTTGCAGAGCTCTTCAAGATGAGCATGACCCAGGGGCGCGCGCGTGAGACCGCGCTGAGCAGGGCGCAGCGCGTCATGCGCGACGAGCGCGGCCGTACGCATCCGTCGTACTGGGCGGCTTTCCGCTATTACGGTCCTAGGGGAATTCGCTAACACCTACTAATTCCTGCGGTGCCGTACTCCGGCACCGCGATCCCACGCGCGGCCTTTCGGCACGCGGCATTACGTTTGCTATCTCACTGGGTAGTGAACGTTATGAGCGCCACCACCCCATCCCGCCTCCGCCACATCGTCGTCAGCACGCTGCTGGTCACGCTGTCCATCGCCATGATGGTCGGACTGTTCCGCATCTGGCAGGTGAAGCAGGAAGTGGATGCCATCGCACAGACGCTCACGCTGGATCAGGGCCCGCAAACGACCCTCGTTTTTGATGCGAAGGGACGCGTGATTGCGTCGCTCTATCGCGAGCATCGGCTGCCGGTCAGCCTCGAACAGATTTCACAACCCTTGCAGCAGGCCGTGTTGGCCGCCGAGGACCGGCGATTCTACGAGCACAATGGCGTGGATCTTCGTCGTGTTGGCGCCGCCTGGGCGGCGAATGTGCGCCGCGGCCGCATCGTGCAGGGCGCGAGCACCATCACGCAGCAGTTTGTCAGGAACGCGGTGCTCGATCGCTCGCGAACCTACGGTCGTAAGTTTCGCGAAGCCTGGCTCTCCCACCACCTCGAAGCGAAGTTCGGCAAGGGCGCCATCCTCCAGGCCTACCTGAACAACATTTACCTGGGCGACGGCTACTACGGCGTCGAAGCGGCGTCCCTGGGTTACTTCGGAAAATCCGCCTCGCAGGTGAACGCGGCGGAAGCGGCGACGCTGGCCGCCCTGATCAATCGACCGTCCGGCTGGACGATTCGCAAGACACCCATGAAGATTCGCGATCGTCGCGACTGGGTGTTGCGCGAGATGTATGCGGCCGGCCAACTGGATGCAAATACCTTTGGTGCCGCGATCGCGACGCCTGTCGCCGCAACGCTCCTCAGTGAGGCCCAGCGCGCGGCCATGGATCCGGCCAGCGCCTCCGTTGGACCGTACTTCGCCGAAGTCGTGCGCGACCTCCTGTTCGCCGAGTTCGGCGTCGACCGCACGCTTTCCGGCGGTCTTCATGTCTACACCACGCTCGACTCGGATGTGCAGCGCTTCGCCGAGGAGTCGGTCGCCAAGCGGCTCGAGGCGCTCGACAAGAACAGCAAGAAGGCCGGCCCGCTGCAGGCGGCGCTGGTCGCCATTGAACCGGCAACCGGATACGTCCGCGCGATGGTGGGCGGCCGTAATTACGTGGAGAGCCCCTTCAATCGTGCGACCGATGCGAAGCGGCAGCCAGGCTCGGCGTTCAAACCGTTTGTGTTCGCCGCGGCGCTCGAAGCCGGATTCTCGCCCGGCACGACCATCGACGGACTCGATGGGTACGTCGCCTCCGCACAGGGCGGCTACCTTCCGGGTGGCGAACATGAAGTGGAGTCGACCACGCTTCGCTCAGCGCTCGTCCACTCCAGCAACCGCGCCGCGGTGCATCTGCTGCAGCGCGTGGGCCTTGGCGCGACCATCGATTTGGCAAACCGTGTCGGACTGGATTCGCTCCCGGCCGTGCCGTCGCTCGCGCTGGGCACCGGCGAGGTCAGCCTGCTCGACCTGACGTCCGCCTATACCGCGTTCGCGAACGCCGGTGTCCTCCAGCCACCGGTGTTCGTGACTCGCATCGAGGATCCGGACGGCCGCGTGATCTTCCGCGGTGAGTCGGTGGGACGCCGTGTGCTGAGCGAATCAACGGCGTTCCTGATGTCGAACATGCTGGCGGACGTGGTCGATCGCGGCACCGGCTACACCGCCCGCCAGAGCGGCTTCCGCCTGCCGGCCGGCGGCAAGACCGGCTCGACCGATGATCACGCCGACGCCTGGTTTGTGGGCTTCACGCCGAATCTCGCGGCCGGTGTGTGGGTCGGCTTCGATCAGCCGCAGCAGATCATGCGTCGTGGCTTCGCCAGCGTCGTTGCGGTGCCGGCATGGGCGGGCTTCATGAAGGCGGCCACTGATGGCAATAAGCCGCAGTGGATCCAGCAGCCAGCCGGCGTCTCGCTGATTCGCCGTTGCCGCGCGACCGGTGGAATGGCCAACGAGTATTGCGAGTTGAGTGGAGAGGTCGACAACGACTACGTCTCGTTCGGCCACACTCCTGAACTGTGCCCGCTGCACAACTCGACCACCACGACCGCGCCTGCGGCGCTGACGTCACCGATGAATTCGATCGCCTTGACCGTGCGCCAGCCGCAGTAGCCCGCCGCGCTCGACTTCTGCCGCCGTGTGACCCCCTGCGCACCCGTACACCTTGCGCGCCCCTGCCTTGTGCACTACGCTATGACCGCTTCATAACCGTAGTGTTTCGGATTCGGAGGCGGCCTCATGCAGGTGATTCCGGTCACGGCCGTCCACAAGGGTTTCGGGACGACGTCTCGTCGCGATAACTGGTGGGCAGCACCTCTCGGTGTATTCCTCGGTCTGTCGGCTTTTCTCGTTTACGCGACCTGGGCAGCATTTCAAAACGCCCACTATCACTTCGGCCCGTATCTCTCTCCGTTCTATGCGCCTGAGATCTGGGGCGACTCGCCGCACGCCTGGTTCGGCCCGAAGCCGGAGTGGTGGCCCGCGGTGTTACCGTTTTCGCCGGCGCTGTTGATCCTGCCGTTCCCAGGCGGATTTCGTTTTACCTGCTACTACTATCGGGGCGCTTACTACAAGGCGTTCTGGGCCGATCCGCCGTCATGCGCGGTCGGGGAGCCCCGCAAGAGCTATCTCGGCGAGAACTCGTTCCCGCTGATTCTGCAGAACGTACACCGGTTCTTCATGTGGGTCGCGATCGTGTTCATCGCGCTCCTCGCGTACGACGCCTTCAATGCCTTCTGGTTCACGGACGAGGCGACCGGCGCGCCACAGTTCGGCATCGGCGTCGGGTCGCTCGTGCTGACCGGCAACGTCGTGCTCCTGGCGAGCTATACCTGGGGCTGCCACGTGTTGCGCCACGTGGTCGGCGGGCGCCTGCGTGAAGTCTCGAAGTCTCCGGTGTGCGACAAGGCGTATGCGTGCGTCACCGGATTGAATGTCCGGCACCAGCTGTTTGCCTGGTGCTCACTCTTCTCGGTGGCTTTCGCCGACATCTACGTCCGCCTCTGCTCGATGGGGATCTGGACCGACTTCAGGATTCTCTAAATGGCCGCACACGCGACTTATTCGTACGACGTGCTTGTCGTCGGCGCCGGCGGCGCCGGTTTGCGGGCCGCGATCGAAGCGGCCAATAGCGGCGTTTCGGTCGGGCTGATCTGCAAGTCGCTGCTCGGCAAGGCGCACACCGTGATGGCTGAGGGCGGCATGGCGGCGGCCATGGCGCACAACGACGATCGCGACAGTTGGAAAGTGCATTTTGCGGACACCATGCGCGGCGGCCAGTATGTGAACAACTGGCGCATGGCCGAGATCCACGCCAAGGAAGCGCCCGATCGCGTGCGCGAACTCGAAGCGTGGGGCGCGGTGTTCGACCGCACGCCGGACGGCCGCATCAACCAGCGCAACTTCGGCGGTCATCGCTACCCGCGACTCGCGCACGTCGGTGATCGCACCGGCCTGGAATTGATCCGCACCCTGCAGGATCACACCATCTACCTCGGTGTGACCGTGCACATGGAACACACCGTCATCGAACTGATCCTCGATGGCGGTCGCGCGGCCGGTGTCCTCGCCTACGACCGCGAGCGTGGCCGCTTTCACGTGTTCACCGCCAAGGCGATCGTGCTCGCCACGGGCGGCGTGGGTCGCGCCTACAAGGTCACGAGCAACAGCTGGGAAGGCACCGGCGATGGCCACGCCCTCGCGTATCGCGCCGGCGCCGAACTGATCGACATGGAATTCATCCAGTTCCATCCCACCGGGATGGTCTGGCCTCCGAGCGTGAAGGGCATTCTCGTCACCGAAGGCGTGCGAGGCGAGGGGGGCGTGCTGCGCAACAGCGAGGGCCGCCGCTTCATGTTCGATGACATTCCCGACAACTACAAGCCGCAGACCGCGTCCGATCCCGAGGAGGGGTGGCGGTATACGCAGGGCGACAAGAGCGCGCGGCGTCCACCCGAACTGCTGACGCGAGACCACGTCGCGCGCTGCATCAACCGCGAAGTGAAGGCCGGTCGTGGATCACCGCACGGCGGCGTGTTCCTCGACATCGCGTGGATCAAGGAAAAGATCAGCGACGCCGAGGGGCACATCAAGCGCAAGCTCCCGAGCATGTATCACCAGTTCAAGGAGCTCGCCGATCTCGACATCACGAAGGAGCCGATGGAAGTCGGCCCGACGACGCACTACATCATGGGCGGCATTCGCGTGAATGCCGACACCCAGGAGTCGACGATTCCCGGGTTGTTCGCGGCGGGCGAGTGCGCGGCGGGTATCAACGGCGCCAATCGCCTCGGCGGCAACTCGCTGTCGGACCTGATCGTGTTCGGCAAGCGCGCCGGCGAATACGCCGCGGCGTTCTCGCGCAAGCACGGCGCGACGAAGCTGGATGAGGGCGCGGTGGACAAGGCGATGCAGGCCTCGCTGGCGCCATTCGACCGCGGCGCCGGCGGCGAGAATCCCTACAAGGTGCAGCACGACCTGCAGGACACCATGCAGGCGCTGGTCGGCATCGTCCGCACGGAGAGCGAAATGCAGGACGCCGTCGCGCAGATCGCCGGCTTCAACGAACGCGCCTCGCGCGTCGGCGTCGACGGCCACCGTGAATTCAACGCCGGCTGGCACACCTGCATCGATCTGCGGAATCTGCTCGACGTCTCCGAGGCGATCGCGCGATCGGCGATCGAGCGAAAAGAGAGCCGCGGCGGCCACTTCCGCGAAGACTATCCGGACAAGAAGGACGAGTTCTCGACGTTCAACTTCGGCACGCAGCGACAGCCTGACGGCAGCATGAAGACGTATCGCATCCCGCTGCCGCCGATTCCGCCAGAACTGAAGCAGGTCATCGAGGAGCAGAAACAGTGAGCCAGGCGACGTTCAGGATCTGGAGGAGCGAGCCCGGAGGGGCCGGCGCGTTCACCAACTACACGACCGAGATCTCTGAAGGCATGGTCGTCCTCGACGCGGTGCACAAGATCCAGGCCGAACAGGCTCCGGACCTGGCGTGCCGCTGGAACTGCAAGGCCGGCAAGTGCGGCTCGTGCTCGGCGGAGATCAACGGCAAGCCGCGCCTGATGTGCATGAGCCGCTTGAACTCGTTGGACCTCAATGAGCCGGTCACCGTCGAGCCGATGCGGACCTTCCCGATCATCAAGGACCTCGTCACCGACGTGTCGTGGAACTTCCGCGTCAAGAAGGGCCTGCGCAAGTTCAAGCCGCGTCCGGCCGACGCGCCCGACGGCACCTGGCGCATGGCGCAGCGCGACGTCGATCGCATCCAGGAATTCCGTAAGTGTATCGAGTGCTTCCTGTGCCAGGACGTCTGCCACGTGCTGCGCGATCACGACAAACATGACGAATTCATCGGGCCGCGCTTCTTCGTCTATTCCGCACAGCTCGAGATGCACCCCCTCGACACCGACGATCGCCTCGCGGATCTGAAAGACAAGAACAACATCGGCTACTGCAACATCACCAAGTGCTGCACCAAGGTCTGCCCGGAGCATATTCACATCACCGATAACGCGATCATCCCGCTCAAGGAGCGGGTGGTCGATCGGTTCTACGATCCGGTCACACGACTGCTCAGGATGGTGACCGGATAAGGAGTCGGCGCGATGTTCGAGCTGAAACGGCTATCGACGTCTGGTATTCCAGGAGCGCTGGATAAGGCTGAACGCTACCGGCTGCTGAATGAGCCGGAGCAGGCGCAGAGCATCTGCGAGGACGTGCTCGCGGTTGACGCCGCGAGCTTCGACGCCGTGCGCGTCTACATCCTGGCGCTGACTGACACGTTCCCCCATCACGATGCGCCCAGCGTGACGCGGGCCCTCGAACTGGTCGCCAAACTGCCGTCGGAATACGAGCGGGCCTACTTCGCTGGACTCGTCTCGGAGCGTCGCGCGCGGGCGTTGCTGCAACGCAGCGGCCCGGGCCGCGCCCTGCCCGCTGGCGGCTTCCTGCGCGAGGCGATGAAGCAGTTCGAGCGCGCCGAAGCCGTCAAGCCGCACGACAACGACGACGCGTTGCTGCGCTGGAACGCATGCGTGCGGCTGTTCAAGCGCTACCCTGAGCTGGCTGTTACGGATGAGGAGCGTACGGCTCCCGTGATGCTCGAATAGCCGTAACTCGCCTAGAGACAAACAATTGCAACCCTGTCAAAAGGGCTGTGGCATTCTCTGCCCACAACGACAGAGGGGAAGCACCGGGTGGGGCGTCGTCAGTGAGCCGCTATGTCCCCACCCGGGTTTTTTTGTACCAGGGTCTATACTTAGGACTACAGGAGACCGCCTTCATGTTCGACAAGCTTCAGGGATCCAGCCTCGACCGCCGCAGCTTCTTGCGCGGCTCGGCGATGTTTGCCGCCGCTATCGGAGTGTCGGTGTTGCCGGCGTTTGCCCAGCAGCAGCCCGTGCCCAAGCCCGAAGAGAAGGAAAAGGAAGAGGACGAGAAGAAGAAGGAACCGAAGGATCCTTTTGCCGACGGCGAGAAGAAGGACGAGAAGAAGCTCGTCGACGCCGAAGGCCGCGAGTATCGCGTCTGTCCTCAGTGCGCCTACAACATGTACAAGCAGGGTCGCATGTGGGTGTGCGAGAACTGCGGTTACAGCTACGTCGAATAGCTTCGACGTAATCGCTGAGGTGTCTGTGGGGGCGAACCTTTGGGTTCGCCCTTTTTCTTTTAGGAGGACACAACCTTCCTGACAAGCAGGAGAAACGCCTCGATCGTTTTCAGCAGGTGCGGTTCAGGCGTGTCTTCCTCCTTGCAGTGCGACAGGCCATTCGACGAATACGCGAACATCATCACCGTCGGCATGAACGGCACCATTTCCGCGGCGTCATGCAACGGTCCCGAGGGCAGGTGCGGCGCGTCGCCCGTCATGTCGCGCACCGCTGCGTCGCACAACGAGATCAACTCCGGCGCAAACGGCCGCGGCTCGATCTGCCAGATGCGTGTCCATTCCACCGTCACGTTGTTGGCGGCAGCAGCGGCTGACGCGGCTGCCTGGGCGTCGGCGTACATCTGCGCCAGGACCCTGGCATCGAGCGCGCGCTGATCGAGCGAGATCTCGCAGGCGCCGGGCACGGCGGTCACAATGCCGGGTTCCACCTTGACGGTGCCGACGGTGCAGACGACGCGTGCAGTGGGCGTGGTGTACTTGCGGGCGATCTCGCGGAAGGCGATCGCGCTTTCCGCGGCCGCGAGGAAGGCGTCCTTGCGCATCGGGATCGGCGTCGAGCCGGAGTGCGCGGCCTGGCCGGTGAAGCGAAGCAGGTGCCGCTCGACACCGAACGTGCCGAGCACCACCCCGGTCGGCTTGTTCATGGATTCGAGGACGGGGCCTTGCTCGATGTGCAGCTCGAGATACGCCTTGGCGTTGATCGCCCTGAGGTATTTCTGCGACTCGTGAATCGTCGATAGCTCGACGCCGTTCTCACGAAGCGCGTCAACGAGCCTGACGCCGGTCTTGTCGACGAGGTGTTCGACTTCGGAGAGACGCAGGCTGCCGGCCGATGCCGAGGATCCCAACAGGCTTCGGCCGAACCGCGCGCCCTCTTCGTCGGCCCAGTCGACGACCTTGATGGTGACAGGGGGGTGCTGGTCCTTGAACATGCGCAGCGCCTCGAGTCCCGCCATCACACCCAGCGCGCCGTCGAGCCAGCCGCCGTTCGGCACCGAGTCGAGGTGACTGCCGATGATCACGGTCTTGTCTGACGCGCCTTTGAGCGTTGCCCAGCTGTTGCCCGCGGCATCAATCTCCGGCGTGATGCCGATCTCGGCAAGCTTGCCGTTGAACCAGCGGCGAGCGTCCCGCCACACTGGACCCCACGCCAGGCGCTGCGCCCCGTCGACGGTCGATGTCAGCCTGGCGAGTTCACGCAGATTGGCGACCACATTCTGTGCGCTCATGGGGCGAAGTATAGTTCCACCACGAGCCATGCTGACGAACAAGACCATTTTCATCACCGGTGCCTCGCGTGGCATTGGTCACGCGATCGCGATGCGGGCCGCGGCTGACGGCGCCAATGTGGTGATCGCCGCGAAGACGACCCGGCCGCATCCGAAGTTGCCAGGGACGATCTTTACCGCCGCCGAGGATGTGGTGCGCGCCGGTGGCCAGGCCCTTGCAATCGCGACCGACATCCGCGAAGAGGATCAGGTCGAAGCCGCAGTTGCGGCCGCCGTCGAGAGATTCGGCGGCATCGACATTCTCGTCAACAACGCGTCGGCGATCAGCCTCACCGGCACGCTCGATACGCCGATGAAACGCTTCGACTTGATGCACGAAGTCAATGCTCGCGGCACCTTCTTGTGCACGCAGAAGTGCGTGCCGCATCTGGCGAAGGCGGACAACCCGCACGTGCTGACCATTTCTCCGCCGTTGCATTCCACGCTGACGCCGCGCTGGTTCGCGCCGCACGTCGCCTACACCATGGCGAAGTACGGCATGTCGCTGTGCGTGCTGGGCATGGCAGAGGAGTTCCGCTCGCTGGGCATCGCAGTGAACGCGCTGTGGCCGCGCACGGGAATCGACACCGAAGCGATCCGCCTGATCGCAGGGCAGGAGACTCGGCGCATGACGCGTAGTCCGGCGATCATGGCGGACGCCGCGCATTGGCTCATGACGCAGCCATCGCGCAGGATCACCGGCCGCTTCTTCCTGGACGACGAGCTGCTGCGCGGCGCGGGCGTGACGGACTTTTCACGCTATCGACAGCCTGGCGTCGATGAATCCGAGCTGATGTCGGACTTCTTCCTTTAATCCAGCTCAACCTTCGAACTATCGTAGGGGCGATGTCCGTCGCCCCCCTTTCCTCATCACAGCTTCACGAACCCATCCTGCCGCTGGCGCGACCGCCCCTGGTGGTCCTCAAGCCCGAGCAGTCGGTGGCCGACGCGCATGCCTTCATCCGCGCGCACGCCGGCGCCGCCTCGATTGCCTACTTCTACGTGATCGGTGAGGAGGAAAAGCTCGTCGGCGTGGTCCCTGGTCGCCGCCTGTTGACCGCCGCGCCGGACAAGACCGTCGCCGAGATCATGGTCGACAACGTTGTCGCAATTCCTGATTGGGCGACGGTGCTGATTGCGAGCGAGTATTTCGCGACCCGCCGGCTGCTCGCGTTTCCGGTGGTGAACGGATCGGGGCAGTTGCTGGGCGTGGTGGACGTCACGTTGTTCACCGATGAAGGGATCGACCTTGCGAAGCGGACTTACGACGACATCTTCCAGTTGATCGGCGTGCACGCCACCGAACAGGGCGGCCCCTGGATGGCGTTCCGCGATCGATTCCCGTGGCTGCTGTGCAACATCGCGGGCGGGTTGATCGCGGCGTTCATTGCCAGCCGATTCGAACACCTGCTGCAGGAAGTGGTGGTGCTCTCGCTGTTCATTCCGATCGTGCTTGCCCTTGGTGAAAGCGTGAGCATGCAGGCGCTGACCTTGACGCTTCAGAACCTGACCGATGGCCCGATCGTGTGGAAACGCCTGTTCGAGTCGTTGTGGAAGGAACTCAAGACGGCGATCCTGCTGGGGCTCGGCTGCGCCACGGTCGTTGGTCTCGTGGTCGTCTTGTGGCGAGGCCAGACGCCGGTAGCGGCATCGATCTTTGCGGCCATTGCCGGTTCGATGATCATCGCGTGCCTGCTTGGCGTCGCCATTCCATCGGCGCTGCGCGTGGCGAAGGCGGATCCCCGCATCGCGGCCGGTCCGGTCGTGCTCGCCGCCGCTGATGTGGTGACGTTGGTGCTTTACTTCGGCTTGGGGGCGCGTCTCCTGGGCTGATAGCCAGGAAACGCCGACCTCAGTTCCGCGACGGAGACCTCGCGCCATTGTCCGGGCGCGAGCGACCCGAGATCGAGTCCGCCGAATTGCACGCGTCGCAACTGCGTGACAGGGTGCCCGACGGCCTCCATGAGCCGTCGCACTTCGCGATTCTTGCCTTCCTCCAGCGTGATCACCAGGTGGCTCTCCCGCGTCGAGGCCTTGCGCACGCTGGCATCCGCTGCGACGAGGCGGTCGCCGTCAACGACCACGCCTCTTCTCAATAGCGCTGCGGTTTCCGGCTGCACTCGACCCTTGACGGTCACGAGATAAACGCGGGGAATGGCTGATTCCGGATCGGTCAGCCAGTGTGACAGCTGCGTGTCGCTGGTAAAGATCAGCAGTCCGCTGGTCGCGAGATCGAGTCGTCCAACAGGAACCACCCGCGTTGGAACGTCGGTCAAAAGGTCGAACACCGTCTTTCTGCCGTCTGGATCCGACCGCGTCGTGACGTAGCCGCGAGGCTTGTGCAGGATCAGCGTGAGCTCGGATGCCGCTGCCCGTGATTCACCATCAATTGTGATCGTGATGCGCTCGGGAATGACTCGAAGTCCGGGATTGACGACGGCTGTCCCGTCGATGGCGACCCGGCCCCCGGCGATCAGTTTGCGCGCCTCTGAGCGGCTGGCGAGGCCCAGCTTCGACAGCGCCCGCTCGAGGGAGACCCCTGGCCCGCCGGAGCCGCGTCGCGAAGGCCGCTTAGCGGTAGTTGCCAAACTGAAGCGCCACTCCGAAGTCCTTGGCGCGCAGCACCTGCATCGCATCCTGTAATTCGTCCTTGGACGATGACGTGATGCGGACCTGTTCGCCCTGGATCGACGCCTGCACCTTCTTCTTCAGGTCTTTCAGGTGCTTGACGATGTCCTTGGCGGCTTCGATCGGGATGCCTTGTTGCAGCGTGATGACCTGCTTCACCGAGGTGCCGGCCGACGGAATGATGTCGCCGCGCTTCATGTTCTTGACCGGCACGTTGCGCTTGATCAGCCGTGTCTGCAGGACGTCCCACACCGATTCGAGCTTGAAGTTGTCTTCGGCCGTGAGGGTCAGCGTGTTGGCCTTCTGATCCAGTTCGATCTGGGCGATCGAGCCCTTGAAGTCGAAGCGCTGGCCGATCTCCTTCTTGGCCTGGTTGACGGCGTTGTCGACCTCCGGCATTTCGATCGAGGAGGTGACGTCGAATGAGTACGTGGCTGCCATTCAGGAAATCCTACCTGATTTGCATCGGGCGAATCGAATGGTCGTCGCGGAAATATCTATGGAAGCCCCGTGGGGGCTGCCGCGTAGGTTGGAAGCTGTGACGTTGTTCCCGTTTGCGGATTACTGGTGGTTCTACCTTGGCTTCACTCTCTTCGTGTTGTTGATGCTCGCGCTCGACCTGGGCATCTTCCACAAGAAGGCGCACACCGTGAGCGCGAAGGAGGCGGCGCGATGGAGCGCCGTCTGGATCACCCTGGCGCTGACGTTCAACTTCCTCTTCTACCAATACGCCTCCGGGACGTTCTCGCCCGAAGTCGGCCGGGATCTCGCGCTCCAGTTCCTCGCCGGCTATGTCGTCGAATACACGTTGTCCGTCGACAACATGTTCGTGTTCGTCGTCATCTTCTCGTTCTTCTCGGTGCCGGGGTATTTGCAGCATCGGGTGCTGTTCTACGGCATTGTCGGCGCCCTCGTGTTCAGGGCGATCTTTATTGCGCTGGGCTCGGTCCTGCTGTCGTATCACGCGGTCGTGGTGATCTTCGGCGTGCTGCTGATGTATACCGGCGTGCGGATGGTCTGGCATGACGCGGCCCAGGCATCCCCGGACAAGAATCCGCTGGTGAAGTTGACGCGCCGGCTGGTGCCCGTCACTCCGGAGTTCCACGGCAAGAGCTTCTTCACGCGCATCAACGGGCGTCTGCATGCGACCCCGCTGTTCCTGGCGCTGATGGCGATCGAGATGAGCGACATCGTCTTTGCCATCGACTCGGTGCCGGCGATCTTTGCGCTGACCAAGGAGCCGCTCATTGTCTTCACGTCGAACGTGTTTGCGATCCTCGGATTGCGCTCCCTGTATTTCCTGCTCGCGGCCGCGGTGGCCAAGTTCTCGCTGTTGCGCTTTGGGCTGGCCGGCGTGCTGATCTTCATCGGCTTGAAGATGGTCTGGTTGAACCCGCTCTACGGCGGCCACTTCCCGATCGTCTGGTCGCTGGGCATCATCGCCGCGATGGTAGGTGGTTCGATTGTGGCCTCGCTGCTGGTGAACCGGCGGGGGGTAGAATCGGCGGAGTGATCAAGACGTCCGATCTGCCGGGTATTCGCGAGGTTCGCGTCACGCGGCGAGGGCATTCCGCGGCGGAACGCGATCTCGTCGCCGTCGAGGAGCCGATGGAGGTGCGGGTCAACGGGGCCAGCTTCGCCGTGATCATGCGCACGCCCGGAGCGGATCGCGACCTGGCGGCCGGGTTCCTGCTGGCTGAAGACGTCATTCACACGGCCGACGAGATCGGCACCATCGAATATTGCGCCGACGTCACGGATGAAGGTCGCGACAACACCATCAATGTGACGGTCACTGGCGCCGCCGTCGACCGGCTCGGCGCGCGTCTCGGGGAGAGACGCCAGGTGATGATGACCGCGTCGTGCGGTCTGTGTGGCCGCAGGACGATCGAATCGCTGCAGGCGCGCGTGGCCGCCGTGAAAGGTGACTGGACGATCGGCGCTGACGTGATCGCCTCGCTGCCCGATCGCCTCCGCGCTGCGCAGCCGGTGTTCGAGTCCACCGGCGGTTTGCACGCCGCCGGCCTGTTCGATCGCGAGGGCACGCTACAGCTGTCGGCGGAGGACGTGGGCCGGCACAACGCCGTCGACAAGATCGTTGGGCGCACCTTGCTGGCAGGTAAGCATCCGCTCGATGAGTCGATCCTGCTGGTTTCGGGTCGAACGTCGTTCGAGCTGGTTCAGAAAGCGCTGCTTGCCGGCGTCCCGCTGATCGCGTCCGTTTCAGCTCCGTCGAGCCTGGCCATCGGCCTCGCCGAACAAGCCGGCATCACGCTGTGTGGCTTCGTGCGCGGAGCGAACTTCAACATATACAGTCATCAGTCGAGAGTCGGCAGTTGACTGAGTCGCTGGCATCCAGGACACCAGTACGTGGATCTGGCCTCCAGTCCCATCTTCTTCATCTCGATCGGGGTGCCGCACTTCCTGCACGGCTTGTGGCGGCGGCCGTAGACCCACACGTTGTCGTCATGCCGGCTGGCGGCACTCAGCTGGCGCAGGTTGCGATACGTCTGGATGCTCGGCGATGAACTCTCCATGACGTTATCGCGCAGCAGGCCGCGGGCGCGATCCATCATCGACTCGAGCGTCGATTGCGGGACGGCACTCGACGGCGCCTCAGGGTGCACGCCGGACAGGAACAGCACCTCGGACTTGTAGATGTTGCCGATGCCGGCGACGATCCGCTGATCGAGCAGCGTCATCGCGATCGCGCGATGGCCGCTGGCGATAATGCGGCGGACCGCTTCGTCGCGATCGAAGGTCGCTCCCAGGAGATCAGGCCCGAGACGGGCGACGGGATCAGTCGTTTCGAGCTGGCGCAACGTGACGAATTCAGCGACCGGAACGTCAAAGGCCACCGCGACCCACTCCGCCGTCCCGATGCACACGCGCATCGCGTGCGGGCCGCGCCACCAGCGCTCGCCCGGGCGGTAGACATGCCACGACCCGTTCATGCGCATGTGCGTGCGCAGGATCTGGCCGCCGCTGAAGAACATCAGGACGTGCTTGCCCCTCGCTTCGCATTTCTCGACCGTCTGTCCGACGATCGGCGTGTCGACGTTGACGCGATCGATGTGCGCATAGGCGGTTTCAAACCTGGTGACGACCTGCCCGGCGAGCACTTTGTGGAGCGTCCGCGCGGACCGGTATATCGTGTCGCCTTCAGGCATCGTCTTCGTCACCTTCGAGCCGCAGCGGCTCGCGGCGCCTCGGCACGCGCAACTGCACGCCCATGCTCGTGTTCGCGAATCCCGCGTCGACCAGGAACTGACTGGCCGGATCCTCGATCGCGCGTCGTCCGTTGATCTCCTCGATCAGCCACCCGCGGCGGCCCTCGGGCGCGTTGTTGGCGACATCCACCAGCTGCCGGGCCATGGCGCGGCCGATCCTGGATCGCTCGGGTTCATCTGCCGGCACGCAGACGATCAACTGCCGATCGCCTCGCCCGATCCATGCGGCCGCATGGCCATTGACGATCACCACGCGCGCGCCGGCGGTGCGCGTCGCGCGGGCGTCACTGTTTTCAACGACGGGCCATGGGATCAGCACCCCGTACGGATTCGCGGGATCGGTGGCAGAGATCGTCACCGCGGTGATCTCGTCGCGCTCATCGCGCGCGTCACGGAGCAGGTCGATGGCGCCTGGCTGCGCAAACTGCGCGGCACCGAGTCCGGCGACGAAGTAGCCGCGCCGAATGCGGCCGGTCTCTTCGAGCCTGCGCAATACCGGATACATCGCCGAGAAGCCGCCTGGCAGCGGCTCGATGCTGGTGACGTCGCGGGTCACAATGCCGTGACGCGTGAGCAACTGGTTGGCCATTGCGGTTGCCCACGCGGTGGTTGATGCCGCCGGTGTTGGCACCACCGTCCAGCGCCCTTCCGCGGATGGCGGAACAAGGCGCCGCGATCGGAACGCCGTGCCGCGTGCCGGCCGACGGGCGCGTTCCGGTGGCGACGCGTACGCCCGCAGCGCGTGCAGCGTGTCGTTGGTGAGCAGGCCCTTCCACACGAGATCCCAGATCGCATCGACGGTGTCCTGCGGAAACCCTCCGCCAGCGGCGTCGTGCAGCGGACCAAAGAACGACGCGCCATGTTTGTAGAGATGCGCCACGATCTGCGCCTCTCGGCCGATGAGGCCCTCATCGGTCCGGCTGAAGCCGGACCCTACAGAGGATGCGGATTTGGGCGGAAGCAGCGTCGACAGGTGATCGGCGAGATACAACGCGATGCGCCCATCTCGATCGCCGAGTGGCTCAACGCCGATCCACGCCACCTCGCCGGCGCCCAGCAGCGTGTCGAGCATGGCCGGTGAATAGTTGTGGATGCGGGCGGCGAGGATCTCGCTGTCCAGCACCGACGCGGCGATCGGCACGCCCTGCAACTGCTCGATGACATCGAGCAGCCCGTCAAGACCGTGCTTCGGCCGCGCCAGCGAATGCCAGCCCACCAGGAAGCGCCCCAACGCCGCCGATTCGACGGGCTCGACCTCCTGGCGCAAGCGTGCGAGCGATCGCTGCCGCACGGTGCGCAGCACATCGGCATCACACCACTCGCGACCACGGCCCCCGGGCCTGAACTCGCCGTCGACGACGCGCCCGCTGGCGAGCAGGCGAGTGAGCGCCGCGTCCACCACGGCGACGCCCAGTCCGAGGCGCGCAGCGGCGTCCTTGCTGGCGAACGGACCGTGCGTGCGCGCGTAGCGGCGCACCAGGTCGCCGATCGGATCCGCGACCGGTTCGAGCAGCGC
The DNA here is from genome assembly GCA_964628295.1 of uncultured Acidobacterium sp. Taxonomy (GTDB): domain Bacteria; phylum Acidobacteriota; class Vicinamibacteria; order Vicinamibacterales; family UBA2999; genus 12-FULL-67-14b. Next base: position 41,923 of record CAZVLS010000021.1, read on the forward strand.
CACCGGCAGGCCCTGCGGCATCGGTACGCCCACCGCATCGCGATAGCGGGCGGCGTCTTCGACAGCGATGAACCGCTGATCGTTGGCGAGCCTCACCGCAATGACGCGCCGCTCGCGCACGAGTTCTTCGAGTGCGGGTCCCGCGACGCCGGCGACGCTGCGCGCGTCGATGTCGGCGCGAGACAGGTCGCCGAGCCGCAGGAGCAGATCGTGAACGGCATCGCTCGAGCGCGCGTGATACCGCTCCGGCAGGTGCTGCAGTTCCTGTTCAAGCGTGTCGAGCACGCTCTCGTCGAGCAGATCGCGAAGCTCGGTGTCGCCGATCAGGTCGCGCAGCTGCGATTGGTCGACCGACAAGGCGTGCGCGCGCCGTTCAGCGAGCGGCGCATCGCCGTCGTAGATGTAGTTGGCCACGTAGCCAAACAGCAGCGACGACGAGAAGGGCGACGGCTTCTGCGATTCAACAGTGACGACGCGCAGCGATCGGCTGCGCACGCGCTGCAGGATGCCCGTCAGTGCGGGCAGGTCGAAGATGTCACGCAGGCACTCGCGATACGTCTCGAGAATGATCGGGAACGATCCGAACCGCGCCGCGACCGCAAGCAGATCCGACGCGCGCTTGCGCAGCTGCCACAACGGCGCGCGCGCGCCGGGGCGCCGCCGGGGCAGCAGCAGCGCCCGGCCCGCCGCTTCGCGAAACCGCGCCGAGAACATCGCGGTGGCGCCGAGCTGTCGCACGACCAGCCGCTCGATATCATCCGGGTCGGGCAACAACAGTGCGGTGTCCGGCAGGCGCTCGCCATCCGGATACCGAATCACAAACCCGTCGTCGGACCACATCACCTCGACGTCGATCCCGGCCTGATCGCGGATCTGCGCGGTGGCCGCCATGGCCCATGGCGCATGCACACGACTGCCAAGCGGCGTGAGCACCGCGACGCGCCAGTCACCGAGGTCGTCACGCGACCGCTCGATCACGATCGTCCGATCGTCCGGTACGGCACCGGCCGCGGCGTGTTGCTCCTCAAGGTAGGCGAGCAGATTGGCAGCCGCCTTCACGTCCAGGCCGTGTTCGCTCTGCAACGTGGCCACTGCCTGCTCCGGTTCGGCCTTGCGGATCTCGCGCACCAGCCTGCCAATGGCCATTCCCAATTCGACCGGACGGCCGGGACCCTCGCCCTTCCAGAACGGCATCTTGCCGGGCTCGCCCGGGGCGGGCGACACAAGCACGCGGTCGTGCGTGATCTGGTCGATACGCCACGTCGTGGCGCCGAGCAGGAACGTCTCGCCGGCTCGCGCCTCGAAGACCATCTCCTCATCGAGCTCGCCAACGCGCGCCTTGTCCTTGTCGGCACCGGTGAGGAACACGCCATACAACCCGCGATCGGGAATCGTGCCGGCATTGGCGATGGCGACGCGCTTGGCACCCTGCCGCGCCACCACCGTGCCGTTGACGCGATCCCACGTGACGCGAGGACGCAGCTCCGCGAATTCGTCGGAGGGGTAGCGGCCGGACAGCATGTCGAGCACGCCCTCGAAGATCGGTCGCGACAGCTCCGCGAACGGCGCCGACGAGCGGACGGTGCGATACAGGTCGTCAACCGCCCAGCGCTCCATCGATGTCATGGCGACGAGCTGCTGCGCGAGCACATCGAGCGGATTGCGCGGATAGCGAGACGTCTCGACCTTGCCCTGGCGCATTGCCGCCGTCACCGCCGCGCACGCGACCAGGTCGCCGCGGAACTTCGGGAAGATGATGCCCTCGCTGACCTGGCCGATGCTGTGGCCCGCGCGGCCGATGCGCTGCAGGCCGCTGGCTACGGACGGCGGCGCCTCGATCTGGATGACGAGATCGATCGCGCCCATGTCGATGCCGAGCTCGAGAGACGATGTGGCAACCAGCGCGCGCAGCTGCCCGCCCTTGAGCAGGTCTTCGATCTCGGTGCGCTGGGCGCGCGCCAGCGATCCATGGTGTGCGCGCACCAGCGCTTCACCGGCGATCTCGTTCAACGCCCCCGCGAGCCGCTCGGCCAGCCGGCGGCTGTTGACGAACAGCAGCGTCGATCGATGCTCGCGGATCAACTCGACGAGCCGCGGGTGGATCGAGCTCCAGATCGATTGCGCCACCGCTCGACCGGGCGACACCGTCGCCGCCGAGGCCGGTCCGCTCTTGATCTGCTCGGTCGCCTTTCCAGACGCAGGGTCGGACGATTCCGGCCTGCCCATCGCCGACATGTCTTCGACCGGCGTCTGCACGCTGATCAGCAACTGCTTCGGCGCGCTCGCATCGATGATGGTGACATCGCGATAGGTGACCGCACGTTCGTCTTCGAATTCGTCGTGGACGGATTCAGCGAGGTCCTGCTTGTCCGCCGTAGCCTTGGCGGAGGCGGAAGGTCTTGACGCGTTGGACGTTGCAGGTTTGGGCTTCGGCTTCTTCGTGGCCTTGGTGGTGGCGTGGACCGCTCCACCGAGGTAGCGCGCGACTTCATCGAGCGGCCGTTGCGTTGCCGACAGGCCGATTCGCTGCAACGGTTTCCTGACGATCCGCTCCAATCGCTCGAGCGACAACGACAGGTGCGCGCCGCGCTTGGTCGCAACCATCGCGTGGATCTCGTCGATGATGACCGTCTCGACCGACTTGAGGCTTTCGTGCGCGTTCGACGTCAGCAGCAGGAACAGTGATTCTGGCGTCGTGATGAGGATGTCGGCCGGAGTGCGCTGAAACTTCGCGCGCTCGTTGGCCGGCGTGTCGCCCGTGCGCACCGCGATCGACGGCGCGTGAAACGCCATGCCCTTGGCGGCGGCCATGTTGGAAATGCCCGCCAGTGGCGCGCGCAGATTCCGCTCCACATCGACCGCCAGCGCTTTCAACGGAGAGATATAGAGCACGCGGCACCGCTGGTCTTGCTCCGGCACCGGGTCAAACATCAATCGGTTAAGCGACCAAAGGAACGCCGTGAGGGTCTTGCCGCTGCCGGTTGGCGCGAGAATCAACGTGGATTCGCCGCGAGCAATTGCCGGCCACCCACGCTTTTGGGGCGTGGTTGGCTCGGCAAACACGGCGCTGAACCAATCGCCGACCGCGGGGTGAAAATCCTTCACAAACACATCTAATTACAAAAACGCCTAACTGCGCAGCGGTATATAATCGTGTGATTCATGGGTGACGCCGGAGAAGGATTAATCGACGCTGAAGCGCGCTTGCAAGAGCGCATGGACGAACTCGAGGAAAGCCGCAAGGTCTCGCGCGACAAAGGCCCCAAGGTTGACCCCGAGCACGTGCGGCAGGTGGAATCGCTCCGCCTGGCCAAGACCGAACTGCAGCGCCAGGCGGAAGCCACGGTGCACGCGGTGCGCAAGGAACAGATCGGCCAAGCGATCGCGGAAATCGATCGCCGTCTGGCCGAGATGACAGCGAAGAAGAAGTAGCAAGTATCAAGATGCAAGTAGCAAGGAGTTCTTCTTGCTGCTTGATACCTGCTACTTACTACTGACTGCGGCCGCGACGGCTTCGGCGAAAGCTGCGGCCGACTGCGGCCGTTTTTCTTTGTCGTACGCAATCGCCTGTTGAATCACCGGCGCGATTGCGGGATCGATTCCACTCAGGTCGATCTTGCCCTCAACCTGCTTCATGCCGATGTCGAACAGCGACGCGCCCGTGTAGGGCAGCCGTGCCGTCAGCATCTCGTACGCCATCACGCCCAGGCTGAACACGTCCGCGCGGGCATCCACGGCTTCGCCGCGCAACTGTTCGGGAGGCATATACGCCGGTGTGCCGACGATCGTGCCCGCCACCGAGAGCGTGCTGCCGTCACCGCTGCCGGGCGTACTGAGTTTCGCGACACCGAAGTCCACCACTTTGGGGCCGGTGCCGCTCTCCGGCAGCAGGATGTTCTCCGGTTTCAGGTCGCGATGGAAGATGCCCGACTTGTGCGCGATTTCCACCCCGCCGGCGATGCCGTGCATCAGCGCCGCCATCCGCGCGGTCTCGAGCTTGCCTTCGCGTTTCAAGAAGTGGCGCAGGTCTTCGCCCGGCACGAACTCCATCACCAGGAACGCCGCGCCGTCCGCGAGGTTGCCGTAATCGAACACCGTCACGATTGACGGGTGCTGCAATCGCGCGACGATTTGCGACTCGCGGCGGAAGCGCAGGCGCGAATCCGGATCGGCAATCAGGTCGCCCCGCACCACCTTGATCGCCACCGAGCGCTCGAGGCGGACGTCCCACGCCCTGAACACCGCGCCCATGCCGCCCTGGCCGATGACCGCATCGACGCGATACTTGCCGTCGACCAACGCGCCGACGCTGATCGCCGAGCCCGTGCCGCTGCCGCCGACGACGATCGTCGGCGTGAACGCCTGTGTTGCGTCGGCCGCGACCGGCGCTTGCCCTCCGAAGCCCTGGCGAAGGAGGGTCTGGCCGACCTGCTTGCGCAGGCGCGACAGGTCCAGCGCGACACCCATCTGCACCGCGATACCGCGAAGCAGCTCGCGATCCTCCGGCGTGTACGGCTCTTCGGATCGCTTGCGTCCGAGGGCGATCAAGCCGATGAACGGGCGCGGATCGCTGCCGCCGGCGAAGATCGGCACGAGCAGCGCGGCATTCATGCCGGCCAGCCACAGGCGATCCGGTTGCGGAATGCGCGCCACCGGCGACTGCTCGTCATCGAGGAACACTTCGAGCGGTTTGTCGGACCAGCGCAGCAGCGTGATCACGCCGCTGTCAGCCTGCAGCGGCGCCGCATCGATCCGTAACGCCGAGACCGGTTCGAAGCGTCCGGTTGGATGGGTGGCGGTCGGCGAGTCCGAGGCGAGTACCGCGATGCATTCCGGGTGCAGCGCCGAATCGATCTGCGTCACGACCATCGCGACCAGGTCGCGCGGGTCGGCTTCGTACGACACCCGGCCGGCGAGCGATACCAGGATCTCGCGTGCATCGTATTCGTCGCGGAAGAAGTGCTGATCGAGCCAGCGTTGCGCCGCGTCGCGATACCGCAGGCCCAGGCCCAGCATCACGAGGAGGAACAAATAGAAGAGCGGGCGGCCCGAGACGATCATGCCGAGCGTCATGTCGCGTTGCTGCACGAGGGACGCGACCAGGGCGATCACCGGCAGCGCTACGAGGATGGTCAGGGTCCGCCGCGCGAAGGCGTACTGCAGGCTGCGGCGCAACACGGTGCGCGGACTGAAGACGTGCTTCACCGCCACCGCGTAGGGCAGCCCGAATGCCGGCAGCAGGACGATCGACTGCAACACCGCTTCGATCGCCCACGGCAGTTCGATCGGCATGCCCAGCAGGCCAAGCACGAGCGGCAGCCCGGTCTTCAGCGCGTACGCGAACACCGCCGGGACACCCGTATAGACGACGATCTGGATGCGGCGGCGCTCATCGGCATCGAGGTTGATGCGATAGCGCGAAATGCCCTCGACGACGATCAGCACGTTGGCGGCGAGCGGGATCGCAAACGCGGCGTCATATGCCCAGCCGTTGGTGGCGATCCAGGTCAACGCGGGTAGGGCCGCGTCCACGCCGCTCAACAACGTGGCCGAAACGAGGCCGATCGCGAACATCGGCAAACCGCCCGCGATCACAGCGGGCACGATCCATTTCTGGCGGTCCAGGATCTCCGCGCGGTGCGGGAAATGGAGGACGGCGAGTCCGATGATCGGAAACGACAAACCGGTGATCAGCCAGTTAAAGAAGCGCAGGACCGGGCTGAGCAGCGGAATCACTTGTTCCGAGCCGAGCAGCGGGCCGCTATTGGCCATCGCCGTCGCGATCAACGCCAGCGTCATCAATACCGCGGTGGTGCCGTGCGCACCGAGTCCGACGAGCACGCCGGCGCCGACCAGGAATGCGGTGGTCTGGAGCAACACGCCAAGGTGCTGTCGGAGCCACGCGTTCCACGGCGCATCGGCCATGGCCCAGATCGGCGGATGCTGGAGCGTGGGCGGGTAGGGGTTGTCGGCCGACGTGGCCTGTTGCTCAGAGCGCCAGTTGAGAAGCGAGTTTGCGGGATCCGGTGCCCCGCCGAGATCTGGAGGGCGAATGACCGCAACCGCGGGCCGGTCTCCGGCCGGCGCCAGGCGGGGGCGGAGGACAAACGCCTGAAGGCCCAAAATGACCAGAGACACGGCCAACACCGCTCCGATCAGCAGCCGTTCGGACGACAGGCGCATACGCAAGGGATTGTAGTGCGTGTGATATCCTTCACAAGCGCTCCGAACCAACGGTGCGTGACATACTTTCTAGAGCGGTCCTGGGAAACGCGCACACATGCTTGGCTGGGGCGGAATACTTCTTTTAGCGGTCATCGCGATCGGTTTTGGCGTCGTTTCCGTCGTCATTTCCCGGTTCCTCGGACCGCGCAATCCAACTCCTGAGAAGCTCGCGGCCTACGAGTGCGGCATGCCGCCCGTGGGCGACGCGCGCGAACGGCAATCGGTGAAGTTCTACCTGATTGCGATGATTTTCCTGCTGTTCGACATCGAGGTCGCCTTCCTGTATCCGTGGGCGATGACGATGCGGCAGCTCGGATGGCCCGGTCTGATTCAGATCACGGTCTTCTTCCTGATCCTCGTCGTGGGTTACGTCTACATCTGGCGCAAGGGCGTGCTGGATTGGGGCCCCGAATTCGATCCGGACTACAAGCACTCGCCAAAACCCGGCCCCGCCGTGGTGAAGAGATACCGTTATGGGACTCGAAACTGATTACGAAATCCCCGTCCTGACGACGTCCGCTGAATTCATGATTCAGTGGGCGCGCCGTTCGGCCATCTGGCCGGTCGCGTTCGGCCTGGCCTGTTGCGCGATCGAGATGATGGCCACCGGCGCCGGCCGCTACGACATGGCGCGCTTCGGCGCGGAAGTGTTCCGTGGCTCACCGCGCCAGGCGGACCTGATGATCATTGCCGGCCGTCTGTCGCGAAAGATGGCGCCGGCGATGCGCCGCATCTACGACCAGATGCCTGAGCCCAAGTGGGTGATCTCGATGGGCGCGTGCGCGTCGTGCGGCGGCGTGTTCGACAACTACTCCATCGTGCAGGGCGCCGATCAGGTGGTGCCGGTTGACGTCTACATTCCCGGCTGCCCGCCGCGTCCCGAAGCGCTGATCTACGGCATCGTGCAGCTGCAGAAGAAGATCGCCGCGTCGAAGCTCGATCAGTCCCCGAGAGTCCAGATCGCATGACCGCTGAAGACATCATCGCCGCGATCGCGCCGGCGGTGCCCGGCGCGACGTACGAGGCGCAGGTCTCGGCCGACGCCGCGGTCACGCCGACGATTCGCGTGCCGCGCGAGTTCGTCGTCGCGACCTGCCGCGCGCTGCAGGCGCCCGGCCTGGAATACGTGGCGTTCTCGGACGTCACCGCGGTGGATTTCCATCCCAATCGCCTGCCGCGATTCGACCTCGTCTACCACCTCGTGTCGCCGCATCGCCGCGCGCGCGTGCGCCTGAAGGTGGGCATCAATGCGCAGGAAGCGATCGAGACGCTGACCGGGTTGTATCCCGGTGCCGGCTGGCCTGAGCGCGAGTTGTACGACCTGTTCGGAATCGTCTTCGACGGCCACGCCGACATGCGCCGCCTGATGATGCCGGATGACTGGGAAGGTCACCCGCTGCGCAAGGATTACCCGGTGCAGCTGCGCAAGGACGCGCAGACGTACATGCCGCTCCAGGTGACGGAAGAAGAGTTCAAGGCGAACCTCGAGCGCGATCGCTTTCAGCGCGGCGCGGTGAAGCCGAAGTAGATGCCGGACGACCTGGGCGCCGAAGCGTCCGCGCACGCGGCCGCGACAGCGCATGTCGTTCGCGTCCTGAAGGAAACGGCTGCCGCGCACGAGCGCATGGCGGCCAATGCAGCTCCGATCGTGGCGGTGGCTGTCGCCATCACGCGGTCGTTGCAGCAGGGTGGTTCGGTGCTGGTGTTCGGCAATGGCGGCAGCGCCGCCGACGCGCAGCACTTCGCGGCGGAGTTGCTCGGCCGCTTCGAGCGGGAGCGCAAGGCGTATCCCGCGATCGCGCTGACGACCGATACGAGTGCGCTGACCGCGATCGGCAACGATTACGGGTTCGAGCGCGTGTTCGCGCGGCAGCTCGAGGCGCTGGGCAAGAAGGGCGACATCGCGATCGGCATCACGACCAGCGGTAACTCCGCGAACGTGCTGCGGGCGCTTGAAGCCGGGAACGAACGCGGTTTGACCACCGTGGCTTTGACGGGCAGTGGCGGAGCAGCGGGCGCGCTGGCGACGCACCGTATTGCCGTGAATGAAACGCGGACGGCGCGGATCCAGGAAGTGCACGCGACCGTGCTGCATGTGATTTGCGAGTTGGTTGAGAGAGAGCTCTAAGGTCGGTCCGCCTGAAGGCGGACCCCGCAGGGGCAGACTGAAATTCCGGTGAGGGTCCGGCTTTAGCCGGACCAAAAGGACCAATGGCCGATCTACGCACAGAAACGATGACCGTCAACATGGGGCCTCAGCACCCCAGCACGCACGGCGTGCTGCGGCTGGTGATGGAACTCGATGGCGAGACCGTCGTCTCCGTGTCGCCGACCGTCGGCTACCTGCATACCGGCATCGAGAAGACGGCGGAGCAGAAGAAGTGGCAGCAGGTGATCCCGCTGGTCGAGCGCATGGATTACCTCGGCGCGCAGTCCAACAGCCTGGCGTTCTGCCTCTCGGTCGAGAAGATGCTCGGCCTCACCGAGAAGATGCCGCAGCGCGTCAACGACATCCGCGTGTTGATCGCCGAACTGCAGCGCATCAGCAGCCACCTGGTGTGGTTCGGCACGCACGCCATGGAAATCGGCGCCATCACCGGCCTGCTCTACGCGCTCCGCGAGCGCGAGCAGATCATGAACCTGAACGAGCTGATGGCCGGCTTCCGGTTCTTCCCGAGCTACATTCGCGTCGGCGGCCTGCGCGAAGACCTGCCGCGCGGCTTCCGCGCCGCGGTCAAGGACTTCATCGATCGCTTCCCGGCCAAGCTCGATGAATACGAGACGCTGATCACCAAGAACCCGATCTGGCTGGATCGCACCCGCGGCGTCGGCGTGATTTCGTACGAGGACTGCTGCAAGTGGGGCCTGTTCGGCCCGATCGCGCGCGCCGCCGGCGGTGATTACGACGTGCGCCGCGCCTTCCCGTACATCGGCTACGACACCTACGACTTCGACGTGATCGGCGCCTCCAATGGCGACGTCTACGATCGTTACCTGACCCGCGTGGCGGAGATGCGCGAGAGCGCGAAAATCATCCAGCAGGCGCTGGCGCGCATCCCGGACTACGGTCCGTGGGCCGTTGACGACAAGCGCGTCGTGCCGCCGCCCAAGGACCAGGTCTACACGGAAATGGAAGCGCTGATTCAGCACTTCCTGATTTACTCGCAGGGCTTCAAGGTGCCCGCCGGCGACGCCTATGTGCCGGTCGAAGGACCGCGCGGCGAACACGGCTGCTATGTCGTGTCCGACGGCACCAACCGTCCGTGGCGCGTGCACATGCGCGCGCCGGGACTGTTTGCCTGCCAGGCGCTGCACAAGTTCGTCGTCGGAGGCATGATCGCGGACGTGATCGCCGTGATCGGATCGCTCGACGTCGTGATGGGAGACGTGGATCGATGAGCTTTCATCCCACGATGCCGTACGGCACCGACCAGCACCACCGGTCGATGCGGGTGACGCTGCCCGAAGGGCAGGAGTTCTCGTTCACCGACGGCAATCGTCAGAACTTCGAAGAGTTCGCTTCGCACTACGCGCCTGAGAACCGCGTCTCGGCGGTGCTGCACGCGCTGTATCTCGTGCAGGACCAGCAGGGCTACATCAGCAACAACGCCGTGCGGCACGTCGCGCAGGTCATCGGCTGCACCACCGCCGATGTCGAAGACGTGGTGTCGTACTACGTGATGTTCCACCGCGCCCCGACCGGCAAGTACGTCCTGCAGGTGTGCACGACGCTGTCGTGCGCGCTGGCCGGCGCGGAACGCGTGGTCGAGGAACTGCAGCACAAGCTGGGGATCAAGGTCGGCGAAACCGATCCGACCGGCATGTTCACCATCCAGCAGATGGAATGTCTCGGCGCGTGCGATCGCGCGCCGGTGATGATGGTCAACAACGATCACTGGCACGAGCACCTTCAGCCGGAGCAGGTCGGCGGCCTCGTCGATCGCATGAAGACCGACGGGCTCAAGGCGCTCAACAACTGCCACCTGTGCGAAGCGCGCATTGCCGAAGGCGCGAAGACCACGACGCCGTCGAAGGCCAAGGCGCTGCCCAACTACGAGCCGGTGCTGACGCAGTTTGCGTTCACGCCGGGCGGCGCGGAACTCGATCACTACGTCAGGAACCAGGCCGGCTATCAGGGCTTGAAGAAGGCGCTGGCGATGACGCCCGAAGCGGTCATCGAAGACGTGAAGAAGTCGGGCCTCCGCGGACGCGGCGGCGCAGGCTTCCCGACCGGCCTCAAGTGGCAGTTCGTCGACAAGAAGTCGCCGAAGCCGAAGTACATCGTCTGCAACGCCGACGAAAGCGAGCCGGGCACCTTCAAGGATCACCTCCTGATGGAGCGCAATCCTCACCTGTTGGTCGAGGGCTGCCTGATCGGCTGCTACGCGATTGGTTCGAAGGCCGCCTATATCTACATCCGCGGGGAGTTCTATCACCTGTTCCCGACGATGCAGAAGGCGATAGACGACGCCCGCAAGGCGGGGTATCTGGGCAAGAACATCATGGGCAGCGGCTTCGATTGCGAGGTTTACCTCCATCGCGGCGCCGGCGCGTATGAAGCCGGTGAAGAGACGGCGCTCCTCGAATCGCTCGAAGGCAAGCGCGCGCAGCCCCGCTTCAAGCCGCCATTCCCGGCCGTCGAGGGCGCGTGGAAGTGCCCGACCGCGGTGAACAACGTCGAGACGCTCTGCAACGTGCCGCTCGTCATGACGCGTGGTGCGGAGTGGTTTGCGGCCCTCGGTCCCGAGAAGAACGGTGGGCCGAAGCTGTTCTGCGTCAGCGGCGCAGTGAAGAACCCCGGCGTGTTCGAAGCGCCGATGAAGGTGACGCTGAAGGAACTGATTTACGACTACGCCGGCGGCCCGAAGGATGGTCACACCATCAAGGCGGTGATCCCGGGTGGTTCGTCGGTGCCGATCCTGATGCCCGATCAGATCGACATCCCCGCCAGCTTTGACGACGTGCAGAAGGCCGGATCGCTGCTGGGTTCAGCGGCAATCATGGTGCTCGACGACACCACTGACATGGTGTGGCTTGCCGAGAACCTGCTGCATTTCTATCGTCACGAATCGTGCGGCAAATGCACGCCGTGCCGCGAAGGCACCGACTGGCTCTATCGCCTCCTGCATCGCATGACGCAGGGCCAGGCGACCGAGAAGGACATCACGTTGCTGCAGAGCGTGGCCAACCAGATCAACGGCAAGACGCTGTGCGCGTTCGGTGACGCCGCCGCGACGCCGGTGTTGACGACGTTGAAGTGGTTCAGGCCTGAGTTCGAGGCGTACGTAAAGGGCAATCCTCCCGCGCCGGCCAGCTACCGCGCCCGGACGCCAGTGGAGCACCACTGATGTCAGGCATCATCGAAGTCCTCACTGCGCCCCAGACGATCGCCTATGCGGTGATCGTCGGCATTGTGTTCATGGGCCTGCAGATCATGGCCGCGGTCATGGTCTACGCTGAACGCAAGGTCGCCGCGCTGATGCAGCAGCGCTACGGTCCGTATCTCGTCGGACCCAAGGGCCTGCTGCAGCCGATCGCCGACATCCTGAAGCTGTTCTTCAAGGAAGAACTGCGGCCCAAGGCATCGGACGCTTTCTTGTTCTCGCTGGCGCCGATCATTTCGGTGGCGGCCGCCTACCTGGCGTTCGCGCCCGTCCCGTTCGGCGCGCCGACCACCTTCTTCGGCATGCTCGACGAGCCGATCAAGTTGCAGGTCTCGGACGTCAACGTCGCCGTGCTGGTGATCTTTGCGGTCGCCTCGATGGGCGTTTACGGCATCGTGCTCGCCGGCTGGGCCAGCAACTCGAAGTACTCGCTGCTGGGCGGCCTGCGCAGCTCGGCGCAGATGATCAGCTACGAGCTGGCCTACGGCATGTCGCTGGCCACCGTGGTGATGTTTGCCGGGTCGATGTCGCTGACCGAGATCGTGGACGCGCAGTCGGGATACTGGTTCGGCTTCCTGCCGAAGTGGTACATCTTCCCGCAGTTCGTCGCCTTCTTCGTCTTTGCCTGCGCCGGCGTCGCGGAAACGAACCGCGCGCCGTTCGACTTCCCGGAAGCCGAGCAGGAACTGGTCGCCGGCTATCACACCGAATACAGCTCGATGCGCTTCGCGATGTTCTTCATGGCGGAGTACATCAACATGGTGACGGTCTCGGCCGTCGCGGTGAACCTGTTCCTCGGCGGCTGGCACGGGCCGTTCATCCCGGCCAACTACGGCTGGATCTGGTTCGTCATCAAGCTCTCGTTCCTGTTGTTCGTTTACCTGTGGCTGCGCTGGACGCTGCCACGTTTCCGCTATGACCAGCTGATGTCATTCGGGTGGAAGGTACTGTTGCCGCTGGCAACCGTGAACCTGCTGCTCACGGCCGCGGGGGTGCTCTACTTTGGGCTCTGACGCGCTGCTGTTTTACACCTTCGCCGGCGTCACCGTGCTCGGTGCGCTGGCGGTCGTCACGCAGAAGAACCCGGTCTACAGCGTGCTGTCGATCATCGCCTCGTTCTTCGGCCTGGCCGGGCTCTACATCCTGCTCGAGGCGCCCTTCGTGGCCGTCGCGCAGATCATCATTTACGCCGGCGCCATCATGGTGCTGTTCCTGTTCACGGTGATGCTGCTCAACGCGCCCCGCGAGGACGCGGCCGAGTGGGATCGCTCGCACCCGTTGTATCGCCCGATGGCGGTGCGCATCGGCGGCGTGCTGGCCGTGTTGCTGGCCCTCGAACTCGGCTGGGCGTTGTCGCGCACCAGCGGCCTGGCGACCAGCGTGGCTGACCGTCCGGCGGCGTCGACCGTCCAGGAGCTGGGCCGCGTGTTGTTTACCGATTACATGTTCGCGTTCGAAGTCACGTCGATCCTGATCATCGCGGCGATGGTCGGCGCGGTCGTGCTGTCGCGCAAGAGGGAAGACTAGCCATGCCTCTCGGACACTATCTCGTCCTGTCGGGCCTGCTGTTTGCCATCGGCACCGCCGGTGTCTTCCTGCGCCGCAACCTGATCACGCTGCTGTTGTCGGTCGAGTTGATGTTGAACGCCGTCAACCTGGCGTTTGTCGCCTTCGGGCGCCAGTTCGGCACGGTTGACGGCCAGATCATCACGTTCTTCGTGATGACGGTGGCTGCGGCCGAGGCCGCCGTCGGTCTTGCGCTCGTGATCGGCTTGTTCCGCCATCGCGAATCGCTCAACCCCGAAGCCTTCACGAGCCTGAAGTGGTGACCCCGTGTTAGCGCTGATTCCACTACTTCCGCTCGGCGGCTTCCTCGTCAACGCGTTCATTGGGAAGCGCTTGCCGAAGTCCGTATCGGGCGGCCTTGCGACCTTCCTGATGGCGCTCTCCTTCATCATCTCGGTGATGCAGGTGCTGTCGCTGGCGGCAATGCCGCCCGAGAGCCGCCAGATCAACCAGCTGCTGTTCAACTGGATCGCCGTCGGCGACTTCTCGCTCGACCTGGCGCTGCGCCTCGATGCGCTGTCGGCCGTGATGATCCTGGTGATCACCGGCATCGGCTCGCTGATCCACCTGTATTCGACCTCGTACATGCACGAGGAAACCGACGCGGACTTTGCGCGATTCTTCTCGTACCTGAACCTGTTCTGCTTTTTCATGCTGATGCTGGTGCTCGGCTCGAACGTCCTGGTGATGTTCGTGGGCTGGGAGGGCGTCGGTCTGTGCTCGTATCTGCTGATCGGCTTCTACTACCAGAAGCAGTCGGCCTCCGATGCCGCGAAGAAGGCGTTCATCGTCAACCGCGTCGGTGACTTCGCGTTCATCCTCGGCGCGCTGCTGCTGGTGGTGACCTTCGGGTCGCTCGACTTCAACACCATCGCGCTGGCGGCGAAGGCCATGCCGGTTGAAGTGGGCTTCGGCACGCTGTCGCTGATCACGCTGCTGCTGTTCATTGGCGCGACCGGCAAGTCGGCGCAGATTCCGCTGTATGTGTGGCTGCCGGACGCGATGGAAGGCCCGACGCCGGTGTCGGCCCTTATCCATGCCGCGACCATGGTGACCGCGGGCGTCTACATGATCGGCCGTAACGCGATGCTCTTCGAGCACGCGCCGATGACGCTGCACATCATCGCCATCGTCGGCGCGGCCACGGCGCTCTTTGCCGGCACGATCGGCCTCGTCCAGAACGACATCAAGCGCGTCCTGGCGTATTCGACGGTGTCGCAGCTGGGCTACATGTTCCTGGCGATGGGCGTCGGCGCGTATGGCGCCGGCATCTTCCATCTCTACACCCACGCGTTCTTCAAGGCCTGCCTGTTCCTCGGCTCCGGCGCGGTGATTCACGCGCTGCACGGCGAGCAGGACATCCGCAACATGGGCGGGTTGAAGAAGCACATCCCGATCACTTACTGGACCTTCGTCATCGCCTCGGTGGCGATCGCCGGCGTGCCGCTGCTGTCAGGCTTCTTCTCGAAGGACGAAATCCTGTTCGAGACGTTTGTTGAAGGCCACCAGCTGCTGTGGGCCGTCGGCGCGATCACGTCGTTCCTGACCGCGACCTACATGTGGCGCCTGGTCCACCTGACCTTCCATGGGGAAGAACGTTTTCATGGTGCTCCGGGTGCACATGGTGCGCAGGATGCCGCGCATGACCACGGTCACGCCGCGCCTGCGCACGCGCACGGGCACGACGATCACGGCACCGGGCACCACGCCCCGGCACACGGCACCGGGCACGGGGCACCCCATGACGCCCCCTGGCCGATGGCCACCGCGCTGATCGTGCTCGCGATCGGTTCGATCGTGGCCGGTTACGTGAACATCCCGCACGCGATCGGCGGTCACGCCAACCTGCACGAATGGCTGACGCCGGTGTTCAACGCCACCAACTGCGGCCAGGAAGTCACGACCGGCGACCTGGCCGGCCTGGCCATCGCGGAATGCACGCCGGTTGAAGAGCGCAATCCTGAAGATCACGCGTCGCTCGAACTTGGCTTGATGGCGGTGTCGTCGCTGCTCGCGTTCGCCGGCATCGGCCTGGCGACGTTCCTGTGGTTGAAGAACCGGCAGATTCCGGAGCGGCTCGCCGCGCAGTATCCGGGCGTGCACCAGTTGCTGCTGAACAAGTACTACGTGGACGAAGTCTATGACGCCACGATCGTGCAACCGATCAAGGTCGTCTCGACCGAAGGTTTGTGGCGCGGTTTTGACGTCAAGGTCGTGGATGGCGCCGTCAATGGCGCCGGTTACCTGGTGAGCGGCGTGAGCATCGTGCTCCGCCTGCTGCAGAACGGGTCGGTCAAGACCTATGCAGCATCAATGTTCGTAGGCGCGGTCGCCGTGCTCGCCTACTACTTGTGGAGATGACATGAGGATGAAGATTTCTGTGTCATCTGCGCCTTCTGTGGCCCTGGCATGCTGACTCTCGCTATCGTCACACCGATCATCGGCGCGATCCTGCTGATGTTCATCGCCAACCGCGATGGCTCAAAGGACTCGCTGATCCGATACTTCGCGCTGGGCATCTCGCTGGTGACCTTCGCGATCACGCTGGCGCTGTGGGCGGGCTTCGACGGCTCGGCCTCGGCGGCGCCGTTCCAGTTCGTCGAGCGCGCACCGTGGATCCCGGCGTTCGGCATCGAGTACTACGTCGGCATCGACGGCCTCAGCCTGATGCTGCTGGTGCTGACCGGCTTCCTGACGCCGCTGGCGCTGCTGACGTCGTGGGAGAGCATCGAGAAGAAGGTCAAGGAATTCTCGATCTTCATGCTGCTGCTCGAAGCGTCGATGATCGGCGTGTTCTGCGCCCTCGATGTCTTCCTGTTCTACATCTTCTGGGACTTCGTCCTGATCCCGATGTATTTCCTGATCGGCATCTGGGGCTACGACCAGCGCATCTACGCCGCGGTCAAGTTCATCCTCTACACCATGGCCGGCAGCGTGCTGATGCTGGTCGCGATCATCGGCCTGTCGTGGATGCACCAGACCATGACCGGCGAATACAGCTTCGACCTGCTCAAGCTGTACGAGCTGCAGATCCCCGAAGGCACGCAGTACTGGCTGTTCCTGGCCTTTACGCTCGCGTTCATCATCAAGGTGCCGTTGTTCCCATTCCACACGTGGCTGCCTGACGCGCACGTGCAGGCGCCCACGCCCGGCTCGGTGATCCTGGCCGGCGTGATGCTGAAGATGGGCGGCTACGGCCTGATCAGGTTCGCGATTCCGTTGTTCCCTGAAGCCGCGCTCTACTTCGCGCCGGCGCTCGCCACGCTGTCCGTGATCGCCATCGTCTATGGCGCGCTGGTCGCGATGGTGCAGCCGGACATGAAGAAGCTGGTGGCGTATTCGTCCGTCAGCCACATGGGCTTCGTGATCCTCGGCATCGCCGCGATCAACGTCCAGGGCATCCAGGGAGCGTCGTACCAGATGCTGGCGCACGGTGTCAGTACCGGCGCGTTGTTCGCGCTTGTCGGCATGCTCTCGGATCGCCGCCACACTCGCCAGATCAGCGAGTTCGGCGGGCTGAAGACCGGCATGCCGCGTTTCACCGCGGTCGCGCTGATCATCACGCTGTCGTCGATCGGCCTGCCCGGCATGAACGGCTTCATCGGCGAATTCCTGATCATGCTCGGCGCGTTCAAGTGGGATCCGCGCTTCGTCGTGATCGCCGCGCTCGGCGTGATCCTCTCGGCCGTCTATATGCTGTGGATGTTCCAGCGCGTGTTCTACGGCAAGGTCACCAACGATCACAACAAGGGACTGCCGGACCTGTCGTTCCGCGAGTGGGCGATCGTCGGCCCGCTGGCCGCGGCGGCCATTGGCATGGGTGTCGCGCCGAACGTGTTCCTGAAGCCCATGGAACCCGCGGTGCAGCGCATTGTCGATCGTGTGCAGTCACGCCAGCCGCTGCGCGTTGAGGCCGTGTTGCCCAAATCAATGAAACCGAAGCCGCGAACGCCGACCGGTGAGAAGCAGGGGCCGTCGTCACGTCCGCAGGAAGTGACGCCTACCGTGCGCCCGGTCGTGGTCGTGTCCGACGTGCCAACGCTTCGTCGCGTTGAAGGAGAGACGCGATGATCAGCGGTCAGTTCGACGCCATCATCCCGATGCTCTGCGTGACCCTCGCAGGGCTGGTGGTCCTGCTCGCGGAATCGTTCCGCGGCAAGAACGAGAAGATGCCGATCGGCGGGCTGGCGATCATCGGCCTGCTCGGCGCCGGCGCCGCCTCGATCCTTCTCTGGAACAGCAACGCCGAAAGCTTTGGCGCGGTCACCGCGGACAACTTCGCGCTGTTCGTGAACCTGGTGCTCGTGGGCGTCGGCATTTTCACCGTGATCTTCTCGTCGCAGACCGTCGAGCGGGACCGGCTGCCGGCGGGTGAGTACTACGCCATGGTGCTCTTCGCCATCGTCGGCATGATGCTGATGGGGCAGGCCACCGATCTGCTCGTCATCTTCCTCGCGCTCGAGACGATGTCGATTGCGGTCTACATCCTGACCGGCATGCGGAAGGATCAGCAGCAGAGCACGGAAGCGGCCTTCAAGTACTTCCTGCTCGGCGCGTTCGCGAGCTCGTTCTTCCTCTATGGCATCGCGTTCCTCTACGGCGTGACCGGCACGACCAACATCGAGCGCCTGTCGACCGCCATCGCCGCCCAGTCGATGAGCGGCAACCCGATGATCCTGCTCGGCACCGGGCTGCTGATCGTTGGCTTTGCCTTCAAGGTTGCGGCGGTTCCGTTCCACATGTGGTCGCCGGATGCGTATGAAGGCGCACCGACTGTTGTGACCGGCTTCATGTCCACGGGCGTCAAGGCTGCGGCCATCGCCGCGTTCGTCCGCGTGTTCCTCAAGGGCCTCGATCCGATGATCGCGGACTGGGCGCCGGTGCTGTGGTGGATTGCCGCCGCCACGATGGTCGTCGGCACCGTCGTCGGCGTGGCGCAGACCAGCCTCAAGCGCATGCTGGCGTATTCGAGCATTGCGCACGGCGGCTACCTGCTCGCCGGCCTGGTCGCAGGCAACGACGTCGGCAAGGCCGCGATCCTGTTCTATCTCGCCGCGTATGCGCTGACCAACCTTGGCGCGTTCGGTGTGATCGCGATCCTCGGCACGCGCGAGCGCGCCAACGACGACCTTCGCGACTATGCCGGCCTGTGGCACTCGCACCCGGTCCTGGCCACGTTGATGACGCTGTTCCTGCTGTCGTTGGGCGGCTTCCCGCCGACCGCGGGCTTCATCGCCAAGTGGTATGTGTTCTCGGCCGCGATCGGTTCGGGCTACTACGGCCTGGCGATCATCGGCGTGCTGTCGAGCGTCATCTCGGTCTTCTTCTACCTGCGTATCGTGGTGATGATGTACATGACCGAACGTGACGCGCGACCCGTCCCGCCGCCGGTGCACCCGGTCGTGATGGGCGGGTTGGTGATGGCCGTGGCCGGCGTCCTGTATCTGGGCGTCCTGCCGATGGGCCTGATCGACCTCGCGCAGAAGTCGATCACGACTATTTTTTGAGACGCGCTCCGCCCGTCACTCGCTAAGTTCCGGTCGCTAAGTTGGGGTCAGGCCTCGAAATTTAGCGTTTCGCTAAGTTGGGACCTGACCCCAACTTAGCGCTAGTCGTCGCCGAGCGTGTGACGTTCTTCGTACTTCAGGTCTTTCGCGCGAACGAAACCCATCTGCTTGCTCTTGCGATCCGAGCGAAGAATCCACGCGATGTCTTCCATGTGCCAGAGGGACGCCAGTGCCTTGTCCGAGTAGTTGGAGCAGGAAGTCACAACGAACGGAATGCGGTCGTCCTTGCCGAGAAGACTACAGGCGATGATCTGATCTGAAAGCCGCGGACCGTTGATGACGGTCGCAGAGCGGCAAGACAGACAAAGAGATGTTCTCTGATCGGAGGTGGTGCCTCCGCGAATCTTGAAACGCATGAACTGAGCCCTCCTAGGCTATCGAATGCATTGGTGCCTCCTTTCGGTGGTGCCTATCTGCTTTCTCATTCCGACGACGTTGCCATCGTCAGTCGCTGGTTGTCAAGCGGATGGCCTCACAACCGATCCGCCGGGCTCCGTACGCCACGCCCGCCGCGGTTCAACACGTGCGTATAGATCATCGTGGTGCTTACATCGGCGTGGCCGAGCAGTTCCTGGACCGTGCGGATGTCGTATCCGTCTTCCAGCAAATGGGTCGCGAATGAGTGGCGCAGCGTATGACAACTGGCCCGTTTCGCGATGCCGCTGCTTCGCACGGCTGCGGTGAAGGCGCGCTGGATCGCTGATTCGTGGAGGTGGAAGCGGGTCGGACCGCCCCACTCCTTGTTACGACAGATGCGTCCAGCGGGAAAGACGTACTGCCAAGCCCACGAACTCGACGCGTTGGGATCCTTTCGGTCGAACGCATTAGGCAGGACAACGTGTCCGAAGCCGGCGGCGAGGTCACGGCGGTGCGTATCACGGACACCATCGAGATGCTGCCGGAGGGGTTGGCCTATAGATACCGGCAGCATGGTGACGCGGTCCTTTCGGCCTTTGGCTTGTCGAATCACGATCTCCGAACGCTCGAAGTCGAGGTCCTTGACGCGCAGTTGCAGGCATTCGAGCAGGCGCATCCCAGTGCCGTAGAGCAGCGACGCCACGAGGTGCGGCACCCCGGAGAGTTGTGCGAGCACGGTGCGCACTTCCGTCCGGGTGAGGACGACGGGCAGGTAAGTGGATTGCCGGGGTTGGGGGAGATCGAGGCGTTCTGTCAGCGGCCGGCGCAAGACGGCTCGGTACAGGAACAGCAACGCGCACAACGCCTGGTTCTGGGTTGAGGCGCTGACGTGGCGGTGTTCGGCGAGATCGGCCAGGAATGCGGTGACGTCGCGCTCACCTAATTCGGCAGGGTGGCGCTTGCCGTGGTGCAGGATGAATCGCCGCGCCCAGTGGGTGTAGGCATCCTCAGTTCGGCGGCTGAAGTGTCGAAGCCTGCAGGCCTGGCGCACCTGGTCGAGGAGTTTAGGTGGGGTTGGAGCAGCAGTCATGCGCTTCATTGAAGCGAATTCGATGCCGCCAGAGATCGCGCCTGAATCCCGTTCTTCCGATGCGAAAGCCGGCAAGATATGCGCTCTTGTCGCCCGGCTTGAATGGCAAATTCTGCGCGCGTTGTTTGCCATGGTTACTTGCGAAGCCAGCGGCGTGTTATCGTGACCGGCGTAAACTGGCAAAGACGTAGGCGGGTCGCGGAGTTAGACTGCAAACCGTTGCAGGTATGCACCGTTAACTGCTGCGGACTTCTGCGGTTGAATTCTAGTTAGGCGGATCAAGAACAAGGAGAGGTTGGTATGCCGAATGAGATAACCCCGGAAGAACTTGGGGAATTGCAGCTTCCAGAACTTGGACGGCGGCTGACCTTCTCGAAAGCCGGATGGATTCGGCCAGTCGGCGATACCGGCGCCTGTGAGGCATTGATCGATGACATCACGACATGTGTGCTGTACGCCGAAGTCGTTGACGGACACGTAATGAAGTTCGGCACGACCAGTTCAGTGCGAGACAGGCAGAACCTGAACCGCAACACAATCAATGCGATTCTCCTGTTCCAGGACGGTCGTAGCAGCAGTACCAACCGGAAGATTACCGATCCGAGCACCTATGACAAGTTCAAGCGCCAGGCTCCCCAGGTTATTCGAAGCGGGAAGAGAATCGAGATTTGGGCGACCTCTTTGTCCTCGTACGCCACGTGCCAGGATCCAATGAAGAAGTGCAAGGCGAGTTGCCAAGCATGTCAGACCGTCGAGGCGACGCTCAACGCTCGGTACAGAACGATGGAGTTTGGCTGGGCTTCAAAACTCAACTGATAGGGGCTCAGACAACACCGCCTAACTTGCCATGCAGCCGACGGCGGCGCGTGTAATGATGAGCGCCGCCGCGGCTGATGGCAGTCGTTAGGCCGCATCTCCAATTCGAGTCTTAGACGCAGCAGGAGTAGAATTTGGGCATGCCACATCGCATTACGCGCGAGCGCATGCTCGAAGTCATTCGCGAGCTACCGGAAGACGCGTCCGTCGATGATGCCATTGAGAAGCTGGTGTTTCTCGCGAAGATTGAGGAAGGGCTCGATCAACTCGATCGTGGCGAAGGTATTCCTCACGAAGAGGTTAAACGCCGCCTCGGCCTGTGACCGACATCCTGTGGTCTCCGCGCGCCGAAGCGGACCTCCAGGAGATCCGCGCCTTCATAGAGACGGACTCGCCAGCGTGGGCTGACCTGACGGTGCGACGGCTGGTCGCTGCGGTCGAACGCCTCCGCGAGTTCCCTGACTCGGGCCGCATAGTGCCGGAACGGCTGGCGCCGGAGCTTCGCGAGGTCGTGTCGGGCAACTTCCGCATCGTGTATCGGCGTAAGCCTGCACTCATCGAAATCGCGACTGTCTTCCGTGGGTCCCGTGATTTCTCCTCGCTTGGTGTGTAGCAGCGGCCTAACACCGGCTGCACCCGACGGCGGCCGCAGCAGGCAATTGCCGTGTAGAATCGCCCACCGGCGGCCGCCGCGGGTGAGCCGTGGTCGTTAGGTCGACAATCTGACGAAACAGCCGGGTCGTTGACCAGGTGCTCAGGACGATGGCATCGTCGTCCTCATGTCCAGCACGAAGTATCGCGCCGGTTCACGTGCCGCTGTTGATCAGGATCGTGCCGAGCCGCCTCCGCTTACCCGGGCACAGATTCGGGAGTTGAATCGTCGGGTCCGCGATTCGATGGACCGGACCCGCTACCTTCTGGCGACGGCGCTCACTGTGCGCCATGCGCTGTTCTATAACGTTTCTGACGACGTGTTTGCCATGGACGATCCCACTCGAGGCACGTTGTTTAAGCGTCGTGAAGCCGCGATGGCGGTCAAGGCGCTTCTCAATGGGCGGGCCCAGATTCTTCGGTGTCGCGTGACTTCACGAGGGCGCTTGATCCTGAGGTCCGTGCCAAGGGTGCCACCTTACTGGGACAGGGCTGAGCGATCGGACGGTGCTACGTGAAGACGACCGCGTACTTTGATGCGATGCGGATTCGCCCAGACCGCGCCGCGATCGAGGATGTCTGGATCCAACGCACGCGGGACGCCCCTTTGAAGGAAGAGGTCCAAGCCGACGGCCGGATTCGGCGCTGGAGCCAAATCCCCGAGGCCGGCGGCCGGTATCTACGAGTCATCCTGCTGTCGGACGGGGAAACGGTTCATAATGCATTCTTTGACCGAGGGTTCACACTATGAAGATTCGCTACTTCGCGGATACCGACACTTTGCACATCGAGTTCAAGGATGTGCCTGTCGTTGAGACCCGAGACCTAGACGAGAACACCCTTCTCGACCTCGATGCCCTCGGTCGTATCGCTGCCATCACTGTTGAACATGCGTCCGAGCGAGCAGGCATTCCGGAGTTCTCTTACGAGGAAGTGACGGCCTAACACGGCAGGCAGCCGACCGCCGACGGCGGCGGCTGATGCCATGGCGTTACGCAGACAGAAATTCTGAGGTGCGAGAGAAGAGCATGTCCGCCCGCAAAACAGACAAGTCCGGCAGAACCGAGAAGCCTGGAGTGCGGAAACCGGCCAAGCGGCCGACCGCGAAGGGCAAGTCCTCTCAAGTGTTGCCGGACAGCATGATCACCGGCAAAGCCAGCCCAGCGAAGGCTGCGGACGGTGACGAGCCGGCCTTCGCCTACATGGCCGGCTTGCCGCAGCCGCAGCGGGGTATCGTCGAACGAGTCGACGCCTTGGCAGCCAAGACGCTGCCCAATTTGCAACGCTCCGTAAAGTGGGGCATGGCGTTCTATGGCGTGGGCGATGGCTGGTGTTTTTGCTGCGGCGGCTTCGCCACGCACGTCAAGCTCATGTTTGTGAACGGCGTGACGTTGTCGCCTGTCCCGCCGGTGACGCCGGTGGCGATGGGCAAGGCGACTCGGGGCGTAGAACTCAAATCTGCAAAGGACCTCGACGAACGCCAGATCGCTTCCTGGATGAGACAAATCGCGGCTGTGCCTGGCGTCGGGCGCAAGAAGCGATAGGCGCAAGTTCGTCGGAGGGCGGCTTAGCCAGGGCTGTTCAGTCCAAAAACCGGCGTAAAATGTCCCTAGAGGTATGCGCCGGAGCGGTGAAATCAGGCGCTCGGTCGCAGGGGCAGCCCTGTTATGAAGCCGCAAGACTATCGGGACTTGGATTGCGCTCAGTGCGCGAAGGGCATCGACCTCGGTTTCGACTTCACGATGGCGTTCCAGCCGATCGTGAACGTCGAAGCCCGCACGGTCTTCGCCCACGAAGCCCTCGTTCGCGGCATCAAGGACGAGCCTTCTGCCCACGCCTTTGCGCACGTCAACAACACCAACCGCTACCGCTTCGACCAGTCCTGCCGCGTGAAAGCAGTGAAGCTTGGCAGCCAGCTCAAGGTGCCTTGCTACCTCAGCATCAACTTCATGCCCAATGCGATCTACCAGCCTGAGTTGTGCCTACGCACCACGCTGGAGGCCGCGACGACCTATGGTTTCCCAGCGGAACGGATCATCTTCGAGATCACCGAAGGCGAGAAGGTGGATGACGTGCCGCACTTACGTTCGATCGTGCAGCACTACAAAGCGCGTGGTTTCCTGACGGCGATCGACGATTTCGGCGCCGGCTATGCCGGCCTCAACCTGCTGGCCGAGGTCCAGCCCAACATCGTCAAGCTCGACATGGCGCTGATCCGCGGCATCGATTCGGATCCGCGCCGCCGCGCGATCACCAAGGGGATCATCCAGGTGTGCCGGGACCTCGCAATGCTGGTGATTGCCGAAGGGATCGAGACACAGTTTGAGCTCGAGGTGTTGCGCGAGCTTGGCGTGGAGTACTTTCAAGGCCACTACTTCGCCCGGCCCGCCTTCGAGTCACTGTCAGCCGTCGAAGGCTTTCCATGAATCGGGCAGGATTCCCCTCCAGTAAGACCGATTGCCCGATCGTCAAGCCAGGGAGGCTTCTGCCGCACCTGGCGTCACACTCCTGGCTTCTCGATAGGATGGCGTCGATGGTGAAACCCCTCGGAACGATCTCCGCATTGCTTCTTGCTGCCACGGTTGGCGTGAGCGCCCAACAGGTGTCTCCCGCAACGTCCAGTCAGGAGATCGATCGCGAGATCTGGTCCGTCTTGATCCAGACGGTCGCCACCGACGACATCGTCGGAATGGGGAATACATACTTTCCTGATGCGGTGCTGGTGAGCCCGAACGGAACCGCGCCGATCAAGACCACGCTTGAACGATGGGGCCGTGACATGGAAACGGCGAAGGCCAAGGGCGACAAGGCCACGGTGGAGTTCAGATTTTCGCGGCGCCTGGACGGCCCATCCACGGCTTTCGAATCCGGCATCTTCAAGTACACCGTGATCCAGAAATCGGGCGCGAGCACGCCGAAGTTCTATCCGTTCGAGCAGTTGCTGGCGAAGACGAACGGCAAGTGGCGCATCCTGATGGAGCGGCAGTTCGCTGAAGTCACGCAGGCTGACTGGGACAAACTCCCCAAGTGACGACCACAAGAACGCAGTACTACACAGCCTCGACGCTCGACGGCTTCATCGCCACGCCAGTGAGTCACTTCATCTAGCTTAGGTATTCACCATGAACTGGGCGGACTTCGGATCTGCAGCAGTCGGCGGCGGCCTCATTGGGCTTTCGGCTGCAGTGCTCCTAATTACCACCGGAAAGACCGCTGGCGTCAGCGGCATCCTCGAAGGCGTGGTGCTCCGCGAACGTGGCGAAGCCGGCTGGAAGCTGACATTTCTGCTCGGACTGCTGACAGGCGGCGCGCTGTTATCGCTGTTCGCACCGGCGTCGTTCACCTCACTTCCGCACCCCTCGATTGGCTGGGCGGTTGCCGGCGGACTGCTCGTCGGGTTCGGCACCAGGCTGTCGGGTGGTTGCACGAGCGGACACGGGATCTGCGGGATGGGACACTTCTCGACGCGGAGCGTCGTCGCCGTGGTCGTCTTCATCGCGACCGCGATGGCGGTGAGGGCGGTGCTGTGAGGCTGCCCATTGTCTTCGGGTGCGGTGTGCTCTTCGCGGTCGGCCTCGGCATTTCAGGCATGCTGAGGCCCGAGAAAGTCATTGCCTTTCTCGAGTTCCAGGACCCGTCATTGCTGTTCGTGATGGGCCCGGCGGTCGCGATCTACGCCATGGCGGCATGGGAGCGTCGTCGCCATGAACATCCAATTGATCGGCCCCTGGTTGCGGGCGCGGCGATCTTTGGCGTGGGTTGGGGGCTGACCGGCATTTGTCCCGGACCGGCGATCGTCAATCTCGCGAAGCCGGACGCGTACTTTGTCGCCTTCATTGCCGCGATCGTGGCGGGAATCTTCGCCCGCGCGCTGCTTCGCAAGGTGTCCGCATGAAACGCGGTCTCCTCATTACGGCCATGGCAGTCGCGCTCGCGTCTGTCACGGCCGGCCAATCAAGCGCGCCGCTTCTCCAATGGAGGCCCGGCACGCTCGACATCCACCAGATCAACACCGGCCGCGGCAACGCGGCGTTCGCGATGTTGCCTGATGGCACCACGCTGCTGATCGACGCCGGCAACGGCGGCAACCAGCCGCCTCGTGGGACGCCGTCAATGCCCGACGCGACCAGGACGCCATCGGACTGGATCGTCCGATACATCCGGGCGATGGGTGCAGCGCGTCTCGACTACGGCATGGTCACGCACTTCCACAACGACCACATGGGCGCCTTGCCCGGCGTGATGAAGGCGATTGCCATCGAGACGATGTTCGACCGTGCCTGGCCGGCTTACGACTACCCGGCGACTGATCATGCGGAATTCAAGAACGCGGACTTCCTCGAGTACCGCGAGCTCCTCACGCAAGGTGCGTCGAAAGGGGAGCGCCTGCGTCCTGGCCGTGAGGATCAGATCGTCCTGAAGCATGATCGAGCCAGGTATCCCGAATTCCGCGTGCGCAACATCGCCGCCAACGGCGAGGTGTGGACGGGGCAGGGGACGAATACGACGCGTCTATTCCCCGACCTGAAGACGGTGCCGCAGGCTGACTGGCCCACGGAAAACATGTCGAGCCTTGGCATTCGCCTGTCGTACGGCAAGTTTGACTACTACACCGGCGGCGATATTCCTGGCCGTCCGCGGCCGGGATACCCGGCGTGGCACGACGTGGAGACTGCGGTGGCGAAGGCGGTGGGTCCAGTTGAGGCCGCCGTGCTGAATCATCACGGCAACCGTGACTCGACGAACGAGTTCTTCGTCTCGACACTCCGTCCGAGAATGTGGATCATCCCGGTGTGGTCGGCTGATCATCCTGGCCACGACGTGCTCGACCGGATGTACGCAACGCGCCTGTATCCTGGCGCACGCGACGTCTTTGCGACCAACATGATCGAAGCCAACAAGATCGTGATCGGTCCATTGCTGGATCGCCTGGCCAGCTCGCAAGGGCACATCGTGATTCGCGTGGCGCCTGGAGGTGCCACCTACCAAGCGTTCATCTTGGACGATGAGACCGAGAGCTATCGGGTGAAGCGGTCGTTCGGACCGTTCACTGCGGAATAGGAGTCCGTCACGTGAAAGAAGATCCTAACCACCGAGTGTTTTCGATCAGTGTGGCGGGGGTCTATCCCCACTACCTCACCAAGGCCGCGAAGAAGGGACGCACCAAGGCCGAGGTGGACGAAGTCATTCGCTGGCTGACCGGCTACTCGCAAGCCAAGCTCGAGAAGCACCTGAAGGACAAGACGGACTTCAGGACGTTCTTTGGCGAGGCGCCGAAGCTGAACCCCAATCGCACGCTGATTACCGGGGTGATCTGCGGCGTACGCATCGAAGAGATCAAGACGCCCCTGATGCGCGAGCTGCGTTATCTCGACAAGCTGATCGACGAACTCGCCAAGGGCAGGCCGATGGACAAGATTCTGAGGAAACCGTGAGCGCCAAACGTACGGCGATCGTCCTCGGGGGATCCGGTTCTGTTGGGACCGCGTTGCTGAAGGAGCTGTTTCAGGACAGCGGCTTCGACACCGTGGTGACGCTCGCGCGCCGCTCGCAATCCGAAGTGGTCGCGATGGCAAACGCAGCCGGAAAACGGTTGGTCGAACAATTGGTCCCAGACATGAATCCAGGCGCCCTCGCTGCGGCCACGCTCGCGGCCATCCGGGAATGCGACGGGGACGTGGAGGGATTCAGTGTTCTCGGCATCGGCGCCGGCACTGCGAAATTGACCATCGAACAGCACCGGGCGGTGGATGTCGCGCTCAACGAGTCGTTCGCGCGCGCGCTGCGCGATTCCGGCAAGGTGCGGCATCTCTCGTTCATGAGCGCCGTGGGCGCGGATCCTTCAGCGAATGCCACCGCCGGCGGCGGCGCCGGCATGCCGCGCTACAATCGTGTCAAAGGAGAATCCGAGGAAGCGGTGCGCCGCAGCGGACCGCCGATCGTCAGCGTGTTCCGGCCCGCGATGATCCTGGGATCTCAACACACGCCGTGGTTGCTCGCCAAGGTGCTGCCGCTGGTGTCGTTCGTGACCCCAGAACGTTTCCAGTCGATCCGCGTGGATCAAATCGCCAAAGCCATGATCTCTGCAGCGAAGCATCATCCCGCGGCGAGCGCGGTCTATCACTATCCCGAGATGATGATGCTGATTGCGAGCGCACACCCATGACCCAATCGACTTCGCGAGTGACGATTCACATGGTCGCCAGCCTCGACGGCTTCATCGCCAGGAAGGACGGCAGCGTCGACTGGCTCGAGACGGTGGACAAGTTCGAAGGCGGCGACACGATCACGCCCGAGTTCGTGGCCGCCTTCCTGAAGACCATCGATTGTTACGTGATGGGATCGCGCACCTACGAGACGGCGCTGGGCTACGAGGAAAAGGGCATGGGCTGGGTCTATGGCGATAAGCCAGTGTTCGTGCTGACCAGGCGGGAACTGCGGAAGGTCAAGCCGACCGTCGAGTTCTACGCAGGCGATCTGGCCACCCTGGTCAACGACCGGCTGCGTCCGGCCTACCAGGGAATCTGGTTGGTCGGCGGTGGCGCCCTCACTGCCGAATGCCTGCGCCTCGGCCTCGCCGACGAGATCCGCTACTCAATGGTTCCGATCGCTATCGGCGAAGGCATTTCGTTCTTCGGCGACCTCGCGAAGGATGTGCCGCTGCATCTTGTTGAATCTAAGGCATATACCAGTGGCATGGTCGCGCTGCGCTACGAAGTCCGGCGCGCTGAATCCGCCCGCTGACGCCCAACGCGAAAGAAATGTCGATCTGAGTCGGGGCTGTCCGACGTCTGGGTAAGGAGCAACGACACCATGAAGTTTCTGATGATGATCAAGCACAAGGAACAGCCCGAACCCTTCCAGCCGCCGCAGTCGCTGATGGATGCGATGGGTGAGTTCGTGACCGAAGGATTTACCAGGGGCTGGCTGAAGGAGACCGCTGGACTGAAGCCGACGCGTGATGGCGTGCGCATCATCCAGAAGGGCGGCAAGCTGAAGACGGTTGACGGCCCGTTCACCGAAGCCAAGGAGATCGTCGGCGGTTACGCGATCGTCGAGACGGACACGCGTGAAGAAGCGCTCGAGGTCGCGCACCGTTTCATGGAGATTCATCGCATTCACATTCCAGAATTCGAATGCGAGAGCGAAGTGCGCCCCTGCGACGACATGTAGCGATCCGCTAGCTTGATACCACCCGGTTGCGGCCGTCGTGCTTGGCGCGATAGAGGCGGCGGTCCGCTTCCTTGATCAGCAGATCCCATTCGTCCACGGGATCGTCGATGTCCTGCGACGTCGCCACGCCGATGCTGATGGTGGTACGGTCGGGCAGGCCAGGGAACGCGATGCTCTCAATGGCGAGGCGCATGCGCTCGGCGACTTCCTTCGCGCCGGCAGCCGCGGTGGCGGGCAGGACGGCGATGAACTCCTCGCCGCCCCAGCGGCCGAGGGCGTCGCTCTCGCGCAGGGCGCCCTTCAACACCGCCGCCACCTTGACGAGCGCGGCGTCACCGGCTTCGTGACCGTAGCGGTCGTTGATGTTCTTGAAATGATCGAGATCGCACAGGATCACCGAGATCGCGACGCCGGTGCGCTTGGCGAGCTTCAGTTCGACGCGCCCCCGTTCCTGCATGGCACGACGGTTGGAAAGTCCCGTCAGCGAATCGGTCCGCGCGTCGCGATGCAATTCGAGCTCCAGCGCGAACGCGCGCCGGTTCGATGCCTCCAGGACCCGGCCCAGCAGCGTGCTGACCGCCACCGACAGCAGGACGAACACGATCGTGCCGACCTTGTCGAACGGATCCAGTGAGACGCTGAGCAGCACCAGCAGGACCGCCGACAGGGCGGTAATGTTGGTCTTCAGCAAATCGCGGGCATCGATGGCCACGTAGGGGCCGGTCAGGAAGATCACCACCAGGCCCGCGACCCCAAACCCATAGCCGCGATCCAGTGTCGAGGCCGCCAGGATCGACGTGACCGCGGCGGTCACGAGGCGGACCTTCGCCATCACGAACAGCCACCGTGCCTTGCCTGGCAGGTTCTGGAACAGGCCGGTGCCGGCGACAATGAGCGACCCGATCACGCGCAGGACAAACGCGGACCGCCAGTGCTCGCGATCCGCGTAGAAGTCCCACAGGCCGAACGCCAGCAGGATGACGGCGATCGACCAGAAGGTATTCAGGTTCAGTGACGTCAGGGAGGCGATGCGGCTTTCGCGAAAGTCCGCTTCGTGATCGGCTGCCGCGTGTCGCGCCTCGCTCGTCATCTGCGCCCGCCGAGCAGTGTCGCCAGGGCCGCGTCTTCGTCCGGCAGCACGGTGCGCAAGTCCAGCACGACGCGGTCGTGCTCGATGCGCGCGATCACCGGCGGATCGAGCGCCCGCAGGCGCCGCTCGGTCTGCTCCGCGGATTCCCCATCGCGGGAGATGGCGAGCAACACGGTCGGCAACTGCAGGCCCGGCGCGCTGCCTCCTCCCACGGCGGATGCGCCGCTGATCGTCGCGACGCGCCAGCCCTGTTCGGCCAGCGCGCTGCCCAGGGCTTGCGCGCGAGCCTCAATGTCATCCGCGCTCGTGTGCAGCATCCGCTGCACCGGTATCGTCGTCGTCGCGCGCCCGCTGACGTACTCGGCGAGCGTGGCCTCGAGCAGC
The DNA here is from genome assembly GCA_964628295.1 of uncultured Acidobacterium sp. Classification (GTDB taxonomy): domain Bacteria; phylum Acidobacteriota; class Vicinamibacteria; order Vicinamibacterales; family UBA2999; genus 12-FULL-67-14b. The sequence goes on from CAZVLS010000021.1 coordinate 72,226, forward strand.
GCGAAGGTGATCTTGTCGGCTCGCAGCGCGCGCATCAGCGGATGCGTGCGCAACTGGTCGATCAGCGCCTTCCGGCCGACGATGATCCCGGCCTGGGGGCCGCCGAGCAGCTTGTCGCCGCTGAAGCAGACGAGGTCCACGCCGGCCGCGATCGATTGCTGTACCGACGGTTCGCCCTCGAGATCGTCGAGCAGGCATCCGCTGCCGATGTCTTCGACGACCGCCACCTGCATTGAGCGTCCGGCGCCGACCAGTTCATCCAGCGTTGGCCGTTCGGTGAAGCCCTCGATGCGGAAGTTCGACGGATGCACGCGCATGAACATCGCCGTCGCCGCCGACACCGCCGCGATGTAGTCCGTCAGCCGCGTGCGATTGGTCGTGCCAACCTCGCGTAGCCGGGCGCCAGATTGGCGCATGACATCAGGGACGCGGAACCCGCCGCCGATCTCCACCAGCTCGCCGCGCGAGATCACGACCTCTCGTCCCGCCGCCAGGCCGGTGACGATCAGCAGCGTGGCGGCGGCGTTGTTGTTGACGACGATGGCCGCCTCCGCGCCGGTGATCGCGGTCAGGAGCGATTCGGCGTGCACCGTGCGCGAGCCGCGCGTGCCGCGCGCGAGGTCGTACTCGAGGTTGCTGTATCCCCTGGCGATCGCCGCCACCCTTGCCAGCGCCGCATCGGCGAGCGGCGCCCGACCGAGGTTGGTGTGGATGACGACGCCGGTGGCGTTGATGACCGGCCGCAACGACCCGCGCTGCTGCCCGGCCAGCGATTCGAGTGCATAGGCTTCGATCGCCTCGGCGGGCTGCGCCGGGATCTCGCCCGCCGCGATCCGGGCGCGCGTCCGGTCGGCACCGGCGCGCAGCGCGCTGACGGTGGCGTCCGCGCCGTACTGCGCCTCGAGCGCCCGCACACCGGTGCGCTGCCGCAAGACCTCGATACTTGGGATGACCCTGAAATCCGGCACCGCGTGAATTCTAACTCTTGTCACCCTTGGAGCCTTTGTAACCCTTGTGGCCTTGGAGTACGATTCCTTTCCTCATGTCGACGAAACGGACCCATCGCCCTCTCGAGCGGTACTGGCCGTATGTCGAGAAGCCCGAAGAGCCAACCACCGAGGAACTGGCGGCGCTCGATCCGGATTTGCACGCCACGTTGTTCGGCCCGCGCGACTTGCCGTTCTCGATCACGCTCGTGTTTCCGGTGTTCGACGGCGAGAACTTCGCCAGGGCGGTCGAGAAGGCCCGGGCCTCCCGTGAATTCCTGGAGACGGGCGAGGGCGAGAACCGCCGCTACCGCGCGCGATTCTTTTCGACCGACGCGCTGCCGCTGCGCGATCTGTTCGAACTGGTGGGACCGGTGCACGGCACCGAGGTCTTGATCGACGATCGGCCGATTCCGTACACGCGCGAGCTCTGGCTGCCGATGTTATGGCTGACGCTGCTGCAGTGAGCCGCGCATGGCCCCGCCGAAGTCCGACTGGGAGAAACAAATGCTGCAGCTTGACGGCGAGATTCGCCGGCTCGAGGCGGAGTTCAACATGTTCTTTGCCGGCCGGCTCCCGCGGCCGCCCTGGGAAACCAAGACGCGCGTCGCCGCGCTGATCAAGAAGCACGACAACTCGTACATCCGCAACACCGCGGATCGCTTCCGCTTTGAGTCCCTGCAAAGCCGCTATCAGAAGTTCATCGAGTTGTGCGATCGGCAGCTGACCAATCGCGAGCTTGGCCGGCCGATGTTCGGCGCGAAACGGCCCGAGCCTGCCAGGGCCCCCGAGGCCGCGCAGCCAGCCGAGTCGACGAGTCCGAGCCATGCGGCTCCTGAGCCCACGACGCCGCGTGAACGGGTCGTCTCCTTTGGACGCGAGGTCGGCGAGGACCGCGTGAAAGAGCTCTACCAGGAGTTGGCCGAGGCGAAGAAGCAGGTCGGGGAAGCGCCGGTCGACTACGATCGCGTCGCCGCGCTGGTGCGGGCGCAGGTGTCGAAGTTTGCGGATGAAGGCAGCAACGTCGCCTTCAAGATTGCGTTGAAGGACGGGAAGGTGTCGCTGACGGTGAAGGCTGAAAAAAGTGAGAAGTGAGAAGTGAGAAGTGAGAAGTGAGAAGTGAGAAGTGAGAAGTGA
>CAZVLS010000022.1:0-63617 GCA_964628295.1 uncultured Acidobacterium sp.
AGTGAGAAGTGAGAAGTGAGAAGTGAGAAGTGAGAAGTGAGAAGTGAGAAGTGAAGCGGAAGCTAACCGGAGCCAGGAGGGAGCCTGGCTCCGGGTCGATCAAGTGATGTTAGGCGGCGCGGGTCACGTTGCCGGCCTGCGGACCCTTGGGTCCGTCGACGATTTCAAATTCAACCGGCTGTCCCTCTTCGAGAGAGCGGAAACCAGCGCCCTGAATCGCCGAATAGTGCACGAACACATCGCTGCCGCCTTCGCGCTCGATGAAACCGTAGCCCTTGGCGTTGTTGAACCACTTGACCTTGCCTGTGATACGCATCGTTCTCTTCCTGTCTTACTGGTGGCTTGTGGGCCACCGTACTGATCTACCCGACCGCCGCGTCTCTTAATGAGGCGCATGAGCTTCGGGCAACAAAAAAAGGCCGCAACTTGCGGCCTTCTGGTCCGCAGAAATGGACTGCGGGGATGATACTGGGCCGTTACATTTGGTGTCAATTCGGAAAATTGAGCATAAGGTTTGGCTTTCGTCTTTTATTCGTCCAGTTTTGAGGGTATCCGGTGATGCGTCGCGCGATTCTGAGTGTTTCTGATAAGACCGGCCTGGTGGCCTTCGGCAAGGCCTTGGCGGCAAGAGGATTTGAATTGGTGTCGACGGGCGGCACGGCGAAATCGCTCGCCGATGCAGGCCTGCCCGTCGTGAATGTCAGTGACGTGACCGGCTTCCCCGAGATGATGGATGGCCGCGTCAAGACGCTGCATCCCAAGATTCACGGCGGCATCCTCGCACGCCGCGATCATCCCGATGATCTGGCGCTGGCCGGCGAGCACGGCATCGGCCTCGTCGACCTGGTGGTCGTCAACCTATATCCGTTCGTCGAGACCGCGGCGAAGCCCGGTATCAAGTTCGAGGACCTGATCGAACAGATCGACATCGGCGGCCCCAGCCTGGTGCGCGCCGCCTCCAAGAATTTCAAGGACGTGTTGATCGTCGTCTCGCCAAAGGACTACGACGGCGTGATCGCGGAGCTCGACAAGCCAGGCGGCCCCTCGCAGGCCTTTCGCTTCGACCTCGCGCGCCGCGCCTTTGAACACACCGGCGCCTACGACACCGCGATCGCCGCGACCCTCGGCGAAGTCACGGTCGAAGGCGATGAGTTTCGCAGAGGGGAGTCTTCAGGCGCGCCTGCGGGCACTCCGGCATCGCTCAATCTTCGTGGCACCAAGCTGCGCGATCTCCGCTACGGCGAGAACCCGCATCAGCCTGCCGCGTGGTATTCGCTCGAGCACGCCGCTCTCGGCGCGCCGGCCGTCCTGCAGGGCAAGGAGCTGTCGTTCACCAACCTCCTCGATCTCGACGCGGCCGCTCGGATCGTGCTCGAATTCGACGAGCCCGCGGCATCGGTGATCAAGCACACCAATCCCTGCGGCGTGGCTACGGGTGCGACGATTGCGGAAGCCTACGTGCGCGCGCGTGAAGCCGATGCGCTGGCCGCGTTCGGGGGCATCATCGGCCTGAACCGAAAGCTCGACGAAGACACCGCCCGCGCCATCGTGTCCACCTTCATCGAATGCGTGATCGCGCCTGAAGTGGATGATGCGGCGCGCGCGATCCTGGCGTCGAAGCAGAACCTGCGCGTGGTGGCAGCTGACTTGCGAACGCTCGCCGACAAGCGCGAGTACCGGTCGATCCTCGGCGCCATGCTCGTCCAGGAACGCGATCGCGTGACCGAGGCGCACACCGCGTGGCCGTCCGATACGGTGAAAGTCGTGACGAAGCGTCAGCCGACGTCCGAAGAGTGGCAGGCAATGCGCTTTGCCTGGCGCGTCATGGCGCACGTCAAGTCGAACACCGTGATCTTCACCGACGCCGTCCGCACGCTTGCGATCGGTGCCGGTCAGATGAGCCGAGTGGACGCGGTGAAGGTTGCCGTCAACAAGGCCGGCGGATGGAAGGGTGGAGAGGCGCCGTCACTCAAGGGATCGGTCGCGGCCTCGGATGCCTTCTTCCCATTCCGCGATGGTCTCGATGCGGTGGCGGCGGCCGGCGCCACCGCCGTCGTGCAACCCGGCGGTTCGGTGAAAGATGCCGAAGTGATTGCCGCAGCCGATGAGCACGGGCTCGCGATGGTCTTCACGGGGCGAAGGCACTTCAGGCACTGATCCACGCAGGCGGTCCGCCGCCGACGAGCTCACCGCGTGTATACCCCCACGCCGGACGTGAACTCGGTCGGCGGGGTGCCGGCGGGGAACATCTCCATCCTGATCCGCATGTCATCCGTCATCTGGACCAGCATGTAACCAATCACGCCGGAGTCGGCGAACGTGAATCGCGGCCGGCCGGTGATCGCGCGCTTCAGCGTGTAGCGGACGATGCCCGATGACGGCGACACCTCCCGGGGCAGCGGATCGCCGGCCGCGATCGAGAACACGCCTTGCGGGTTCCCGCGGGCGGTGGAGATCCGCACCTGCGACGGATCGTAGGTGTCGTAGGCGAACGACAGCACGGCCTGCACGCCGCCGATGAACCAGTTGCCGCTCAGGCGGCCGGGCACATCGAAGTCAATCCGTCCATCCTTCTCGCTGCCCAGTCGCTCCACCCGCGCGTACAGCTGGCTGCGCAGCGGCTCTTCGAAGTACTTCAGCGGCGCGTCAGCGTGCAGCGTGTCGGGAATGTAGTGGCTGGGGACGATGAAGTTGAGGTTCACCGCATCGTTGATCACGCCAAGATCAATCCCGTACGCGCTGCCCGTGGTGCCGAGCAGTTGACCCGCCGTCACGACAGAGCCGCGCGTGAGCGGCGCGCTCAAGATCAGATGATCGATGTAGTAGACGAACGTCGACGTCTGGCGAATGAAGACCTTGGACTCCACGCCGACGCCGCCGAGCACGGTCGTGACCGTGCCGCTGCCCGGTGCGAAGAACTCGCTGCGCCGCGCATCCGGTGATTCCCGCGCCTCGGGATCCGCAAAGTAGAAGTAGATGTGATCCGTGGGGATGGCGTGTCCGGGCGGATTGAGGTTGCCGAGAGGATGAATCCAGCGGATGCGGTCCAGCCCGATCGGCGATGCCGTGAAGACGAGCGTGCCGTGGGGCGAGTTCGCCGGGAAGGTGGTGTTCGTCGGGTCAGGCGATGCGGGGGTCTTGGGTGAGCAGCTGATCGTCCACAGTGCTACCACCATCGCGAGCCAACCGAAGCGAGCCGCCGGCATCTCAGGATATTTTCGCACTACGATAACGCCGCATCATGACCACGAAAGCCGTCACACAACGCCGCGGACCGTTTGTGACCATGCTACGGCGAATGCCCGGTAAAGGCGGCTGGACCTTCGTCAGGATTTCAAAGAAGCTCACGCCGCCAATTACCCGAGCGTGGGGCCGTACCCCGGTGACTGCATCGATTGACGGGGTGGAGTGGACGACGAGTGTGTTCCGGTCCAAGGACGGGACAGGGTTCCTTCCCGTACCAAAGCGCGTGCGCGGCAACAAAGAGGAAGGGGCGCGGGTGAGCATCGCGTTCACCTTCGATGACGACTAGTGTGGGTGCGTATTACCGCGTGCCGTCGTATAGTGTGCCCGTGCCGTTCAAGAGCAGGGCCATGCCCAGGGGAGCCTCGATGCGGAATGCGATTGCGGTAATCGGATTGATCGCGCTGGTGGCCACGAGCGATGCCGGCGCCGCCGCCCGCAGCGTCCTGTTCATCGGCAACTCGTTCCTGTTTGGATCGGGATCGGCGGTGCGCTTCTATCGCGCCGACACCGTGACCGACCTCAACAACGAGGGCATTGGCGGAGTGCCCGCGCTGTTCAAATCGTTCACGCAGCAGGCCGGGCTCGACTTCGACGTCTCCCTCGAGACCCGCGGCGGCAGTGGACTCGACTTCCACCTGAAGGAGAAGCTGCCGCAGATCGGCAGCAGGCCCTTCGACACGGTCGTCATGCATGGCTTCAGCCTGCTCGATGCTGACAAGCCTCGCGATCCGGCGAAGCTGGTGGCGACCAGCAAGCAGATGGCGGACTTCCTGCGCGGCAAGAACCCCAATGTGGAAGTGTTCCTGATCTCCACCTGGGCGCGCGCCGACAACGTCTATCCCGAGAAGGGCGCGTGGCACGGCCAGTCGGTCGAGGTGATGACGAGGGACGTGCGCGCCGCCTACGATCGCGCGGCGGCCGGCGCCGGCGTGAAGGCCGTGATTCCGGTCGGTGAGTCATGGCTGCGCGCCATGCAAAGTGGTGTGGCCGACGCCAACCCCTATGACGGCATCGACGCCGGCAAGTTGAACCTGTGGACCTACGACTCGTACCACGCCAGCACGCATGGCTACTACCTGCAGGCGCTGGTGTTGTTCGGTGCGTTGACCGGCAAGGATCCGCGTTCGCTGACCGATGCGGAATGTTCGGCGTACGAGCTGGGCATGTCGCGCGCCGAAACGCGATCGTTGCAGCAGGTCGCGTTCGATCAGCTCGGCGCGATGGTCGGCAGCCCCGCTCCGCCGGCGGCGACGCAGAAACCCGCGCCCGCCCGCCGGTGTGCGACCACGCGCTGATCTACAGGTTGAGGGCGGCGATCGCGATCAGGATCGCCGTCGTGCCGCCGATGATCACCATCTGCGCTTTGCGCGGCTGGCCTTTCATCAACCAGAACGGCATCGAGATATTCATCGCCACCAGGTAGCTGTTGGCGACCACCACTTCCGCGGCGTGGGGATAGCCATTTCGCTTCAAGGCCATGCCCAGCAGCGCGAACAGCGCCGCCCCAACCAGCATGATCGCCGCGCCGATCAGGCCATCGCGTTGGGTGTACTTCGTCTCATTGCGCGCGCAGATTGCCAGTGACTTCAGCATCGTTGCTCCTCCTGTGCCCTCGGCGGCCGCGCGTGCAGCGCCGCGGACATCCGCGGACAGCCACGCGTCGATTGCGCCCGACACGATGTCGATGATCTGTTGCAGTTGCAGCCGCTCGGGTCCAACCATCTCCACGAACTCGTCACCGTAGCGCTCGCGCCACGCCCGTGGATACAGCCGCAGCAGTTGTCGAGAGGTCATGGTCAGGCTTCCGCCAGCCTCGCCCGGCCGACGCGCGCGATCGCTCGCAGGCTCTCGAGGCGATGCTTCAGCACCTTCTGGCCCGATGCGGTCAGCCGGTACGGCCGGCGCCGCTCCTCCGCCGGCAGCGGCTCGATCCACTTCCGCGCCTCGAGCCGCGCGATGGCGCCGTAGAGCGTGCCGGGACCGGGCTTCTGGCCGGTCAGCGATTCAATGTCCTGGGTGATCGCGTAGCCGTGCTTGGGACCATCGGCCAGCGAGATCAGGATGTGCAGCGCCGGTTCCGAGAATCGGCCGAGGGATGCGAGGAGGTCGTCGGTCTTGGCCATCGTTGCTACGTTATACGTAATACTACGCAAAGCGTAATAGTGTCAAGCCCGGCGCTGCGGTCATACTGGGCACATGCATTTCAACCTCACTGAAGGCGCCGCCGTGCTCGAACGCACGCCGGCGACGCTGAAGGCCATGCTCCACGGACTTCCTGCCGCGTGGACCGATGCGACGGAAGGGCCCGGCACATGGAGTCCCTACGTGGTAATCGGCCACTTGATCCACGGTGAGCGCACGGACTGGATTCCCCGCGCGGAGATCGTCCTGGCACAGGGCGAGCATCGGACCTTCGCGCCCTACGACCGCTTGGCGCAGTTCAACGAGAGCCAGGGCAGGTCACTCGAGTCGTTGCTCGACAAGTTCGCATCGCTCCGCGCCGCGAATCTCGCGACGCTCCGCGGGTGGCAGCTGACGGCCTCCCAGCTGGCATTGACGGGGAATCATCCTGCGCTCGGCGAGGTCACCCTGAGCCAGCTGCTGGCCTGCTGGGTCGCGCACGATCTGGGTCACATCGTCCAGGTCGCCCGCGTGATGGCCAGGCAGTACCGCGGTGAGATAGGGCCGTGGACGGCCTATCTCTCTGTGATGCAATAGGCCCGGCGATCATGAGCTTCTATACCGAACACGCCGAGTGGTGGCCGCTGTTCTCGCCACCGGTGCACTACGTCGAAGAGGCCGCCGATATTTTGCAGCGGCTCGGTCCGCTGCCGGCGCCCGGGGCCGCAACGTTGCTCGAGCTCGGTGCCGGTGGTGGGAGCCTGGCGTCTCATCTCAAGTCGCAGTTCAAGCTGACGCTGTCGGATCTGTCCGAAGGCATGCTCGCGCAGAACCGCATCCTCAATCCCGAAGCCGAGTGCATCGCCGGCGACATGCGGACGCTGCGGCTTCACCGCCAGTTCGACTACGTGCTGGTCCATGACGCGGTGTGCTACATGACGACTGTCGAAGACCTGCAAGCTGCGATCGAGACCGCGGCCGTGCACTGCAGGCCCGGCGGCACCGTGATGTTTCTGCCGGACTACGTGAAGGAGACCTTCACGATGGGCACCGAAGAAGGCGGCGAGGACGCAGAGGATGGTCGCGGCTTTCGATACCTGGAATGGCGATGGGACCCCGATCCGGCTGATACGGTCTATTTTGTCGACTACGCGTTCCTCCTGAGAGAGTCGGACGGCGATGTCCGCGTCGTCCACGATCGGCATGTCGAGGGCGTATTTCCTCGCGCAGTGTGGCTGGATGCGTTCGCCCGTGCCGGCATTCCGGCCGCCTCCGGGCTGGACGCGTGGGGGCGGGACGTGTTTATCTCTCGCAAGCCGTGACCACCTACATCACCGTTCTCCGCGCCATCAATCTTGGCGCCCATAACCGCATCGCCATGGCTGACCTGCGCGCGATGCTGACGAAACTGAAATTCGAGGATCCGCAGACGCTGTTGCTGAGCGGCAATGCGGTGTTCAAGTCGGACAGCGCAACGAGCGCTGCGCTCGAACCGCAGTTCGAGGCGGCGTCCACCAAGTACCTGAAGGTCACGACCGACTACTTTGTGCGATCGGCCTCGGAATGGCGGGCGATCATCAAGGCCAACCCGTTTCCCTCCGAAGCGAAGCGCGATCCCGGCCACCTGCTGATGATGTGTCTGCGTGACGCGCCGTCGCCGGCGGCGGTGAAGGCGCTGCAGGAAAGGATCACGGGCCGTGAGGTGGTACGCGCCAAGGGCAGGCAGGCCTATTTCGTCTATCCTGACGGCATCGGACGCTCGAAGCTGACGATCGCCGTGATCGAGAAGGCGTTGGGCACGCGCGGTACCGCCCGCAACTGGAACACCGTTCTCAAACTTGGGGAGCTCGCATCATGAAGTACGTCGCCGTCCTGGTCGTTGCCTCGGTGCTCGCGTGTGGAGTGATGTTCGCGCAGGCGGTTCCCAATACCGTTGAGGGCCACGTGGCGGCCGCGACGGCTGCAGCGGGCAGCGAATATATGGGCGTGATGACCCGCCTCTGCACGCCGCCGGCTGCTCCGGCGCCACGGCCGGCGACCGCAACACCAGCGGCGCCGCGTCCTGCCGGCGCGCCGGCGCGCGACACATGGTATGCCCCGCCGGTCAAGGTGTTCGACAATCTCTACTTCGTCGGGCAGACGGAATATTCGGCGTGGGCTGTCACCACCTCGGACGGCATCATCATCATCGACCCGATCTTCGACTACTCGGTCGAAGACGAAGTGGTCGGCGGCCTGAAGGCGCTCGGCCTCGACCCGAACACCATCAAGTACGTGCTCATCAGTCACGCGCATTCCGATCACGTGGGCGGTGCGTCATTCCTGCAGGATCGCTTCAAGGCGAAGGTGATCATGTCCGAAGCCGATTGGACGCTGCTCGAAGGCACGCGCGCGACGTGGCGCAAGCCGCGCAAGGAGCTGGTGGCCACCGATGGGCAAGAGCTGACGCTTGGCGACACGTCGATCACCCTGCACATTACTCCCGGACACACGCTCGGCACGATCTCGTCGCTGATTCCCGTACGGGACGGCAGCAGGCGTCACGTGGCCGCCTACTGGGGAGGCACGGCGTTCAACTGGGTGACCAATCGCGCCGCGTACATCACGCCCGAACGCACCGACAGCTTCTGGTTCAATCGCTACATCGATTCCGCGCAGCGCTTCCGCACGCTGGCGCGCGCGGCCGGCGCTGACGTGCTGATCTCGAACCACACCAACTTCGATGGCTCGAAGACCAAGCTGCCGGCCATGGCCACGCGCAAAGCCGGTGATCCGCATCCGTACGTCGTCGGCCCCGAGTCGGTCGGCCGGTATCTCACCGTCGCCGAGGAGTGCGCGAAGGCGGGACTAAAGAGGGTCCCCTGACATGACTCGACGAACACTGTGGTTACTCGTTGCTTTCACACTGATCGCGCGCGGCGCGTCCGCGCAGGATGCGGTGCCGTACGGTCAAACGCGGCTCGGCATCTCAGATGATGATCGCGACGGCACGCTTTACGTGCCGAAGTCCTACAAGGCCGGCACGGCGATGCCGCTGGTCATCATGCTGCACGGCTTCAGCGGCTGGGGCGACGGTCAACGCCGGCTCTTCGCATTGTCAGAGGAGCTGGGCTTCATTGTGCTCGCGCCGGAATCGCGCGACATTACGTGGGGCAAGGAAGTGCCTGGCTTCGACCAGGACGTGAAGTACCTGGGAGCGGCGTTCCGTCATGTCGGCAGCCTCGTGAACATCGACTTCGATCACGTGGCACTGGGCGGGCAGTCCGACGGGGCGGGCTATGCCCTGACGATGGGGCTGGCCTACGGCGATACGTTCAATCACTTGATCATCCTCGCCGGCGGCGGATTGATCGAGCCGCTGCGCCGCAAAGGGCAGCCGAAGATCTTCATTGCGCACGGCGTCAAGGACACGGTGATGCCGATCGATGTGAGCGGCCGGAAGAACGCGGCCCTCCTCAAGAAGGACGGCTACGACGTGACTTATCGCGAGCACGAAGGCGGGCATGGCACGCCGATCGAAATCACGCGCGAGGCCCTGCTCTGGTTCCTGCCAAAGAAAGCGCAATAAGATTACGATGCCGCTCATACTGGCGGCCTGAGGGTGCATCGAATGAAGCTGACCATTGCCGTCGCCGCTGCTGTGCTCACGTTTGCTGACGTGTCCGCGCAGGCACCGAGGATCCTGTCGGTCGATCACAAGGTCACCGTGAAATCGCTCGTGCCCGTGATCGCGGGTCAGAACGCTGACATCTACGTAAGGGAGCGCGTGCAAGAAGGCCTGAAGGCGCCGGCGGCGGACAAGGTCGTGCTGTTCGTGCACGGCGCTGGCACGCCCGCCGAAGTGGCGTTCGATGTTCCTATCGCCGACTACAGTTGGATGGCCCACCTCGCCAAGGCCGGCTTCGACGTGTTCTCGATGGACACGACCGGCTATGGCCGCTCCGCGCGTCCGGCGCCGATGAACGACCCGTGCAACCTGGCGGCCGATCAACAGAAGCAGTTTATTCCTGCGTTGATCAAGGAACCGTGCGCCGCAAAGTATCCCGGTCAACTGACCACGATCGCCTCCGACTGGAACGACATCGACGGCGTCGTCGAGTACATCCGCAAGCTGCGCAACGTGCAGAAGGTCAGTCTCGTCGCGTGGTCGCTTGGCGGACCCCGCGCCGGCGGCTACGCCGCACAGCATCCGGAGAAGGTGAACAGCCTGGTTCTGCTCGCGCCCGCGTACGGTCGTGGTGGCGCGGCCACGGCTCCCGCCCTCCCGCGTCCGGGCACCGTGTTCAACACGCAATCGCGATCGGAGTTCGACGCCAATTGGGATCGCCAGATCGGTTGCGCGAACCAGGCGGATCCGAAAGTGCGAGAAGCGGTGTGGGCCGAGATGCTGGCGTCCGATCCGGTGGGCGCAAAGTGGGGCAGTGGCGTTCGCCGCGCGCCGTCCACGACGACCTGGGGATTCAACGAGACGATGGTCGCGGGCATGAAGACCCCGACGCTGATCATCGCCGGCGCGCTGGACAAGCAGGTCACGCCGGACCGTGTCCGCACCATGTACGACGATCTCGGCTCGAGTGACAAGGTGCTGATCGACCTGGGGTGCTCGTCCCATAACGCGATGTGGGAGAGCAATCACCTGCTGATGTTCAACGCGTCGCTCGAGTGGTTGACCAAAGGAAGCGTCAACGGCACCAGGAACGGCGTGATGAAACTCGGATTCCCGGCCGGGCAGTAGCTCGTCCCACGTATCTGCGTCGAAGATCGACGCTGAAGTCGGCTCCTGTCTGTTGCGATGGAGAGTGATGGGCCATCCATCACTCCCAATCAGCAAAGTCCCACCATCCATACGCCAAACGAGACGTTACAATTGCAGCGTTTGGGACCGCCCGTCTGCGGCCCGTTGTTCTTGTTTGTTTTTTCGATTCCACAGTGGAGAGATCATGAGAGTACGACTAATCGGAGTGGCCCTCGCCGCTCTGCTTGCCGTGGCAAGCAGTGCGTGGGCGCAGCAGGGTACGAGTGAAATGCGCGGTCGGGTGGCGGACGCGCAAGGCGGCGCGCTGCCAGGCGTGACCGTCGTGCTGACCAACCAGGCGAACGGCACCGTTCGCGAAACGATCTCAGGATCAGATGGTTCCTTCATCGCCAGCGGCATGGTGCCGGGCACTTACAGCGTCACCGCGGAACTTGGCGGATTCAAGCGGTTCGCGCGCCGCGACATGGTGCTCGAAGTCGGCCGGACCACGAGCCTCGAGATCGCGCTCGAAGTCGGCGGCATCGAGGAGACCGTCAACGTCACTGCCGTCTCGCCGATCGTCGACCTGACGTCGAAGGAGATTGGCGGCAACATCACCAGCGAGACGCTCGTGAAGCTGCCCAGCGTCAACGGCAACTTCATTGGCTTCGTGGGTCTGCTGCCGGGCATCGTGCCATCGGTCAGCACCGAATCGTTCGGCAGCGACTCGATCGCGGTCAACGGCCAGGACCCCCGCAACAACAACTACATGCTCGACGGCGGCAACAATAATGACGACGTCATCGGCCAGCGCGCGGGCACCCAGGCGCGCACGCCAATCGAAGCGATCCAGGAATTCCAGGTGATCACCGGACAATACGACGCGCAGTACGGACGCACGTCAGGTGCCGTGGTCAACGCCGTCACCAAGGCCGGCACCAACCAGTTCAAGGGCGTGGCGTTTGGCTTCCTGCAGAACGCGGATCTTACGGGTCAGGCGTTCTTCGCGAAACAGCAGAACCTGCCGAAGCCCGACACCAAGTATCAGCGCTGGGGCGGCACCTATGGCGGACCGGTCGTCAAGAACAAGGTCCACTTCTTTGCCAGCCTGGAGCGCTTCTCGATTGACCGTCCGAATGCCATCAACATCCCGGCCCGGCCGGAATTCAACGGGACCCAGCAGACCCAGGACCGCGTGTGGAACACGATCGTCCGGGGTGACCATCAGGTCAACAACACCAACAGCTATAGCGTCCGCTGGTTGAGGGAAGCGTCGCCACAAAAGAACCAGATCATCGGTTCGGTCACGCCGGCGGCGGCGCGCGAGGAATCGGACGTCGACCAGACGGTCTCGGCCAGCCTCAATACCGTGCTGTCGGGCACCAAGGTGAACACGTTCCGTTTGACCTGGACGCGTGAGAACGTCACCTTCGCCAACAACTGCTTCAACACCAACGGCCGCGACCTGTCGCAGTGCCCGGTGACGCTGGCGTATCAGGACTTTACCGACCAGCAGGACAACACTGCGCAGGCGCGCATCAACGACGGCATCCAGGCTGAGAACACGCTGGCGTGGTTCATTCCGACCAAGAGTGGCGACCACGACGTGAAGTTCGGCGTGCAGTACTCCTATTCGGCCGCGTTCAACACCAACCAGGGCAACCTGAACGGCACCTTCGCCTTCGGCCGCAGCAATGCGGTCTTCAACCCCGCGATCCCCTCGACGTATCCGGATCGCCTGACGATTCGCGTCGGTGGCCCAAACGAGTTCTACCAGAAGGCGCACTACATCTCGGGCTTCTTCCAGGACAAGTGGCGCCTGGGCAACAACGTCACCGTGAACATCGGCGCGCGCTACGACTACGAAGCGCTGCCGCTCGATACTGCCGACGACATGTTTGTTGGTGCCGATCACCCGGTCGACAAGAACAACGTCGCTCCGCGATTCGGCCTGACCTACGACATCGGCGGCAACAGCGTGATCCGCGCCGCGGCCGGCCGCTTCTATGACAAGACGCACTTCGAAGTGATTGGCGGCCTCTACACCGGCACGCCGTTCGCCACGTCGTTCGTCGTGAACTTCCCGACGGCGGCGGCCGACAACGGTCCGCGCACCGGCGTGCTGCCGACGGATCCGTTCCTCGTCAACGGTCCGACCATCAACCGCACCCTGCTGAACCAGCTCTATCCGGGTGGACAGTTGCTCCGCAACACCGGCGCGACCTGGGACAATCCGGATCGCCGGGTGCCGTACACCGACGAACTGTCGCTCGGCTACGAACGTCAGCTGGCGGCGACCCTGTCCGCGTCCGTCGACGTCGTGCATTCACGCGGCCGCGACCTGCTGATGCAGTTCAATCACAACCCGCAGGTCCGGAGCAATCCGAACGTAGCGACCTCCACGCTGGTGCGCGTGCCAACCGCGGAGCTGAATGCCGCGGTGCAGCAGCTCGCGCAGAAGTACGGCACGTTTGCGCCGTTCACGACCAACGTCATCCAGTTCCGGAACGTCGGCGAGCAGGATTACACCGCATTGATGCTGCAGCTGAAGAAGCGGTTCAGCAACAATTTCAGCTCCCAGGTGTCGTACACCCTGGCCAAGTCGCGGGGGAATACCTCAGGGAACGGCGCGGCCGGCAGCAACTTCCAGGTGGGGAACGACCTGCGCCTGGATCAGAACGAGGGGCCCAGCGACTTCGACAATCGCCACAACCTCTCGATCAGCGGCGTCGCGATGATTCCGAAGACGGGCGGATTGAACGTCAGCTGGGTGGCGCGCGCCATCAGCGGCCGTCCGTTCTCGCTCACCAACGGCAACGTTGATCCGGACCTGAACGGCATCCAGGCGGAGCCGCTGCCGGTTGGCAACTACGCCGGATCGGGCAACAACCCGTTCACCGTGGAGAACTACAAGGCTGAACGCAACGGCGCGTACGGTCCGGGGTTCTTCTCGCTCGATATGCGCGTCGGCTACGCCATCCGCATCCCGGGCAACCGCCGCATCGAGCTGTCGGCCGACATCTTCAACGTCACCGATCGCACGAACTTCGCGAACCCGACCGGCAACCAGGCGTCGGCGCAGTTCCTGCTCCTGACGGCGTACAGCACGAGCTACACGCCGCGGAAGGCGCAGGTCGGCGTGCGCGTCGAGTTCTAAGGTTGGAAATGGGGGCTTGGGGGAAACCTCAAGCCCCTAAGACCTCGAGACTACTGAAACAGCGCCTTGAGTTCCGCGGGGCTGACTGTTGCGGCGCCGAACTTGGCCACCACGAGTCCCGCGGCTTCATTCGCGAGGCGTGCCGCCTCCGGCATCGTGGCGCCCGCCGCGAGCGCGAGTGACAGCGTGGCAATGACCGTGTCGCCCGCGCCGGTCACGTCGGCCACTTCGCGCGCCGACGTTGGCAGGTAGCCATCCGTGCCGGCGTGATCCAGCCACATGCCGTGCTCGCCCCTGGTGATCAGCACGCTATCCACACTCAGTCGCTGACGTAACGCAATCGAGGCGCGGCGCGCGTCCTCGTGCGAGTCGATCCGCGAGTTGGTCGCGCTCTCCGCTTCGACGTGGTTCGGGGTGACGAGCGCCGCGCCCGCGTAGTAATCGATGTGCGGCACCTTCGGATCGACGATCACCGGCAGGCCGTTGGCGTGCGCGAATGCGATCACGCTCGCCATCGATCGCCGCGTCACGACGCCCTTCTGGTAGTCCGAGACAAGGATGACTTGGGCAGATCGCGCGCGCATCTCGACCTGGGCCGCGATCGCGTCTTCGATCGCGCCGCCGACCTCGTGATCGGATTCGAAGTCGATGCGCGAGACCTGCTGGTTCCTCGTCGTCACCACGCGCATCTTGGTCGTGGTGCGTCGTTCCTGGTCGGTGATCAGGCCGGTCGAGTGAATGCCTTTGGCCGCCAGTTCGCTCTTCAACTGCGCCCCAGAGTCGTCATTGCCAACCACGCCGATCAAGTCGACCGCCGCGCCAAGCTGGCGCAGGTTGTTGGCCACGTTCGCTGCGCCGCCCAGCCTGAACTCGTCATGGTCGTGCACCACGACCGGCACGGGGGCCTCGGGAGACATGCGGCTGACGCGGCCGATCAGGAACCGATCCAGCATCACATCGCCGACCACGGTGATCCGGCGCGACGCAAACTTGTCGATCAGCTCGTGGGCGCGTGCCGAGGTGAGTTCCGGCAGTTGCGAAATGCTCATGAGGGCAGCCCCCCATCACGATTGGCGGCAAACGGCAGCGTAATCATCACCAGGAGGAGCATCAGGAATTCGGAGTCGCCAAAGTTGTACTCGGTGAGGCCGGCCGCCAGCATCGCCGCCATCGCGCCGAGCGCGGCTGCGGCGAGGCTCTTGTTGCGGCCTTTGCGCACCATGGTGACCAGCGACACCACCACCGAGATCACAAACCACGTCCACGCCGCGAGTGCCGGCAGGCCGCGCTCGGCCGCGATCTGCATCGGCACGTTGTGCAGGTGCGGGTTGTTCTCTTCCACCGCGGACGCGACCCGGTAACGCGGGTAGATGCGTGAGATCTGGTCGGGGCCGACGCCCGTCAGCGGGTAGTCCCGGACGATCGCCACGCCGGCCTCGAGCATGGCGATGCGATCGACCGACGTGGGGTCCTTGCGGTTGAACATCGACTCGGCGCGTTCGATCAGCGCCGGCGGCGCCAGCAGCAATCCGCCCACGATCACCACCGGGATCACCGCGAGCAGCCGGAAGTCCTTGCTGAGGAACAACACCGCGACACCAACCGCCACGCCGATCCACGCGCCGCGCGTCAGCGTGAGGCTCAGCGCCACCAGCAGCGCGGGCATCACGAACGCCGCCCACATGCGGCCGGAGGTTCCGTAGAGGAGCCGCGCGGTGGCGCCGCAAATCACCAGCATCAGCGTGCCGGAGTACGTCATCCAGTGCGAAAGGGTGCCCTGGGGCCGCCTGCCCAGGCTGTCGAAGTTGAAGACGGCGTATTGCACGATGCCGTAAAACGCGCTGGCCGCGCCGATCGTGAGCACGATGCTCAGCACCGAATGGGCGCGTCCCCCGCGCGCGAGATCGTAGGTGAGCGGCACGAGCAGTAACAACGTCAACTGCTTGCAGTCGGTAAAGCTCACTTCCGGATCGAGCGAGAAGCCGGCTGAGACGAGGGTCAGCGCCGCATAGGCGAGCAACGGCCAGAAGAACGTGGGCGCGGCGAGGCGCTCGCCGCGAGACACATGCGAGATCAGCCACGTCAGCGCGGCGATCGTCAGCAGGATCTGCGCGGCGGCGATCGACAGCTGCATCGCGGCGACGATGCCGACCAGCGACCAGAGGCCGATCTGTTCGAGGCGATCGCGCGGCGGTGCGCCGGCAGTGAGAGACAGCGTAGTCATGTCGCGAGCAGACGCTCGGCAGCGTCCACCACCATGTTAGGCGAAATCATCGTCAGGCAGCGAAAGTCGCCGGGGACGCATTCGCGCTGGTGACACGGGCGGCAGGGAAGCGGGCCCGCATCAACCGCGATCGCGCCAATCGCCCGGTCGCGCCATGGCATCGATCGCTCGGGCAGCGTGGGCCCGAACAGCGCCACGACCGGTGTGCGCGTCGTGGCCGCGACATGCATGGGGCCGCTGTCGCCGCCAATGTAGAGCGCCGCGCGATCCACGAGGGCGCGCAGTTCCGACAGATCGAACTCGGCGGTGCGAATGATCCTGTGGCCGGCATGACCCGCACGGCGCCGGGCATCTTCGGCCACCGCCTCCGCGGCATCCGCTTCGGACGGCCCCGACGTGATGATGATGCGCCGTGAGGCATCCGCCATCGCGAGCGATGCCGCGGCGGATGCAAACGACTCTGCCGGCCATCGTCGAAATGGATTGCCGGCGCTGACGTGCAGGACGATCAGGCGAGCGGCATCGTCGACCCCGGCGGCGGTCAATTTGGAGACCACGCGCGCCGCTGCGTCGGCATCGACCGGCATGGTCACCGGATCCACGTCGGGTTCGAGCTGCGAAATGCCGAGTGGTTCGAGCAGCGCCCATTGATTGAGCACTGAGTGGCGGGGCGGTACGAGCGATCGCGTCCACGGCACGCGTGTCGTGTAACTCCAACGACGGCCGGGAAGATCGTAGCCGATGCGCTGTTTCGCGCCGCTTGCCCACGTCAGGAATCCGCTGCGCGGACCGCCATGCAGGTCGATCACCAGGTCGAACTGTTCAGTGCGGAGGCGCTGCGCGAGTGCGAGGTCGTAGCGCAGACGCGCCAGCCCGCGCGGCCGCTCGACGACGATGACGGTATCGATCGCCGGGTGATGGCGGACCACGGGTTCGGACGGCCCTTCAACAAGGTAAGTGATGCGCGCGGTGGGGAATTGCCGGCGCAGCGCGCTGACGGCGGGTGTCGTGAACACGACATCGCCAATCAGGCGCAGGCGGATGATGAGGATCTTCAAGGGGCGACCCTTGAAGCCTATTTCTCGATCGTGGCTTCGTCGATCAACATCACCGGGATGTCGTCCTTGATCGGATAGACCCGGTGACAGGAGCCACACTTCAGCGCCTTGCCGTCCTTCACCAGCGTGACGGGCGTCTTGCACGCGGGGCAGGCCAGGATCTCGAGGAGCTCAGCATCAACAGGCATCTGCAGAGTTTAGCAGGTCGGGCCTGCCTCGCCGAAGCGCCTGTTGTTCACGGAGCGAAGGCGGACTTGTCCCGCCGAAGCTCCTATTGTTCACGGAGCGAAGGCGGATAAGATTCGGGTTATGAAGTCTCTCGGTGCCGCCATGTTGCTGGTGCTGTCGACCGCGCCGGCGATCGCGCAAACGACTGCCACGCCGCCGCCGGATTCGCGCGCGCAGGCAATGTACGAATTCATGATGGCGCGCCGGCTGGAGTCGACCGGCGATGGTCCAGCTGCGTTGGCCGCCCTCGAGCGCGCACGCCAGCTCGACCCGCAGTCCGCAGAGATATCGGCCGAGATTGCCGGTTACTACTTCCGCAACGATCGCGCCGCCGAAGCGGTGAAGAACGCCGAGCAAGCGCTGCGGTTGGACAAGACCAACGTCGAAGCGCACCACACGCTCGGATCGATTTACTCGACCTGGGCTGAAGGCGGCGGTCCGCCGCCCGCCGGACAGACCGCGGCCTCGACACGCGACGCGGCGATTGAACATCTCTCGGCCATTCAAGGCACACCCTTGATGGCCACCAATCCGAATCTGCAGATGATGCTGGGGCGCCTGCAGCTGCGCGCCGGCAAGGCCGAGGCGGCTATTCCCATCCTCGAGAAGGTCGCGCAGCAGGCGCCATGGTCGCCGCAGCCCTTGCTGCTCTTGCACGAGGCGCAGGTGAGTGAAGGCCGTCTCGACGAAGCGGAGCGCTCGCTGGCGCAGGCCGCCGAGATTGACCCACGCTACTACTCGTCCCTCGGACAGTTTTTCGAGCGACAGGGCAAATGGGATGACGCTGCCGGCGCCTACGAGCAGGCGGTCGGCAGCTCGCCGAAGCCAAGCCGTGATCTGCAGATTCGCTACGCCGCCGCGCTGATCAACACCGAGGCCGGTGCCGGCAAGGCGCGCACCCTTCTTTCTGAACTGATCAAGGCGTCACCGAACGATGCGCGGCTGCTCTACATGTTGTCGACGGCTGAGCGCACGGCGGGCGACGACAAGGCGGCCGAGGTGACCGCGCGCAAGTTGATGTCGGTCGATCCCGCCAACATCGGCGGCATGCGCGCCCTGTCGTCGGTGCTGTTCGACCGCTACGACTACAAGGGGCTGGTCGACCTTGTGACGCCGCTCGTGAAGGAACCATCGCGCGCGAAGGGCCGCGAGTTCGAAGGCGCGGCGGTCCTCGTGCAGCTTGGCATTGCGCAGCAGCAGCTGGCGAACTGGGACGCGTCGATCGCGGCCTTCGCGGCGGCGAAGTCGTTGACGCCAGGTGACCCCGAGATCGATGCCTACCTGGTGCAGGCACACCTGACGGCCCGGCGCTACGATCGCGCCGAAGCCATCGCGCGCGACGCGCTGGTTCGCAATCCCAATCAGCCGCGCATGGTCCGTTTGCGCGCGCAGGCGCTGCTCAAGTCGGGCAAGACGGCGGAGGCCAACAAGCTGCTCGAAGACGGCGTGGCCGGCCAGCCGCAGAGCCGCGAGTTCGTGGTCGGCCTCGCCGACCTGTACGCCGATCAGAAGCGCACGGATGACGCGCTGCGGTTGCTCGAGCAGGCTCGCAAGTCGTTCGGCGACGATCGCGCGATCGCGATGCGGGTGGCGAATGTGTACGAAGGCGGCGGCCGCCTCGCGGAAGCCGAGCAGGAATTCCGCAAGCTGATCGCAGCGGAGCCGGAGAACGCGGATCCGATGAACTCGCTCGCCTACATGCTTGCCGACCGTGGACTGCGATTGCCTGAAGCGGTCGAGCTCGCGCAGCGGGCACTGGCGCTTGAGCCTGGCAATCCCTCGTACCTCGACACGCTGGGATGGGCGCAGTTCAAGCAAGGGCGCACGGCCGAATCGGTGGCGTCGCTGTCGAAGGCGGCGGAGATGCTGCCCGGCAACTCCGTCATCCAGGACCACTACGGCGATGCGCTCGCCAGGAGCGGCAAGAAGGCGGAGGCAGTCGCCGCGTATCAACGTGCCTTGGCCGGAGATCTCGAGCACGTTGATCGCGCCGCGCTCGAGAAGAAGATCAAGGCGGCGAAGTGAGAGTGCAGATCGCAGAGTGGAGAGTGCAGAGTTGAGAGTGCAGAGGAGGATTCTGCATTCTGCATTCTGCACTCTGCACTTGATCGTGTTGCTCTCAGCGTGCGCCGCGAAGGCTCCGCCGCGTCCGGCTGGTGCTGCTGCTCCTGATCCGACAGCCGCGGATGCATTCGCGGCGGCCACGGCGTCCTGCAAAGGCTTCCGGTCGATCGAAGGCGAGCTGGCGCTTTCGGGGCGCGCCGGCGGCGATCGGGTGCGCGGTCGCGTGCTGACAGGCCTCGAGCCGGGTGGTGCCGTACGGCTTGAAGCGGTGGCGCCGTTTGGCGCGCCGTTCTTCATCCTCGCGGGAAGAAATGAACGGGCGACGCTGCTGCTGCCGCGCGAGCGCCGCGTGCTCAAGGACACCGGCGTGCGCGAGGTGCTCGAGCGCATCACCGGACTCGCCCTGGGCGCTGATGACCTGCGGTTGATCATGTCCGGATGCCTCGTCGAACGTGCCGAGCCCACCGATGGCCGCCAGTGGGGCGGTGACTGGAAGGCCGTCACCGTCGGCCCCGATCGCGTCGCGTACCTGCGAACGCAGAATGGCGTCCCCGTGCTGACGGCGGCGGACTACGGTGCGTGGCACGTGGACTATTCAGGCCACGCCGGCGGCTTCCCGCGCATCGTCCGCGTCCGCCGCGCCGGCGATGCGGCGATCGACATCACCGCGCGCCTGGAGCAACTGCAGGTCAACACGCAGATCAACCAGCGCGCCTGGACCGTTGATGTACCATCTGACGCCGATCCCATGACGCTCGACGAACTTCGATCGATCGCACCGCTCGCCGAACGAACCAAGCCGTGAAGTCCGTCAGCCTGTCCTCATTCGCAAAGATCAATCTCGACCTCCGCGTGCTGGGCACGCGGCCGGATGGGTATCACGACCTGAAGACCGTGTTTCAATCGCTGGCCCTGTTCGATAGCGTCACCGTGTCGGCACGTCGCGGTCCGCTGCAAGTCGTGTGCGATGAGCCCGACATTCCAACCGATCACCGCAACCTGGTGTGGAAAGCGGCGTCGCTCCTGCATCGCGTGGCGACGGGCAAGTCCACCGCGCCGCGCGGCATCCTGATCGACTTGCGCAAGCGCGTGCCGTCGGAAGCCGGGCTCGGCGGCGGGAGCTCGAACGCGGCGATGACGCTTCTCGCGTTGAACAAGTTGTGGAAACTCGAACTCGATTTGCCAACGCTGACGCGGATCGCCTCGCGTCTGGGCGCCGATGTTCCGTATTTCCTGGTCGGCGGCACCGCGCTCGGTCTCGGCCGCGGCGACGACATCTATCCGCTGGCGGACATGCCGTCTGTCCATGTCGTGATCCTGCGTCCCGGTTTCGGGGTGGCGACGGCCGATGCATATAAGTGGCACGACGATGAAACGCGGCGCGTGGTGAAGGAGCCGGCGCCTCGCCGGATCCCGCCTGGCTGGCCCGCCTGGTCGGCCACGCTCCGGAACGATCTGGAAATTCCCGTCGTCCGTCATCATCCGGCGATCGGCCGGATCCGGCAGTCGCTGCTCGATGCCGGAGCCACGTTCGCCGCCATGTCCGGCTCCGGATCCGCGGTATTTGGCCTGTTCGAGCGTGGTGACGCCGCGCGCAGAACTGCGAACGACCTGGCCAGGCCCGGATGGTTATCGCTCCACACCCGCACATTGAGCCGCCGCGACTACGCACGCAGGCTGGCGCAAGTCCTCTAAAGTAGGCTACGATAAGAGTTTCCACCCCACTGCGCAGAGCACGTGTAGTGGGGGCCCCGAAGTGAGGGTGTTGGGGCGTGGCCAAGCGGTAAGGCGCCGGCCTTTGGAGCCGGTATTCGAAGGTTCGAATCCTTCCGCCCCAACCAGTTTTGCGAAGTCGGAAGTTGGAAGTATTGAAGTCAGAAGCTCGGACGATCGGCTTCTTCTTCTCACTTCTTGCTTCTCACTTCTAACTTGCTTATGCGACCGACCGGATTCGGAGAACTGAAAGTTTTCTCTGGTAGCGCTCACCCGCAGCTTGCGGCTGAGATTGCCGAGTTCCTTGGAGTGGAACCCGGACAAGCACGCCTGCGCCGGTTTCCCGATACCGAAGTGTCGTTTCAGATCGACGAGAACATCCGCGGTACGGACGTGTTCATCCTGCAGCCGACCTGTGCGCCCGTCGATGAGCACCTGATGGAGCTGATGATCATGACGGACGCGTTCCGTCGCTCGTCAGCCGCGCGCATCACCGCCGTCATTCCGTATTACGGCTACGCGCGCCAGGATCGCAAGGACAAGCCGCGCGTTCCGATTTCCGCGAAGCTGGTAGCCAACGTGCTCACCGCGTCCGGCGTCAACCGTGTGTTGACCATGGACCTGCACAAGGCGCAGATCCAGGGCTTCTTCGACCTGCCGGTGGATCACCTGTTCGCCGCGCCGGTGATCATCGATTACCTCTCGCGCCAGTCGTACGAAAAGCTGACGATCGTGGCGCCGGACGCCGGCGGCGCCGAGCGCGCGCGCGCGTATGCCAAGCGCCTCGACGCGGAACTGGCGGTCATCGACAAGCGCCGTAGCGAAGACGGCACCGCCGAAGTCATGAACGTGATCGGTGAAGTCGCGGGCCGCACCTGCGTCATCGCCGACGACATCATCGATACCGCGGGCACCATCCAGAAGGCCGCGCAGGCGCTCAAGAACAACGGCGCCGAACGCGTGCTGGCCTGCGCCATTCACGGCGTGCTGTCAGGCCCGGCGATCGATCGCATCGAAAAGTCGCCGCTCGACAAGTTGATCATCACCAACACGATTCCGCTGACCGCGGAACGTGCCAAGTGCCAGAAGATTGTTGTGTTGTCTGTGGCCCGGCTGCTCGGCCAGGCGATTCGCAGCATCCACGAGGAAACCTCCGTCTCGTCGTTGTTCGTGTAGCGGCGAACCCTTAGGTTCGTCGTCGTATTAATCGGCAAAGGGTGTAGGGGAAACCGAAGCCCGAGAAAGGTCAGTGCAGGTTCATGGACGCCACTCTCGACGCAGTCAAGCGCAACACCAAGGGTAAGAACGAAGCCCGTCGCCTCCGTGCGGCAGGACGCATTCCGGCAACGGTCTACGGCGCCCAGAAGATCGGTGATGCCCCGGCTCCCGAGTCCGTCTCGGTCGATCCGAAGCCGTTCCTCCGCATCCTCCATTCGGCATCCGGCTTCAATACCCTGATCACCCTCAAGGTCGAGGGCGGCGGCGAAGCCCGCGTGCTGGCGAAGAACGTGCAGCTCGATCCGATCACGCATCACCCGCTGCACGCCGACTTCTACCGCGTCAACATGGACCGCAAGATCAAGGTCACTGTGCCGATCTCCCTGCGCGGCGAATCGCGCGGCGTGAAGGTCGACGGCGGCGTGCTCGACTTCGTGCATCGCGAAATCGAAGTGGAAGTGCTGCCGGCGAACATCCCGGACACCATCGAAGTCGACATCACGAACCTGGGCATCGGTGACGCCGTGCACGTGCGCGACCTCGCCGCGAATGCGGCATGGTCGCCGGTGACCGACGCCGACCTGATGATCCTCCACGTGATCGCCATCAAGGTGGCCGAGGAAGCGACGCCTGCTGAAGGTGCCGCGGCAGCAACCGCCGGCGCGGCCGAGCCCGAAGTCATGAAGAAGGGCAAGACCGACAAGGAAGGCGACGCCAAGGCGGCGGACGCGAAGAAGGACGACAAGAAGAAGTAACGGCAGCCGCGGGCGGAGGGCCGGGAACCGACATGAAGTTGATTGTGGGTCTTGGCAATCCCGGATCCGAGTATCGGAATACGCGGCACAACGTCGGCTTCGAAGTGATCGATGCGCTCGCCGAACGCTGGCGGGTGGCGGATCAGTGGCGCGAGAAGTTCGACGCGCTGCACGTCAAGACCTCAGCGGCGGGCGAGTCGGTAATTCTCGCCAAGCCGCTGACGTTCATGAATCTCAGCGGGCAGGCCGTGGTTGGCCTGTGCGGCTATTACAAGATCGAGCCGGCGGACATCCTCGTCGTCACCGACGACGTGGCGCTGCCGGTAGGTCGATTGCGCGCGCGGCGTGATGGCGGCGCCGGCGGGCACAACGGACTGAAGTCGATCATTCAGTCCCTCGCGACGCAGGCGTTTCCGCGCATGCGTATCGGAGTCGGACGCGGCGGCGATGTCATTAAGGGACACCGCCGCGACCTGGCGGATCACGTGCTGGGCCGGTTCGAACCGGACGAGCGCGACACAGTTTCGGCGGCCGTGCTGCGGGCCGCCGATGCCACGGAGGTGTTTCTCTCCGACGGCATCGAACGCGTGATGAACGTGTTCAACGCAGCGGAACAAACGAGAGAAGACTCCGCGGAATAGGCTGCGGAATCTCCTTGCCCCCTGCGGGGCTGCTGTACGATTTCGGATCTCGGATCGAGCGGATTTCGGAAGATCGGTCGATCGAGAAGTAGTCCGAGATCCACACGATCCGAAATCCGAGATCGTACGGTATCCACAAGGAGCAGTATGAACCGTACGTACGAGCTGATTTACGTCATGAAGCCGGACGCCAGCGAGAGCGAGGTCAACGACATGCACAAGCAGGTCGCTGAAATCGTCGAGCGCCTGGGCGGCACCATCGACAAGACCGAGAACGCACTGCCGTGGGGCCGCCGCAAGCTGGCCTACGAGATCGGCAATCACAAGGAGGGCTTCTACGTCCTCGAGGTGATCACCGGCAGCGCCGAGCTGATGAAGGAAATCGATCGCCGCTTGAAGGTGACCGAAGGCCTGTTGCGCCACCTGATCGTCCGCGTCGACGAAGCGACGATCAAGGCCGAGCGCGCCCGCACCAAGCGCACCGAGGAGTCGCGGCGCCGCCGCGTGGCCCGTGGCCTGCCGCCAGACCGGCAGCCGGGTGAAGGTCCGCAGGGTGAAAACGACGATGATTCAGGCGACATGATGTTCGATGGCGCCGACATGGAGGCGTAAGCATCATGGCATTTGGTGGTCCTAAGAAGAGCGGTCCCGGCGGACGTGGCAAGGCCGGCGACAAAGACGGCAAGGGCGGCGCGCGCCAGCGCGGTGGTGGTTTCTTCCGCCGCCGCAAGGTGTGCAAGTTCTGCGCTGACAAGATCGACGACATCAACTACAAGGACGTCAAGTTGCTGAGCGGCTTCGTCCCCGAGCGTGGCAAGGTGTTGCCGCGCCGTATTTCCGGCACGTGCGCCAAGCATCAGCGTGGCCTGCGCGTCGCCATCGTTCGCGCCCGCCAGCTCGCGTTGCTGCCGTACGCAGCGGACTAAGGGAGAACAGGAACATGGAAGTCATTCTCCGGGATCACGTGGACAACCTGGGCAAGCGCGGCGAAGTCGTCAAGGTCGCCGCCGGCTACGCCCGCAACTACCTGCTGCCGCGCAACCTCGCGTTGCCGGCTACGGACGCCAACAAGGAGCGCATCGCGCGCGAACGGAAGATCGTCGAGGCGCGTGAAGCGGAAGAGCGCGGCGCGTCGGAAGCGATTGCCGATCGTCTGGCGGCGCTCGACCTGCAGATCTCGCGCAAGGTCGGCGACAACGACACGATGTACGGCTCGGTCACCAACGCCGACATCGCGGACCTGCTGAAGGAAAAGGGCTTCGACGTCGATCGTCGCAAGATTCTGCTCCCGGATGCGATCCGCGCGCTCGGCGAGTCGCACGTGCCCGTCAAGCTCCACCGCGACGTCACGGCGCAGCTCAAGATCACGGTCGTCAAGGAGTAACCGGTCCCCGCCGTAGCTCCCCAAGCGAAGGCGGATCAGGCGACTGACCGAGAACAAAAAATAAAGGCCGGACGCAATATGTTGCGTTCGGCCTTTTTCATTGCCCAAGAGGTTTCCGTTTTGGAAACCATAATGGCCCTTCGCAATGCCGCCAGAGACCGCACCTCCCGCCGCGCAACGCTCGCTGCCGCATAACCTCGAGGCGGAGCGCTCGGTGCTGGGCGCCGTATTGATCGACAACGAGGCCATGAACGTCGCCGCGGCCGTCATCGACCCGAAATCATTCTTCCGCGATGCGCATCGGCGCATCTTCGAGCGGATGAGCGACCTGTCGGAGCGCAGCCAGCCGATCGATCTCGTCACGCTGAAGGAGGAACTCGAGCGGTCGGGCGAGCTCGAGGAAGTCGGCGGGCCGGCGTATATCGCGTCGCTGGTGGACGGCGTGCCGCGTTCGACCAACGTCGAGTACTACGCGCAGATCGTCAAGGAGAAGGCGACGCTCCGTAACCTGATCTTCTCCGCCAACAAGATCCTCGGTACCGCGTACGAAGCCGACCAGGAAGCCGACCTCATCCTCGATGAGGCGGAGAGCGCGATCTTCGCCGTCGCGGAAGATCGCGTCAAGGCGGGCTTCGTGTCGATGGAGCAACTGGTGCGCGAAAGCTTCCCCAAGATGGAGAAGCTGTTCGAGCACAAGACGTTCATCACTGGCGTGCCGACCAAGTTCGACGACATCGATCGCAAGACGCGCGGCCTGCAGCCCGGCGACCTGGTCATCGTCGCGGCCCGTCCGTCGATGGGCAAGACCAGCCTGGTGCTCAACATCTGCCAGAACGTGGCCACCAGCGGCGGCGTCGCCGGGTTCTTCAGCCTCGAAATGTCGAAGGAATCGCTGTTCATGCGTATGCTCGCATCGGAAGCGAAGATCGACATGTACCGCCTGCTCAGCGGCCAGATCGGGCAGAAAGAATACGGCCAGATCACGCACGCGATGGAGTCGCTCAGCGCGGCGAAGTTGTTCGTCGACGACACCGCCGGCATCGGCGTGCTGGAAATGCGTGCCAAGGCTCGCCGCCTCAAGGCCGAACACGGCTTGAGCGTGCTGGCCATTGACTATATTCAGTTGATGACGGGGCGCGGACGCTTCGAGAACCGCACCCTCGAACTGGCGTCGATCTCGCGATCGCTCAAGGGCCTCGCCAAAGAGCTGAGCGTCCCGATCGTCGTGCTGTCGCAGTTGTCGCGCGCCCCGGAAGCGCGTTCCGACAAGCGCCCCATGCTCTCAGACCTCCGCGAATCAGGCGCACTCGAACAGGACGCCGACGTCGTCATGCTGATCTTCCGCGAGGAGATGTACAAGCTCGACGACCAGCCGTCGGACTCCGACGGCATCGCGGAGATCATCATCGCCAAGCAGCGTAACGGCCCGACCGGCACGGTGAAGCTCGCCTTCATCCGCGAGCAGACGCGCTTCGGCAACCTCGCCACCGGTGGGTGGACGGACGGGGAGTAAGACCTCGCGACAGTCGCGATCTTGAGATCTGGAGATCGATCTTTGGATCGCCAGATCTTCAGATCCTGAGATCGATCTTCAGATCATCAAGTCACAAGATCGCGAGATAATCTCCTTGTGGTCCGCTGCACAACCGCGCGTGTCGATCTGAACGCGCTCGAATCCAACTTCAAAGCCATCGGCGCGTACCTCGCGCACGAGTCCGGACTCAATCGCGCTGCCGGTCGCGGCGGCCCGGCCATTCCGCCGAGCGTCATCGCCGTCGTCAAGGCCAATGCGTATGGGCACGGCGCGCGCCGCGTTGCCGCGGCACTCGAGACGGCCGGCGCGAACATGCTCGCGGTCGCCGATATTGAAGAGGGCGTCGATCTGCGCAAGGCCGGCATCCGTGTCCCGATCCTGATCTTCGGCGCGCTCAGCGTCAGCGATCTCGATGGTGTGTTTGATTTCGACCTGACGCCCACGATTTCCAGCCCCGCAGCGGGGCACGCACTCCAGGCCGGCGCGGCGAAGCGCGGCGCCAACCTCCGTTACCACTTGAAGATCGACACGGGGATGAACCGTCTCGGTTTCCGCCACGACAACCTGCGCCGCACGTTGCCCGAGTTGCTGGCCAGCCCCAACCTCACGCTCGATGCGGTGCACACGCACTTTGGAACCGCCGACGAGCCTGGACACAAGCTGTTCGAGCTGCAGCGCACGCGATTCGAAGCCGCTTCACGAGCGCTTGATGAGCTCGGTGCGGGCCCGCGACTGCGTCATGCGGCGAACTCCGCCGCCCTGCTCCGCGATTCGCGTGTCTGGTACGACTTCGTCCGCCCGGGCCTGTTGCTCTACGGCATCGTGCCGCCGCCCCTGGGATCGACGCTCGACCTCAAGCCCGTCATTTCGCTGACCAGCCGCGTCGTCGCCGTGAAGGGCGTGCGCGTAGGGGAGACGGTCGGCTACGGAGGGCGATTCGTCGCGGATCGCCCCGTGACCTTAGCTGTCATTCCGGCGGGATACGCTGACGGTCTGGATCGCCGCCTCGAAAATCACGGCTGCGTGCTGATCCGCGGCCAGCGCGCGAAGATCGTCGGCGCGGTCAGCATGGACATGCTCACCGCGGATGTGACGGAGATCGACGGCGTCAGCACCGGCGACGAGGTGGTGTTTCTCGGCTCGCAAGGCGACAAGGCCATCGACGCCAGGGAGATGGCCGATTGGATCGGCACCATCCCGTACGAAATCCTCTGCCGGCTCGGTGCGCGCGTGGAACGGAAATATGAGTAAGCAACCCAAACCAGTCTTCGTGTGCCAGGAGTGCGGCGTGCAGCGCCCCAAGTGGCAGGGCAAGTGCGACGACTGCGGCGCGTGGAGCTCGTTTGTTGAAGAACGGCCGTCCGAAGGCCTGATGGGCGGACCGACCACGCATCGCTACGCAATGCCTGGCGTTGAGACACCGGGTGCGAAGCGCTATGCGGAGATCGAGGCGTCGAAGGCCGATCGCATCACCACCGGCATCAGCGAATTCGACCGCGTCCTCGGCGGTGGTATTGTCCCAGGCTCGTTGATGCTGCTCGGCGGCGAGCCGGGCATCGGCAAGTCCACGCTGCTGCTGCAGGCCGCCGCGAATTTTGCGCACAACGTCGGGCCGGTGCTCTACGCGTCCGGCGAGGAGTCCGAGCATCAGATCAAGGCGCGCGGCGATCGCCTCGGCATCGGCGACGCGCCGCTGTATCTGCTCGCCGAGACGTGCATCGAGCGGATCCTTGAAGAGATCGGCCGGGTCAAACCGCAGCTGATGATCATCGATTCCGTGCAGACGGTCTTCTCACTCAAGTTCCAGTCCGCGCCTGGCAGCATCGGCCAGGTCCGCGAAGCGGCCACGCAATTCCTGTTCACCGCGAAAGGACACAACATCCCGACATTCCTGGTGGGGCACATCACCAAGGATGGCAGCCTTGCGGGTCCCAAGGCGCTCGAGCACGTCGTGGACACCGTCCTCTACTTCGAAGGGGAGCGTCATCATTCGCATCGCGTCGTGCGCGCGGTGAAGAACCGCTTTGGCGCCGCGAGCGAGTTGGGCGTATTTGAAATGACGGGCGCGGGCTTGCGGCCGGTGCCGAATCCCTCGGCCCTGTTTCTCGCCGAGCGGCCCGTGGCGTCGCCCGGTTCAGCGGTGTTGTGCTGTCTCGAAGGCACGCGTCCGCTGCTCGTCGAGGTGCAGGCGCTTGTCAGCACCAGTAACTATGGCCAGTCACGCCGCATGGCGGTGGGCATCGATCAGAACCGCCTGTCGCTGCTGCTTGCCGTGCTCGAGAAGCGAGCCGGCCTGCACCTGGTGTCCGACGATGTGTTCGTGAACATCGCGGGTGGCATGAGCATCGACGAGCCCGCCGTGGACCTCGGGATCGTTGCGGCGGTCGCCTCGAGCACGCGCAACCGTCCGATCCCGCAGGGCACCGCGGTATTCGGCGAAGTTGGACTCGGAGGCGAGATTCGGGGCGTCGCCCAGGCCGCCCTTCGCATCCGCGAAGCCGAGCAAATGGGCTTCACCCGCATCGTCCTGCCCGCGTCAAACATGGACGCGAGTGAAGCCATGGGAAAAGCTGAACTCGTTGGCGTCCGGTCAGTCGGCGAGGCGCTGGATAATTTGTTGGTCTGAGCTTTCTGGGCTTTCTGTGGCCCTGGTTTCTGCGGCGCTATTAGGTTGACGCCGTCACCCCGCCAGTTCTAACGTTGCCGGATAATCTCCGCGCCCCCTCATACAGAAATAACAGGCGCGGGTCCCGCCGGGCGGAGCCCGGTAAAGCAACGCTGATATATATGGCCTGGTTCCTACTCGCGCGGATCGGTTTCATCGCTGCCGTGGCGTACTCCGCCTACATGCTGCGGCCCATCAGCACAGATCCCTTTATCAATACGGCGTTCGGCCTGGTGCTCGGCGCGCTGTCGGTCGCCTTCGAGTGGCAGCTCCGCAACACCGCCGTCACCCACATGCTCGGCGCCTTCATCGGTGGCGCCGCCGGCCTGCTGCTCGCCAAGGGCATCAGTGCCGCGCTGTTCTGGGTCGACCATGGCGACCAGCGGGTCGCGTTCCTGCACAGCTTCATCCTGCTCGTCTTCCCCTACCTCGGGCTGGTCATCGGCGGCCGGAAGGGGGAGTGGCTCGAGCCGTCACGCCTGATCTCGTTGTTCCGCAATGCGGGACCCGAGCGCCACTACAAGATCCTCGACACGTCGGTGATCATCGACGGCCGTGTAGCCGACCTGTGCGAGACGGGTTTCATTGACGGCACGCTGGTCGTGCCGCAGTTCGTGCTCAAGGAATTACAACTGGTGGCCGACTCGTCGGATTCGATGAAGCGCAATCGCGGCCGCCGTGGCCTCGACATTCTCCAGAAGATGCAGAAGATGTCCGGGGTGGACGTGCTGATCTCGGACGTCGACTTTCCGGACGTGCGCGAAGTCGACCTCAAGCTGATCGAACTCGCGCGCACGCTGACCGGCAAGATCGTCACCAACGACTTCAACCTCAACAAGGTCGCGCAGTTGCGCGGCGTCGACGTGCTCAACATCAACGAGCTCGCGAACGCCTTGAAGCCGGTGGTCTTGCCTGGCGAGTTGATGAAGGTGTTCATCCTCAAGGAAGGCAAGGAATACAACCAGGGCGTCGCCTACCTGGACGACGGCACCATGGTGGTCGTCGACAACGCGCGCAAGATGATCAGCAAGACCATCGACATTGTCGTGACCAGCGTGCTGCAGACCACCGCCGGCAAAATGATCTTCGGACGCTATCTCGAGCCGGGCGGCGCGCAGGCGTCCGCGCCTTCCGCGTCGCCATCGAAGCAATCGGCGGTCCAGATCCCGGCCGCAGGTTCGACGCCGTCGACCGGCACGACCCAGTCCGTCGCGCCGCCGTCGCCGATCGTCGCGAAGGATCGTTAGGCCGCCGTGTACTCGCCTGTTGGCCCGTTGGCCTGTTAGCCTGTAGGCCCGCGTGTCCTTCCACTGGTTCCGTACCGTTTTCTGGCTGATCCCCACGATCGCGGTCTACACGATCGTGCTCGGCATCGCGTCGATCACGTCGAGTTTCTTCGATCGGCGGGGGCACTTCGCCCACGGATGCGCGCGCGTGTGGTCGTGGTTGATCCTCGCCACCACCGGTGTCAGTGTCACGGTGAAGGGTCTCGAGCGGATCGTGCCCGGCAAGACCTACGTCTTTGTGGCCAACCACCAGAGCATCTACGACATCCCGTGCCTGTTCTGGAGCATCCCGTTTCAACTGCGCATCATCGCCAAAGAGTCGCTCGGCAATTTCCCGATGCTGGGACCCCACCTCAAGCGGACCGGTCACATGCTGGTCGATCGCAGCAAGCCGGATCGCGCCGGCATCTTCGGATGGGCGAGCCGCCTGACGTCGAACGGTTTGTCGCTGATCGTGTTTCCCGAGGGCACGCGCAGCCGGGACGGTTACATGGGCAAGTTCAAGGGCGGCAGTATCATGCTCGCCATGCAGGCCGGCCTTCCGATCGTTCCGATCTCGGTTGTCGGCAGCCGCCACGTCATGAAAAAGGGCGAGTTGACGACGCGTCCCGGCCACGTGACGTTGATCGTGCACGACCCGATCGAGACCGCGGCGAATGCGGAACCATCCGTCGAGCAGGTTCGACAATTTGCGGATCGTGTAAGGGAAGTGGTTCGTCCACCGGTCGAAGCGGAAGCCGCTGTCCACTAGGATCACGATGGAGTTTTCTCTCTCCCCTGAACTCGCTTCCATCGTCCGCCCGGCCGTGATTGGGTGGTCCGGAGCGACCGTGGTCGCGCACGAGCACCGCCTTGATCCGCTGCTCGCTGAAGCCGAAGCGCGCGTTCGCATCACGCCGCCCGCGGAAGTGGCATCGGTGCGGACGATGTACAAGAAAGTCGGCATTGATCCCACCAAGACGCGACCCTCGAACGAAGCGTTGCTCCGCCGCGTCCGCAAGGGCGACACCATTCCCCGGATCAACTCCGCGGTCGACATCGTGAACTGGTGCTCGCTTGAGTTCCAGATGCCGTACGGCCTCTACGATTTCTCGAAAGTGTCCGGTCCGGTGACGATGAGACTCGGCGCGGAAGGGGAGTCGTATCCGGGCATCCGCAAGGACGACGTCAATGTCGGCGGGCGCATCACGGTTGCCGATCGCATCGGCCCCTTTGGTAACCCGACGTCCGACTCCGCGCGCACCATGGTGACGCCGGCGGCCACAGAGTTGCTGGTGGTTGTGTATGCGCCGATCGATGTCTCCAGGGCGCAGCTCGAGCACGTGGTGGCCACGACCGCGGGACGCCTCGTCGACATCCTCGGCGGCCACGAGTCCGGCCGAGTTGTAGCTGGGGCCTGACCCCAAACATCGCACTGGCGGCAGTTTTTTCAACCTCTGCGCAGCTGTTGCCGATTGCTGAGGCATGAGGCGCGCCTTTCTCGTCACGTCCGGAGCCACCCTGGTGACCATTGCCGGCGTTGGCGTGGTGTGGCCGTCCGTTCTCTGGGCCCTCGTCCTCGTCGTCCCGATCATTCTCCGCGGCATCGCGGACATGGTTCAGACCAAGCAGGCCGTCCGCCGCAATTTTCCCGTCATCGGTCACGGTCGCTACCTGCTCGAGCAGATTCGTCCGGAGATCAATCAGTACTTCGTCGAGAGCAACCACGACGGGCGCCCGTTCAGCCGCAACGACCGATCTGTCGTGTATCAGCGGGCAAAGGGTGATCTGGACACGTTGCCGTTCGGCACTCAGCGCGATGTCTACGCGGTGGGCTACGAGTGGATCAATCACTCGCTGGCGCCCGTGCATCCCGATGAAAGCGTCAGCCGCGTGCTGGTCGGTGGCCCCGACTGCCTCAAGCCATACGCGGCGTCGATGCTCAACGTCTCGGCGATGAGCTACGGCTCGTTGAGCAAGAACGCGGTGCTCGCCCTGAACACCGGGGCGCGGATGGGCGGGTTCGCGCACAACACTGGCGAAGGCGGACTGAGTCCGTACCATCTCGAGCCTGGAGGCGACTTGATCTGGCAGATTGGCACCGGCTACTTCAGCGCCCGCACGCCGGATGGCCGCTTCAGCATCGACGAGTTCCGCAAGCGTGCCACGCTGCCGTCGATAAAGATGATCGAGGTCAAGCTGTCGCAGGGCGCCAAGCCTGGCCACGGCGGCATCCTCCCCGCGGCCAAGTTGACGCCGGAGATCGTCGAGATCCGCGGCGTCGTGCCAGGCGAGGACGTCATCTCTCCGCCTGCGCACACAGCGTTCTCGACGCCGTCAGGCTTGCTGACGTTCCTCAAGACGTTGCGCGACGCCTCTGACGGCAAGCCCGTCGGGTTCAAGTTCTGTGTCGGCAAGCGTCACGAGTTCCTCGGGATCGTGAAGGCGATGCTCGAGACCGGCATTACGCCGGACTTCATTACGGTTGACGGCGCGGAAGGCGGCACCGGCGCCGCGCCGATGGAGTTTTCGGATTCCGTCGGCACGCCGCTCTGCGAAGGGTTGTCGTTCGTGCACTACGCGCTCGTCGGCGCCGGACTGCGCGATCGCATCCGCATCATCGCTTCGGGAAAGGTGAACACCGGCTTCCAGATCGCGACCAAGGTCGCGCTCGGCGCCGACATGTGCAACGCCGCTCGCGCCATGCTGTTTGCGATTGGCTGCATCCAGGCATTGCGCTGCAACACCAACCGGTGTCCGACCGGCGTCGCGACGCAGGATCCTCACCTGGTGCAGGGGCTCCACGTGGGTGACAAGTCAGAACGTGTGGCTCGTTTTCACCGCGAGACGGTGAAGAGCTTCTTCGAGGTGCTGGGCGCCGCGGGCTTCCATCAGCCTCGCGATCTCAAGCCGTGGTTCGTCATGCGCCGAGTCAATTCCGGCGAAGTTCGCAGCTATCACGAGATCTACCCGTCAATCGAGCCGGGCGCGCTGCTCACTGGCAGCGTCAACGGCAGCATCGGCCGGGCCTGGGAGACGGCCCGGCCAGACCGGTTCTAGTTCGTCCGCATCCGGAAGCGGCGGTTGAAGAACTCCGCTGTCGCCTTGTAGCCGCGCACCCAGTTCTGGTGCCGCAGGAAATCGTGAACTTCGTCTGGGAACACCAGTTGCTCGACCTCGACGTTGCGCTTACGCAGTTCCGTGATCAGGTTGATCGACTCGATGAACGACACGTTGCGGTCGTCGTCTCCGTGAATCAGCAGCACCGGAGACTTCCAGCCGTCGACCGTTGAGAGCGGAGAGGCCGCGAACGCGCGACGCGCAAACTCAGGATTCTCGAGCACGTTGTAGTCCGGGATGAACGTGCGGATGCCCTGGTTCCAGTCGTGCACGCCATGGAAGTCCACGCCGGCCGCAAACAGATCCGATGCGCGCGCCAACCCCATCGCGGTGAGATAGCCGCCGTAGGATCCGCCCCACAGCCCGATGCGCTTCGGATCGACATCCGCGCGCGCCTTCATGAACAATCCGGCACCCATTACGTCGTTGAACTCGGCGCCGCCTGAGGCGCCGTAGTTGAGTGCCTCGCGGAACTCCATCCCGTAGCCAATGCCGCTGCGGTAATTGACTGACAGCACGATGTACCCCTGGCTCGCCAGCCACTGATTCATCGCGTAGGCGTTGCGGTAGTAGTAGTTGTAGTGCCAGGTGAGGAGCATCTGCCGGCGGGAGCCGCCGTGGAAGAAGATCAGCGCTGGCCGCCGGTCGCCCGCCTTGAGATCCTTCGGCACGAATAGTTGCCCGGGGATGGGCATGCCGTCGGTGGCCGTGATCGTCACGGCCTGCGGCGTGACCAGCGCATCGGCGTTGAAGCCGGCGGGCATGTTGTCGAGCAGCGACTGCGTCTGTCCGTCCGATTTGATGACCACTGCGTGCGGCGGCATGGTTGCGCTCGAGTGCAAAGCGGCCACGTGACCGTCGCTCGTGATCGACGCCTGCCATTCGCTGCCGTTCGACTTCATCGCGCTTCGCGCGGGCCGGGCGGAGCCGTCCACGGGAACGGTCCAGATGTGGCGCCGATCGATGTCGTCCTGATTCGAGTTGTAGATGATCCGCGTCCGATCCGGCGAGATGTTCACGTACTCGACTTCGAAGTTTCCGGGCGTCAGCAGCGCCGCGGTGCCGCCCGCGGCCGGCACCGAATAGAGGTGCAGCCAGCCGTCCCTCTCCCAGGGGAACACTAAGCGGTCGCCCTCGCCCCAGAACAGCTGGCTGTCGGCGACGACGTTCTGAAACGCGCTGCCGTAGCCCTTATCGCCTCTCCACACCTGGCGCGCGACGCCGCTCTTCACATCGGCGACACGAAGCGAAAACGGCTCGTCGACTGT
This sequence comes from uncultured Acidobacterium sp., assembly GCA_964628295.1. Lineage (GTDB taxonomy): Bacteria > Acidobacteriota > Vicinamibacteria > Vicinamibacterales > UBA2999 > 12-FULL-67-14b. The sequence continues at coordinate 34,397 of CAZVLS010000022.1, forward strand.
CCGCCGCGGCGAAAACATCGGCGGCCGCGGAGCGGCGAACTGACGGATCCACGCGATGCGAGTGCCGTCCGGCGACCATACCGGATTGCCGTCGCGATCCAGTGACGGGTCGAGGTAGCGAAGTTCACGCGTGGCCAGCGTGAACACGCCGATGTAGCTGTGAGTGCCGCGGCCGTTGGCGAAGGCCAGCATCGATCCATCCGGCGACCACGCCAGCGCCGACGCGCTGCCGCGGGCGTTGACGAGTCGAGCAGGGGCATCTGCGGTCGCCAGGTCGGCGCTCCAGATCTGGCCGCGCGATATCCACGCGATCCGCTGGCCCTTCGGTGAGGGCACAGGTCCGTTGCCCGGTCCCAGTCGTTTCGGTGCGCCGCCTGACAGCGGCACCGCGAACACGGCTTGCTCCGTGCCGTCCTGGAGTTGTGCCGGATTGGGCGACTCGCCTTGCCGGTTTGCGCCGTCGCCTCGCACGAAGACAATCGTCTTCGCATCGCTCGTGAAATTCACGTCGGTGATCCACAACCCATCGTCGCCGGTGTAGGTCGTCACGGCGCGCCACTTGTAGTCGGGTCCCTGCGCCGAAAGGATGTTGTGGGCGCCGCTGTTGCTCGATACCCATGCAATCGTTCCGCCGGTCGGAGCGGCGACGAGATCGGTGGGGAACGGGGTCGCCATCAGCGTGTCGATCGACAGCGCGGGCTGCGGCTGCCCTGACAGCGTCGCCGCGAGGCCCACCACGACGACCGGAATAGCGAATCGAGTCATGCGTGTCATGAGCGGGATATTAACAGGGTCCTGGTGCGGTAAAGTGACCGCCATGAAAAGCCTCGTGCGAGCCGTTGCCGCAGCCTTGATCGTCGCGCTTCTTGGTGTTACGCCGGCTGCGCAGAAGACGATTGATCTCGACGTTGCGACCATTGCCGATATCAACGCGGCGCTGGCGAAGGGGACGTTGACGTCCGAGCGCCTGACGCAGATGTTCCTGTCGCGCATCGATGCCTTCGATCGGAAGGGGCCGGCGCTGCGCGCCGTCATCACCGTGAATCCCAAGGCCCTGGAAACCGCGCGAGCCCTCGATGTCGAGCGCAAGACCAAGGGAGCACGCGGGCCGTTGCACGGCATCCCCATCGTGCTGAAGGACAACATCGACACGGCCGATCTGCCCACGACCGGCGGATCGTTGCTCCTCGAAGGTTCGATGCCGCCGGACGATGCGTTTGTCGTGAAGAAGTTGCGTGAGGCCGGCGCGGTCATCGTCGCGAAAGTGAACTTGTCTGAGTTCGCGTCTGGCGCGGCACATAGCTCGCTTGGCGGTCAGATCCTCAATCCCCACGACCTCACCCGTTCGCCCTCAGGTTCCTCCGGCGGTACTGGTGCGTCGATCGCCGCCGCGTTTGCGATGGCCGGTCTCGGCACTGACACCGGCGGCTCGGTTCGCGGTCCGTCAACGGCCAACGGCATCGCCGGCTTGAAAACGACCATGGGGCTGGTGAGCCGCGATGGCGTGATCCCGTTGGCGCTGACGTTCGATACCGTCGGTCCGATGGCACGCAGCGTCTACGACGTCGCCGCGATGTTGAGCGTGATCGCGGGCGTCGATCCTGCCGACGCGGCCACGAAAGCCGGCGACGGGCGCGGCCAGGCCGACTACACGCAAGCACTGAAGACGGACGCGCTGAAGGGCGCGCGCCTCGGCGTCGCGCGCGACTTCATGGGCCAGGACGGTGACGTGGATTGGGTGATGGAAGCGTCACTCGACGCCATGCGCAAACAAGGCGCGACCATTGTCGACGTCCGCCTCCCGAGGTGGCTGCTCGACGCGAAGGGCGAGTACTACAACGCGATTCGCTACCCCGAGTTCGTGGTGCAAATCGCCGACTATCTGAAGACGCTGAATCCGAAGTATCCCAAGAACATCAATGACCTGCTCGATCGGGCCCGCGCCATCAACTCACTGCGTCCCGACGGCGCTGGACCGAATCCTGGGCGCTGGACGCTGATGGTTCGTGAGTCGGGCAGCGGCACCGTCAACGCCTATCAATACACCTCCGTACGCGATCACGCATTGCCGCTGGTCCGCGCCGTCTTGAGCGGCGTGCTCCAGGCGGACAAGCTCGATGCGATCGTGTATCCGACGGCCTCGCGGCGGCCCGCGCAGATCTCCGCTCCGGCGGAACCGCCGGGCGGCGCGGCGTCGACGGGCTCGAACCTGGCCAATCTCTCCGGCTTCCCGGATCTGATCGTTCCGGCGGGATTCACGACGGATGATTTGCCGGTCGGCATTTCGTTCCTTGGCCCGGCGTTCAGCGAAGCGCGATTGCTGGCGATCGGGTACAGCTTCGAGCAGGCGACCAAGGCGCGGCGGCTCCCGGTCCACACGCCGCTTCGTTCGGGAGAAACGATCGCCGTTCCATAGCAATGTCGAGCGATCTCGCGCTCAAACAGACGACCAGTGTTCGCAGCGGCCACGAGCTGGATGCCGCGGCGCTGGAGTCGTACCTCGCATCTCGCCTCGCGGGATTCAAGGGACCCGTCGAGATCCGCCAATTCGAGGGCGGGCAATCGAATCCCACCTACTTTCTGCGGACACCAGGCGCGCGGTACGTCTTGCGCAAGAAGCCGCCCGGCGGCCTGCTGCCGTCAGCGCACGCCGTCGATCGTGAGCATCGAGTGCTGACGGCGCTCGCCGGAAGCATCCCGGTCCCGCCGATGTTGCTGATGTGCGATGACGCCAGCGTGATCGGTACGGCGTTCTTCGTGATGGCGTGCGTCGACGGTCGCGTGTTTCGACAGCCGCACCTGCCGGGCGTGAGTGCGTCGGATCGCGCGACCATGTACGAGGACATGGCCGACGTGCTCGCGAAGTTACACAGCATCGATCCCGCATCGATCGGCCTGAGCGACTACGGCAAGCCCGGGAATTACTACTCCCGCCAGATTGGGCGGTGGAGCCAGCAATATGTTGCGGCGAAGACGGATGAGATTCCGTCCATGGATCGCTTGATGGCCTGGCTGCCGGCGAATATCCCGCCCGGTGATGAATCGTCCATCGTGCACGGTGACTATCGCGTCGAGAACTTGATCTTCCATCCCACCGAGCCGCGCATCGTGGCCGTCGTGGACTGGGAGCTGTCGACGTTGGGCCATCCGCTCGCCGATCTTGCATACAACTGCCTGACGTACTACTTGCCGCCAGAGGCCCTCGGCCGCGTCGATTCGGTTGATGAAGATCGCGAAGGCATGCCGGATGAAGCAACGTACGTCGCGTCCTATTGCCGCCGCACTGGCCGCGCGGAGGTGCCGAATTGGAACTTCTATCTCGCGTTCTCGATGTTCAGGCTCGCGAGCATTCTTCAGGGCGTTTACGCACGCGGCCTGAAAGGCAACGCCGCGTCGTCTTATGCGCTCGAGCGAGGCGCCGCTGCGCGCACGATCGCCGACATCGCCTGGGGACTTGTAGGGGCGAACCTTTAGTTTCGCCCGTTGTCTTTCCGGAGCTCCAGCTTTGCAATTGCTTCCAGATGCACTTCGTCCGGGCCGTCAGCGAGTCGCAGCGTTCGTGAGGCAGCCCACGCGTAGGCGAGAAAGGTGTCCTGGCTGACGCCCGCTGCGCCATGCGCCTGGATCGCGCGATCGAGAACCTGCAGTGCGACGTTGGGCGCCACCACCTTGATCATGGCGATCTGCGCGCGCGCGGCCTTGTTGCCGACGGTATCCATCAGGTGGGCCGCGTGCAAGGTGAGTAGCCGCGCCTGATCGATTTCAATGCGCGATTGCGCGATGTCGCGCCGAATGGTGCCTTGCTCCGCGATCGCCTTGCCGAACGCCACGCGCGAGGCTACACGCGCCCGCATGGTCTCGAGCGCACGCTCCGCGACGCCGATCAGACGCATGCAATGGTGAATTCGCCCTGGGCCAAGCCGGCCCTGCGCGATCTCGAACCCTCGTCCTTCGCCAAGCAGCAGATTCTCGGCAGGCACGCGCACGTTCTCGAACTCGATCTCCGCATGCCCATGCGGCGCATCGTCGTATCCGAACACCGTCATCATCCGCTTGATGGTGATGCCCTGGGTGTCGAGCGGCACGAGGATCATCGATTGCCGCTGATGCGGTTCGGCCTGCGGATTCGTCTGGCCCATGAAGATCGAGATGCGGCAGCGCGGATCGCCGGCCCCCGAGATCCACCATTTGCGGCCGTTGATCACGAAGTCGTTGCCGTCGCGCACGATCGTGGAGCGGATGTTGGTCGCGTCAGACGACGCCACGTCCGGTTCGGTCATGGCGAAGCATGACCGGATCCTGCCGTCGAGCAGCGGAGTGAGCCATTGGGCCTGCTGTGCCGGCGTGCCGTATCGCGCAAGGACCTCCATGTTGCCGGTGTCAGGCGCCGAGCAGTTGAACACCTCCGGCGCCCAATGCACGCGGCCCATGACCTCGCACAGCGGCGCGTACTCGAGATTGGTGAGGCCTGCTCCGCGATCGCTCTCGGGCAGGAACAGGTTCCACAGCCCCTCGGCCCGCGCCTTCGCCTTGAGTTCCTCCATCACCGGCGGAACCTGCCAGCGGTGTTCCTGCACCTGGTGGTGGAAGCGCGCTTCGTTCGGGTAGATGTGACGATCGAAAAAGGCGAGCAGCTGTTCGCGGAGCGCGCGCGTGCGCGCCGATGGCTCGAAGATGTCAGGAGGCAATGGTTCGTCCACCATCGACGACGATTGTTTGACCGGTGATGTAGCTTGCGGCGTCTGATGCGAGAAACACGGCGACGCCCTTCAGTTCCCCCGCATCGCCGACGCGCGGGATTGGACTGGTCGCTTTGATCTGCGGCTCGGCATGCACGATCGCCGGATCCGCGAGGCGCGAATGAAAGTAACCCGGTGCGATCGCGTTGACGCGGATGCCGCTGCGTCCCCAGGTCGCCGCGAGTTCGCGCGTGAGTCCAATGATGCCCGCCTTGCTTGCGGCGTAGCCCGCCCAATGCGAAGTGCTCACCGAGCCAACCATGCCGGCGATCGAGGCGACGTTGATGATGCAGCCATGCTGCTGCTTCAGCATCTCGCGGCCCGCCGCCTGCGAGAACAGGAACGTCCCGGTGAGGTTGGTCTCGATGACCTTCTGCCACTTGTCGAGCGGCATCGTCTCTGGTTCCGCGGCCCACGCGATGCCGGCGTTGTTGATCAGGATGTCGATCTTCCCGAACGCGGCGATGGCCTGGTCAACGACGGCCTGGACCTGGTCTGGAGCGGACACGTCACACACCATCCCCTCGGTCTTGAAGCCTCGCCCCCGAAACGACTCAAGCGTCGGCGTGAGCCATTGCTCTCGGCGGGCGCACAACATCAGTGATGCGCCAGCCTCCGCGAGGCCTTCAGCCATCTCTTCGCCGAGTCCGCGGGATCCGCCGGTGACGAGCGCCACGCGGCCGGTCAGGTCAAAGAGCTCCTTGAGGGATGGCATGCGGGCGCCGGAATCATACAACCGGCGGCCGGGAACCGGGAACCGAAGACATGGAACCGGCTCCCCGCTCCCGGTTCCCGGCTATGATCATTTCCCTGCATGCACGTAGCCGCCATCATTGCCGCCGGTGGGCGGGGCCTGCGCCTCGGCGCCGATCGGCCGAAGCAATTCCTGGAGATCGGCGGGCGATCGATCCTCGCAATGAGTGTGGCGGCGCTTGCCGCGAGCGATCGCATTGATGAGATCGTGATCGCACTGCCCGAGGACCATCTCGAGGCCGAGTCCAGGGCGATCAGGAGCGCGATCGCGCGTCCGTTGTCGTTTGTGGCGGGAGGCGCTCGACGCCAGGATTCTGTCGCCAACGCCTTTGCCAAGACCTCGAGCCAGGCGGACGTGATCCTCATCCACGATGCCGCGCGTCCGTTTGTGACTCCCGACGTGATCGGCCGGGCGATCGACGGCGCGAAGAACTACGGAGCCGCGATCGTGGCGATTGCGGCGCGAGACACCATCAAGCAAGCCACCGGAGAGGCGAAGGCCGACGGGGCGAGGTTGATCGGCGCCACCATTCCCCGCGACACGGTGTTCCTCGCGCAGACCCCTCAGGCGTTTCGGCGCGACATCCTCGCCCGCGCTCTCGGCGAGGGCTCAGGGATCGACGCGACCGACGAGGCCATGCTTGTCGAGCGACTGGGTCTTCCCGTGCACGTGGTCGAAGGCGATCAGCGCAACGTCAAGATCACGACACCTGAAGATCTCGCGACCGCGCAAGCCGCGGCGCTTCAAGCGACTTTACGCATGCGAATTGGAAACGGATACGACCTTCACCGGCTGGTGCCCGGCCGCCCGCTGATCCTCGCCGGCGTCACCATTCCATTTGAACTTGGCCTCGACGGCCATTCAGACGCCGATATCGCCTGCCACGCGGTAACGGACGCGATCCTGGGTGCCGCCGGCATTGGCGACATTGGGCGGCTGTTTCCGGACACCGATCCGAAGTGGAAGGGCGCCGACAGCATCAAGCTGTTGAAAGGCGCCGTCGAGAAACTGCACGCGGCCGGCTATCGCGTCTCGAACGTGGACGTGACCGTCATCGCGCAGAAGCCGAAGCTGCTGCCATACCTGGATCAGATGCGGGGGAATCTCGCCGCGGCACTCGGCGTTGAACCGAGTGCCGTCAGCGTGAAAGGCAAGACCAACGAATCAGTGGACAGCATGGGCCGAAGTGAATCGATGGCTTGCCATGCGGTTGCACTCATTCGAAGTGAGAAGTGAGAGGTTGAAAGTGAGAAGTACTTCTCACTTCTCACTTCTCACTTCTCACTTCTCACTTCTCACTTCCAACTTCCTACTTCCGCTAGGATCCGGGAGTCATGATGTGCGCGCCGGTCGTGCCCGCACCCATGATCCACGCGCCGCCCATCTTGTTGTTGTCCGGGATGCCCAGTGACGCCGCCGTGGCGTTCGGCACGGCAATCGTGACGTGCAGGCGAACCGCGGACGCGTCCTTGCCCTGGCGCGTGTAGAACACCGAGCCGAATTCCGGCTTGACGCGCGTGCCGGCCTTTTCCATGGCGGTAAATTCAGCTTCGCGCGCCGTGCGGTCGGCGATCTTCGCCTCGTAGATCTTGTTCTGCTTCACGCGCTCGAGGTTGCCGATGCTGGTGCACTGCGACGACACGGGCTGCTCGCCGGCATCGCCCGACTGGTCGTAGCACATCAGGCGGTTGGTGCCGGGACGAAGCGTGTCGTAGGTGCCGTCCGCCTTCCACTTGATCACCATCGCGCCGTCGCGCATGTTCGCCGGTGCCGCCGCCAGCGCCGCGTCAAAGTTACCCGCCGGGGCTTGCGCAAACACGCCGGCCGTCAGTGCCAGCGCGCCGAAGACTGCAAGAATTGCTCGTTTCATATTTGAATGGCCCTCCAGGTCAGGGGAAGCATACCAAGCTGGTAACATCAGATGCCACGCATGAGAGTTCGTTTCGCACCGTCCCCAACCGGCCATTTGCACGTCGGCAACGCCCGAACGGCCCTGTTTAACTGGTTATTGGCCAAGGGCCAGCAGGGCACGTTCATCCTGCGCATCGAGGACACCGACCTCGAACGGTCCACCAAAGCGTCCGAGCAAGCCATTCTCGAAGACCTGCGCTGGATGGGCCTGCAATGGGACGAAGGCGTCGACGCCGGCGGAGACTTCGGTCCGTATCGACAGACCGAGCGCATGCAGTCGTACGTCGATCACACCAGCCGGTTGCTCGCCGAAGGCAAGGGCTACTACTGCTTCTGCTCGGCCGACACGTTGGACGCACATCGCAAGTCGCAGCTCGCCGCAGGCCTGCCGCCGAAATATGCGGGGACGTGCCGCAACATTCCCGCTGAAGAGGCGAAGCGTCGCAAGGAGGGCGGTGAGGCCGCCGTCGTGCGTCTGCGCGTTCCAGAAGGCCGCAACGTCGTGTTCAACGACGTCGTCCGTGGCGAGGTCACGTTCCACACCGACGTTATCGGCGATCCGGTGCTGATTCGGTCGGATGGCATCCCGGCCTACAACTTCGCCGTCGTGATTGACGATGCGTTGATGCAGGTGACGCACGTGATTCGCGGGGAAGATCACATCTCGAACACGCCGAGGCAGATTCTGCTGTACGAGGCATTTGGATATCAGCCTCCGGCGTTTGCGCACCTGTCGCTCGTGATGGGGCCGGATCACGCGCCGCTGTCGAAGCGGCACGGCGCCACCTCCGTGAAGGAGTTCCGCGAGAAGGGCTACCTGCCTGAAGCGCTCGTGAATTACCTGGCGCTGATCGGCTGGTCACCAGGGCAGAACGAGGAACTGCTGGCAGCCGATGAACTGGCTCGCCGATTCCGACTCGAGAACGTTGCGCACAGCGCCGGCGTGTTCGACGAGGACAAGCTGGCGTGGGCGAATCGTCACTACCTGAAGATTTGCGAGCCCGGCCGTCTTACGACCCTTGCCGAGCCATTTCTGCGCGAGCGCGGCCAGATTGTCGGCCCGCTGTCGGCGGCTGCGCGCGCGTGGCTCGAGGCGGTGCTGCCCGGCATGGCGCAGTCCGTCGATCGCTTGCCGCAGCTTGCCGATCGCCTCGAAGCCGTGTTCCGGCAGGACGTCACGACCGAAGCGATCGAGCCGGCGCTTGCCAAGGCGCTGTCAGAAGAACTGGCGGCATCTCCGCGGTTGCTCGACAAGGAAGCGTTCCGCGCCGTGGCGAACAAAGTCAAAGACCGCACCGGATTGAAGGGCAAGAACCTGTTCCATCCCATCCGCGTAATCCTGACCGGCGCGCACGAGGGGCCTGAGCTCGATCTCATCGTGCCCGCGATCGATCGGGCCGCCGACCTGACCGCGGCCGATGGTCTTGCGCCCGTGATTGGTTGCCGCGAACGCGCGGCCCGCATTGCCTCCCGCTAGCCCGCTGGCCCGCTGGCCCGCTAGCCCGCTAGCCCGCTGGCCTGCTGGCCTGCTGGCCTGCTGGCCTGTATCATTCGCGGCATGAAGCCGTCGCTCCTCGCCCTCGCCATCGTTGCAACGATGGCGATCGCCAACGCACAGCAGAAGCCCGCGCCTCCTCGGCGTCCTGCTGCGCCCCCGCCCTCCGCAGCCACATCAGTCGACGTGACCGTGCACGAGGGCACGTCGATGTCAGTGTCGATCTCGCCGGATGGTCGCACGATCGCCACCGACATGCAGGGCAGCATCTGGGTGATGCCGGCAGCTGGCGGGGAAATGAAGCGCATCACCGACGTCTTCAACGATGCGCGGCAGCCGCGATGGTCGCCCGACGGGCGCACCATTGCCTTCTTCGCGTTCCGCGACGGCGGCTACGACATCTGGGCAATCAATCCGGACGGCTCCAACCAGCGCAAGTTGACGTGGGGCACGTACGACGACCGCGAGCCGGTCTTCTCGCATGACGGCACGCGCATCGCGTTCTCCTCCGACCGTGGCAGCGCGATGGGCAGCGACTACAACATCTGGACGCTCGACCTTCGCAACGGAGAGCTGAAGCAGATCACCAAACATGCCAGCGAGGAGTTCATGCCCAGCTGGTCGCCCGACGACAGCGAGATCGTGTTCGCAACCTCACGCGACAACTACGAGTCGCTGTGGGCCATGAACGTGAGGACGCTGGGTGATCGCCGGGTGCGCAGCGTGAAAGGCGTGCGCCTCGATGCGCCGTCGTGGGGGCCTGGCGGCCAGCTGCTGTACCACGTGACGCAATCCGGCCAGACGCGCTTCGAGATCGACGGAAAGTCCGTCACCGGTACCGAGAACGTGTTTCCGTTCCGGGCATCGTGGGCATCGCCGCAGGAGTATCTCTACGTCTCCGACGGTAAGATCCGTCGCCGTTCGGTCGCCGGCCTGCCCGTGCAGACCGTGGAGTTCACGGCGACGATGACGGTGGTGCGTCCGGAGTATGCGCGCCGGCGTCGCGACTTCACCTCCACGACGCCGCGCAAGACGCTAGGACTGGTGCGGCCAGTCATCTCTCCCGATGGCAGCCAGATCGCATTTGCGGCGGTCGGCGACATCTACGTAATGCCGGCGGCCGGCGGCACCCCTGTGAACCTGACGAAGGACGCTGCGCTCGACACCGATCCGTCCTGGTCGCCTGACGGATCGTCGCTCGTCTATTCGTCTGACAAGGACAGCCCGCATCTGCAGTTGTGGATCCATAACATCAAGACCGGCGTCAGCCAGAAGGTCACCAACATCACCACGCAGCCGCAGGGCGCCTCGTTCTCGCCAGATGGAAGACGGATCGTGTTCTTCAACGTCGACGGCGAGTGGCGCGTCGCCGAGATGTCGATTCTCGACATCGAGTCCGGGCGCATCACGCGCATTCACGAATCGCTGCCGCAGCCCGGCACGCCGACCTGGTCTCCGGACGGCAAGCGCGTCGCGTTGGCAGGCATCGCGCCCATGACCGTGCGCTTCCGCGAGGGCACCAACCAGATCCAGACCATCGCCACCACCGGCGGTGACGTGAAGTGGTACGCGCCGATTCCGATGCTGTCGATCGACTCGCGCGGCGGCAGCGGCCCCGTGTGGTCGCCGGACGGCTCGAAGATGGCGGCGATCTACGAAGGCGTGCTGTCCGTTTGGCCGGTCGCGCCGAGCGGCGAGCCGGCAGGACCGCCGCGACGTATCACGTCCGAGAGCGCGCATGCGCCGAGCTGGCAGGGTGACTCGCGGCACATCCTCTATCAATCACTCGACCAGTTGAAGATCGTCGACATCGAATCTGGTGAGACGAAGACCGTGCCGTTCACCATGACGTGGACGCCGGCGATCCCAAAGACACGCGTCGTCGTGCATGCGGGGAAGCTCCTCGACATGAAGACCGCGGCGCTGCGGGCGAATGTCGATGTGATCGTCACGGGCAACCGCATCACCTCGGTGGTCCCGCATGCGGCCGCGAACCACGCGAAGGCGGAGGTCGTCGACGCGTCGAACCTCACGGTCATGCCTGGCCTCACCGAATTTCATTCGCACATGCAGAAGGATTACGGCGCAGCGTTCGGCCGCGCGTGGCTGGCCTTCGGCATTACGACCGTGCGGAGCCCAGGCAATACACCCTACGAAGCCGTCGAAGATCGAGAAGCCAACGAGGCTGGCGTTCGGCCGGGCCCGCGTGTCTACGGCACTGGCTACCTGATGGAATGGAATCGCGTGTACTACAAGATGGGCATCGCGATCTCGAACGTCAGTCATCTCGAGATGGAGCTGCAGCGCGCGAAGGTGCTTGAGCACGACCTGCTCAAGAGTTATGTGCGGCTGCCGGATCTTCAACAGAAGCGCCTGGTGGAGTTCGGGCATAGCATCGGCATCCCGGTGACCTCGCACGAGATCTTCCCGGCGTCGATGATCGGCGTGGATAACACCGAGCACAGCGGTGCGACCAGCCGCCGCGGCTACTCACCCAAGATCGGGCCGCAGCAGATGGCGTATGAGGACGTCGTGCAGCTGTTTGGCAAGAGCCGGCGCATCTTCAGCCCCACGATCTCCGGTGGCGGCGTGCGCGAGTTGTTCGAAAAGGATCCTGCGCTGAAGAGCGATCCGCGCTTCACGCTTTACCCGCAATGGCTGCAGCGCCGCGTGGCGCTCGGCAACTACTCGTTCGCCGTCGATCCGCGTGGCGGCAGCGGCAAGATGGTGCTCGACGTGATGAAGGCCGGCGCCCTCGTCGTTGCCGGCACGGACACCCCGAACGCGATCAACTTGCACGGTGAACTGAAGGCGTACGTGATGGCCGGCATGTCCACCTTCGACGCGTTGAAGACGGCCACGGTGAACCCGGCGATTGCTCTCGGCTACGACGGCGGCACGATCGAACCGGGCAAGCTCGCAGACATGATCGCGATCGACGGCGATCCCATCGCCGACATCGGCAGCACCTACAAGGTCAGGAAGGTCGTGGCCAACGGCCGCGTCTACGACGTGGCGCAGCTGGTCAAGCAGTAGCGGACGGCGTCAGCGCCGGCTCTGGTCGAGTCCTCGTAACGCCAGGCCGGTGGCCACCGAGGTGAGCTCGTTGCCGCCGGCCAGCTTCGCGCTGCCGAAAATCCTCGCGAAGATGTCGCGCACCGCGGGCACGAACGACGAGCCGCCGGTCAGGAAGACCCGGTCAATCGCGTCGGGCCGGACGCCCGTTGTCGCCAGCAACTCGTCAACGGTGGTGGCGATGCCGTCGAGTTGAGGCTGAATCCACTGATGGAACTCCGTCCGCGTCGCGTGCCAGTCGATGGCGATGGGGAACAGGTCGAAGTGAAAGGTGGATTCCAGCGCCGACGAGAGTTCGATCTTGGTCCGATTGACGTGCGCGTGCAGTTCGTAGCCAAGATCGCTGTCGATCAGATTCAGCAGCGCGGCGACTTCTCTCGGCGCCGATGACGTGGCCTGGACGCGCTCGATCATCTCGATCGTTGCCGGCGACTTGAGGAACGACAGGTAGTGCCACCGTTCCAGCCTGGAGTACACCCAGTCAGGCATGGGCAGCACTTTGTCCGGGCCGGAGACGTACTGTGACCCCTGGCCGAGACGCGGCGCGACGGCGTGGCGGACGATCGCCCGATCAAACACGTCGCCCGCAAACGCGAGCCCGTCGTTACCCAGAATCTCGATGGCGCCTGGTCGCGTCGAGTCGTTCGGAGCGAGCGACAGCAGCGAGAAGTCGCTCGTGCCGCCGCCAAAGTCGGCGATCAGCACCATCTCTGGCTTGCGGATGCTTTGTTGGTAGGCATACGCGGCCGCGACCGGCTCGAACTCGAACTGCGGATCGGTGATGCCGGCGATCGATAACGCTGTTCGCATGCGCGCCAGCGCGAGTTCGTCATCCTCCGTACTGCGCGCATCGGTGAAATGGACGGGCCTGCCAACAATCACGCGGCTTGGCAGCGGACCGAGCGACGTCGTGGCGGCGGCCAGCAACTTCTGCAGGATCAGGCCGATCAGTGCTTCGAGCGTGCGTTGGCGTCCGCCGACCATCGTGCCCGTGAAGCTCGCATCGCCGAGATACGCCTTCAGCGATTGGATGAAGCGGCCCTTGTGTGATGACTCGAGGTAATGCTCGATGGCGCTTGGGCCGGCGTAGGCGGCCTCCGCCTTGCGCTGCTTGAGGTTACCGGCTTCAAAGAAAAGGATCGACCGAAACGTCTCGGTCTCGCCGTGGCTGGTGGGAAACCTCGCGAGGCGCGGCGCGCGCCCGGCGGATGCCAGTGCTACCGCACTGTTCGTGGTGCCAAAGTCCAGCCCGAGGGCCTGGTCGCTCTGATGGGATGGCTGCATGAAGTCGGACCCACCATCTTAACCAAGCCTGCTGCGATAGAGTGGGGTGTGGGCACATCGCATCCGTTTGAGTTCGGTCTCGACACCTTCGGCGACGTCACGCTCGACGCGGCCGGCGCGCCGGTTTCGCAGGCGCAGGCGCTGCGCAATGTGGTTGACGAGGCGGTTGCCGCCGAAGCGGTCGGGATTGACTGTTTTGGCGTCGGCGAACATCACCGCAAGGATTTCGCCGTCTCGGCGCCTGAAGTCGTGCTCGCCGCCATCGCCGGCAAGACGCAGCGGATGTGGCTCGGCTCGGCAGTCACCGTGCTGAGCACGGATGATCCCGTTCGCGTCTTCCAGCGCTTCTCGACCCTCAACGCCGTCTCGAACGGGCGCGCCGAAGTCATTCTCGGTCGCGGATCCTTCACCGAGTCGTATCCGCTGTTTGGATACGAGATGACGAATTACGAGCAGTTGTTCGAGGAGAAGCTCGAGCTGTTCGCCGAGCTCTTGAAAGGCACGCCGGTGACGTGGAGCGGCCGGCTTCGCTCGCCGCTCAAGAACCAGATGGTCTTTCCGCCGATCGAGACCGGCTCGCTCCGCACCTGGGTCGGCGTGGGTGGCAGCCCTGAGTCGGTGGTGCGGGCGGCGAAGTATGGTCTGCCTTTGACCCTCGCCATCATCGGCGGCAGCCCGACGCGCTTCCGTCCCTATGTCGAGCTGTATCACCAGGCGCTCGAGAAGTTCGGGCACCAGCCGCAGCCGATCGCCGTGCATTCACCCGGTCACGTGGCTGCGACCGACGATCAAGCCAAGAACGACGTGTGGCCGCACTACGAAGCGATGATGACCCGCATTGGCCGCGAGCGCGGCTGGCCGCCGGTGACGAAGGCCCAGTTCGAGCACGAGGCCGGTCCCAACGGCGCGCTCTGCGTCGGCTCGCCCGAAACGGTCGCGAAGAAGATCAACCGCACGGTCGAGGCGCTCGGTCTGTCGCGCTTCGACCTGAAATACAGTAACGGCACGCTGCCGCACGACAAGATGATGACGAGCATCGAGCTGATCGGAAGGGAAGTGATGCCTCGGGTGAAGGACGGAGTGGCGTGAGCGTTCCTGTTGGCCTGTTCGCCCGTTCGCCTGTTGGCCTGAAATGATCATCTACGGCATCAATCCCGTCCTCGAGGCCATCAAGGCCAAGCGCGCCAGGGAAATCCTCGTGGCGCAGCGCGCCGACGATCGGCTGCAGCGCCTGCTCGAAGAAGCCGCGAATCACGGCGTGCGCGTGCGATTCGTGACGCGCGATGAGCTCGATCACGCCGCCAGGAAAGGCGCGCACCAGGGCGTGGTGGCCGAAGTCGAGCGCCGCACCGAAGCGTCGCTCGAAGATCTCGCGCAAGGCAAAGACGGTCCGCCGCTGATCGTGGTGCTCGACGAAGTCGAGGACCCGCAGAACGTGGGCGCCATCCTGCGGACGGTGGACGCCAGCGGCGCGTCTGGCGTGGTGCGGCAGACCCGGCGTGCAGCCCCTCTCGATGGCGCCGCGGCCAAGGCCTCAGCCGGCGCCGTCAATCACGTGCCCGTTGCCGACGTGGTCAACATCGCAAGATCCCTCGAAGATCTCAAGAAAGCAGGGGTCTGGACCGTGGGACTCGACGCCGACGCAAAAATGGCCTACTATGAATGGGATCTCACCCTTCCAACGGCCATCGTTGTAGGTGCCGAAGGTCACGGGCTGCGAAGGCTCGTGAGGGAACGGTGTGACCAGGTGGTCAGCATTCCCATGCTGGGCCACGTGGGAAGTCTTAATGTTTCGGTCGCGACTGCGGTCGTCTTGTATGAGGCGGTCAGGCAGCGCGGGGTCCGAAGCCGTGGGAGAAAGCCGGAATAGGCCGGATTTCGCCAGTACCACGGAAGAGTTAAGGAGTTGTGTCTCTACAGCTTGTCAGGCTGGCACACTACGTGCTAGCATCTCCCTTTTGCTTAGGCTGGCGTAGCTCAGTCGGTAGAGCAGCTGATTTGTAATCAGCAGGTCGGGGGTTCAAATCCCTTCGCCAGCTCCACTCGTCGTGAGCCCGAGCAGCGGTAAGAGCGGGGAACAAGCGCGAATCCAAAAGACAATTGGGGAGGTGGCGGAGCGGTCAATCGCAACAGACTGTAAATCTGTCGCCCCAGTGGCTACCAAGGTTCGAATCCTTGCCTCCCCACCAGTTTTTGTATTCGTAGTTGGTTTCAGCAGGTTTGGTTTGCTCGGCAAAGCGATAGGCGGAAGCACGAAGGCGGGAGTAACTCAGTGGTAGAGTCACAGCCTTCCAAGCTGTTGGTCGCGGGTTCGATCCCCGTCTCCCGCTCCAGCCTCCGCTTTGCAGCAAAGCAAATAGTTAGGGAGCTACGGCTGACAAGCCATATGGCTGATTGTCAGCCGAAGCCCGTAGGGCGAAGGCTGATGTAGCTCAGTCGGTAGAGCGCGTCCTTGGTAAGGACGAGGTCTCCGGTTCGATTCCGGACATCAGCTCCAGTTTTTGTTAGTGCGGAAGTAGACAACATCCGACGTCGGCAAGGGGCCGATTGTCGTTTTAACAAAGCGAGCGAAGGCCGTCATGTCGAAAGAGAAATTCGATCGTTCCAAACCCCACGTCAACGTTGGCACCATTGGTCACATTGACCACGGCAAAACCACGCTCACCGCGGCGCTGACCAAGGTCTCGTCGGACAAGGGCTGGGCGAAGTTCGTCCCCTATGACCAGGTCGCCAAGGCGTCCGAGTCGCAGGGTCGTCGTGACGAAACGAAGATCTTGACGATCGCCACGTCGCACGTCGAATACAGCACGGCGAACCGGCACTACGCGCACGTCGACTGCCCGGGCCACGCCGACTACATCAAGAACATGATCACCGGCGCCGCGCAGATGGACGGCGCGATCCTCGTCGTCAGCTGCATCGATGGCCCGATGCCGCAGACCCGCGAGCACGTGCTGCTCGCCCGCCAGGTGAACGTGCCGTACCTCGTCGTCGCGCTGAACAAGGTGGACGCGGTGGACGACAAGGAACTGGTTGACCTCGTCGAACTCGAAGTGCGCGAGCTCCTCAAGAGCTACGGCTTCCCCGGCGACGATGTCCCGGTGTGCCGCGTGTCGGCGCTCGGCGCGCTCAACGGCAACCCCGAAGGCGTGGAGTCGGTCGCGAAGCTGATGGAAGCGCTTGATAACTACATCCCGCTCCCGCAGCGCGATGTCGACAAGCCGTTCCTGATGCCGATCGAAGACGTGTTCTCGATCTCGGGCCGCGGCACCGTGGTGACCGGCCGTATCGAGCGCGGCGTCGTGAAGGTCGGCGACGAAATCGAAATCATCGGCTTCAAGCCGAACGAGAAGAAGGTCGTCACCGGCGTCGAAATGTTCCGCAAGCTGCTCGACTCGGGTCAAGCGGGCGACAACGTCGGCGTGCTGCTGCGCGGCGTTGAAAAGGACGACATCGAGCGCGGCCAGGTGCTGGCCAAGCCCGGTTCGATCAAGCCGCACACGAAGTTCAAGGCGGAAGTGTTCGTGCTGTCGAAGGAAGAGGGCGGCCGTCACACCCCGTTCTTCAACGGCTACCGTCCGCAGTTCTACATCCGCACGACGGACGTGACCGGAACGCTGAAGCTCAACGAGGGCGTTGAGATGATCATGCCGGGCGACAACACCAGCGTCAGCGTGGAGCTGATCGCCCCCGTCGCGCTCGAGAAGGGCGCGAAGTTCGCGATTCGCGAAGGCGGCCGCACGGTCGGCGCCGGCTCGGTCACCGATATCGTGGAATAACGGGAGCCGTGAGCCGGGAGCCGGGAGCCGGAATTTCCGGTTCCCCGTTCCCGGCTGTCGGACCCCGACAAGGATCGATCAATGAGAGACATCATTCAGCTGGCGTGCGGTGAGTGCAAGCGCCGCAACTACAGCACGACGAAGAACAAGAAGAAGACGACGGAACGGATCGAGATGAAGAAGTACTGCCGTTTCTGCCGTAAGCACCAGCCGCACAAGGAGCAGAAGTAAGGCCGCGTTTGCGCGGCTGTCGCTCAGGGAAAACTGAAGGCCAGTAGCTCAATTGGCAGAGCACCGGTCTCCAAAACCGGGGGTTGGGGGTTCGATTCCCTCCTGGCCTGCCATTCCTGACTTGCGACGCGCGACTGCCTTGCACTGCGATTGAGACGTTAGTACGAACAGCTGGCGATTGAGAAAATGAGTACCGAAACCATAGAACAAACCGGAGAGCGCGCTGCCGGACCGCTAGGCTGGTTCCAGCGCACCGGGGAGTTCCTCAAGGAAGTCCGCAACGAGATGAAGCGGGTCACGTGGCCCTCGCAGCGCGAGGTCTACGCGACGACCGTCGTCGTCATTCTCACGTCGGTGTTCTTTGGCCTGTACCTGTTCGGCGTGGATCTGCTGATCAACAACGCGGTGCAGTGGCTGTTCAACCGCTTTGGAGTGGCGTGATGACGGATGTGGCCACGAAGAACTGGTACATCGTCCACACCTACTCGGGCTTCGAGAAGAAGGTTGCCGAGTCGCTGTCGGAGCGCAAGACCGCGTACGGACTGGCTGACGAGATTGGCGAAATCCTGATCCCGACCGAAGACGTGGTCGAGATGCGCGGCGGCCGCAAGGTGGTGTCGTCGAAGCGTTTCTTCCCGGGCTACATCCTGGTCGAGATGAACATGACCGACAACGCGTGGCACGTCGTCAAGAACACGCCGAAGGTCACCGGGTTCGTGGGCGCCGGCGCCAAGCCGACCCCGCTGAGCAAGGAAGAAGTCGAACAGATTCTCGAGCAGGTGAAGACCGCCGCCGAGAAGCCGAAGCCGAAGTACTCGTTCGACAAGGGCGACACGGTGCGCATCAACGAAGGCCCGTTCACCGGCTTCAATGGCACGGTCGACGAAGTGAACTTGGAAAAGAACACCCTGAAGGTGATGGTCACGATCTTCGGTCGTGCGACACCCGTCGAGTTGGATTTCCTGCAGGTTGAGAAACAGTAATGGCTAAAAAAGTTCAGGCAATGGTGAAGCTCCAGATTCCCGCCGGCAAGGCTACGCCGGCGCCGCCCGTCGGCACCGCGCTCGGTCCGCACGGCGTGAACATCATGGACTTCGTCAAGGCCTTCAATGCGAAGACGGCGAAGGACGACGGCCTGATCATCCCGGCGGTCGTGACGATCTATTCGGATCGCTCTTACACGTTCATCACCAAGACGCCGCCGGCGTCGGTGCTGCTGAAGAAGGCCGCCAACATCGCGGTCGGCTCCGCGGTCCCGAACAAGAACAAGGTGGGCTCGGTGACGATGAAGCAGGTCGAGGACATCGCGAAGCAGAAGATGCCCGACTTGAATTGCGACTCGATCGAGTCGGCGGTACGGACCGTGGCGGGCACCGCCCGGTCGATGGGTTTGGACGTCGTCGGATAACGAGTGGGAGGCGGGCGCAAGCTCACCGTTAACACCACGTAAGGCACACACATGAGAACTCACGGCAAGAAATACACAGCGGCGAAGGGGCAGGTTGAAAACAAGCCCTATCTACTGGCAGACGCACTGCCGCTGGTGCAGAAGATCAAGTTCGCGAAGTTCGACGAAACGGTGGCGCTGTCGATTCGGCTCGGTGTCGACCCGAAGCACGCCGACCAGATGGTGCGCGGCACGGTCGTGCTGCCGCACGGCCTGGGCAAGTCGAAGAAGGTGCTGGTCATCGCCGGCCCCGAAAAGCAGAAGGAAGCCGAGGCGGCCGGTGCCGATCACGTTGGCGGCGAAGAGCTGGTCGACAAGATCAACGGCGGCTGGCAGGACTTCGACGCCGTCGTGGCGACGCCCGACATGATGCGCGCCGTCGGCAAGCTCGGTAAGGTGCTCGGCCCCCGCGGCCTGATGCCGAACCCGAAGACCGGCACGGTGACGCCGAACGTCACGCAGGCGGTCAACGAAATCAAGGCCGGTAAGGTGGAGTTCCGCGTCGACAAGACCGGCATCGTGCACGCGCCGGTGGGCAAGACGTCGTTCCCGTCCCAGAATCTCGTCGACAACGCCGCGGCGCTGATCGACAGCATCGTGAAGGCCAAGCCGGCGGCCGCGAAGGGCAAGTACCTCAAGAGCATCACCGTGTCCTCGACGATGGGACCCGGCGTGAAGATCGACGAGACGCACGTGGAAGCGGCGTCCGCCAAGAAGTAGGCAAATAGATCATGGCAGTCACACGAGCCGACAAAACCACCGAGCTTGAATCGCTCGAAGGCACCTTCAAGGGCCACGACGTCGCGATTCTGATCGACTACAAGGGCATCAACGTCCCGCAGGTCACGCAGTTGCGCACCGACCTGCGCAAGGCGAAGGCGACCTACAAGGTCGTCAAGAACTCGCTCGCCAAGCGCGCCCTCAAGGGCACGCAGTTCGAGGCGCTCTCGGACCAGTTCGAGGGCATGACCGCGGTGGCCTACACCAAGGAAGACCCGGTCGCGCTGGCCAAGGCGCTGACCGCGTTCATGAAGAACGCCCCGACGCTGAAGATCAAGGCGGCGGTGGTGCAGGGGCAGGCGATCAAGGGCGCCGACGTGGCGGCCCTGGCGACGATGCCCGGCAAGCCGGAGCTGTACGCGAAGTTGCTGTTCCTCCTCCAGGCGCCGATGGTCAACCTGGTCCGCGTGCTGAACGCGGTGCCGCGCGACCTGATGAGCGTCCTCGTCCAGGCGGAGCAGAAGAAGGCTTAGTAATGTCGCGCCGGATGGCGCGACCAGGAAAAACTGTAAGAGCAAGACCGGGTTTCTTTTTTAGGAGAGAGCAATGGCCGAAGTGAATCAGCAGCAGGTGATCGACTACATCAAGGGCATCAGCGTGATGGAGCTCTCAGCGCTCGTCAAGGCGCTGGAAACCGAACTCGGCGTGTCGGCCGCGGCAGCCATGCCGATGGCGATGCCGATGGGCGGTGGCGCGGCGGCAGCCGGCGGCGGCGCGGCGGCGGAAGAGCAGACCGAATTCACCGTGACCCTGACGGACGTGGGCGCCAACAAGATCGGCGTCATCAAGGTCGTCCGCGAAGCGACCAGCCTCGGCCTCAAGGAAGCGAAGGACCTCGTCGAGGGCGCGCCCAAGCCGATCAAGGAAGGCGTGTCGAAGGACGAAGCTGCTTCGATCAAGAAGAAGTTCGAGGAAGCCGGCGCGAAGGTCGAGATCAAGTAATCGATCTACACCTCGCGACAGGAAGAGTTGCCCGCGCACTGGGGAGGATCTCCCCGGTGCGCGGAGCATTTGTTTTCGACCGCCTCGAAGGCGGTCAATTAACTCTGTGTCCCGGACCTCGAGCCTAACGCATGTACAGCCTTCCAAAGAACGTTTACCGCGAGCGTAAGGACTTCTCGAAGATCAAGACGACGGTTCCGATCCCGAACCTGATCGAGATCCAGCGAAAGAGCTACGAGCGCTTCCTGCAGATGAATCGCCTGCCCTCCGAACGCGAGGACCAGGGCCTGCAGTCGGTGTTCAAGTCGGTGTTCCCGATCAGCGACTTCCGCGAGAACTCCTCGCTTGAGTTCATCGAGTATTCCATCGGCAACTGGGAGTGCAAGTGCGGCAAGCTGCAGGGCCTGCATCACCTGCGCAAGCCCTGCAAGAGCTGCGGTCACACCCTGATCTGCGACCCGTACGGCGACAAGGATGTCCTGTGCCCGAAGTGCGGTACCGGCAACCAGGCGCGCGGCGATGTCTGTGACATCTGCGGCCACACCGTGGCCCTGAAGCTGAAGTACGACGTCGACGAATGCCAGGAACGCGGCATGACCTACGCCGTGCCGCTGAAGGTGACGATCCGGCTCGTGGTCTGGAACAAGGACCCGGAGACGGGCGTCAAGACCATCCGCGACATCAAGGAGCAGGAAGTCTATTTCGGCGACATCCCGCTGATGACGGACAACGGCACCTTCATCATCAACGGCACCGAGCGCGTCATCGTGTCGCAGCTCCACCGTTCGCCGGGTGCGTTCTTCCACTCCGAAGACAAGAACCTCTACGTCGCGCAGATCATTCCGTATCGCGGTTCGTGGGTCGAGTTCGAGTACGACACCAAGAACCTGCTCTACGTGCGCATCGACCGCAAGCGCAAGTTCCTGGCGTCCGTCTTCCTGCGCGCACTCGGCCTGCGCGGCGGCGACGAGATCATCCGGACTTTCTACCAGGTCGATCGCATCAACCTGCGCGATAACTCGCTCTACTGGTCGGTCGGCGAAGGCCTGATCGGTCAGCGTTCACGCAAGGACGTCAAGGCCGGCGATGTCTCGATCAGCGAAGGGAAGAAGATCACCCGCACGCACATCGAGGGACTGCGCAAGGCCGGCGTCAAGGACATTGCGATCACGGACGAGGCGGTCGAGGGCGCCTACGCCGCCGCCGACATCGTCGACCCGGCAACGGGCGAAGTGCTGCTCGAGGCCAACGAAGAGCTGACGCAGCGTGTCGTGGCGATGGCGCACGAAAAGGGCGTCGACCAGGTTGACGTGTTCTTCCCCGAGAAGGACGAAGTCGGCCCGATCATGTCGGCGACGCTGAAGAAGGATCCGATCCGCACGCACGAAGAGTCGCTGATCGAAATCTACCGCCGCCTGCGTCCGGGCGACCCCCCGACGCTGGATAGCTCGCGCTCGCTGTTCGAGAACATGTTCTTCAACCCGCAGAAGTACGACTTCTCGCGCGTTGGACGACTCAAGCTCAACACCAAGCTCAAGCTGACGACGCCGCTCGACGAGCGCATCCTGCATCCGCAGGATTTCTATGAAGTGATCGGCTACCTGCTGAAGCTGCGTAAGAACACCGCGAACGTCGACGACATCGATCACCTCGGCAACCGCCGCGTCCGCTCGGTCGGCGAATTGCTCGAGAACCAGTTCCGCATCGGCCTGGTCCGCATGGAGCGCGCGATCAAGGAGAAGATGTCGGTGTATCAGGAAATGGCGACAGCGATGCCGCACGACCTGATCAACGCCAAGCCGGTGATGGCCGCGATCCGCGAGTTCTTCGGCTCGTCGCAGCTGTCGCAGTTCATGGACCAGACCAACCCGCTGTCGGAAGTCACGCACAAGCGTCGTCTTTCGGCCCTGGGACCAGGCGGACTGTCGCGTGAGCGCGCGGGATTCGAAGTCCGCGACGTGCACCCGACCCACTACGGCCGCATCTGCCCGATTGAGACGCCTGAAGGTCCGAACATTGGCCTGATCTCGTCGCTGTCGTCGTATGCGCGCATCAACGAGTTCGGCTTCATCGAATCGCCGTACCGCAAGGTGAAGAACGGCCAGGTCATCGACTACGTGCTCGTGACCAACGCCGGCGGACACCCCAAGTACAAGAACGGCGACATCGTCGAAGCGGATGAACTGGTCAACGAAGAGGGCCGTCCGAAGAAGAAGGGCGTCGAGTTCGAGCCGTTCTGCTTCTACCTCTCGGCGTGGGAAGAAGATCAGTACATCATCGCCCAGGCCAACGTTGAGCTCGATGCCAACGGCAAGCTGGTGCAGGAACGCGTCAACGCCCGCCAGGCCGGCAACTTCATCCTGGCGCCGCGCGAACAGATCCAGTTCGTCGACGTGTCGCCGAAGCAGCTCGTGTCCGTCGCCGCCTCGCTCGTGCCGTTCCTCGAGAACGACGACGCCAACCGCGCGCTGATGGGCTCGAACATGCAGCGCCAGGCCGTGCCGCTGCTCCGCGCGCAGGCGCCGTACGTCGGCACCGGCATGGAGTACATCACCGCGCGCGACTCCGGCGCGGTGGCGGTGGCTCGACGCACCGGTATCGTCGACTTCGTCGATTCGACCCGCATCGTCGTGCGCGTCGAGTCGGAGACGGGTGAGATCAACGAGGACATGGGCGCGGATATCTATCCGATGACCAAGTTCAAGCGGTCGAACCAGAACACCTGCATCAACCAGAAGCCGATCGTGCGGGTGGGTCAGCGTGTCCAGAAGGGCCAGGTCCTGGCGGACGGTCCCTGCACGGAACTCGGTGAGCTCGCGCTCGGCCGCAACGTGCTGGTGTCGTTCATGCCGTGGCGCGGCTACAACTTCGAAGACGCCATCCTCGTCAGCGAGAAGATGGTGCGCGAGGATTACTACACCTCGATCCACATCGAGGAATTCGAGATCGAAGCGCGGGACACCAAGCTGGGTCCGGAAGAAATCACGCGCGACATCCCGAACGTGTCGGAAGGCTACCTGCGCGACCTCGACGACAGCGGCATCATCCGCATCGGCGCGTCGGTCAAGCCGGGCGACATCCTGGTCGGCAAGGTCACGCCGAAGGGCGAGACGCAGCTCACGCCGGAAGAAAAGCTCCTCCGCGCGATCTTCGGTGAAAAGGCCGGCGACGTCCGTGACGCGTCGCTGATCTGCCCGCCGGGTATCGAAGGCATCATCGTCGGCGTCAAGATCTTCTCGCGCAAGGGCATCGAGAAGGACGACCGCGCCAAGGCGATCGAGCAGGACGAGCTCGACATGATGGAGAAGAACCTGCAGGACGAGGTTCGCATTCTTCATGACGAGACGAAGAAGCGCCTGTTCAACATGCTGCAGGGGCAGATCCTCCGCTCCGACCTGTTCGACGAGTTCGGCCGCGAACGCCTGATGAAGAAGGGCGACCAGCTGACGATGGAGGCGATGACCCGCGTGCCGTTCCTGTCGCTGGTCCGCGCCAAGATCCAGACCGACGACGCGTCGATGGAACCGGATCTGCGTATGGTGGAAGAACGCACCGAGCGCCAGGTCGAGGTCATCAAGCAGCTGTTCGAAGAGAAGAAGGAAAAGATCCGCCGTGGCGACGAACTGCCGCCGGGCGTGATCAAGCTCGTCAAGGTCTACGTGGCGATGAAGCGCAAGCTGTCGGTCGGTGACAAGATGGCCGGCCGCCACGGTAACAAGGGCGTCATCGCGCGCATCCTGCCCGAAGAGGACATGCCGTACCTGCCGGATGGAACGCCGGTGGAGATCGTGCTGAATCCGCTGGGCGTGCCGTCGCGTATGAACGTCGGCCAGATCCTCGAGACGCACCTCGGTTGGGCCGCGCACGCGCTCGGCCTCTATTTCGCTACCCCCGTCTTCGACGGGGCAACCGAAAAGGAAATCACCGGCTGGCTCGACAAGGCGGGGCTGGAGCAGGAAGGCGGCAAGACCAAGCTGTATGACGGCATGACCGGTCAGCAGTTCGAGCAACAGGTCACCGTCGGCTACATCTACATGCTCAAGCTGTCGCACCTGGTCGACGACAAGATCCACGCGCGGTCGATCGGACCGTACTCGCTGATCACGCAGCAGCCGTTGGGCGGCAAGGCCCAGTTCGGCGGCCAGCGCTTCGGCGAAATGGAAGTGTGGGCGCTCGAGGCGTACGGCGCCGCGCACATCCTGCAGGAACTGCTTACCGCGAAGTCGGACGACGTGACCGGCCGCGCGAAGATTTACGAATCGATCGTGAAGGGCGACGCGTCCTTCACGGCAGGTCTCCCGGAATCGTTCAACGTGCTGATCCGCGAACTGCAGTCGCTGTGCCTCGACGTCGAGTTGATCTCGACCAAGAAGCACCCGGCAGCGGAGCTGCCGGCCGAGACGGACGCGACGCCGGCCGAGCCCGTGTTGGAGGGTCAATAATGAATCTGCGCCCGAGCTTTACCGACACCAAGACGACCCTTCGTGCGGACTTCGACGCGATTCGCATCAGTCTCGCGTCGCCGGACAAGATCGAGCAGTGGTCGTTTGGCGAAGTCACCAAGCCGGAGACGATCAACTACCGCACGTTCAAGCCGGAACGCGATGGCTTGTTCTGCGCGAAGATCTTCGGCCCGATCACCGACTGGGAATGCCTCTGCGGCAAGTACAAGCGCATGAAGCATCGCGGCGTGATCTGCGACAAGTGCGGCGTGGAAGTGACGCAGGCGAAGGTTCGCCGCGAGCGTCTCGGCCACATCAAGCTGGCGACCCCGGTGAGCCACGTGTGGTTCTTCAAGGGCCTGCCGAGCCGCATCGGACACCTGCTCGACATCTCGCTGCGCGACCTCGAGCGCGTGCTCTATTTCGAAGCCTACGTGGTGGTGGATCCGGGTGAGACCAAGCTGATCCAGAACCAGCTGCTCACCGAGGACCAGTTCCGCAAGGCGCGCGAAGAGCACGGCTACTCGAAGTTCAAGGCGCAGATGGGCGCGGAAGCGATCAAGGAATTGCTCCGCCGCGTGCAGATCGACAAGCTGGCCAACGAGCTGCGCGAGAAGATGCGCACCGAGACGTCGGCGCAGAAGAAGCTGAAGTTCGCCAAGCGTCTCAAGGTCGTCGACGCGTTCCGCAAGTCGAGCAACAAGCCGGAATGGATGATCCTGGACGTGGTCCCGGTGATTCCGCCCGAGCTGCGTCCGCTCGTGCCGCTCGATGGCGGCCGGTTCGCGACCTCGGACCTCAATGACCTCTATCGCCGCGTCATCAACCGCAACAACCGGTTGAAGAAGCTGATGGAGCTCAAGGCGCCGGACGTCATCATCCGCAACGAAAAGCGCATGCTCCAGGAAGCGGTGGACGCGCTGTTCGACAACGGCCGCCGCGGCCGCGTGCTGCGCGGCGCCAACAACCGTCCGCTCAAGTCGTTGAGCGATACGCTGAAGGGCAAGCAGGGCCGGTTCCGCCAGAACCTGCTCGGCAAGCGCGTCGACTACTCCGGCCGTTCGGTGATCGTCGTCGGTCCCGAGCTCAAGCTGCACCAGTGCGGCTTGCCGAAGAAGATGGCGCTCGAACTCTTCAAGCCGTTCATCTACAACAAGCTCGAAGAGCGTGCCCTCGTCGCCACCATCAAGCAGGCCAAGGAAATGGTGGAGAAGCAGGTTCCGGAAGTGTGGGACGTGCTCGAAGAGGTCATTCGCGAGCATCCGGTGCTGCTGAACCGCGCACCGACGCTGCACCGCCTCGGCATCCAGGCTTTCGAGCCGGTGCTGGTGGAAGGCAAGGCGATCCGCATCCATCCGCTCGTCTGCACGGCGTTCAACGCCGACTTCGACGGCGACCAGATGGCCGTGCACATTCCGCTGTCGCCTGAAGCGCAGATCGAAGCGGCGACGCTGATGATGTCGTCGAAGAACATCCTGTCGCCCAGCAACGGCACGCCGGTGGCGGTGCCTTCGCAGGACGTCGTGCTTGGTTGCTACTACCTGACCAAGGCGAAGCCTGGTGCGAAGGGTGAAGGCCGTGCCTTCGCCACCGTCAACGACGTCATCCTGGCTCTCGAGGCCGGTGAAGTCGAAACGCTGTCACCGATCCGCCTGCGCTACACCGGTGAGCTGCAGGACATGACGGCGTCACGTGACGACCAGGACGTGCTGCACGCCGATGTGCAGAAGGTCGAGAACAAGATCATCAACACCACGGTCGGCCGCGTGATCCTGAACAACGCGCTGCCCGGCAGCATTCCGTTTGTCAACGGCATGTTGAAGAAGAAGGGCCTGCAGCAGCTCGTGCAGCGCTGCTACCTGACCACGGGTCTGCAGAACACCGTCGAGATGCTCGACAGCCTCAAGCAGGTCGGCTTCACCTACGCGACCCGTTCGGGAATGTCGATCGGCATCCAGGACCTGATCATCCCGGCCGCCAAGGCCCAGTTGTCGGAGAACGCGCGCACCGAGGTCATCAAGGTCGAACAGCAGTACCTCGAAGGCGCGATCACCAACGGCGAGCGCTACAACAAGATCATCGCCGTGTGGTCGGACGTCACCGAGAAGATCGCCGACGCGATGTTCTCGGAAATGGAACGCCGCGATAAGGAAGGGAAGTTCAATCCCGTCTACATCATGGCGGACTCCGGCGCCCGCGGTTCGAAGCAGCAGATCCGCCAGCTGGCGGGTATGCGCGGCTTGATGGCCAAGCCCTCGGGCGAAATCATCGAGCAGCCGATCAAGGCGAACTTCCGCGAAGGCCTGTCCGTGCTCGAGTACTTCATCTCGACCCACGGCGCGCGCAAGGGTCTGGCCGACACGGCGTTGAAGACCGCCGACTCGGGCTACCTGACACGTCGTCTCGTTGACGTGGCGCAGGACGTGATCGTCTCCGATCACGATTGCGGCACGCTCGACGGCATCGAGGCCCGCGCCATCGTCGAATCCGGCGAAGTCATCGAGCCGCTGCGCGACCGTATCATCGGCCGCGTGTCGCTCGAGAAGATCATGGACCCGATCAACGGGGGCGTGATTCTCGACTTCAACCAGGAGATCGACGAAGAGCTCGCCGCCAGCGTCCAGGACGCCGGCATCGAGAAGGTCAAGATCCGCTCGGTGCTGACCTGTGCGTCGCGCCGCGGCGTCTGCAAGCGCTGCTACGGCCGCGACCTGTCGACCGGCTTGCTCGTCGAGCTCGGCCTGGCGGTCGGCGTCGTCGCTGCGCAGTCGATCGGCGAACCCGGCACGCAGCTGACGATGCGTACGTTCCACATCGGCGGCACGGCGTCACGCATTTCGGATCAGAGCACGCTCGATTCGAAGCACAAGGGCGTCGCTCGTTACGACAACGTTCAGTTCGTCGAGCGCCCGAACGCGCAGGGCGGATCGGACTCGATCGTCATGAACCGCACCGGCTTCATCGTGGTGCAGGACGACAAGGGCCGCGATCGCGAGCGCTACCAGGTGGTCTACGGCGCGCGCCTGAAGGTGAAGGACGGCCAGGCCGTCGAGAACGGCCAGATCCTCGTTGAGTGGGATCCGTATACGTTCTCGATCCTCACTGAGGAACCGGGCCAGATCAAGTTCAAGGACATCATTGACGGCGTCACGGTCCAGGAAGACCTCGACGAAGTCACGGGTCTGTCGCGCTTGATCGTGGTCGACTCGCCGGACGAAAAGAAGCAGCCGACGGTGGAAATCAAGGCTGCCAACGGCAACACCATCCGCCGCTACATCATGCCGGTCAGCGCGCACCTGATGGTGAACGATGGCGACACGGTGAACGCCGGCGACGTGCTCGCCAAGATCCCGCGCGAGACGACCAAGACCAAGGACATCACGGGCGGTCTGCCGCGCGTCGTCGAACTGTTCGAAGCGCGCAAGCCAAAGGATCCCGCGGTCATCAGCGAGATCGACGGCAACGTCAAGTACGGCGGCGTGGTGAAGGGTCAGCGCAAGATCCTGATCGTTCCCGACGACCCGAACGGCGAGCCGCGCGAGTACAGCATCCCGCGTGGTGTGCACGTCAACGTCCAGGAGGGCGACCGCGTCCGCGCGGGCGACCCGCTGATGGACGGCCCCTCGAACCCGCACGACATCTTGCATGTGCTGGGTGAGAAGGAACTGCAGAAGTACCTCGTGAACGAAATCCAGGAGGTCTACCGCCTGCAGGGCGTGAACATCAACGACAAGCACATCGAGGTGATCACTCGCCAGATGATGCGTTGGGTCCGCGTCGAGGACGTCGGCGACACCGAATTCCTCGTGGACGAGCAGGTGGACAAGTTCCGCTTCATGGAAGAGAACGAGCGCGTCATCGGCAACGGCGGCCGCCCGGCCACCGCGCAGCCGCTGCTGCTCGGTATTACCAAGGCGTCGCTGTCGACCGAGTCGTTCATCAGTGCGGCGTCGTTCCAGGAGACCACTCGCGTCCTGACGGAAGCGGCGATCTCCGGCAAGATCGACTACCTGCGCGGCCTGAAGGAAAACGTGACGATGGGACGCTTGATCCCCGCCGGCACGGGCTTCTGGTGGTACCGGCACGTGCAGATCCCGGCGGACGAGCCGCCACCGCCGCCGCCGGTGCAGCAGCCGAGCGACGACGAGTTGGAACTGGATCGCGAGATGGAATATCTCGTGGAGCCGGAAGAAGCCGAAGCGCGCGGGATCACCGAAGTCGAGTAACAGCCGCGTCCTCCGTAGCCCGTTGGGCGAAGGAGAAAACACAAAGGGCACGAAGGCCAATTGCCGATTCAATCGGTCGACGCAACAATGGCTGCTAGTTTAGCCGCGGGCGTTTG
>CAZVLS010000023.1:0-52744 GCA_964628295.1 uncultured Acidobacterium sp.
GGCATACGAGATCATCTTGGCGCCGCTCTTCTTCAGTGGCGACAGGTCCTTGTCGACGGCGTGCATGTAGGGCAGCCGCTCGTTCGCATACGCGAAGTCGCGATCGAAATCGAGCGTGCGCACATCCCAGTTCGGGTCGTTGAAGAGCCAGTACTTCAGCACGCCGACGCGCGATGGCTCCTTCATGTCGGTGATGTACTGCCGCCAGCTCTGGTTCGGCGTCTCGCCGAAGGCCTCGCTGCCTTTCGGCCAGCCGGTGAAGATCTGCTCGCCAGTGCGTGGATTCTTCGCGCCTTCGTGCACCTTCTTCACCGCTTCGACCTGCGCGGGCGTCAGGCAGGTGGCTTCATCCGCACCGGGCTTGCAGGCCAGCGACGCCGCATCGAACGCGCACTTGCGTGGATCTTCGATCAGGCCGTCCTTCAGCGAATCGTTGGCGTCGCACGCAGCCACGGCCGCCTTGGTGACGAGCGATAATTTTGCTGCGGTCAGGATCGGCGAGCCATCCGCATTGTGGGTGGCCAGCCACGAGTGCATGAAGCCAAACGTCTGGCGGATGCGATTGCTCGCCGGCGCCCCGGCGATGATGCCGTCGTAATCGTCGGGGAAGCGCTGTGCTTCAGACATCGCCTGGTGACCACCGGCGGAGCAGCCTACGAAGTACGACTTATCCGCGAACCGCCCCTGGGCATTGCGGATGATCAGCTTCGCGTTCTCGGTCATCAGGTGGATGGCGCGCCAGCCGTAGTCGATGACCTTCTCCGGGTGCCCCTGTCCGAACCGCACATCATCACCGGCGTGTCCGGTATCAGTGCTGGCGGTCGCGTAGCCGCGACGAAGCGCCGTGGCCATGGCGGCGTAGGAGATCGAACCCTGGTAGCCGCCATTGCCGACGCCCTGGAATTTGCCGTTCCAGGCATCCACCGGGGGAATCCAAACCTCGAACTTAATCTCGGAATCCGATGTGGGGCGGGCCGTCGCTTCGACCCGGCAGAAAGCCGGAACCGGCATGGCCGCACCGGAGCCGGTGGGGGTGAACTGTCCGGCCGGGACGAGGGTGGCGCCGTTGACCGTGACGTTCGGGATGGTCAGGGCTGATAGATTGGGGCAGGCGGTGCCTGCCGCAGTGGGACGAGCCACTTGGGCGTCCGGCGCGGAACGCGCCATCAGGACCAGGGGTGAGACCGTCGTAACCAGTAGTCCTACCAGCACATAGCGTTTCATCGCGACCTCCAGGCCAGCGGGATGGTATACTGAAAAGTCTGGTCTGGCGACGAAATAGTCGCTAAGTGAACATGCGCATAGAGTTATCCCATATCCGGCAGCCCGAGACCGATTTTGCGAAGGTCTTTCAACCGGCTGATGTTCCGGGTGGTGGAGATGATTACCGTGTGATGGCGCCGGTGGACCTCCGGATGGTGATTCATAAGGATCACGATCGCTTCCGGTTAGTCGGCACCGTCAAGACCCGGCTCGAGTTGGTGTGCAGCCGCTGTCTCGAGCCATTTGAATTGCCGGTCGATCGCGAGTTCGATCTCCGCTTCCTGCCCGCAGGGGCCACGGAGCCGGAGCCGGACGAAGACGAGGAGACCGAGGTCGAGGATGACGACGTGGCGGTGACGTTTTACCGCGACGAGCAGATCGACCTGAACGAGCTGTTGCAGGAGCAGTTTTACCTGGCGTTGCCCATGAAGCCGCTGTGCTCGGAGGGATGCAAGGGAATCTGCCCGCAATGTGGGGCCAACCGGAATGTCAGCCCGTGCGACTGCAATCCGCACTGGGAGGATCCCCGAATGGCTGGTTTGAAGACGTTACTCAAGCGGAACGACGATGCCTAATCCAAAACGTAGACACTCCAAGACTCGCGGCCGTAAGCGCCGCACGCACGACGCGCTCAAGGCCACGACTCCCGGCCTGTGCCCGCAGTGCAGTGAGCCGAAGGCCGCCCACCGCGTGTGCGCGTACTGCGGCTACTACCGCGCGCGCCAGGTCCGTCCCGTCAGCGAAGATTAACTCCACCCGTCGGCGGCTCCGTTGTCGCCGCCGCAGTGACAGTGGTCACGAGGCTGCCTAACTAGGATGCGTATCGCTGTCGATGCGATGGGCGGCGATCATGCGCCGGCCCATCCCGTTGATGGCGCCGTCGCGGCTGCGCGCAATCACGGGATTGCGATCGATTTGATCGGTCGCGAGTCCGCGATCCGCGCGGCGCTCGATCGTCATGCCGACATTGGCTCGCTCGATATCCGGGTGATCGATGCCCCGGACGTGATCGAGATGTCGGAGTCGCCGGCGAAGGCGCTGCGTCGCAAGACGCGCGCCTCGATTCGCGTGGCGGCCGAGCAGGTGGCGGCGGGGCAGGCCGTGGCGATGTTCAGTGCCGGTCATACCGGCGCGAGCGTGGTCGCGGCGCACGGCGTGTTCGGGATGCTGCCGGGCGTGGATCGTCCGGCGCTGGCGCCGACGGTGCCGACCAACAGCGGATCGGCCGTGCTGCTCGACGCGGGCGCGACGGTGGAATGCAAGCCGGCGAACCTGCTGCAGTTCGCCCACATGGGCGCGACCTATGCGCGGGTGGGGCTTGGCATCGAGCGGCCGCGAGTCGGATTGCTGTCGGTTGGCGAGGAAGAGACGAAGGGCAACGACCTGACGCGCGACGCGCATCAGTTGCTGAAAGCGTCGACGCTCTCGTTCATTGGCAACGTCGAAGCCCGCGGCATCTTTGCCGGTGATGCGGACGTGATTGTGTGTGACGGTTTCACCGGCAACGTCGCGCTGAAGCTGAGCGAAGGCCTGGTGGAAATGGTCGAAGGCCTGCTCGGCGAAGAGTTGCAGAGCACGTTCTCGAGCCAGGTCGGATACCTCCTGTCACGACGGGCGTTCAGGCGGTTTCGCAAGCGCGTGGATTACTCGGAGTTCGGCGGCGCGCCGCTCCTCGGCGTCGCCGGCC
Source organism: uncultured Acidobacterium sp. (assembly GCA_964628295.1). GTDB lineage: Bacteria > Acidobacteriota > Vicinamibacteria > Vicinamibacterales > UBA2999 > 12-FULL-67-14b. The sequence goes on from CAZVLS010000023.1 coordinate 2,951, forward strand.
TGTGCATCGTCGGTCACGGTCGCTCGTCAGCGAAGGCGGTGCGAAACGCCGTGGTGATGGCCTCGCGAATGGCGTCGAATCGGATGATGGAACGGCTCAAGGCAGACATGGCCACAGAAGGCGCAGAACGGCAAGCCGCAGCAGGCGCAGAAGGCTCAGATCAATCGTGATCGCATTCGTGTTTCCCGGGCAAGGATCGCAGGCGGTGGGCATGGGCAAGGCCCTCGCCGACCAGTTCGACATTTGCCGACAGACGTTTCTCGAGGCGGACGCGGCGCTCGCGTCGCCTGATGAGCAACCGCTGAGCGACCTGATCTTCAACGGTCCCGCCGATCGCCTGACGCTTACCGAAAATACGCAGCCCGCGATCCTGACCATGAGCGTCGCCGTGTGGCGGCTCCTCGATCAGAAGGGCATCACGCCCGCGTTCGTCGCCGGCCATAGCCTTGGCGAATACTCCGCGCACGTGGCGGCGGGCACGTTGCCGTTTGCCGATGCGGTGCGCCTGGTGCGGAATCGAGGACGCTACATGCAGGAAGCCGTGCCCGTGGGCACGGGCGCGATGGCGGCGATCCTCGGCCTTGACGAGGCCGGCGTGAAGCAGGCCTGCGAAGAAGCGGCGCAGGGTGAAGTGGTCAGCCCCGCCAACCTGAATGGCCCGGGCCAGATCGTCATTGCCGGAGCGGCTGCGGCGGTGGCTCGCGCCTCCGAACGCGCCAAGGCGCTCGGGGCGCGCCGCGCGATCGCGTTGCAGGTGAGCGCGCCCTTCCATTGCGCCTTGATGAAGCCCGCTGAGGTTCGGCTGGCCCCGGAACTGCGCGCCGCGGCGTCGGCCGATCCGCGCGTGCCGGTGATAGCGAACGTGGATGCCGAAGCCAAGCGCAGCGCCAGCGCATCGATCGAGGCGCTGATTCAGCAGATTGCGTCGCCGGTGCGGTGGGAAGATGTGGTGCGACGCCTTGCGTCGGAGGGCGTCACCCGATATGTTGAAGTAGGTCCGGGCAAGGTGCTGTCGGGCCTGGTGAAGAAGATCGCACCCGACGCGACCATTCTGAACGTCGAAGGTCCCAATGACCTTGCGGCGATCGAGGCCCTATCCTGACCCCCTTCGACGGCAAGATCGCGATCGTGACCGGCGCATCCCGCGGCATTGGCCGCGCGATCGCCGAGCGACTGGCTGCGGGCGGCGCCACCGTGGTGTGCGTCGCGCGCGGCACGAATGCCGAGGCGACCGCGGCCGCCATCGCCGCCGCGGGCGGCAAGGCCGAGTCGCGCGGCGTGGACGTCAATGACGCCGCCGCGGTCGAAGCGCTGATCAAGGGCGTGGTCGACACCCACGGCAAGCTCGATATCCTCGTCAGCAATGCCGGCATCACACGAGATCAGCTGATGTTGCGCATGAAGCGCAACGACTGGGACGAAGTGATCGCCACCAATCTCACCGCGTCATTCACGCTGTGCCAGGCCGCGCTCAAGCCGATGATCCGCGCGCGCGCCGGCCGCATCATCGCCATCAGCTCGGTCGTGGGCCAGATGGGCAATGCGGGACAGGCCAACTACGCGGCGTCCAAGGCCGGCTTGATCGGCTTCTGCAAGTCGCTGGCGCGCGAAGTCGCGTCGCGCAACGTCACGGTGAACGTGGTGGCGCCGGGATTCATTGAAACCGACATGACCAAGGCGATCGCGGAAGACGCCAAGACGGATTGGTCGACCCTGATTCCGCTGGGGCGCATTGGCACGCCGGCGGACATTGCTGCAGCTGTAGGCTTTCTGGCGTCCGACGAGGCGTCGTATATTACTGGTCAGGTTCTCGCCGTCAATGGCGGGATGTACATGTAGAGGTAGGAGAGACAAATGGCCGTTGCCGACAAGGTGAAGAGCATTATCGTGGAGCAGTTGGGCGTCGACGAGGAGGAAGTGACTCCGGATGCGTCGTTCGTCGACGACCTGGGCGCGGACTCGCTCGACACCGTCGAACTCGTGATGGCGTTCGAAGAAGAGTTCGGCATCGAAATCCCTGACGAAGAAGCGGAGAAGATCACGCGCGTCAAGGAAGCGGTCGACTACATCGAGTCGCACGCGAAGAAAAAGTGAGGCCGGTCCGGCTTAAGCCGGACCCTCACAGGGGCACATCCCAAACAGGTCCGGCCTGAGCCGGACCCCACGGATTGGCACTCGGAGGCAAATGAACAGGCGAGTCGTAGTGACCGGCGTGGGCTTGGTATCGCCGGTGGGCATGGGCGCTCAGGCCAACTGGGACGCCCTGTGCGCGGGCACGAGCGGCATTGGCCCGATCACGCGTTTCGACGCGGCGGCCTTTTCGACGCGCTTTGCGGGCGAAGTGAAGAACTTCGATCCGCTGCAGTTCGTCGAGAAGAAGGAGCTGAAGAAGATGGACATCTTCATTCAGTTCGCCATCGCGGCCGCGCAGTACGCGGTGGACGATGCGAAGCTGACCATTGATGCGGCGCTGGCGCCGCGCATTGGCGTCTTCATCGGTTCCGGCATCGGCGGGTTCACCACCATTGAAGAGCAGCACAGCGCGTATCTCGAAGGCGGGCCACGCAAGATCTCGCCGTTCTTCATTCCGTCATCGATCATCAATCTCGCGGCGGGGCAGGTGTCGATTCGTTTCGGCGCCAAGGGGCCGAACCTGGCGACGTGCACGGCGTGCACCGCCTCCGCGCATGCGGTGGGTGACTCGTTCGAGATCATCAAGCGCGGCGCCGCCGACGCGATGATCACGGGCGGCACCGAAGCGGCCGTCTGCCCGATGGGCGTCGGCGGGTTTGCGGCGTTGCGCGCGCTGTCGCAGCGCAACGACGATCCGTCGCGCGCCAGCCGTCCGTTCGACAAGGACCGCGATGGCTTCGTCCTGGGCGAAGGCTCGGGCATGCTGATCCTCGAGGAACTCGAGACGGCCAAGCGCCGCGGCGCCAATATCTACTGCGAAGTCGTCGGCTACGGCATGTCGGGCGATGCGTACCACATGACGGCTCCGGTCGAAGACGGAGACGGCGCGGTGCGCGTCATGCAGGCGGCGCTCGATCGCGCCGGCGTGCGTCCGGACCAGGTCGACTACATCAACGCGCACGGCACCTCGACGCCGCACAACGATCGCATCGAGACCACGGCGATCAAGCGGACGTTCGGTGAGCACGCCCGCAAGCTCGCGGTGTCGTCGACCAAGTCAATGACCGGCCACCTCCTCGGCGCGGCCGGCGGCCTGGAAGCCGGCATCAGCGCCCTCGCCGTCAAGCACCAGACAGCGCCGCCGACCATCAACCTCGAAACGGCGGACGAGGGCTGCGACCTCGACTACGTGCCGCACAAGGCACGCCCGATGAAGATCGACTACGCGCTCTCGAACTCGTTCGGATTCGGTGGCACGAACGGGGCACTGTTGTTCAAGAGATACGAAGAATAGGTCAGCAGGTCCTGGGGTCTCGAGGTCTTGAAAAGACCGGGACCTCAAGGCCCCACGACCTCAAGGCCTTATGAAGATTGCAGTCTGCATCAAGCAGGTTCCCACGCGTGAGTGGCAACCGCGTCTCAACGACGACAAGACCTGGGTCCGCGACCAGGACGTCAGCTACGAAATGAACGAACCCGACGCCTACGCGCTCGAAGAGGCCTTGCGCCTTCGCGAGAAGCACGGCGGTGAGGTGGTGGTCTGCTCGGCCGGCCCGTCGCGCGTGCAGCAGGTGATTCGCGAGGCGCTGGCCCGCGGCGCCGATCGCGCGTTGCACGTGGAGGACGATTCGCTGGGCGCGGCCGATGCGTTTACCGCGGCATCAGCACTCAGCCAGGCCATGGCGGAGCAGAAGTTCGACCTGATCCTGACGGGACTGCAGAGCGACGACCAGGGCCATGCGCAGTTTGGTCCGGTGCTCGCCGAGAAGCTGGGCATTCCGCACTCCACGATCATCATGGAAGTGAACGTTGACGGCGCATCGCTGCGCGTCAAGCGCGAACTGGAGGGCGGCTGGTTCCAGTATGTGACCATGCCGCTGCCGGCGCTGCTGACGATCCAGAGCGGCATCAATACGCTGCGCTACGCGACCCTCAAAGGCATCATGGCGGCGAAGAAGAAGGAGATCGCCAAGGTCGCGGCCCCGAGTGGCGGAGCCACCCGCCAGAAGATTGTGGCGCTGTACGCGCCGCAGAAGTCCAAACAGACGGTGATGATTACCGGTTCACCGGCGGAAGCCGCCAAGGAACTGGTCAAGCGTCTTCGTGAAGAGGCGCGCGTCCTATGATTCTCGTTATCGCCGAACAGAAAGACGGCAAACTCAATCGCGCCAGCCTCGAGACGATCGCGGCGGCGCAGCAGCTGTCGATGCCGGTCAAGATCGCGGTCGCCGGACAGAACGTGGCGACCGTGGCCGGGGAACTCGCGCAGTACGGCGAGGTGATCGCCGTCGATCACGCGTCGCTGGCGCAGTACACCGCCGACGCGTTCGTGCAGGCGCTGCAGCAGGTGATCGAGCAGGTCAAGCCGGCGTTGGTGCTGCTGCCGCACACCTACCAGACGCGCGATTTTTCGCCGACGCTTGCGACCCGCATGGATCGCGCGCTCGTCACCGACGTGATTGGCGTGAAGGGCAGCGGCGCCTCCGCGTCGTTCGCGCGCCCGATGTTCCAGGGCAAGCTGACCGCCGATGTGCAGCCGCAAGGTGACGGCCCGCACTTTGTGACGATCCAGATCGGCGCGTTCCGCGCCGATACGGCGACCAAGGCCGCATCGGCCGCGACGGTGACCAGCGCCAGCATCGCCATCGACGAATCGAAGCTGCGCCAGAAGCCGGAAGCACCGTTCCAGGAAGCCAAGCAGGCGGTCGACCTGTCACAGGCCGAGCGCATCGTGTCCGTGGGGCGTGGCATCAAGTCGCAGGAGAACATTGCCGTGGCAGAGCAGCTGGCCAAGGCATTCGGCGCCGAGCTCGCGGCCTCACGCCCGATCTGCGACAACGGCTGGCTCCCGATGGAGCGCCAGATCGGCAGTTCAGGTCAGACCGTGGCACCGAAGCTCTACGTCGCGCTGGGCATCTCGGGTGCGATCCAGCACCTCGTCGGCATGAAGGGCTCGCGCACCATCGTCGCCATCAACAAGGACGCTGAGGCCCCGATCTTCGAGGTGGCCGACTACGGCGTGCAGGGCGACCTGTTTGAACTCGCCCCCGCGATCATCGCTGAACTGCAGAAATAAGGTAGAGGCGGGACTTCAGTCCCGCCTGCGCGACAGGCGAGTCAGAAGACTCGCCTCTCCATCTATGGAACAATAGCTGGAATGGCCGAGCGCGAGACACTCAAAGTCGACATCCTGATCGTCGGCGGAGGCCCGGGCGGATTGTCCGCGGCGCTTCGCCTCGCGCAACTCCAGAAGCAGAAGGGCGGCGAGCCGCTGTCGATCGCGGTGATCGAGAAGGGCCGCGAGGCCGGCATCCACCAGTTGTCGGGTGCCCTGCTCGATCCGTCAACCCTGAAGGATCTCGTTCCCGACTACGAATCCAAGGGCGCGCCGCTCGGCACTCCGGTCGACAACGACAACATCTATTTCCTGACGGAAGCCAGTAAGTTCCGCCTGCCGATCACGCCGCCGCCATTCCAGAACCACGGCAACTCGATCATTTCACTGAGCCAGTTCACCAAGTGGCTCGCGTCGCAAGTTGAGGCCGAGGGCATTGACCTGTTCTGGGGATTCCCGGGCCAGCACGTGCTCTATGAGGGCTCACGCGTCATCGGCGTACGCACCGGCGATCGCGGCATCGGCAAGGACGGCAAGCCGAAAGGCGCCTTCGAGCCTGGCGCGGACATCCATGCCAACGTCACGATCTTCGCTGACGGCCCGCGCGGGCACCTCACCAAGCAGCTCTATACCGACCTGCAGATTGGCGCCGAGAGCGAGCCGGCGCAGTTTGCGATCGGCATCAAGGAACTCTGGGACATCCCGAAGGATCGCCTGAAGCCGGGCACCGTGATTCACACGCTCGGCTACCCGCTGCGAGAGGAAGAGTTCGGCGGCAGCTGGCTGTATGCCATGCCGGACGGGCGGATCTCGATCGGTTTCGTGGTTGGCCTCGAATACAAGGATCCGTTGTTCGATCCGCATGCCGCGTTCCAGCACTTCAAGCGGCATCCGTTCATCACGAGCATCCTCGAAGGCGGTAGCATCGTGCGCTACGGCGCGAAGGCGCTGCCCGAGGGAGGATGGGACACGCAGCCGCGTCTGTTCATGGATGGGGCGCTGATCGTCGGTGATGCCGCCAACTTCGTCAACTCGATGCGGTTGAAGGGCATTCACCTCGCCATGCGCAGCGGGATGCTTGCCGCCGAGACCGCGTTCGACGCGGTCCGCGCGGGTGATACGTCTGCCGCGCAGCTCAAGGACTACAAGGCCAGGGTTGATGCGAGCGCGATCAAGACCGAGCTATACCCGGTGCGCAGCGTGCACCAGGCTTTTGGCGCGGGCCTGATCGCAGGCAGCGTCGCGGCTGGCATCGCGATGTTCACAAAGGGCATGGGTCTTCCCGATCTGCCGGGCCACGAGGGCCATAAGCAGATGAAGAAGATCGACGAGTATTACGGCATGGCGAAGCGGGACTACCTGGTCCCGTCGAATGCCGCACCGATCGATCGCAAGATCACATTCGACAAAGTGACCGGCGCGCACTACTCAGGCACCCATCACGACGAGGATCAGCCGGTGCACCTGCTGGTGAACACCGAGGTCTGCCACACGGTATGCGGCAGTGAGTACGGCCATCCGTGCGTGCGGTTCTGCCCGGCAAGCGTCTACGAAATGGTGGACAACGGCACCGGCGGCAAGCGCTTGCAGATCAATGCGTCGAACTGCGTGCACTGCAAGACGTGCGACATCATGGACCCGTACGGCGTGATCACGTGGGTGGCCCCTGAAGGCGGCGAAGGTCCTTCTTACGAAGGCATGTGATGACGGCAGCCGGGAGCGGGGAACCGGGACCCGGCCGTCAGGACTGGTCGCAGTCGTCGAGGAAGCGCGCCGAAGTCGCGCTCATCTCGTCGCTCGGGTATCCGTTGCTGCGCGCGCTCGGCTCGACCTGGCGCTGGAAGGTCAGCGGCGCCGAGCACGTTGAGGCGATCCGGGCGAAGGGCCTCCAGCCCATTCTTGCGCTCTGGCACGGGCGCATTCTCGGGGGCACCCTCCACTTCCAGCGCCGCGGCATCGTCGTCATCACGAGCGAGAACTACGACGGCGAGTGGATCGCGCGGATCATCACGAAGTTTGGATTCGGTACCGCGCGAGGATCCACCTCAAAGGGTGGACCGAGGGCGTTGCTGCAGCTTGTTCGGGATGTGAAGTCCAAAGGCGTCGCGTTCACGCTCGATGGTCCGCGTGGACCTGCCGAAGTGGCGCAGATGGGCGCGGTGTGGCTGGCGAAGGCAACCGGCAACCCGCTGCTGCCGTTCCATTCGGAATCCGCTTCCCACTGGACACTTCAGAGCTGGGATCGCACGCAGATCCCCAAACCGTTTACGACCGTTGCCATGGCGATTGGCGCGCCACTGTACGTCCCCAAGGAGGCGAATGCCGCGGACTTGGAGGAGTGGCGCCAGCGCCTGGAGCAGTCCCTCGCCGAGTGCAAGCAGCGCAGCAAGGACCTGTTATGTCGCTAGTTCTCGTCAGCTCGAGCCGATTTGTCGATCACGTGACACCCGCAGGGCACCCCGAACGTCCCGAACGTGCTGAAGTCCTGCAGGCCGTCGCTGCGACGTTCAAGGAGCATGGCGGAGAGGTCGTCGAACCGCGCAGCGCAACAGACGAGGACCTGCTGCGCGTGCATACGCAGGAACACGTGGACCTGATCGTGTCCACTCGCGGCAAGGCGGTGATGATCGACGAAGACACGTTTACATCGCCAGAGTCAGACGAGATAGCGCGGTTGGGTGCCGGCGCTGTGTTGACCGCCGTTGATCGTGTGCTTGATGCCCCGGCCGGGTCGCACGCACTGGTCCTGGTCCGCCCGCCCGGACATCACGCGGAAGCGGATCGCGCGATGGGCTTCTGCCTGTACAGCAATATCGCGGTCGGCGCCGCCTATGCGCGCTCGCGCGGGTGCGCGCGCGTCGCGATCGTCGACTACGACGTGCACCACGGCAACGGGACGCAGTGGATCTTCTACGAGGACCCGACGGTGCTGTTCGTGTCGTCGCACCAGTTCCCGTTCTACCCGGGCACCGGTGCGGCGTCCGAAAAGGGGAGGGGCGAGGGGCACGGATTTACGCTCAACGTTCCGCTCGAGGCGGGCACCCAGGACGCGGAGATCGAGCGAAAGTACGACGAGCTGGTTTACCCCGCCCTGCGCGCCTTTAAGCCGGATCTGCTCATGATCTCGGCAGGCTTCGACGCGCACGAATTGGACCCTCTTGGCCAGTTGCGGATGACGACCGAGGGTTTCGGGCGGCTCACCACGCGGCTGCTGCAGGTTGCGGACGAGGTGTGCGCCGGGAAGGTGGTCCTGGTGACGGAAGGCGGCTACGACCTCGACGCGCTGACAGCCTGTCTGATGGAGGTAATCCGCGTCTCAGCCTGATGGCCCGATAGCCCGATGGCCTGATATCCTTGATAGTTCATCGTGGCTGACTATCATCCTCAAGAACTGGACAAGAAGTGGCAGGCCCATTGGGCCGCGACCAAGGCGTTTGAAGTCTCGGAAGACTATTCGAAGCCAAAATTCTATTGCCTCGAAATGTTCGCGTATCCGTCCGGACACGCGCACGTCGGGCACGTCCGCAATTACATCATCGGCGACGTCGTTTCACGCCTGAAGCGCCTGCAGGGCTTTAACGTCCTGCACCCGTTCGGCTGGGACGCGTTCGGCCTGCCGGCGGAGAATGCGGCCATCAAGGGCGGCATCCACCCCGAGGCCTCGACGCTCGGCAACATCGCCCATATGAAGGGCCAGCTGCAGCGCCTTGGCATCAGCTACGCCTGGGGACGCGAGCTGGCCACATGCCTGCCGGACTACTACCGCTGGAATCAGTGGCTGTTCACCCGCATGTTCGAACGCGGCCTGGCGTATCGCCGGCGTTCGACCGTCAACTGGTGCCCGGTCGACAACACCGTGCTCGCCAACGAGCAGGTGATCGACGGCGCCTGCTGGCGCTGCGGCACGCAGGTCATCCAGAAAGACCTGGAGCAGTGGTTCCTCAAGATCACGCACTACGCTGACGATCTGCTGCAGGCCGCCGAAGGCCTGGCCAAGTGGCCTGAGAAGGTCCTGACGATGCAGCGGAACTGGATTGGGCGCTCGGAAGGCGCGCGTGTCCGGTTCCCGATCCAGGGTGCGAACGACTCGATCGAAGTGTTCACGACCCGTATCGACACGATCTTTGGTGCGACGTTCATGATGCTTGCGCCGGAGCACGGCCTGGTCAACACGTTCGCGAAAGAGTCGGAAGACGAAAAGGCATTCCTGGCCAAGGCGCAGAAGTTCCGCGCGCAGGATCGCGCCGGCCGTCTGACCGGCGAAGTGGAGAAGGAAGGCTTCTTCACCGGCCGATTCGCGATCAACCCGTACACCAACCTGCCGATCCCGATCTGGGTCGCCAATTACGTGCTGGCCGAATACGGCACCGGCGCGGTGATGGGCGTGCCCGCGCACGATCAGCGGGACTTTGATTTCGCGCAGCTCTACAAGCTGCCGGTCATTCCGGTGGTGAAGCCGGCGACCGGTGATGCGCCCGCAGAGGGCACGTTCTCCGAGACCGCCCCGGGCGATGTGCTGTTCAACTCCGGTGCGTTCGATGGCATCGACGCGGACACCGCCCGCCGGCAGCTGACCGAGGATGCGGAAGAACGCGGCATCGGACACGGCACGGTGCAGTTCCGCCTGAAGGATTGGGGCATCTCGCGCCAGCGCTACTGGGGCACGCCGATCCCGATGATTCATTGCCCGGTGGACGGCATTGTGCCGGTGCCGGACGAGCAGCTGCCGGTCGAGTTGCCGAAGGTGGCCGAGTTTACCGGCCGCGGCGACTCGCCGTTGGCGTCAGTGCCTGAATTCGTCAACGTGAAGTGTCCGAAATGTGGCGGGCCTGCCCGCCGGGAGACGGACACGATGGATACGTTCGTCGACTCGTCGTGGTACTTCTACCGCTTCGCCGATGCGCACAACGACCAGTTGCCCTTCGATCCGAAGAAGGTCAGCTACTGGTGCCCGGTGGATTTCTACAGCGGCGGTGTCGAGCACGCCATCCTGCATTTGATCTACTCGCGGTTCTTCGCGCGCGTGTTCCACGACCTGGGCATGGTCGAACACACCGAGCCGTTCACGCACCTGCTCACGCAGGGCATGGTGCTCAAAGACGGCAACGTGATGTCCAAGTCAAAGGGCAACGTCGTCGACCCGGACTCGATGATCCAGAAGTACGGCTCCGATGCGTTGCGTCTCTACGTGATGTTCGTGGCGCCGCCGGAGAAGGAAGTCGAGTGGACGGACTCCGGCCTGGAAGGCAGCTTCCGCTTCCTCGCGCGCGTGTGGCGTGCCGCGGACCAGTGGCGCGATGACGCGATCGCCGCAGGCGCCGGTGCGATCGACCATGCGAGCCTCACCGGAGCAGAGCGTTCGTTGCGCCGCAAGACGCACGAGACGATCAGGCGCGTCACGACCGATATCGACGTCCGTCAGCAGATGAACACCGCCGTGTCGGCGATGATGGAGCTGGTCAACGAGCTCTACGCGTTCACCGACAAGGGCGAGCGCTCCACCTCCGCTAAAGCTACGGTGGACAGGTCGGCGCAGGCCGCGAAGGTGGCGCGCGAGGCGATCGAATCTTTGATCGTGATGCTGTCGCCGTTTGCACCGCACACCATGGAAGAGTTGTGGCAGATGTACGGCCACGCTGATGGTCTGGCAACGGCACAGTGGCCGGCATTCGATGCCGAGATCGCGAAGGCCGAAGAGCTCGAAATCCCGCTGCAGGTGAACGGCAAGCTGCGCGATGTGGTGCGCGTCGCGCCGTCGATCACCGACGAGGAACTCGAGGCCATGGCACGCGCCAACGCGAACGTAATCGCGCACACCGCCGGCAAGACGATCGCCAAGGTCGTGATTGTCCCGGGACGCAAACTGGTGTCGATCGTCGCGAAATGACGTCAGGCCTACAGGCGAACAGGCCTACGGGCCTACGGGCTGTCAGTCGGAGACAGTTTCTGGGCGCGGTGCCCGTGCTCGTTGCCGGGGTGTCGGCAGCTTCGTGCGGCTATGCCCTGGCGGGGCGGGGCTCGTTCCTGCCTGACTACATCAAGACGCTCGGCATCCCGATGTTCACGAACACCACACCGTTCCAGACGGTGGAGCAGCTGTTCACGCAGAAGGTCCGGCTCGAATTCCAGAGCAGCCGCCGCTATACGGTGGTGCCCAGCGACGAGAACGTGGACGGCATTGTGCGAGGGGAGATCACCGGCATCAGCCTGTCGCCGGTCGGCCTCAACGACCAGCAGCTGGCCTCGCGCGTGCGCGTCACCGTATCGGTGAAGGTGAAGTTCGAGGACGTCAAGGCGCAGAAGACGCTTTGGGAGAACCCGGCGTTGTCGTACTCGGACGAATACGAGCTGGCCAGCCCGAGCGGCAACACCGATGTCGCCGCCTTCATCGGCAACGATCGTGTGGCGTTCGACCGTCTCTCCACGGATTTCGCGCGCGCTGTGGTCTCTGCTATTTTGGAGGCATTCTGACGGCAGCCGGGAGCCGCCGGCCGGGAGCTTAATGAGCACAGTTCTCGAGATTCGAAAGCAGATCAAGTCCGGCAAGACCGGCCCCCTTTACCTGCTGGAAGGGGACGATCTGCAGTCGCGTCACGACCTCGCGCTGGAATTCGCCGCGGTCGTCGACGAGGGCCTCCAGGCCTTCAACGTCCAGAGTTTCTACGCCAATGAAGCCGGCAATGCCGGCGCGCGCGATCAGCTGATCGCGTCGCTGCTGTCCAACGCGCGCACGTTGCCGATGATGGCCCCGCGACGCGTGATCATGGTGCACGAGGCCGATCGCCTGCTCGCGCCGAAGCGAGCCAAGGATGACGAAGAGGGCGAGTCCGAGCCGGCGAAGAAGGGTAAACGGGCGCCGGCGGCCACTCCCGCCGAGGAACTCGAGGCCTACATCGAGAAGCCCGAGCCCATGACCACGCTGGTGTTCGTGTCCGGGCCTCTGGACGGGAACCGCCGGGTCGTGAAGCTCCTGCGGAAGCACGCCGATTGCGTGGACTGCGGCACGCTGCACGACGCGCGCGAGGCCGGCATCTGGATCACGAAGCGCCTCGAGAAGGACGAACTGACGATCGAGCCAAAGGCGATCAACATGCTGCTGTCGTCAACCGGCCTGACGCTCGGCAAGATCCGTCCTGAAGTCGAGAAGCTGATTCTCTATGCCGCGGGCGAATCGACGATCACCGTCGCGCACGTGAAGGACGTCGTCATCCCGCAGGAAGAATCAGAGGGCACGTTTGCGCTGATGGACGCGGTGGGGAACTCGAACGCGTCAAAGGCGCTGCGCGAGGTGTCGATCATGATCGACGCCGGGGTGCAGCCGCCGGTGATCCTCGGTCAGCTGCGAGCGGCGACGATCCGATTGCGTCCCGACTCGCGCGTGAAGAATGGCCTGGAGGCTGTGTTCCGGACCGACCTGGCGATCAAGTCGTCATCCGGCACACCGCAGTACCTGCTCGAGTGCCTGGTCGTTGAACTCTGCGCGAGATAGGGCGCCCGGGCCCAGAGCTCCAGAAGAGGGAGCTCCGCCCGCCGCGGCTGATCGAACATAGTCGCGGTGGCGCAGAAAAGGGAGGGTGCCCCCTCCCTTCATCATTGCGGTTTATTACTTGGTGAGCTTGGCGGCGAGGCGCGACTTGTAGCGCGACGCGGTGTTCTTGTGGATGATGCCCTTGGTGGCCATCTTGTCGACGAGCGACTGGAGTGACTGGAGGGCCTTCTTGGCGCCGTCCACGTCCTTCACGTCGAGCGACTTGCGGATGCCCTTCAGGCCGGTGCGGAGCTTGGCCCGGAGCGAGCGGTTGTGCTCGCGGCGCTTGATGTTCTGCCGGTTGGCCTTGAGGGCCGACTTGTTACGCTTTGCCACTGTCTAGAACCTCGATTTCGGAAGTATGCCGAACACGTCATTATAGCAGGCCAGCGGGCCAACAGGCCAACGGGCTATCAGGCAGGCCAACAGGCCATCAGCTATCGCTGCCCGACCAGTGTGAAGGAGCCGTGGGCAGGGGGGCGGTCTGAGTACTTCGTGACCGGCCGGCCGTCGATCAATTCGACCCACTTGTAGAGGCCGTTGACCTTCTGGATGGGCGGCGCTGCCTTGGTGATCTTGCTGACGTAGTTCTGCGTTTCCTTGAAGGGCGGCACGGTGTTGCCGTGCTTTTCGACGTTGCCCATGCCCGCGTTGTAGGCGGCGAGGGCGAGTTCGACCTTCTGGTCGAAGCGATCGAGCAACTGCTTCAGGTAGGTCACCCCGCCACGGATGTTCTGCGCCGGGTCGAAGGGGTCGGTGACGCCAAGGTCCCTGGCCGTCGCGGGCATCAACTGCATCAAGCCCATCGCGCCCTTCGAGGATACAGCCCTGGGGTTGAACGCCGATTCGACCTGGATCACCGCGCGCACAAGATCGGCGGCGACGCCGATGCGGGTGGCGTGTTCAGAAATGGTGGATTCGTACGGGGCGCTCTTGGAGTCGGACTGGAACGGCCTGGTCGCGCGAACGCTCGTTGATCCGTGCACCGCGTAGGTGGTGATCTGCTGCGGCAGGCCTTTGTCGGGGCGGGGCCGGTCGGACAGCACGAGCTTCCCGTCCGCATCGCGCCAGCTATAGATCTGGGCAGCGGCAGGGGAGGCCGTACAGAGCACAGCTGCGTTGCCTACCAAAACCGCGATCAAAAGGCTGCGAAACACGGACATTCAGTCTACCTTATCGGCAACTTTCAGTCCGTGCCGCAAACCGCGCTAAGTCAGGAGTTTCTGGACTTCGGTCTTCGCGGCCGCTAGCAAATCTGTAATCTTGCTTGCATCTTTGCCACCGGCCTGCGCGAAGTCGGGGCGACCGCCGCCCCCCCCGCCAACGATCGGCGCGAGTGTCTTGACGAGCTGGCCGGCAGGCGCCTTCTTCGTCAGGTCAGGTGTAACGGTCACGATCAACGAGACCTTGCCTTCGGGCATGGCTGCGGCAAGAACCACGATGCCGCTCTTGAGCCGCGATTTCAAGGTGTCGGCAAGGGTGCGCAGCGATTCCGAATCGACATCCGACATCTGTCGCGCGATCAGCGTGGATTCGCCGATCTGCAGCGAGTCGTCTGCCGCCGCGCTGCCAGACCCGCCACCGCCGAGCGCCAGCTTGGTCTTGAGCTGCTGGAGCTCCTTCTGCGCCTTGCTCAGCGACCCCTGCGTCGTGCTGATCCACGCCCCGAGTTCACTCGGCTTGGCGCCGGTCTCGCTCAGCGCGGTCTCGAGTTCATCGACCGACTTCCGGGCGTAAGCGTACGCGCCGAGACCCGTGACGGCCTCGATACGACGCACGCCGGCCGCGACGCCGGATTCTTCCGTGATCAGGCAGAGACCTATGTCGCCGGTCGCACGTACGTGGGTGCCGCCGCAGAGCTCCGTGCTGAACGAACCATCGCCGATCTGGACGACGCGGACCTTGTCGCCGTACTTCTCGCCGAACAGCGCCATCGCTCCGGCGGCGATCGCTTCCTGCGTATTCCGCACGCTGGTGTTCACCGGTTCGTTCCTCAGGATCGCTTCGTTGACAATGCGTTCGATCTCCGCGAGTTCCTGTTCGCTGACGCCGGAGAAATGCACGAAGTCGAAGCGGAGACGATCGGGCGCGACGAGCGAGCCGGCCTGCTTGACGTGCGGTCCCAGCACCTTACGAAGCGCGGCGTGCAGCAGGTGGGTGGCCGTGTGATTGCGGCGCGTTGATTCGCGCTTGTCGACGTCGACACTTGCCGACACGATGTCGCGGGAGGCAATCGCCCCTTCGGCTTTCTCAATACGGTGAGCGCGAGGCAGCCCCGGTCCGAGCTTCACCACGCCGTTGACGCGGACGCGTCCGCCGGCGGTCTCGATCCACCCCTGGTCCGACACCTGTCCGCCCGATTCGACGTAGAAGGGCGTGCGGGCCAGCACCACGAAGCCCGACTGGCCTTCGTCGATGGCATCCACGGACTTCTTGTTGGCGTCGAACAGCGCGAGGACCGGAACGCCCTTGAGGTGCGTCTCGGTGTAACCCTCGAACACATCGCCGGCGCCCTGCATTGCTTCGCGTTCCTGGTCGGATGCGAACTCAAACGTGTCGCCCTTCTTGCCGCCGAACGAACTACCGGCACGGGCCTTTTCCTTCTGGCCCTCCATGGCCGCGTCGAAGCCTTCCGCATCGAAGCGCAGACCCTGGTTGCCGGCAAGATCCTCGATGAAGTCGCGGGGCAGGCCATAGCTGTCGTACAGCTTGAAGGCCTCGTCACCCGGGACGACCTTGGTACCCTTGGCGGCGCGCTCGAGCACTTCTTCGAGGCGAGGCAGGCCGCCGGTCAGCACGGCGTCGAAGCGTTCCTCCTCGGACTTGATGACCTGCGCGATTGCGGCGCGGCCCGCGGCGAGTTCCGGATACGCGTCGCCCATTTCCTTGACGAGCACGTCGACGAGCGAGTGCAGGAAGGGCTCGTGCATTCCCAGCTTGCGGCCATGGCGCATGGCGCGACGCATGATCTTGCGCAGTACATAGCCGCGCCATTCGTTCGATGGGACGACGCCATCGGCGATCAGGAAGGTGGATGCGCGCGCGTGATCCGCGACGACGCGCATGGACACGTCGGTCGGTGAGTTGGTCCTGGAATACGCATGGCCCGACAGCCGGCCGATCTCGGACAACAGCGGCATGAACAGCGGCGTGTCGTAGTTCGACATCGTGCCCTGCATCACCGCGCTGATGCGCTCGAGACCCATGCCGGTGTCGATCGACGGGGCGGGCAGGGGAGTGAGCGTGCCTTGTTCGTTGCGCTCGAACTCCATGAACACGTTGTTCCAGATTTCAACGAAGCGCTCGCTGCCGCCTTCGACGTCCTGGACGAAGTTGCCCGTGCCGGGCACCGATTTACCACGGTCGACATAGATCTCCGAGCAGCGTCCGCACGGGCCGGTATCGCCCATCGCCCAGAAGTTGTCGGCCATGCCGAGCTCGCCGATGTGATCGGCGGGCACGAAATCCAGCCAGCGCTTGTAGCCTTCGTCGTCTCGCGGGATGCCCTTCTCGCCCTTGAACACGGTGACGTAGAGCTGTGACGGATCCAGCCCCCACTCCCTGGTGAGGAGGTTCCACGCCAACTCGATCGCATCCTGCTTGAAGTAGTCGCCGAACGAGAAGTTGCCGAGCATCTCGAAGAACGTGTGGTGGCGGAGCGATGGCCCGACGTTGTCGAGATCGTTGTGCTTGCCGCTGACGCGCATGCACTTCTGCGACGTCGCGGCGCGCGAGTAATCACGCTTCTCGCGGCCCAGGAACACGTCCTTGAACTGGTTCATCCCCGCGTTGGTGAAGAGCAGCGTCGGGTCATCGCCGGGCAGCAGCGGGCTGCTGGGGACCACGCGATGGCCGTGCTTTTCGAAGTACTTCAGGAAGGATGAGCGTATTTCCCGCGGGTGCATCTCCCTATCTTACCCGCAGCTTCTTGAGGACGGCATCGAACGCAAAGCCCTGGGCCACCAGGCCGCGGACCACGCGCGCGCGGCCTTTCTCGTCGAGGTCCTTGACGTCCTTGCCCCGGAGGCGGCGCTCGAGCGCCCGTTCGAGCAGCTCGTGCTCGTTCACCTCCTCGAAAACCTCCCGGACGGCCTCTTCTGCGGTGTCGCCGTCAATGCCGGCCTGGCGGATCTTCTGCAGGACACGGGCGCGTCCGCGATGCTTGATCGCGCTTTCCATGCGCGCGATGGCGCGGGCCACGCGCCGGTCGTCAAGGGTGCGGTCGGTTTTGAGCCGGGTGATGGCGGCGTCGATCTCGTCGGCGTCGATCTCGCGCCGTTTGAGCCGCGTGCGGAGCTGGGCCTCTGACAGCTCGCGCGCTGAGAGCATGGTCAGCGCGAGGATGTATGCGGAATCTGCCACTTACGCAAACCGTAAAAATGTGGCAGGTCCCTTTGGGAGCATCACGAACCGAAGCGCGTGATTTCCGGGGCCTTGGGCGGAGGCGGCGCCGGCTTGGTCCCCGGCTTCGCAGGCGCAACGGCGCCAGGCTTGCTGAAGATCTGTCCGGCCATCTGGTCGCGCGACGCATCCGCCGTCGTCGAGATGCCTTGCACCTTGAGCTTGAATTCGTCGACGTTCGTCGCCCAGCGCAGGGCCTCGTCGTAGGTGATCTGCTCCTGCGAGTAGAGGCTGAAGATCGACTGATCGAACGTCTGCATGCCGTACTGCGACGTGCCCTGCGCAATGGCGCCGGCGATCAGGTGGGTCTTGTCCTTGTCGACAATGCAGTCCTTGATGAACGGGGTGGCGACGAGCACTTCCACGCCGGGCACGCGCCCCTTGCCGTCGTTCTTGGGGATCAGGCGCTGTGCGATCGCCGCTTTCAGCACCGATGCCAGCTGCAGGCGGATCTGCTTCTGCTGGTGCGGCGGAAAGACGGAGATGATGCGGTTGATTGTCTCGGTCGCGTCGAGCGTGTGCAGGGTGGAGAAGACCAGGTGACCGGTCTCGGCGGCGTGCATCGCCGTCTCGATGGTCTCCATGTCGCGCATTTCGCCGACGAGGATCACGTCCGGATCCTGGCGCAGCGCACTGCGGAGCGCGTAGGCAAAGGAGCGCGTGTCGACGCCGATCTCGCGCTGGTTGATGATGCACTGCTGGTCGCGGTGCAGGTATTCGATTGGGTCTTCGATGGTGATGACGTGCGCGGTGCGGTTGGCGTTGATGTAGTCGATCATCGCGGCGAGCGAGGTCGACTTGCCGCTACCGGTGGTGCCCGTGACGAGCACGAGACCGCGTTCTTCCGAGGCGATCTTCTTCAGGATCTGCGGCAGTCCCAGTTCATCGAGGCTCATCACCTTGACGGGAATGACGCGGAGCACGACGCCGATGGTGCCGCGCTGCTGGAACACGTTGCAGCGGAAGCGGCCGAGGCCGGCCACGCTGTAAGCGAGGTCGACCTCCTGTGAGTCCTTGAACTTCTGGCGCTGTGCCGTCGACATGATCGACGCGGCCATTTCGACCAGGTCTTCGTGATCGAGCTGCTTCTCTTCGCTGACCGGCGCCAGGTGCCCATGGATGCGCGCCATGGGGTAGCTGCCGACCTTGAGGTGCAAGTCGGATGCGCCCTTTTCAACCGCCAACTTGAGCAGATCGTTTACGTGCATAGGCTACCTGGTAGCAACCGCTGTACCGACGGGCGACAGCCACCCGTGCGTGTCGGGATGGTCGCCGCTGAGGATCGCGAAGAACCGCTGCTGTAACGCTTCTGTAATCGGGCCGCGCTTTCCGTTGCCGACCGTGATCTTGTCGAACGAACGCACGGGCGTGATTTCGACGGCCGTGCCGCAGAAGAACGCCTCGTCGGCAATATAAAGGAACTCACGTGGGATGGAACCCTCGCGGATCTCGAAGCCAAGGTCCTTGGCCAGCGTGATCACGGTGTCGCGCGTGATGCCCTGGAGGACCGACGAACCGATGCCGGGAGTGTAGATCACGTTGTCGCGCACCAAGAACAGGTTCTGGCCGCTGCCTTCACTGAGCAGGCCGCTCTCGTCGAGTGCCACCGCATCGGCATAGCCGTCGAGCATCGCCTGCATTTTGATCAGTGCGGAGTTGGCATAGTTGGCCGCGCCCTTCGCCAGGGCCGGCAGCGTGTTCGGCGCCAGGCGCGTCCACGAGCTGACGCCGACATCAATGCCCTTTTCAAGCGCCTCCGATCCCATCATCTGGTTCCATTCCCAGACGATCACGGCGGCGTCAACCGGACACGGCCGCGGATCCAGCGTCAGCGAATCGTAGCCGCGGAAGATGACCGGGCGGATGTAGCAGCTCTTGAAGCCGTTGACGCGCACGGTGTCGAGCACGGCCTTCTCGAGTTCGGCCTGTGACCACTTCGGCTCCATGCGATAGACACGGCAGGAATCGAGCATGCGGCGCATGTGCGGCTCGAGCCGGAAAACGTTGGTGCCGGTCTTGGAGTCGTAGGCCCGCAGCCCTTCAAAAGCGCCGGTGCCGTAATGAA
Source organism: uncultured Acidobacterium sp. (assembly GCA_964628295.1). Classification (GTDB taxonomy): domain Bacteria; phylum Acidobacteriota; class Vicinamibacteria; order Vicinamibacterales; family UBA2999; genus 12-FULL-67-14b. The sequence goes on from CAZVLS010000023.1 coordinate 22,193, forward strand.
TAACGTGAGAGGCGACGTGAATGTTGGCGTCTTTCCAGTCCACCATTTCGCCGTTCATCCAGATCTTGCCAGTGCCTGCGAATGCCATGCAGGAATCTTACAACGGCCGGGAGCCGGGAGCCGGGAGCCGAAGCGCTATTGCCGCTCCGAGCAGAACGGGCAGACGTCCGCGCGCGCCGGCAGCGCTTTCCCACACTTCCAGCAAAACCGGGCTTGCACGGCTTCGCGCGCCTTGAGGCGGGCTTGAATGTCCTGCACGTCCTCGGTGGCGCCATTCGTCGCGGCGGGGGACGGCCGCCAGGGGCGCTTCACTGACGCCGGCGCGGTCGTCCGGATCGCGAGCAGAGCCTCGAGGAGATCCGAGGCGCGCTGATACCGCGATGGAATATCCGCCGCGATCGCCTTCATGACGATGTCGTTGATCGCCTTCGGCAGCTTGGGATTCTTCAGCTTGGGCGGCGACGCGAGTTCGCCCCTCATCAGCTTCTCGAGATCGCCAGGCATGGGCGTGTTGTAGGGCAGCACGCCCGTGAACATCTGGTACATCGTCACGCCCAGCGAATAGATGTCGGACGCGAACACGGCCTTGCCCTGGAACTGCTCGGGCGCCATGTAGGGAGGGCTGCCGATGACCGTCGTGCCGTGCGCGGCGATTTCGAGGAAGCGCGAGGTGCCGAAGTCTGCAACCTTGCACATGCCCTGGTCGGTCACGAGCACGTTGCCGGGTCTGAGGTCGCGGTGGATGATGCCCTGCTTGTGGGCGTGATCCATCGCGTTGCAGATCTGGCAGGTGAAATCCATCGCCTTCTTCAGATCGAGCACGCCATCGCGTTCGATGACCGCTTCCAGCGTGTCGCCCTGCACGTACTCCATCACGATGAAAAACACATCGTCCTGCTTCTCGGCGGTGAGGACGGTGACGATGTTGGGATGGTTCAGGGAGGCGAGCAGGCGGGGCTCGTGCACGAGCTCGCCGAAATCGAGGTTCTGGCGATGCGGAACCTTGATGGCGACCTTCTTGTCGATCCAGGTGTCTTCCGCGAGATAGACGCTGCCGAAGCCGCCGCTTCCAAGGGGTGACAGGATGCGGTATTTCCCGACTGTCTGTCCGCGAAAGAACATCTGTGCAGATGAGTATACTCTCCGCGTGCGTCCGCGCTTCCATGTGCCTGGCGTAAATTCGACGACCGCGCGCGTCGAGATGCCGGAGGATGAAGCCGAGCACCTCGTGCGCGTGCTGCGGCTTGGTGTCGGTGACGAAGTTGACGTCTTCGACGGCCAGGGCGCCTTGTGGCGCGCAGAAATCGTGCAAGTCGGCAAGAAATCCGCCGCCGTGCGGCCGATCCAGGAGATCGAGCCGGCTCCAGAACTCGACCTCGCGCTGTCGCTCGTGATCAGCGTCCTCAAGGGCGACAAACTCGATGATGTCGTTCGGGACGCGGTCATGCTCGGCGTCACCAGCATCCAGCCAGTCGTCAGCGAGCGCTCCGAGATCAGCCTGTCGACCCTGGCGAAGAGTTCACGGGTGGCGCGCTGGCAGCGGATCGCGGTGGCATCCGTCAAGCAATGCGGCAGGGCGGTGGTGCCGGTGGTGCATGATCCCGTTCCTCTTGACAGGTATTGGGAGTCGCAAACGGACGCGGCCCGGTTGATGTGCGTGGAACCGTCCGCGGCGCTCGGCGATGTGGTTCCGGTGCAGGCGATTCCGCGCAAGTTTGCGGCCGACCTGATAGTGGGGCCGGAAGGCGGATGGGCGGTGCCGGAGATCGCCGCAGCCCACGACTGTGGCGCTATTCTTATGTCGCTTGGCGGGCGGACGCTGCGTGCGGATGCCGTGCCGATCATTGCGTTGACGGCCTTGTTGACGACCTGGGGTGAATTGAAATGACGAATAAAGGGCTGGTAGGGCGGGTAAGGCGGGTAGGGCAGGTGGGGGTTGCGGGACTTGCGATTCTCCTGATCATTTCTGCGGCGTCCGGCTTCAGCCGGACTGTTCACGCCCAGCAGAAGCCGGCAGATCCGGAGATGCCGGGACCGGTGGCGACATTCTCGATCCTCGGCTACGACCCGGAGACGGGAGAGGTCGGCGGCGCGGTGCAGTCGCGCGTCTTTACGCTGACCGGCGTGCTGACCGCCGATGCCGACGCCGGCATCGTGGCGACGCAGGCGATCGTCGACGTGAGCTACGGCCCGAAGGGCATCGCGCTGCTCAAGGCAGGCATGAAGCCGGACGCGATCATCAAGGCGATCTGGGATAGCGATCCCGATCCGGTTCCGGACCGCTGGACGAAGCAGGGGCGCCAGTTCGCGGTCATGAACCTGAAGGGCGAAGCCGCCACGTTCACCGGTCCGAAGGCCACGACGTGGGCGGGCGGAAAGCTTGGGAAGTTCAGCGCGGCGCAGGGCAACATCCTCGCCGGTCCGCAGGTTGTGGACGCGATGATCAAGGCCTTCGAGGAAACGACGGGCCACCTGTCATTGCGCTTCATGGCGGCGCTCGAAGCGGGCCAGGCAGCCGGTGGCGATACGCGCGGCATGCAGGCCGCGTCGATGGTGATCGTCAAGAAGGGCGGCGGCAACTGGCTGAACAACGACACGGTGCTGCGCTTCCAGGTGGACGATCAGGAAAACCCCTACAAGGAACTTCGCCGCGTGGTCGAGAACTGGAACAAGCAGCGCGGCCGCGCGCCGGTGAAGCCGACGGGCCAGCAGTAAGCGGCGAGACTAGACGGCCGACGACCCGCTGATCCAGCCGCGCACGTCGTGAAGATCGTTCGCGACGGCGAGGCAGATGGCGCGGATGTCGTCGGTCGGTTTGAGCAGGTCGGGGACCATCACGGTCATCATGCCTGCGGCACAAGCACTGCGCACGCCGTTGTGCGAATCCTCGAGCGCCAGGCAATCCTCAGGCGGGACACCGAGTTTTCTTGCGGCGGTCAGGAACGGCGCTGGATGCGGCTTGCCATGTTCGTAGTCGCCGTGCGCGACGATCACATCGAAGCGGCCCGAGAGTCCGTGCGTCGCAAGATTCTTCTGCACGTTGCGGTGGGGGGATGAGGTCGCGATCGCGCGTGGCAGCTGCGCATCGTCGAGCCAGTCGAGCAGTTCCACCACGCCGGTCTTGAGGTACTGACGGCCCTCGCTGATGCGGTGAAAGTCCTCGTCAACCGCCTTCCAGAACGTCTCGATGTCGAACTGCTCGCCGTAGTGTTCGAGCAGGCGCGCGCGGCTGGCGTTGCCACCCAGGCCCAGGAGGGAGAGGAAGACGTCCTCCGGCATCTCGAGGCCGAGGCGCGGCGCCGCGGCGTACATCGCTTCACGCACCAGGTTCTCGGTGTCGAACAGCAGGCCATCCATGTCGAACACGACGGCCGCGGGCTGGCGCGGCAGCTTCATCGACGCAGCCGGAGTGCGATCCAGTTGTCTTCGGTCAGGCGCGTCACCTCGCGGAACGGCTTGAATGCCGCGAGCACACCATCAACTTCGGTGTGATCGAAGCCGCTGAGGATCAGCTCGCCGTCAGCGCGCACGAGCGCGGCGATCGCGGCACCGCTTGACGTCAGCATGCCGCCCGTAAGGTTCGCGAGCACCACGTCGGCCGGATTGGGTGGATCGCTCCGGAAGTCCGACACGACGAAGGTGATCGAATCAGGAAGCGTGTTGAGGCGAGCGCTGGTTTCGGCGGAGTCGATGGCGTCGCGATCGATGTCGATGCCGATCACGCTGCGGGCGCCCATCAATGCGGCGGCCATCGACAGCACGCCGGATCCGGTGCCCAGATCGACGACCGTCGCGTCGGTCACGTCCATGTCAGACAACAGGCGCAGACACATGCGAGTCGTCGCGTGATGTCCTGTGCCGAACCCCATCGACGGCTCGATGACGATCACCGTGGCGTCCACCTTCGCGGAAGCTACGGTGGACAAGCCGCTGCCGGTGGTAGGCACGTCCCATGGTGGAGCAACGATGAACTTGCCGGCGTGAACGGCCTTCAGTGACTGCTGGGAGCGTGCGGCCCAATCCTCATCAGGAAGATCGACGGACTCGATCGCGAGTGCCGGCAGCATGGCGGCAATCGCCGCGGCTGCGCGATCACGCTCATCCGCCTCGGAAAAGCAGACGTTCCAATGCAGCGGCGTCGGCGGCGGATCGGGAATCGGTGGATACGTCGGGTCCCACAATCCGCCCGGCGGTAGCGGGCGTTCGGCGAGGTCGTGGATGGCCACCGGCGTGAAGTCGGCGAGGACTGCCGACACCATGTCTTCGGAATCGTCGACGGCGCCGGCCTTCAGGACCAGCGCAGGCCAGGATTTAGCCAAAGATGTCCTTCACCTTGTCGAAGATGCCGCGTTCGCCTTCGTCCTCGCGAGCGGACGGCTTGATCTTCGTCTCGGGCAACGTGGCGGCGAGTTGCTCGAGGAGCTTCTTCTGCTCCTTGGTCAGCTTCTTCGGCGTCACGCCCTGCACGGTCACGAGGATGTCGCCATGACCGCGGCCAGAGACATCCGGCATGCCCTTGCCGCGCAGGCGGAAGGTCGCGCCGGTCTGCGTGCTCTCCGGAACCTTGACGACGTGTTCGCCTTCGATGCCGGGCACCTTGATGTCGGCGCCGAGGGCCAGCGTCGTGAAGGGCAGCGGTACCGAGCAGTGCAGGTTGTTGCCGTCGCGCTGGAAGAACTCGTGCTCGCGAACGAAGATGACGACGTAGAGGTCGCCCGATGGGCCGCCGAGCGTGCCGGCTTCACCTTCGCCTGAGAGTCGCAGGCGCTGACCTGTTGCGATGCCCGCAGGGATCTTGACCGTCAACTTGCGCGATTGCTCGACGGTGCCCTGGCCGTGGCACGTCGCGCACGGCTTGGTGATCACCTTGCCGCTCCCGCGGCACTGGCTGCAGGTTCGGGCAACGGTGAAGAACCCCTGCTGGTAGCGCAGTTGTCCCGTGCCGCGGCATTGCGGGCAGGTGGTGGGTGAGGTGCCGGCCGCTGCGCCGTTGCCTTTGCAGGTCTCGCAGGTTTCGTGGCGCGGGATCTGGATGTTGGTCTCGACACCCTTGGCCGCCTGCTCGAATTTGATCTCGAGGTCGTAGCGCAGGTCGGCGCCGCGCTGCGGGCCGGCGCGGCGGTTGCCGCCACCAAAACCAAAGATGTCGCCGAGGCCTCCGAAGATGTCTTCGAAGCCGGAGAACTGCGACGGATCGAAGCCCTGGGCGCCGTTGCCGACACCGGCATGACCGAAGCGATCGTAGCGCGCGCGCTTGTCGGAATCGCTGAGGATGGCGTAGGCCTCCGCGGCTTCCTTGAACTTCTCTTCGGCGCTCTTGTCGCCCTGGTTGCGATCGGGATGGAACTTCAGCGCGAGCTTGCGATACGAGCTCTTGATCTCCTGATCTGTTGCCGTGCGGGAGACCTCGAGGATCTCGTAGTAATCGCGTTTGCTCACGATGCCTTCGCCACCTTCACCATGGCCGGCCGCAGCAGGCGCTCGCCGAGCTTGTAGCCTTTTGCCAGGACGCCGACCACTTCGCCTTCGCGCGCGCCCGCCACTTCTTCATAGGCGACGGCCTGGTGCAGGTGCGGATCGAAATCAGCGCCGGTCGGATCGACGGTCGTCACGCCGCGCTTCTTCAGCACCTCGCTGAGCTGACGATGGATCAACTCGAGGCCGGCCTTGTAGGCCTGCGCCTCCGGCGGAGCAGGGGCGGCGAGGGCGCGATCAAAATCATCGGCAATGCCGATCATGTCGGTCAGCACGTCGGCGGCCGCCCACTCGATCATGTCCTTGCGATCACGCTCGACCCGCTTGCGGAAGTTGTCGAACTCGGCGGTCTTGCGCAACAGGCGATCGAACAGGTCGTCGCGCTCCTTCTGGAGTGCGTTGGTCTCTTGCGGCGCCTCTGGCGCCGCGCCTTCGGCGTCGTCGGTCAACGGATCGATTGGTTGGTCACTCATGATGGGCTGGCAGGGCAGCTGTTATCCGTCCCTGCGTCTTGAAATTCAGTTTACGTCGCGAAGAACCCTGGCGACGGCAATCGCAGCCACGTCGACGGCGCTGATCGCCCTCGAGTAGCGCATGCGGGTCGGCCCGATGATGCCGACGGTGCCGTTGCTGCGTCCATCGAAATAGGTGGCGGCAATCAAGCTGAACGGCCGCAGTTCCGGGTCGTTGTGCTCGGCGCCGATCACGACCGTGAGGCCGGGCCCGTCCATGTATTCGGTCAGCATGCGCACGAGGCGCTGCTTTTCTTCGACCATCCGCCACAACGTCTTCAGCGTGTTGGCGGAAATGCCACTGAGCTGCACGACCTCTTCGATCAGGGTCGAGGCGCCGTCAATGTAGACGGCCGTCGGCCGCTCGAGGTTCTGGAAGGACGTGCTCGCGATGCGCAGGGCCAGGCCGAGCAACTGGTCGTACAGTGAACGCTCTTCCTTCAGCCGTTCAATGACGCCGGCACGCACCTCGTCGAGGCTCCGCCCGCCGAACTCGGCGTTGAGAAAGTTCGCGGCCTGGACGAGCTCCGAAGTGCCGACCGCTTCGCCGATATCCACGGTCTTCTGCGACACCTGGTTGCCGCTGGTCACGAGCACCACGAGGATGCGGCTGCCGCTGATGGGCACGAACTCGATGTGCTGGAAGATCGCGCCGGCATTGGGCGGCGAAATCGCGAAGCCCACGCCGTTGCCGGCCTCCGAGAGGACGTGCGATGTGGATGACAGCAGGTCATCCATCAGCGGCGCATCGCCGGCTTCCTGCCGCAGGCGCGCTTCCACCGCGGCGGCGTCCTTCGACGAGCGCCGGGTGTCGAGCAGCATGTCGACGTAGCAGCGATAGCCCGCGTCGGTCGGCACGCGGCCGGCCGAGGTGTGCGGCTGCCAGACGTAGCCCATCTCTTCGAGCTGGGACAGGACGTTGCGAACCGTCGCGGAGGAGAGGTTCAGGCCGGCTTTCTGCGCGAGCGCGCCCGACGAGACGGGTTCACCCGTCTCGATATACGAACGGACGAGGGTCGCGAGAATTCGGCGCGTGCGGTCAGATAATGCCGGACCAACCATGGATGTATTAGCAGTCGATGAAGAAGACTGCTAATAGTGTAACACCCTCGTGGGCCTGAGGCCACTTCGCAGGCCCAGCCATTGCTGACGCGGCGGGGGGCTAGAAAATGCGCGCCCGGCCGGCCAGGGCCACGGCTTCGGTGCGCGCCGTGTCGGCAATGTCATTGGCATCCCACCGGGTGGGGCGGAAACGGTCTACGAGCACCACGCCATCCACCATGGTCATTTTGACGTTCGTGCCGCGGCTTGCGTACACGATCGTCGAATAGGGATCCGGCCCCCGCGCGTCAACGAGGATGAGGTCGGCACGTTTGCCGGGCTCGATGCTGCCGATTTCTCGTTCCAGGCCCAGGGCCCGGGCGCCTTCGCGTGTCGCCATCCACACCGCATCGCGGGCGGTGAGCGCGCCGGGCTGGTGCCGCACCGATTGCAGCACCGCCGCCAGGCGCATCTCTTCGAACATGTCGAGGTGGTTGTTGCAGGCGGCGCCGTCTGCGCCGAGTGACACGGAGATGCCCTTGGCGCGCATTTCCACGACCGGGGCGAGGCCTGACCCCAACTTCAGGTTCGATCCGGGGCAGTGCAGCACCTTGACGTCGCGCTCGGCCATCAGCGCCTGCTCGCTTTCGTCGACCCACACGCAATGCGCGAGGCACAGGTGCTTGCTCGTGAGGCCGGTGTCGGCGAGATAGTCGATGTTCTTGCGGCCGGTGCGCGCCTTGATCAGCGCGATCTCATCGCGATTCTCGGAGGCGTGCGTGTGGATGACGAGATCGTGCTCGACGGCCAGCTGCGCCACCGCTTCCAGCAGTTCGCGTGAGCACGACACGGCAAAGCGAGGGGCAAAGGCCGCCCGCAAGCGTCCGTTGGCACGGCCATGCCAGCGCTTGGCGAGCGCGACGCTGTCGTCGATCGAGCGCGCCGTCTGTTCCATCAACCGCGCCGGCACGGCAGCGTCGGCGTCCATCATGCACTTGCCAACGACGGCCCGAATGCCCATCGGTTCGAGTGCCTCGAACACCGCGTCGGTGTCGTGCACCGTCTCCATCGTCAACGCGGTGGTCGTGCCGGATTGGAGGAGTTCAGCGGCGGCCCATTGCGCGGCGGCGGCGAGTGACCGCGGTGTGTGCGCGGCCTCCATGGGCCACACGCGGGTCTTGAGCCAGTCAAGCAGGGCCAGGTCGTCGGCGTAGCCGCGGAACAGCGTCTGGCAGAGGTGAATGTGGGTCTGGATGAATCCCGGGAGCAGGTACGTGCCGGTGCCGTCGATGACCTGCGCCCCGTCGAGGTTTGCGGTCCCGCCCACGGACGCAATGCGCCCGTCACGCACCACCACGTCGCCTGACACGACGCCGAAGGCGTCGTCCATGGTGAGGACCGTGGCGCCGCGGATTATTGCAGTGCTTTGAGCTTGGGGAACCATCGCAGCGAGGCGGACTTGAGGGCCTCGGCCTTGCCGCGGCGCACCGCGATCAGTTCGGCGGTGATGCTGACGGCGATTTCCTGCGGCGTCACGGCGCCGAGATCGAGGCCGATCGGCGCGTGAATCCGTTCGAGCAACGCGGGATCGACGTTGGACTCTGCGAGCAGTTGATCGTACAGACGCGCCACCTTGGCCCGGCTGCCGATCAGGCCGACATAACGCAACTCGCGCGGCGCGAGCCCGCGCAGCACATCGAGATCATTGCGGTGACCGCGGGTGACGATGACCGCGTACGCAGTGGTCGGCAATTGCGTGCGAGTCAGCCAGTCAGGGATGTCGTCAACAACGACCGATGCGGCAAACGGGAAGCGTTCGGTATTCGCAAACGCGGCGCGATCGTCGATCACGTGCACGCCGAAGCCGGCCTCGTGCGCCATCCTGGCAAGGTAGTAGCCGACGTGTCCGGCGCCGAAAATGTAGACGGCGGGGGAGGCTTCGATCGGCTCGATGAACACTTCCATCTGGCCGCCGCACACCAGCCCGGTCTCTTCCGCAAAGTCGTCGTTGAGGTCGTACTTGACGGTGGTGGGCTTGCGCGTCTGCAGAACCTGGCGCGCCTTGCCGATCGCGTCGTGTTCGTAGCATCCGCCGCCGACGGTGCCGACGATGCGCCCGTCTCCGAAGACGAGCATCTTGGCGCCGACGCGTTGCGGTGTCGAGCCGTTGGAGGAGACGATGGTTACGAGGGCGGCCTCTTCGCCTTTTGAAAGCGCCTCGCCAAGGGCCGCGAATACTTCGTGATTCACTAGGGACAGTATCCAGTAGCCAGTAGCCAGTATCCAGAAAAAACATCTGGCTACCGGCTACTGAATCTTATGAAGCTCGCAGACGCCGAGCGGCTCGGTGCCCGAGAGATAGGCCTCCGTCGTCACGCGCGGGCAGACGGGTGTGGCCAGCTTGCCGGTATCGCGATCGATCTCGAGGAAGCTGACGCCGTCAGGCGCGCTGAAGCTCGACGGGCTGCGTCCGGCGACGGCGCTCTTCATGAACGCGGTCCAGATCGGCAGCGCCGCCTGGCCGCCGCTGAGGCCGAGGGGCTGATTGTTGTCGAGGCCGACCCAGACCACCGTCAGCAACTCCGGCGTGAAGCCGACGAACCACGCATCGCGAAGGTCGTTGGTCGTGCCGGTCTTGCCGGCGGCGTCGGCGGTGAACCCGTTGCCGCGCGCGCTGGCGGCCGTGCCCTCGTTCAGCACACTGCGCATCATGTGCGTCACGAGGAACGCGGTTGAGGGGCGGGCCACGTTCGGTCCCGGCTCCGCCTTGGGCGTGGCCACCTCTTCACCGCTCGTGACGTTGATGAGCGAGCGCAGCTTCTTCACCGTGCCGCGATTCGGGAACACGGTGTAGGCCTCGGCCAGCTCGAGCGGCGTGAGCTCCGCGATGCCGAGCGCGACAGAGGGGTAGGGCTTCACCTGGTCGGGGACGCCGATCTTCGTTTTCTTCCACAGATTGACGACCCGGTCGTAGCCGGTCTGTTCAGCGACCTTGACGGCGGCGACGTTGCGAGACATTGCCAGCGCGCGGCGCAAGGTGATGGCGCCGTCGTACTCGCCGTCATAGTTGCGCGGTGAGTACTCCTGGTTGTCGTAGCTCCACGTGGTCGGCTCGTCGTAGACGATCGCGGATGGCGTGATGTCGCCCGTGCCATCCTCCGCGGCCTTTTCGAATGCGGCGAGATAGACGAACGGCTTGAAGGTGGAGCCGATCTGCCTCCGGGCCGCCGCGGCGCGATTGAACTGCGACTGGTTGTAGGAACGCCCGCCGATAAAAGCGAGGACTTCACCGGTCCGGGGATCCACGGCGACCAGCGCCGCTTGCGCCACGCGTTGCGGCCCGCGTTTGCGACGCGCGAGGATCTTGTCCACGCTGGCAATGCCGTCGCGAATCGCCTGCTGCGCGTAGCGCTGAAGATTCAAATCGAGCGTCGTGTAGATATCGAGGACGCCGGGCTTGGCCGTGACGCCGGGGAACGACGCATCGAGCACGTCGCCGATGTAGTCGACGAAGTAGGGGGCCTCATTGTCGACGGCGCGGGCGACGACCGCGATCGGTTCCTGCTGCGCCCGCGTCGCGGCGTCTTCGGTGATGTATCCGGCGTCCACCATCGAGCGGAGCACGACGTTGCGGCGTTCCTTGGCGCGTTCCGGATTGTTGAACGGCGAATGAATCTGCGGCGACTGGATCACGCCGGCGAGCAGTGCGGCCTCGGAGAGGGTGAGGTTGCGGACGTCCTTGGCGAAGTAGATCTTCGCCGCTTCGGCGACGCCGTGCAGCGCGAATGATCCGCGGTGCCCGAGATACACGTCGTTGAGGTAGAGCTCGAGGATCTCGTCTTTCGTGGCGCGCGTCTCGAGGACTACCGACATGAACTGCTCGAGGGCCTTGCGCACGTACGAGCGCTGCCGCGTCTGCTGTTCCTCGAGCATCTGCTCGGTCAGAAAGAAGTTGCGCGCCAGCTGCTGCGTGATGGTGCTGGCGCCGACGAGGTAGTTGCGGTTGCCGAACGTGTTCGTGAATACCGCGCCGACAATGCGGATGGGATCGACGCCCGGATGGTAGTAGAAGCGCCGATCCTCGATGGACAGCACGGCTTCCTGCATGCGGGCGGGAATCGCTTCGAGCGCCACGCGACGACGCTTCTCGCGCGAGCCGGTCATCATGCCGGTCAGCAGCGGCGCATCGAGCGTCACGCGATCGAGCGCCTTGTCGGCGACCTGGATGCGAACGACGCGTTGCGGGGGCGGCGGTGGCGGCTTCGCGCCCTTGCGCTTCGGCATCGCCGCCGGCTCCGGGAACGAGATCGTGACGACCTTGTTGGCCTGGTCGCCACTGCGCGAGAGCAGGACAACGGTGTGGCGGTCGATGGCGAAGTCGCCGGCCTTTTCAACGCGGGCGCGCTGCGCGTAGCCGACGTCGTTGAGGCGCGCGATGAGTTCCTGCTGGCTGAGGTCCTGGCCGGTCTGGATCGAGAGGGGACGCGCAAACACGCGCGGCACGGCCCGATCGCGCTCGCCGTGCAGCCGCTCGTCGATGATGCGCGCGTACGACACGTAGAGATAGACGACCGTCCCGAGCATGACGACCGCCGTCACGCCCAGGCCGATCATGATCCGGCGCCGGTACGGCACCAGCATCTTCGGCCAGCTCAGACGAGGCAGGCGAATACGCCAGCCGGACGCCTTCTTCTTCTTTGCCAATCCGTTGATTCTAGTTTTTCTAGATCGTCAGTACCCAGTGGTGGCCCATGGCAAGAGGCATCTCTTCCATCAGCCGGTCCACGAGCGCCGGTCCGTAGCGGTTCAAGAACCACACGAAGCCGACTTCACGTTCCTGCGGGTGCCCTTGAGGGAAGGTCAGGGCCTGGGCGCGCTGGAACTGGCGGCGCAGCGTATCGTCCCGCCGCTTGGCCGCCTGGATCACCTTGTTGTGGAGCCCCTGCACTTCGTGCTGCAGCTTGCCGAGCGTCGACTTCACCGCGCCTTCAAGCGTGGGGTCGATCTGCGGCACCGCGGCACCAACGGCGGCCATGCGCTCCGTAATCAGCGAGGCGACCGATGTCAGCGCCTGTTCGACGGTGGGCGGCAACTGGCTTTCGAGGAGCTGGTTGAGCGCCGATTCGTCCTGCGCGCGAAGCGCCGTGATCGGCAACTCGTATTTCGAGAGGAAACGCAGCGTCGCCGAGTCGGCAAGCGTGGCGGAACCGCGCTGGTAAAACAACGGCATCGGTACGCCGAAGTGCGCGTAGACATCCTTGAGCTGGCCGAGATACGCGAGTTCGTTGGGGCCCGCCACGTAACAGATCGTGGGGAACACGGTGTCCTGAACCAGCGGGCGGAGCAGCACATTGGGGCTGAAGTGTTCAGGATTCTGCCGCGCTTCGTCGAGCAACTGCGCGCGCGTGATCGTGCGTTCCCCGATCTCGACCTTGTCGCCGTCGATCTTGACCGCGGCGCGCTCGGGATTGAGATGGAACACCGACACGGTGCCGTCGGCGAGCGTCGCTTGCGCGTGATAGCCCTTGGCGACGAGCGCCTCGCCGGCCTTCGCCGCCACGCGGGCGGTGTGGCCAGGCTGGCTGACTTCCTTCACGAACACGTCGCGCGCGAGCGCCTTTGCCGCCGGATCGGCCGAGTCATACACCACCAGGCCATGCGGACCCAGGACCTGTTCCATCCACACGCCGAACGACGTCGCCATGCCGCGGCCTGACACGTACGCGGATCGCAGCCCGGACATGACCTCGGACTTGAATTCGGTGTCGGGCAGGCTGGCCTGGAGCTGATCGAGGGCGGTCTGGATGGCGTCGGTGAGGGTGAGGCGGGCGATCGGCAGGGAGCCGGAACCGGGCAAATCCGCGAGGCGCACCGTGGCCGGCGCGAAGTCGCCATCGAGGACCGTACATCCGCTGACTTCCGGCCAGTCGTGGTCTTCGGCGTCGATCCAGAACACGGGGACGACCGGGACGCGATGCTCGCGCGACACCTGCGCGGCCAGCTTCATGGTCGTGATCGCCTTGAGCAACGTGAAGAGCGGCCCGCCAAACAGCCCGGCCTGCTGGCCGGTGATGATGACGCGCGCCGCCGGATCGGCCAGGCGCGCGGCGGACTCGCGGGCGGCCGCAGGCGCGTTGCGTTGCGCCTGTTGCGCCGCAATCACGCGCGCCGTCTCTGCCGGCTGTCGCGCGTACGCCTGCGAGCGGGCGATGGTGTCGGCCCACGCCGCGGGCGTGGCAGGATCGCCCGCGAAGAACGGGGCGACCTTGGCAAAATCAAATGCGTAGTCCGACGCCAGGCGGCGGATCCAGGGGAAGGTGCGGATGTCCACCGCTAGCGAAGAGGCGGAAACCGCTGAGACGTCGGCTGGCACTGCGACGTACTGTCTCAAACGGTTACTCACGATGTCAACATCGCTGCGTAACAGAATTGCGTCAGGTGATATCATTGTGAGTCGATAAGTGAACGAAGACGGGGCACTGTTCGACTCTGGTTTCGATGGCGTGAAGCCTTTTCGGGATACACCCGAAGCCGGAGGCATTTCTCTAGAGTCAGCGCTTCGTGACTTCGGTCCGGCGGCGCTCGACGACCTCATTCCCAGAATTCTCGCGATCGCCGCCGAATTGGACGCGGCGCACGCCGCTGGCGCCGTTCACGGCGCGCTCCATCCCAGCAAAGTCATCATTGCGGACGACGCGACCTCGCTGATCAGCGGCACGTCGTCTTCCAGCCCGTACGTCGCGCCGGAGGTGGCCGATGGCGAGCCGGCCACTCCGGCGTCCGACCAGTATTCGCTGGCGGCGATTACCTACGAATGGTTGTTCGGCCGCCCGGCTGCGCGTGCGGAGGGCCGCCCCGTAGAAGTACGGAGCATGCCCGGCGTAGACCGTGCATCGCTCTCGAAGGCCTTCACTCGGGCGCTGTCGCCGAATCCCGAGGATCGATTTGGCTCTTGCACAGAGTTCTGCAAGGGCGTGTCGGATGCGGTCGTGCCTGAACTGCCGCTGCTGGCGGCGAGCGAACTCGATGACATGGGTGCCGTCGAGCCGTTTGTTCCCGCGGCACTCAATCCTGTCGAGGAGCTTGATCTCCGGGAGCCGGGAACCGGGAGCCTGGAGCCGGAAGGTTTCTCGGACGAGATTGAAGAGGACTTTCGGCTCCCGGCTGCCGGCTCCCGGCTCCCAGAAGAGCCGACACCGGCGGCGCCCATGTTCACCCCGCCGCAGCAGTCAGCGTCGGCCCGCTTCGGTGGTGGTGCGCTGATTCTCGCGGCGGTCGTTGGCGCGATCTTCGGGTTCGCGGCTGGCTACATGGCGAGGCCGCGAGCGCTTCAGACCGGGGCGCCACAGGAAATTGCCGCGCCGCGGGGCACAGACGCGCCGGTTCAGGCAGGTGAGGCTGGCAGGGCAGGTAGGGCGGGTGAAAGTAGCGACGCTACATCCCGCCCCGCCCCACCCGCTCAACCAACCTCACCAGTCCCATCTGCGACCGGGCAGTTGTTAGTCCGCAGCAATCCGCCCGGCGCGAGCGTGAAGGTGGATGGCGTCGAGAAGGGCGTGACGCCGCTGACGTTGCGCGACGTCGAGTTCGGCACGCGCGCGATCATCGTGTCGCGGCCCGGTTATACGAATGAGTCGCGGACGATCGCGATTACCGCCCAGCGCCCGTCGCGATCGCTTGACGTGCGCCTGTCGGCCGCGGCGCCGGCCGTACCGGCGAAGCGCCCAGCGCCGGCAGCCGTTACGCCGAAGCCGGCTGCCGCGACGGGTGCGCTGCTGGTCGAATCACGACCAACCGGCGCCGCAGTGCAGATCAATGGCGTGTCGCGCGGCACGACGCCGCTGACGATCAGCGATCTGCCGCCGGGCGACTACCGCATCGTGCTGTCGATGGCGGGCTTCAGGAATTTTGCGACCACCGTGCGGGTGGTTGCGGGCGAGCGCGTGCGCGCGGCCGCCTCGTTAACCGCACAGGAGCAGGAATGAACGCAATACTCGCACTCGAAGACGGCACCTGGTTCCAGGGCGTCTCGGCCGGCGCCCCGGGTCACACCGAGGGCGAGGTGGTCTTCAACACCAGCATGAGCGGCTACCAGGAAATCCTGACCGACCCGTCGTACGCGGGACAGATCGTCACGATGACCGCGCCGCAGATCGGCAACTACGGTGTCGCAGAGACCGACGTCGAGTCAGGCAAGCCGCAGGTGGCCGGCTTCATCATGCGCGACCTGTCACCGATCGCGAGCAATTTCCGCTCGCTCGGCTCCCTGCGCGATTACCTGACGCGCCATAACATTGTCGCGATCGGGGACATCGACACGCGTGCGCTGACGCGCAAGCTGCGCTCCGGTGGCGTGATGCGCGGATTGATTGCGACCGGCAGCGTCGACCCGGCGGAGCTGGTGGAGAAGACACGGCAGATCGCGCACATGGAAGGCAGCGACCTGGTCAAGCACGTGACCTGCAAGGAAGCCTACGACTTCAAGACGTCACTGGCGGATGCGGTCGATGAAGCCACCTACGGCATTCAGCCGTTGCGCCGCGCGAAACGTCCGCTGCGCGTGGCCGCGTACGACTTCGGTATCAAGCTGAACATCCTGCGCCGCCTGGCCGCGCACGGCTGCGAAGTGCGCGTGTTCCCGGCTTCAACGCCGGCGGCCGAAGTGCTCGCGTGGAAGCCCGATGGCATCTTCCTCAGCAACGGTCCTGGTGATCCTGCAGCAGTGACCTACGCGATCGACAACATCAAGGAACTGTCGAAGACCGAGGTGCCGACGTTCGGCATCTGCCTCGGTCACCAGTTGATGGGGCTCGCGCTCGGCGCGAAGACCTACAAGCTGAAGTTCGGGCATCGCGGCGGTAACCATCCGGTCAAGCAGCTCTCGACCGGCGCGATTGAAATCACGTCGCAGAACCACGGCTTCGCGGTGGATCCCGAGTCGCTGCCATCGGACGTGAAGGTCACGCACCTCAACTTGTATGACGGCACGGTTGAGGGACTACGTCACGCAGACAAGCCGATGTTCTCCGTGCAGTACCACCCCGAAGCGGCACCGGGACCGCACGACGCGGATTACCTGTTCCAGGAATTTCTCGACGAAATGGAAAAGTAGTTGCCAAAACGAACAGATATCAAACGCGTACTGGTGATTGGCTCGGGCCCGATCGTGATCGGGCAGGCCTGTGAATTCGACTACTCGGGCACGCAGGCCATCAAGGCGCTGCGCGCCGAGGGACTCGAGGTCATTCTCGTCAACAGCAACCCGGCGACGATCATGACCGACCCCGAGTTGTCGGATCGCACGTATGTCGAGCCGCTGACCGCGGATGCGCTCGAAAAGATCATCGACAAGGAACGCCCGGATGCGATCCTGCCGACCGTCGGTGGTCAGACGGCGCTCAACCTCGCGGTGCAGCTCGACGAGTTGGGCATCCTCAAGAAGTACAAGGTCGAACTGATCGGCGCGCAGATTCCCGCCATCAAGGTCGCCGAGGATCGCCTGTTGTTCCG
The DNA here is from genome assembly GCA_964628295.1 of uncultured Acidobacterium sp. Classification (GTDB taxonomy): domain Bacteria; phylum Acidobacteriota; class Vicinamibacteria; order Vicinamibacterales; family UBA2999; genus 12-FULL-67-14b. The sequence continues at coordinate 38,731 of CAZVLS010000023.1, forward strand.
CGACGCGATGAAAGAGATCGGCGTCGAGGTGCCGGAGAGCGGCGTCGCCAAGACGCTGCAGGAAGCGCTCGACATTGTCGAGCGCACGAAGTTCCCGGCCATCATTCGTCCGTCCTTCACCATGGGCGGCGTCGGCGGCGGCATTGCCTACAACCTCGAGGAGTTCCGCGAGATTGCCGGGCGCGGCCTGAGCCTCAGCCCGGTGCACGAAGTCCTCATCGAGGAATCGGTCATCGGCTGGAAGGAATTCGAGCTCGAAGTGATGCGCGACGGCGCCGACAATTTCGTCGTCATCTGCTCGATCGAGAACATCGACCCGATGGGCGTGCACACCGGCGACAGCATCACCGTCGCACCGGCGCTGACGCTGACCGACAAGGAATACCAGCGCATGCGCGACTGGGGACGCCGCATCATCCGCCGCGTCGGCGTCGAGACCGGTGGGTCGAACATCCAGTTTGCGATCAACCCGGACGACGGCCGGATGATCGTGATCGAGATGAACCCGCGCGTGTCGCGTTCGTCGGCGTTGGCGTCGAAGGCGACGGGTTTCCCGATCGCGAAGATCGCCGCGAAGCTCGCGCTTGGCTACCGCCTGGACGAGATCCCGAATGACATCACGCGCGTCACGCCGGCGTCGTTCGAGCCGACCATCGACTACGTGGTCACCAAGATTCCGCGCTGGAACTTCGAGAAGTTTCCGCAGGCGGATCGCACGCTCACCACGCAGATGAAGTCGGTGGGTGAGGCGATGGCCATCGGCCGCACGTTCAAGGAATCGTTCCTGAAGGGCGTGCGCTCACTCGAGCTCGGCAAGGAAGGGCAGTTGTTCCGGCGCCCCGTTAGCGAGGATGGGGATGATTCGGTGACGACGACCGAAGAGGAGGAGGCAGCGCTGCGCCGCAAGCTGGTGATCCCGAACGATCGCCGCATGTGGGAATTGTTCCGCGCCCTCGATCTGGGCTGGGACATCGAGAAGCTGCACGATCTGACGAACATCGACCCGTGGTTCCTCCAGCAGTTCAAGGAGATGGTGGAACTGCGCAAGACCGCCGAGATGATCGGCCTGCGCGACATGTCGCATGACCTGATGCGCACGCTCAAGCGCTCCGGTTTCGGCGACAAGGAACTCGCCGACATCCTCGGCGTCAACGAGACCGCGGTGCGCGAGAAGCGACAGGAGCTGAAGCTCAAGACGTCGTTCAAGCGCATCGATACATGCGCGGCGGAGTTTGAGTCGTTCACGCCCTATCTCTACAGCAGTTTTGAGGACGCCTGCGAGGCGGACCCGACCGACCGCCAGAAGGTGATCATTCTTGGCAGCGGACCGAACCGCATCGGCCAGGGCATCGAGTTCGACTACTGCTGCTGTCACGCGGTGTTCGGCTTCAAGGCCGAAGGCTTCGAGACGGTGATGGTCAACTGCAACCCCGAGACCGTGTCGACCGACTACGACACCGCCGATCGTCTCTACTTTGAGCCGCTCACGTTTGAAGACGTGATGGCGGTCATCGAGCGTGAGCGCGACGGCAACGTCGACGTGTCGTGCGTCGTCCAGTTCGGCGGCCAGACGCCGCTGAAGCTGGCGCTCGCGCTGCAGGAAGCCGGGGTCAATATTCTCGGCACCTCGCCGGACTCGATCGACCTGGCCGAGGATCGCCAGCGTTTCAACCAGCTGCTGTGGGACCTCGGCATCCCGCAGCCGGCCAGCGGCACCGCGACGTCGAGAGCCGAGGCCCGCGAGGTCGCGGCGAAAGTCGGCTTCCCGGTGGTGGTGCGCCCGTCCTACGTGCTGGGCGGCCGCAATATGGCGATTGTGTATGACGTGGCCACGCTCGATCGCTACATGGCGACCGCCGTGGACGTGTCGCACGACCGTCCCATCCTGATCGATCGCTTCCTCGAACACGCCAAGGAGATTGACGTCGATTGCGTGGCGGACGAGACCGGCGCCGTGGTGATTGGCGGCATCATGGAGCACATCGAGGAAGCCGGCATTCACTCGGGTGACAGTTCCTGCGTGGTGCCGCCGCCGTTCCTGAACGACAAGCACGTGTCGACGATTCGCGACTACACGCGGCGCATCGCGAGGGCGCTGAAGGTCGTGGGCCTGATGAACACGCAGTACGCCATCAAGGACGACACGGTCTACGTGCTCGAAGTGAATCCGCGCGCATCGCGGACGGTCCCGTACCTGTCGAAGGCAAACGGCCAGCCGCTGGCGCAAATTGCCGCGCGCGTGATGGCGGGGAAGTCGCTCGCCGATCTCGGTGTGACCGACGACCTGGCCCCCGCCGGCGTGTTCGTGAAGAGCCCAGTGTTCCCGTTTGTCCGCTTCCCGGGGGTCGATACCATCCTGGGACCCGAGATGAAGTCCACGGGTGAAGTCATGGGCGGTGCCGGCACCTTCGGCATGGCGTTCGTGAAGGCGATGCTCGGTGCCGGGCAGCGGCTCCCGGAACAGGGCGCCGTTTGCATCACCGTCAATAACGAAGACAAGAACGACGTGCTGCCGATTGCGCAGGGCCTGTCGGCGCTTGGCTTCGAGATCATCGGCACGCGCGGCACCGCGGCGTATCTCCGCGCCCACGGCGTTGACTGCTCGGTGGTCTACAAGGTCAACGAAGGACGGCCGTCACTGGCGGACGAGATCGTCAATCGCAAGATCTCCATGGTGATCAACACCCCGCACGGCCGCGAGTCGTTCTTCGACGACAAGGCGGTCCGCCGCGCCGCGATGATGGCGGGCATTCCGTGCATCACCACGATCACCGGCGCCGCCGCGGCGCTCGAAGCGATTCGCGCGCTGAAGACCGAGGGCATGGAAGTCCGCGCGCTGCAGGACTACTACTCGGCGGTCGCCGCGGGTTCCTGAAGGGATAAGACGAACACGAAGGACACGAAGGACACGAAGATTATTTTGGGAAACGCCAGTGCTGCTTAGCGGCAAGGGTATTTTCCGAGATAGCCTTCGTGTTTTTCGTGTTCTTCGTGTTTAAGGATTGCGTACGGACCGGACCGACGCCATCGCAGCTTTTGCGACGTCGACCGGTCGATCCGCGTGTTTCGTGCGGATTTCCGCCTGTAACCTACTTTGCAGGATCGACGTGGCATGTCCACGTCATTCCTGTTTGCTGTCGCGTCTGCCATCGGCATTGCCGCCGGCGTCTTCCTCGATGCCGGCCTCGTCACCGCACCAGCGCAATGGCTGGCCGCCTCGCTCATTCTCGTCACGTTCGTCATGGCCGCGCGCGGCATGGTTTACACCGCGCGGTGGGGGATCGCCGCCAGCCTGATTCCGCTATGCGTCCTGCTCGGAACTCTGGCGGAACATCGCGCGCTGCATCCGCCACTGCGGCAATTCCTCGAGGATCGGATCGGCGGTTTTGCGATCGACAGCCGGGACGTCGGGCGTAGGGATATTGCGGTTGAGATCGAGGGGCGTCTGATCGGTGATGCGTTCGTCACCGATTCCGGCGCGTCGATGCGAGTGCAGGTCGAGCGCGTCTCTGCAGGCTCGTGCCTCGAGCCGGCCGCAGGTGGCGTGTCGTTGACGGTGCAAGGCGTGCTGGCCGGCAATGCCATCTCGGAGTGGCGATCGGGCCGAATGATTCGTGCGACCGCGGTTCTGCGGAGGCCGGCGCGATATCTCAACGAGGGTGTGCCGGACTTCGAGCGCATGATGGCGCGTCGCGGCATATCGCTGGTGGGCACGGTGAAGAGCGCGGCCCTGGTGCGCGTCACCGCGGGGGGCGGCTGGCTCGATGAAGTCGCCGCGGAGATGCGGGCCGTCGTGAGGCGCGCAATGACGCGTCACGTCGCCAATCGCGATGCGCAGTCGGCAGCGATCGCGGTCGCGATCCTGATCGGCGATCGCAACGCGCTGGACCCGCTGGTCGAGCAGCGGCTCCAGGAGGCCGGCACGTACCATGTCATCGCCATCTCCGGCGGCAACATCGCGATCCTTGCCGGCCTGGTCCTCGGCCTGCTGTGGATGCTGTCGATCCGCGGCGGCTGGGCGGCGGGCTTTGCGATCGCGGTGCTGGCGGCATACGCCTTCGTCGCCGGTGGCGGCCCATCGGTGATGCGAGCCACCGTGATGGCGGCCGTCTACCTGGGGCTGCGGATCATCGATCAGCGCACCGCGCCGCTGCACGCCATGTCGGTGACCCTTGTCGCGCTGCTGATCGCGTCGCCGCTGTCGATTGCGGATGTGGGCTTGTGGCTGACCTTCGGGGCGACCGCGGCGATTGTCGCCAGCGCGTCACTCGTGCGCCTGCCGGAGTCGAAGTGGTGGAAGGCACCGGCGATGCTGGTGGTTGCCTCGCTCGCCGCGGAGGTCGTCTTGATCCCGATTGTCGCCACCGTGTTCCAGCGCGTGACGATCGCCGGTCTTGCTGTGAACCTCGCGGCGATTCCGAGCATGGCCGTGGTGCAAGTCGCCGCAATGGTGACTGCGGCCGCAGAAGCAATTGGCCTCGATGCCATGGCCAACCTCGCCGGATGGACGACGCACGCCGGCGTGATGGGGCTCACCGAGAGTGCGCGGCTGGTCGATCTGGCGCCGTGGCTGACGTGGCGGGTGCCGTCGCCGCTCGTTGCCGTGGTGATGGCGTACTACGCGGCGCTCGTCGCTGCGATCCTGATGCGGAAGTGGGTAAAGCACGCGATCGTCGCCGGTTTCTGTCTGTTCGTGATTGCCTTCGCTCCACAGTCCTGGGCGCGTCAGTTCGGTGATGGTCAGCTGCACCTGACGATGATCGACGTGGGGCAGGGCGATGCCATGCTGGTGACGCTGCCGAACGGGCGGACGATGATGGTGGATACCGGTGGCGTGTCGCTGAATGGCGAATTCGACATCGGCGACCGCGTCATTGGACCGGCCCTCCGTGCGCGGGGGATTACGCGCCTCGATTACCTCGCGATCACCCATGGCGATCCGGATCACATCGGCGGTGCTGCCTCCATCGTCCGCGACTTCGCCCCGCGCGAGATCTGGTACGGCACATACGTCAATAACCATGTGCCGTCGATGGCGCTGCAGTCGATGGCGGCGCGGAAGCGATCAGCGTGGCGATGGCTGCAGCGCGGCGAGCGGATGGAGATCGGCGGGGTAGAAGTGCGCGTCCACCATCCCGCACCTGAAGACTGGCAGCGCCAGAAGGTGAGGAACGACGATTCGCTGGTCCTCGAACTTCGCTACGGACAGGTGTCGATGCTGCTGACGGGTGACATCGGGCGGGAGGTCGAGGAATCGCTGCTGCCTGCGCTTGACCTGCTGCCCATCGTTGTCTTGAAGTCCCCACACCATGGCAGCGCGACCTCGAGTTCGGAAGACTTCATTGCCAATCTCCATCCACGATTGGTCCTGATCGGCGTCGGCCGGGCGAACCCGTACGGACATCCGGTGACGCCGGTGATGAACCGCTACGAGCGCGCCGGAAGCGAGGTCCTGCGGACCGACCTCCACGGGCAGGTCGAGGTCAGCACGGCGGGCCAGTCGCTTCGCGTGCGGAGGTTCGGGGGCTGAATGCAAAACACGAAGGGCACGAAAGACACGAAGCATTCAATCTATCGGTGCTAGGTGCGACATGCTCAGCCACGCGAGAAGCAATTTGCCAAACGATGTCGAGGACGTCATGACAAAGGCCATTGGGGCGTGTATCGAGGTGCACAGGCACCTCGGTCCAGGCTTTCTGGAATCGGTTTATCACCGCGCCGTTTGTATTGAGCTTGAGGAGCGTCGCATTCCTTTTGAGGTGGAGAAAACAATTGCGGTCGTCTACAAAGGGCACCGTGTGCACGGGCAGCGGCTTGACCTCGTCGTTGATTCGAAGGTCGTGCTTGAAGTGAAGGCGGTGTCGCAACTCGAAGAGATCCACGGCAGCCAGCTGGTCTCGTACCTGCGTGCTACCGGCTTAAGGGCGGGCCTGTTGGCCAACTTCAATGCGACGGTAATGAAGGCCGGAATCAGACGGATCGTGCGCTAGCTGTTTCCAGTAACGGACTTCGCGTCCTTCGTGTCCTTCGTGTTGATTGCTTCCTTCGCTCTCTGCCAGCGCTCCTCTAACTGCTCGAGCGACAGGTCTTGTAGTCGCTTGCCATTGGCTTTCACGTGTCGCTCCACATCGTCGAAGCGGCGATGGAACTTATCGTTGGCCACCCGCAGCGCAGCTTCGGGTTCGATGCCGAGTTTGCGGGCGACGTTGACCAGGGAGAAGAGCAGGTCGCCGAACTCTTCCTCGGCGTGAGGCGACTTGCTGCCTGACTGCGACACCGCTTCGCGCAGCTCGTGGATCTCTTCTTCCACCTTGTCGATCACGTCATCCGTCGTCGGCCAATCGAAGCCGACTTGTGCCGCCCGGGTGCTCAGTTCATACGCGCGGAGCAGGGAGGGCATGGAGCGCGGCACGCCGCTGAGGACGGTCTTGGCTGATTCCCCGGCGTCCTTGCGCTCTTGCGCCTTGATGTCTTCCCACTGCGCCTTCACCTGGTTCGGCGTCAGCGAGACCTTGCCGTCCGGATCGAAGATGTGCGGGTGCCGCCGAATCAGCTTGGCGGCGATCGCCTGGATGGAGTCGGCGATCGAAAAGCGTCCCTCTTCCTCGCAGATCTGCGCGAGGAACACCGCCTCGAACAGGAAGTCGCCGAGTTCCTCCTTGAGCGCCTCGTGATCGCCGCGATCGAGCGCGTCGAGCATCTCGTAGGTTTCTTCGAGCACGTAGGGCCGCAGCGACTGCAGGGTCTGCTGCTTGTCCCATGCGCAGCCGTTTTCGGAGCGTAGCGTGCGCATGATGTGAACAAGGCGCTCGAAACACTCTCCACTACTTAGCTTGGAATCGCTCCGCGATTCGGGGCTGTCGCTCATGCCCGTATGCTAGCATTTCAATTTTGGATGAAGGCGCGCGTTACCGTCCTTGGGAGCGGCACATCACACGGTGTGCCGATGATCGGCTGCTCGTGCGGCACGTGCCGATCGGATGACCCGCGCGATCGCCGCACGCGGCCCTCGATCTATATCGATGTCGCCGACGGACCCAAGGTGCTGGTCGACACGTCCACCGATCTTCGCCAGCAGTCGCTGACGCATGGTGTGCAGCGGGTCGACGCCATCCTGTTCACGCACAGCCACGCCGATCACGTCATGGGCCTGGACGACTCGCGCCGCTTCAGCCAGATGCAGAAGGGCGTGATCCCGTGCTACGCGGATGCCGAGACGGTGTCGTCGCTGCAGAAGCAGTTTTATTACGTGTTCGATCCGGCCACGGACAAGGGCGGCGGCTTGCCGCAGATTGAGCTGCATGTGGTCGACGGCGCGTTCGAGGCGGCAGGACTCCGGGTGCAGCCGATTCCGCTGATGCACGGCCGCCGGCAGATCTTCGGCTTTCGCCTCGGGGACTTCGCCTACCTGACCGACACCAACCACCTGCCGGATGCGGCGTGGCCACTGCTCGAGGACGTGAAGATCGTCATCCTCGACGCGCTTCGCCACCGCCCGCACCCGACGCATTTCACGGTCGCCGAGGCGCTGGACGTCGCGAAACGATTGCAGCCGCAGCAGACCTATCTGACCCACATCTGCCACGACCTGCCGCATGTGGCGACGAATGCGTCGCTGCCGCCAGGGGTGGAATTGGCCTATGACGGCCTCAGTTTCGAGATCGAGGCCGCGCCATGGACGTAATTCACTTCCCGGATGACCAGCGGCCGCCGACGTGGCGCTCGCCGGTACTGGCACTGGGCAACTTCGACGGCCTGCATCGCGGCCACGTCAAGATCATCGAGCGGATTCAGCGAGGGGCCACCGAACGTGGCGGCACCAGCGTGGTCTTGACGTTCGATCCGCATCCGCCACGGGTGCTGCGGCCCGATAAGGCGCCACCCTTGCTGATGACCAAGGCGCAGAAGATCGACGCGCTGGCGCGCGCCGGCGTGCAGGGCGCGGCGGTGGTGCGGTTCACGCGCGAGATGTCGCAGTGGGAGCCGGAGCAGTTCGTCCAGAAGGTGCTGGTGGACTGGCTGCGCGTGGCCGAGGTCTGGGTGGGCGCCGACTTCCTGTTCGGCCGCGAACGCAGCGGCAACTTCACTCTCTTGAGATCGCTCGGCGCGCAGTTCGGCTTCCGGGCGGAGAAGATCGATCCGATCCGCTACAAGGACTTCGTGGTGTCCAGCACGCGGATTCGCCGGCTGGTGAGCGAAGGCCGGGTGGACGAGGCCGGCGCGTTGCTCGGCCATCACTACGCGATCGACGGCACGGTGGTGGAAGGCGCCAAGCGCGGAAGGGAAATTGGCTTCCCGACGGCGAACCTGTCGACCGGGAACGACCTGATCCCCCCGCACGGCGTGTATGCCACGGTCCTCACGATCGACGGGGAAGTCATGCCCAGCGTGACGAACGTCGGGCAGCGGCCGACATTCGGCGATCAGCTCGCCATGACCATCGAGACCCATGTCATCGGGAAGTCGCTGGATCTTTATGGCCGCCAGGTGCGGCTGGCGTTTGTCCAGCGCCTGCGGGACGAGCGCAAGTTCCCCGACCTCGAGGCCCTCGTCGAGCAGATTTCTGCAGATGTTCGCCGGGCGACGCGGTTGTTCGATAGACTATCCGTCTGACGGTTTCAGCGGAGTACGCTTCTTGATGGCCCTGCGGACCGTTCCGAAGGAACGGCCGGAAACATTTGTTTGAGCTTCATTGCTCGTATAACCTCAACGCTGCTACGCTGCGATTAGATGAGCCCCTCTGAGTTCACGTTCAAGTTGACGGTCCCGAACGATCCCGAAGGGGCCACCGTGGTGGCGGTTGTCGCTGCCCACGCGGTTGAGTACGCCAGGATCGAGGCGGGCGCCGGTGCGGCGTTCGTCGAGCGGGCCCGCAGTTCGGCGGCGCAAGCGCTGGCATCCGCATCGGGCACGCACACCGTCGTCGCGTTCACCGCGGCCGGCGGTACCCTGTCCGTGACGTTCGGCAGCCAGACGGTGTCCGAACCGCTTCCTTCGTAATCGCATGCGTCTCTACAACACGCTCACCCGGCAGCTGGAGGAGTTTGCTCCGCTGCACGACAACACGGTCCGCATGTACACGTGCGGCCTCACGGTCTACAACCGCGGGCACATCGGCAACTTCCGGACGTTCGTGGCCGTGGACGTGCTGCGCCGCGCGCTGAAGTATGTCGCCGGTCACAAGATGCACCACGTCATGAACTTCACGGACGTGGACGACAAGACCATCGCCGGGGCGGCAAAAGCCGGGCTGCCGCTGCGCGAGTACACCGATCAGTACATCACCGCGTTCCGCGCCGATGCGCTGGCACTCGGCATCGAGCCGGTCGAAGATACGCCGCGCGCGACCGACGAGGCGAACCTGGTCGCCATGGCCGACATGATCAACACGCTGGGCCAGCGGGGACATACCTATACGAGCGACGGCTCGATCTACTTCAAGATCTCGACCCTGCCGACTTACGGCAAGCTGGCGCGCCTCGATCACGAAGGCATCCAGTCCGGCGCGCGGATCGACTCCGACGAGTACGACAAGGAGAGCGCGCGCGACTTCGTGCTGTGGAAGGCGACCAAGCCCGGCGAACCGACGTGGGATTGCGGCTGCGGTCCCGGCCGCCCCGGCTGGCACATCGAGTGCTCGGCCATGGCGTTGCGGTTGCTTGGGGAATCGCCGATCGATATTCACACCGGCGGCGTGGACCTGGTGTTCCCGCACCACGAGAACGAGATCGCGCAGAGCGAAGGCGCCACCGGCAAGGAGTTCTCGCGCTTCTGGGTGCACGTCGAGCACCTGCTCGTCGACAACCAGAAGATGTCGAAGTCAGCCGGCAACTTCTATTCGGTGCAGGATGTCATCGACAAGGGATTCCGTCTCTCGGCCCTGCGCTACATCCTGCTGTCTGCCTATTACCGCAAGCAGTTGAACTTCACGTGGATCGGGCTGGAGCAGGCGGAAGAGTCGCTGCGGCGCATCACCGATTTCCTCGGTCGAGTCGAGGCGCTCAACGCCGGCTCGACGCACCCCGAGGTCTCGGCCCGCGTCAAGGAAGCGGTCGCGGCGTTCGACGCGGCGCTCAGCGACGACCTGAATACCGCAGCCGGCCTGGCGGCGATTTTTGACCTCATCCGCGCGCTCAATATTTCGATGGACAGCAAGCAGGTGGGGAAGGGCGACGCGCCGGAGATCATTGCCGCGTTCGATCACTTCGACCAGGTGCTGGGTGTGCTGTCACTGCGCCGCGCCGAAGACGCAACGCCGCCGATTCCGCTGGCCGAGATCGAGGCGGGCATCGAGGCTCGTCACGACGCGCGCCGCAAGCGCGACTTTGCCGAGGCGGATCGCATCCGCCAGGATCTGCTCGCCAAGGGCGTGATCCTCGAGGACAGCCCGCAAGGCACTCGCTGGAAGAGGAAATAGAAGTTTTAGGTTTAAAGTTTTAAGTTTCAAGTTGAGTTGGAGTTTCAAGTTCGGTTGTCGTTTTGAACTCAACTTTGAACTTGAAACCTTAAACTTGAAACTTCAATGATCAGCGCATGGACATGCCGCTGATCAAGACCGCCCTTCCGGGCCCCAAAGCCAAAGCCATCATCGAACGCGACGGCAAGGTTGTCTCGCCGTCATACACGCGCGGCTATCCGTTTGTGATGGCCCGCGGCACCGGTGCGATCGTCGAAGACGTGGACGGCAATCAGTTCCTCGATTGCGCGGCCGGCATCGCGGTCAACTCGACCGGACACTCGCATCCCGAAGTGGTGGCCGCAATCATCGACCAGGCGCAGAAGTTCCTGCACATGTCGGGCACGGACTTCTACTACGAGCCGCAGGTCCGGCTTGGCGAGGAATTCAATGCGCTGGCGCCGTTCAGCGGCGAGAAGCGCTCATTCTTCTCAAATTCCGGCACCGAAGCGATCGAGGCGGCGATCAAGCTGGCGCGATACGCGACGAGGCGCTACGGCCTGATCGCGTTCCTCGGCAGTTTTCACGGACGCACCCTCGGGTCGTTGTCGCTCACGTCGAGCAAGGCGATCCAGCGTCGTGGGTTTGGACCGATGCAGGCGGGCACCTTCCATGCGCCGTACGGCAACTGCTATCGGTGTCCTGTCGGATTGAAACCGGAGTCCTGCCAGGCGGAGTGTCTTGATTTCCTCGAGCATCAATTGCTGGTGCATCTCGTCTCTCCGGATGAAGTCGCCGGCATCGTGGTCGAGCCGATCCAGGGTGAAGGCGGATATGTCGTGCCGGAGCCGAAGTTTCATCAACGGCTGCGCGAGCTCACGACCAAACACGGGATGTTGATGATCGCGGATGAAGTGCAGTCGGGCATGGGCCGCACCGGCAAGATGTTTGCGATCGAGCATTTCGGCGTGGAGCCGGACATGGTGGCGGTCGCGAAGGGCGTAGCCTCGGGGCTGCCGCTGGGCGTGACGACGGCGAGGGCGGCGGTGATGTCGTGGCCGCCGGGTTCGCATGCGAGCACGTTTGGGGGCAACCCAGTGTCGTGTGCGGCGGCATTGAAGACGATCGCGCTGTTGAAGAGTTCGCTGATGAAGAACGCCGAGGACGTAGGCAACTTCATGTTCGATCGGCTGAGAGAGTTGCAGCAGAAGCACCAGGTCATCGGCGACGTGCGCGGCAGAGGCCTGATGATCGGCATCGAGCTGGTCCGCGATCGCGTCACCAAGGAGCGCGCGACAACCGAGCGGGACGAGGTGGTGGACGCGTGCTTCAAGCGCGGCCTGTTGATCCTCGGCGCCGGCAAGAACGCCATCCGCATCTCGCCGCCGCTGGTGCTGACAAAGGCGCAGGCCTCGACGGCCGTCGATATCATCGACGCGGCGCTCGTAGACGCGGGTCTGTAGAGGCGGGTCTTGAGACCCGCCTCCGGCGGTGCGCCTTCCGTTCGCGCGCGGAATGCCGCCCGTCGCGGGACGTGCACCGTGCGGCATCGCGAGCCCGCCAGAGCTAAGCCGGTCGGCATCAGCGCCTGTAGAGAGCGAGAGCGGGCGGGAGGAGGCCCGGCTGGCCAATAGGCTTGGCCGAGGCGGAAGAATCAGCGGGCCGACGGTCGTGCACTTACCGCAACCTCGCAGTGAGCCGCGCTGCGAAGTCTGGCGCGAACTGCGAGTTGCTAGCCCTCTCGAGCGAACGAAAGGCGTTGATGCCGAGCGGCTGGCGAACACGCGAGCGCAGCCGGAACGAGGATTGCTCTGGTCCGCGCATGACACATGCGCGACAGGAGTTGGGGATGCACGGCGAAGACCTCGCGTGCGCGGAGCTGGAACGCCTCGGATATGCCATTGTCGAAAGGAGATATCGCTCTCGCTTCGGCGAGATCGATATCGTCGCTAACGATGCCGGCACGGTAGTATTTGTAGAGGTGAAGACCAAGACGAGTGGCAGTTTCGGCGATCCCGTCGAGGAAGTGACGTCGCAGAAACGGCGACAGATCGCGTCGATGGGGGAGGAGTATTACTCCTTCCGCTGCTCCCCAGACATCCAGTGCCGCTTCGATGTCGTGGGCGTGGACGTTTCCGAGTCGCCCGCCAGAATCATCATCTACAAGGACGCGTTCAGGCCCGGATGGTGAGCCGCAGATGGCGCAGATGACACAGAAGTGATTACAACGGAGCTTCGGTCCGATCCCATCACCGGGCGCACGGTGGCCATCGACATCGGGCCGTTCAGGCGCCGCGACGATTTCGAACTTGGCCCGGTACGTCTCGAAGACGCGCCGTCGGCGTGTCCGCTCTGCGAGGGGCGAGAGGCGGATGCGGGTCCGGAGATCCTGGCGTGGCGTGAAGGCGGTCCTGCCAACATGCCGGGCTGGTCCGTCCGCGTCGTCCCGAACAAGGTGCCGATGTTGCGCATCGAGGGAGGCCACGAGGTCAGAACCCAGGAATTGTTGGAATCGCGCGATGGTCTCGGCGCGCATGAAGTCATCATCGAAACGCCGATTCACGATCAGCCGCTGCAGACGCTGGACGCCGGGCAGTTGTGGCGCGTGCTGTGGGCCTGGCGGACGCGCATCAAGGACCTGACGCGCGACTCGCGATTCGTCAGCGTAGCGGTGTTCAAGAATCATGGCCGGGCCGCCGGCGCGCGGCTCGATCATTCACATTCGCAGTTGACCGCCTTCCCGTTCGTGTCGCCGGTGCTTGCCGAAAAGTTGCGAGGCGCGTCGAAGCACCTGGCGAAGGCGGGTCGCTGCATTTATTGCGACCTGATTGCCGCCGAACTGGAAGACGGGCGTCGCGTCATTTCCGAAAGGGACGCAGTTTTTGCGATCGCGCCCTACGCATCGCGCGTGCCGTTCGAGACGTGGATCACGACGCGCGATCATTCGCCGCGATTTGAAGACGCGTCCGACGAGGTGTTGAAGGCGGTTGCTATGCAGCTCCGCGCGGTGCTGGCAGGAATTGACTGGGCGCTCGAACGCCCGGCCTACAACCTGGCGCTGCATACGGCGCCGCTGACTGGGGACGCCGATAGTGCCTTCCATTGGCACCTCGAGGTGCTCCCCAGGGTGACCCGGCTGGGCGGTCTGGAGTGGGGAAGCGGGGTCTACCGCAACCCGGTCTCGCCCGAGGAGGCGGCCGAGGCCCTTCGGTCACGTCTCTAAGTCGTGACAGGGCTGGATTTAGACGCCCCCACCCCTTCAAGAAACTTGAACCACGGCTGGGGCATCTGCTACAGTTAGCAGGTTCTCGACGAGCGGGAATAACTCAGTGGTAGAGTGCGACCTTGCCAAGGTCGAAGTCGCGGGTTCGAATCCCGTTTCCCGCTCCAACCTTCGCAAACGCTTGCCACAGACGTTTGCTACGGTTGGCAAGCCAAGCGAAGGTTGTCCACCGTAGCGTGCAGCGCATAGGTGGACGTCCCTGACAGGTGAGCCGACCAGCACTCCAAGCGGCGCCGTCGCCAAGTGGTAAGGCAGAGGTCTGCAAAACCTCCATCCCCGGTTCAAATCCGGGCGGCGCCTCCAATTCTTAGTTCCACCATTTCAAGCACTTACGG
>CAZVLS010000024.1:0-49272 GCA_964628295.1 uncultured Acidobacterium sp.
ATGCCCGTCCCCCCGATCTGGAACACCAAGCCGCACGATGAAGCGGCCGCAACGATCCTGCAGCACGAGCTCAGGATCTCGGCGGTCACCGCACGTCTGCTCGCGATTCGCGGCCTGACCGATCCGGACGAGGCGTCACGCTTCCTGAATCCTTCTCTGGATCATCTCTACGACCCGTACCTGCTGACCGACCTTGGGCGCGCGGCCGATCGCATCATGACCGCGATCACCAATCGCGAGCGCGTGTCGGTCCACGGCGACTACGACGTGGATGGCATCACGTCGACAGTGATCCTGCGTCGCGCCATCGAGTTGCTTGGCGGCGACGTCGGCCACTTCATTCCTGAGCGTCTGACCGACGGGTACGGATTGCAGCCGCACACCATCGATCGTCTCCATGCCGAAGGTGTGAAGTTGATCGTGTCAGTGGACTGCGGCATTCGCGCGCCTGAAGCCGCCCGCCGCGCTCGCGAGCTTGGCGTGGACCTGATCATTACCGATCACCACGAGCCGGACACGGAACTGCCTGACGCGTGCGCGATCGTGAATCCGAAGCGTCACGACTGCACCTATCCAGACAAGAACCTCGCCGGCGTGGGCGTGGCGCTGAAAATCGTGCAGGCGCTCTGTGCCAAGGCGGGGAAGTCGAGCTGGTTGCCCGCATTCGTCAAGATCGCGTCGATCGGCACGCTGGCCGACGTCGTGCCGCTGGTCGGCGAGAATCGCATCATCGCGAAGCTCGGGCTGCAGATGCTGACCAAGGGCCCGCACAAGGTTGGCCTGCGCGCGTTGCTTGAAGCCGCGGGGCTCAACGGCAAGACCATCGACAGTTATCACATCGGCTTCATGGTCGCTCCCCGCATCAACGCGGCGGGACGGATGAGCACGCCCGACATCGCGACCCGCTTATTGCTCGCGTCGGACGAGGGCATGGCTGATGAGGCCAAGGCGCTCGCTGAGCAGCTCGAGGCGGAGAACATCAAGCGGCGTGCGGAAGACCAGGACATCCTGGCGAAGGCCAGGAAGATCGTCGAGACTGACCCCGAGGTCGGCGCCCACAGCGTGCTCGTGGTCGCAGGAGAAGGCTGGCACCGCGGCGTCATCGGCATCGTCGCATCCAAGGTCGTCGACGCGTTTTATCGCCCGGCGATCGTCCTGTCGATCGATGGCGACATGGCTCATGGTTCGTGCCGCAGCATTTCGGGGTTCGACATGCTTGGGTGCCTTGAGTCCTGCGCGCCGCTGATGAAGCGCTTCGGCGGACACAAGGCGGCGGCCGGGCTGCAGATCGAGACGTCGCGCATCAAGGAGTTCCGCCTGGCGGTGAACGCGCATGCGGCGAATTGCCTCGGCCCGGACGATCTTCGCCCGCGGCTGTGGCTGGATGGGCCGCTGGCGTTCAGTGAGTTGAACGAGCAGGTGATGTCGGAGTTCGCCCGTCTCGCGCCATTCGGCCCCGGCAATCCCAAGCCGCGGTTCCACACCAACGCCGTTTCGGTGGTCGACGGTCCGCGCATCCTCAAAGAGCGCCACATGAAGATGACGATGAAGCAGAACGGCAAGATCCTGCGCGCCATCCAGTGGAACGCCGCCGAGCACGCCGACGCCTTGACCGCCAAGAAGGACGGCGTCGAGATCGCCTACACGGTCGAAGAGAACGAGTACATGGGCAACAAGTACGTCGAGCTTCGACTGGAAGACTTCCGATAAATGAATCCTGCGTCGACCCTCACCGAACGGGGCTTTGTTGTCCTCGAGCGGATTGTTCCGCCAGTCAGGCTGGCGCGGCTGGCGAAGTCGTACGACGATGCAGTGTCAGCAGCTGCCGCGGACGATGTCAAAGTCGGCAGCACATCCACGCGCGTCAACGACTTCGTCAATCGCGGACCGGACTTTGACCCGTGTACGTCATTCCGCAATTGCTCGACGCGTGCCATCACGTCATTGGCGCCGACTTCAGGCTGAGTTCGTACCACGCACGAACACTGCACCCGCGCACTGCGGCCGGCGACTGGCACGTCGATGTCGCCCGCGCCTCGAGCGATTGGCCCCTGGTCGGCTTCATCCTGATGATCGATGCGTTCACTGCCGAGAATGGCGCGACGCGTTTCGTGCCAGGCACGCACAAGTGGCGCAAGACGCCGGATGATTCGATGCAGGACCTCACGGCGGAATACGAAGGGCAGGAGTTGGCCTGCGGCCCGGCCGGATCGCTGCTGATCTTTGACGGCTCCACGTGGCATGGGCACACGGCGAACAGGACCGAGAAGCCACGACGCTCACTACAGGGGGCGTTCATTCCCGCCACCGGCAACATCGCCACCGACTTCAAGTCCAGCATGACGGCAGACACGCGCAAGCGACTGGGGCCCGCCGCGCAGCGCGTACTCGGCTTTCAGGGCTGAACTTTTCAACACGGTCGGCAAGACCGGCGGCAGCGGTCTTTTCTACTGCTTCGCGATCGACTAGCGAGCATATTGATCTGAGCCATCTGGGCCTTCTGCGGCTAGGCTTTTTCCTCTGAGCCTTCTGCGGCCCCGGCGTAGAAGGTTGGTACAATCAGAGGCGTGACCAGGTGGCAACGACAGGCGCGGGCGGTGCTGGCGATTCTCGCCGTGGCCGTCATTGGTGCGGTCGCCTACACCGTGCGTCCGCGCGAAACACCCGCGCCTCCTCCAAAGATCGACCGATCCGACCCGACCGCCGTCATTGAGGTCCAGGGTGGCGACGCCATCCAGCTCAAGGGCAAGGACCAGGATCTCCGCGTCGAGTACAAGGTGCAGACCACCAACAAAGATGGTGAGACCGTTCTGCGCGACGTGAAGATCCTGGTCAACAACCGCGCCGGCCGCAACTACACGGTGACGGGCAAGCAGGCGTTTATCGGCAAACAGAACGCCTCCTTCGACGTCCGCGGCGACGTGAAAATGGAAACGGACGACGGGCTGGTCGCCACGAGCCAGCAGGCGACCTACACGGAATCCGAACGCATGGTCCGCATTCCCGGCCAGGTGCAGTTTTCCCAAGGCCGCATGACCGGGTCGGGCCTCGGCTTCACGTTTGATGAACAACGGGACGTGATGTGGATCCTCGACCAGGCGGACGTCAAATTCGCAGCGAAGGACAACCTCGGGGCAATGGCGTTCACCGCCGGCACCTTCGGTTACGCGCGACGCGATCGCTACATGCGCTTCGAGAAGACGATGCACATGGATCGCGATGCGCAGGTGATTGATGCCGACAACGCGATGGTGCGCCTGTTTCCGGATCGCGAAGAGCCGGACTATGTCGAGCTGCGCGGCGGCGCCAGCGTCACTGGCAGCGGCGCGTCGAGCCTGCTGAAGGTGATGTCGGCCCAAGACATCAACCTGGATTACGCAGACGACGGCCGCACGCTGCAGAACACCACGCTGGCGGGCAAGGCGGAGATCCAGGTCGCGAGCAAAGGCGCATCGGGCACGCAGCGGATGACCGGCGAGTTCATGGATATCGGCCTCGATCCCGACGGCAGCCTGCGTCACCTGTCCGCGCGCGATGCGGTCACGGTGACATTGCCGGCGTCGAAGACCACCGCCCCGCGCACCATTCGCTCGAATTCGCTGACCGCCAACGGCAACGCGCAGGGCCTGCGCGACATGACCTTCAACGACGGCGTCGAGTATCGCGAACCCGGCGTCAAGGGCCAGGTCGGTCGCACCGTGCGCGCCAAAACGCTCGTGGCGGGGCTCGATGCGGCGGCCGGCACGCTGCAGACGGCGCGCTTCACCGGCAACGTCGATTTCATGGATGCGCCGCTGCACGCCACCAGCGCGGAAGCGATCTACCAGGTTGAAGCAGGGAAGCTGGCGCTGCTCGGACAGGCCCCGGGCCCGCACATTGAAAGCGACACCGTCACGATTGATGCGGCGACGATCGACGTGACCCTCAACCCGCGCACCATGACGGCGAAAGGCAACGTGCGAAGCACACTGTTGCCGCCGAAGAAGCCCGCGCCGGGCGTCGCTGAAACCAGGCGGCCGGGCCTGCTGACCGACAAGGATCCCGTCAGCATCATCAGCGAATCGCTGATCTACGACGAGGCGGCGCGGAAGGCCGACTACACGGGCAAGACCGTGCTGTTCCAGGGCCAGACGACCATCAACGCCAACGCGCTGAGCCTTGATGAAGCCAGGGGTGACCTGACTGCCTCCGGCAAGGTCGTCACCAACATGGTCATCGCGAACAAGGAGGAATCGCCCGGCGCCAAGACAAAGCCCATGGTCGCGCGCGCCGAGACGTTCAACTACTCCGACCAGACGCGCACGGCCACCTACACCACCACCGCGCAGCTCGATGGAGAGCAGGGCAACCTGAGCGCAGGCAAGCTCGAACTGAAGCTCGCCAAGGACGAGAACACGCTCCAGCAACTCGACGCGAACGGAGCCGTCCTGGCGGTCGTCGATCGACGGACGGTCACTGGTACGCGGCTGTCGTATTCACCCAGCGACGACAAGTACGTGGCGGTCGGCGCACCGGTGAAGATGATCGATGCTGAGTGCCAGGAGACCATCGGCAAGACGTTGACCTTCTGGAAGGCGTCCGATAAAGTCCAAGTGGACGGTAGCAACATCATCCGCACGCAGACCAAGGGCGGCGGCAAGTGCGTTGCCCAGCCACCGCAGTGATGCCTTCGACCCTCCGCACACACGAACTCACCAAAACCTACAGTGGCCGCGCCGTCGTCAAGGGCGTCAGCCTCGAGGTGAACGCTGGTGAGGTCGTTGGCCTGCTGGGACCGAACGGCGCCGGCAAGACCACGACGTTCTACATGGCGGTTGGCCTGACCGCGCCGGACTCCGGACGCGTCACGCTCGACGGCATCGATCTCACTGACGACCCGATGTATGTCCGGGCGCGCAAGGGGATTGGTTACCTGCCGCAGGAGGCGTCGATCTTCCGCGGCCTCACCGTCGAACAGAACATCATGGCGATTCTCGAGACGCTGGATCTCAGCGCGAGCGATCGCCGCGCCAGGCTGACGCAGCTGCTCGCCGAGCTGGGACTCACGCCGATCGCCAAGTCACCGGCATACGTGTTGTCCGGGGGTGAGCGCCGTCGTGCCGAGATCACGCGCGCGCTGGTGATGAACCCGCAGTTCATGCTCCTCGACGAGCCGTTCGCCGGCATCGATCCGATCGCCGTTTCGGAAATACAGAAGATCATTTTTCATCTGAAGGAGCGGGGCATCGGTATCCTCATCACCGACCACAACGTGCTGCAGACGCTGAAGATTACCGACCGCGCCTACATCGTGACGGACGGTGCGATTTTCAGGAGCGGCACCCCTGCCGAGCTGGCGGCAGACGAGGAAGTTCGGCGAATTTACCTCGGGACTGATTTCCGGCTGGACTAAGATGGTTTAGGCAAATGGCGATCCAGCAGAAGCTTCAGACGAAGCTCGCACAGAAGCTGATCCTTACTCCGTCGCTCCAGCAGGCGATCAAACTCCTGCCGATGTCGACCCTGGAGCTGGCGGATCTCTTGAACCAGGAAGTGGTCGAGAATCCGCTGCTTGAAGAGGTCCCGACCGAGGAGCTGGCCGCCGCTGAGCAGACGCCGCAGGAGAAGGAAGGCGGCGAAGACAAGTCCAAGGAGAAGACCGATCCGTGGGACGACGCGGACTACGAGTACTTCTTCGGGGATTACCTGGACGACGGCTACAAGGCGCGCGCGCCGCAGGAAGTCAAAGAACTGCCGCCGATCGAGAACACCCTCTCGACCAGTTCGTCGCTCACCGACCACCTGGAATGGCAGCTCTCGCTGCAGACGACCGACGACACGATTCGCGAGATTGGCGAGGCGATCATCGGCAATCTCGATGACGATGGCTATCTCGTGGCGTCGGTCGACGAGATCGCCTCGATGGGACCGTTCGCCGTCGAGAAGGTCGAAGAAGCGCTCCGCTTGCTCCAGGGTTTCGATCCGATTGGCGTCGCCGCGCGCGACCTCCAGGAGTGCCTGTCGCTGCAGATCAAGCACCTGCACCTGGAAGGCACACCGACGGAGAAGATCGTCAGCGAGCACCTCCGCCTGCTGCATAACCACCAGATGCCGGAACTGGCCCGCAAGCTGGGCCTGACGATCGAAGAACTGAAGAGCCACGTCGAGATCATTCAGCACCTTGACCCCAAGCCGGGCAGCCGCTTCAATCCGCAGCCGTCGCAGTACGTGATCCCGGACGTCTACATCATCAAGGTCGAGGAGCAGTACGTCGCGGTGTTGAACGAGGACGGCCTCCCGCAGCTGCGCATCAGCCCGACCTACCGCCGCCTGCTCGACAAGGGCACCGCGGAGAACAACGACGAGACGCGCGCCTACGTGAAGGACAAGTTCCGTTCGGCGCTCTGGCTCATCAAGTCGGTGGAGCAGCGGCAGAAGACGATCCACAAGGTCGCGACCAGCATCTGCACGTTCCAGCGCGACTTCCTTGATCACGGTATCGAGCACCTCCGTCCCCTGGTGCTGCGCGATGTGGCCAACGACATCGGCATGCACGAATCGACCGTCAGCCGCGTCGTGACGAACAAGTACATGCACACGCCGCAGGGCGTGTTCGAAATGAAGTACTTCTTCCACAGCGGCATCAGCAGTTCGTACGGCGACGCCGTGTCGTCGGTGACGATCAAGAACCGCATCAAGAAGATCATCGAGGGCGAGGATCCCAAGAAGCCGCTCAGCGACTCGAAGATCGTCAGCATCCTGCAGCGAGAAGGGCTGATGCTCGCCCGGCGCACCATCGCGAAGTACCGGGAAGAGCTGAAGATTCCGACCTCGAACCAGCGGAAAGTGCTGTTCTAGGGCCTGTCCGGCTCTTTCTGGCTTGCCCGCCTCGAGCGGCGGCGGAATAATGTTGTCGTGACCCCGGCCGTGACCGTTCGCGGGCTGCTCGATGCCCGACCCGAGTCGGTCGGCCTGTCGATCGAGCTGCTCGCCGGCGCGTCAGGCCTGCACCGGCGAATCACCAGCCCCTACATTCAGAAGACCGGTCTCGCCCTGGCAGGCTTTCACGAATACCTCCAGGCCGGACGCATCCTGCTGTTCGGTGAAAGCGAAGTCCGGTTCCTCGAGAGCCTGGACTCCAGGAGCCGCGCCGACGCGCTGATCAAGTGCTTCCAGGCGGACTTGCCGTGCCTGCTCGTCACCGGCGGCGCCGCCATGCCGCCCGAGATCGCGCAGGAAGGCGAGCGTGCCAACGTGCCGGTGCTGCGCACGTCGGTGCCGACGGCCGCGGCGATCGGCAAGCTCACCGCGGTCCTGGAGGATCGGCTCGCGCACCGCGAGATCATCCACGGCGTGTTGATCGACATCCTCGGGCTGGGTGTGCTGATCGTCGGTGAAAGCGGCATCGGCAAGAGCGAGTGCGCGTTGGACCTCGTGGTCCGCGGCCATCGGCTCGTCGCCGACGACACCGTGGAAGTGCGCCGGCGATCCGAATCGATCGTGATCGGCGCTTGCCCCGAGCTTACGCGCCACCACATGGAAGTGCGCGGTCTCGGCCTGATCAATATCCGCGACCTGTTTGGCGTCGCGTCGACACGCACGTCCAAGCGCATTGAACTCGTCGTGCAGCTCGAACGATGGGAACCGGGGCGCGAGTACGACCGGCTCGGCCTCGACGAAGCCTCGTATGAATTGTTGGCGCTGCGCATCCCGTTGATCCGGATGCCGGTCGCGCCCGGCCGCAACCTCGCGATCCTGGTCGAGGTTGCCGCAAGGAATCAGCTGCTGCGCATGCGCGGCATCAATGCGGCGCGCGAGCTGGTGGCGAGGCTCGATGCGTCGCTCGAAAAGTCATCGCAGCTCACCTTGCCGCAACCGCCGCCCGAGGGCGGCGACGAGGACGAGGAACTGGAACCCGGGGGACTGGCGTGACCAAATCGCGGACTGGACCGCGCGAGCGACGCGCGAATCCGCGCCGCGCCGACGCGCGCGACGCGAGTTGGGCGCGCTTCATTATCCTGACCGGACTGTCCGGATCGGGAAAGTCGCAGGCGATCCGCGCGCTCGAGGATCTGGGCTACTACTGCGTCGACAACCTGCCGGTGTCATTGCTGCCGGTGATGGCGGAGCTGGCCGAACGCCAGACCGAACACAATCGTGTCGCCGTCGTCATGGACATCCGCGAGCCGCGGTTTGTCAGCGACTTCCCGCGCGAGTACCGCAAGCTCAAGACCAACAAACACCTGACCCGCAGGTTGATCTTCCTGGAAGCCGGCCAGGAAGAACTGGTGCGCCGCTTCAGCGAGACGCGGCGTCCGCACCCGCTGGCGCCCGATCGGCCGGTGACCGAGGGCCTGTCGGAAGAGCGCATCGAGCTGCGGCAGATTCGCGCGATGGCCGACAAGGTCATCGACACCTCGAAACTGAACGTGCATGAACTGCGGCAGCAGTTGCGCGAGCTCGTCAGCGGACAGAAGCACGCGTCGAAGCTGGTCGTGACGATCCTGAGCTTCGGATTCCAGAACGGCCCCCCGGCGGAGGCCGACCTGATGTTCGATGTCAGGTTCCTGAAGAACCCGCACTGGGTGCCGACGCTGCGCCCGCTGACAGGGAAGGACCCGGCGGTCGCGGCCTACATTCGCCGACAGCCCACGTCACGCGCCACCATCAAGAAACTCTCGAGCCTGTTGCACTGGATGGTGCCGCTCTACGTCCAGGAAGGCAAGAGCTACCTGACCATCGCCATCGGCTGCACCGGTGGCAAACACAGATCCGTCTACGTCACCGAAGCGCTGAAGCGCGAGTTGAGTGACGTGAAAGGCGTCGCGATCAAGGCCGTCCATCGCGACCTGGTGAAATCACGATGATTGGTGTGGTGGTAGTGACGCACGGGCAGTTGGCGACCGAGCTCGTCAACGCGGCCGAAACCATTGTCGGCGACCTGCCGCACTTTCTTGCGGTGTCGATCGGCTGGCACGAGGACGTGCAGGACGCGCGCGCCGAGATCGCCGCGGCGATCGACAAGGTCCGCCAGCCCGGCGGCGTGCTGCTCGCCACGGACATGTTCGGCGGCACGCCCTCGAACCTCGGCCTCACATTCCTCGAGCAGGACAAGATCGAGATCGTCACCGGCGTGAACCTGCCGATGCTGATCAAGGCGGCCAGCATCAAGGAACAGGCGTCGTTGATCGAGGTGGCGCGCTCGTTGCGCGAGCACGGTCGTAACGCGATCTGGGTCGCGTCGGACCTGCTCGGCGGTGGGGAACAGGAACCGTCGAAGTGACCAGCCGCGAGTGCGTGATTCGCAATCGCCTCGGGCTGCATGCGCGCGCGGCGGCGAAGTTCGTGCATACGGCGACGAGATATGCATCGCACATTCGGGTCGCGCGTGATGGCCGGTCAATGGACGGCAAGAGCATCATGGGCATCCTGCTGTTGGCGGCCGGCGCCGGCACGACCGTGGTGATCACCGCCGACGGCGCCGACGAGGCCGACGCGGTCGAGGCCCTGTGCCACCTGGTCCAGAGCGGGTTCGGAGAAGAACTGTGGACCGCCTGAAGGGCATTGGCGTCTCGGCGGGCGTCGCCGTCGGCCGCGCGGTCATCCTGACGCAGCGCACGGAAGTGATGCGCTTTCCCATTCCGCCCGACCGGGTGGAGAGGGAAGTCCAGGCGCTGCTCGAGGCGCGCGACCAGTCCAGGCGCCAGCTGCAAGACATCCGCGGACGCATCTCCCAGGGGCCGGGCAGCGAGCTGGCGGCGCTGTTCGATGCGCAGATCCTGATGCTCGACGACCCGATGCTGATCGGCAACGCCGAGGAGATCATCCGTGCCGAGCGCGTCAACGCCGCGTGGGCCGTGCATCGCGCCTACGAAGGGCTCTATCAACTGTTCTCGACCATGGAGGATCCATACCTCCGTGAACGCGAGAACGACGTCGCCGATGTGGCCGGGCGGTTGCGCATGAACCTGCGGCATGGCGCCCGCGGGCCACGCGAACTGCTCAGCCAGATTGATGGTCCATCGATCCTGATCGCGGACGAGCTCACCGCGTCGGTGGCCGCGCAGCTCGACTGGTCGCGCGTCCAGGGGTTTGCGACTGACGCCGGGAGCCGCACGTATCACACCGCGATTCTCGCGCGATCGTTGAACGTACCCGCCATCGTCGGCCTGCATGATGCATCGCTGCGTATCGCTGCCGGCACGCCCGTGATTCTCGACGGCACGACCGGAGAATTGACCGTCTCGCCCACGCCGGACGAGATCGATGATGCGCATCGGCGAGCGGCCAGGCCGCGACGCCGATCAACCACGCCCTCGGAAGCGGGACCGGTCACGACGCGTGATGGCGTGCGCATTCGTCTCGAAGCGAACATCGAACTGCTCGAGGACATTGAATATCTCGGCGAGTCGGGCGCTGAAGGCGTCGGCTTGTATCGATCCGAATTCATGGTGTCGGGCCGCGCGCTCGATCACGTCACCGAGGACGAGCAGTACGCGCTCTACCGGAACCTGATCGAACAGGTGGCGCCGCATCCCGTCACCATCCGCACGTTCGACCTCGATGAACGGCAGATGGGCAGGCCTTCCGGCCAGGAGCGGCGGAGGACCAGGCCCGGTCTTCGCGGACTGCGGCTCGGTCTCGCCAACCCCGAGGTCCTGCGCCGGCAGTTGCGGGCGTTGGTGCGCGCGTCGGCGCACGGTCCGTTGCGCATCATGTTTCCATTCGTGACCGCCGTTGAGGAGATCCGCCAGGCGCGCACGATGCTGACCGAGATCCAGCAGTCGCTGCCGGCGGCCAGCGGACTGATGCGCACCGAAGACCGCATCAAGGTCGGCGCCATGATCGAGATCCCGTCGGCCGCCGTCGCCGCCGATCTCCTGGCGCCGGACGTCGACTTCTTCACGATCGGCACCAACGACCTGATCCAGTACACCCTCGCCGTCGACCGCACGGACGACCGCGTGTCTGATCTCTACGAGCCACTGCACCCGGCCGTGCTGCGCCTGATCCGCATGGTGCGTCGCGCGGCCGCTCGTCACCGCATGCCGGTGTCGCTGTGCGGGGAGATGGCGTCCGATCCGGCCCTGGTCGGCCTGCTGATCGGCCTTGGCCTCAGCGAATTCAGCATGACCCCGGGCGCGATTCCGATCGTCCGCCAGGTCGTGCAGGACCTCAGCGCGCAGGACGCGCGCCGGCTGGCGGGCCACGTGCTCAGGCTCGCCACCGCCGCTGAAATCGAGCAATATCTATTCGACGCGCTCGCCGCGTCCGCCATTCAAAGGAGTTCGTCGTCTTGAACATCGATACGAAGCAGCCGCTGCACCGCGTGGAAAAGCCCTGGGGTTATGAAGTGTGGTGGGCCCGAACCGACCGTTACGTCGGCAAGCACATTCACATCAACAAAGGCCACGCGCTGAGCCTGCAGTACCACAACAAGAAGGACGAAACGATCCACGTGTGGGCGGGGAAGATGCTGTTCGAGCGGGAAGTCGACGGCAAGCTGGTCGGGGTTGAGATGGGCCCCGGCGATTCGGTACACGTGACGCCGCCAACAGTCCACCGCATGACCGCGATTGAAGATACGGATGTCATGGAAGTCTCGACCCCCGAGACAGATGACGTCGTCCGGTTGGAAGATCGATACGGACGGAAGACAGAGTAGTTAAAAGTTGAAAGTGAAAAGTTTAAAGGCCTGTTTTCCTTTTAACTTCGAACTTTCAACTTTTAACTTCGAGCATCAGAAGGGAATATCGTCGTCGGTGACGGGGGCGGCATTGGCCATCGGGTCCTGATAGCCGCCGCTGTCGCCGCGATCGTCACGGCTGCCGCCACCGCGGCCACCGCCGCCCAGCAGCACGATCTTGTCCGCCTTCACCTCGGTGGTGTAGTGCTTCTGGCCGTCCTTTTCCCACTGGCGGGTCTGCAAGCGGCCTTCGAGGTAAATCTGCTTGCCCTTCACGAGATAGGGCTGGAGTGAATCCGCCGCCTTGCCCCACAGGACAATGCGGTGCCACTCGGTCTGTTCCTTCTTTTCGCCTTCTTTGGAGGTCCAGTTTTCGGTAGTGGCAATGCTGAAGCTCGCCACGGACTGGCCACCCGGTGTGACACGCACCTCGGCATCCTTGCCAAGGTTTCCGACCAAGATCACTTTATTTACGCTACCCATAGTCACGTCACCTGTTTTTCTCCGGCGCTGTTTGCGCCGTATTCGACCGCGTAGATCCTACTTCACTATTGTGCCGTGACAGGTGGGGTCCCGCCTTCGCCCAGAGGCTACGGCGGGCGGCTAGCCGCGAGGTTTTCCCTGGTTGAGCCGATCGACCTGCTGCTTGGCCATTCGAGCCATGTCGTGATCGGGGTAGGTCTTCATCAGCGTTTCGAACGATTCACGGGCCCGATCGGCCTGGCCCATGGCGCTCAAGGCGATGCCGCGCTTGTAATAGGCGTCCGGCACGCGATCACCCTTTGGATAGTTCGAAATCACCCGGTTGTAGGCATCGACAGCTTCCGCGAACTTGCCGGACTGTTGATAGCACTCGCCGATGTACCACTGCGCATCGTCGGCCAGGTCCGTGCGCGAGAAGTTGCGAAGGTAGCTGCCAAAACCGTCGATGCACAGCGCCCACTGACCGGCCGTGAAGTCCTCGAGCGAGGTATTGAAGAGGCGCTGCGGTGTCATACCCGGAGCGAGGGCAACGGGTGCCGCGGGAGGCGCAGGTGCAACGGCCGCACTGCCAGGGTCGGACGGGACACCGGGTGCGCCTGGATCCACCGGGACAGCCGGCGCCGTCGGAAACTGGGGAATCGCGAGACGAAGCGCTTCGACTTCCTGCGACAGCGTCGTGATGCGCACGGTGTTCTCGTCGATGCGCTCACGGACGACGCGGAGGTCGCTGCCGAACTGATCGACCGCCAGCTTCTGATCGGCGAACGACTTTCGTGTGGTTGCCGCTTGCTCGTCAATGCGCCCGTTGATCGTCTTCAGCGTCGCGGTGAGCTGCTCGATCGCGGCCGTCAGTTGCTGCTGCAGCAATTGCGTCTGCTCCTGCAGCATCCGCACGTCCGCCATCATCTGCCGTTCGCGCTGCGACTGCGCCGCCGCAGGGGAGGCCAGCAGCACGACCGCCAGCCCAACCAGCCCGAGTGTGTTCCGCTTCATACGTTCAATATTACTTTGCCGTGATTACGAAATGCGCGCGCCGGTTCTTCGACCAGGCGCTCTCATCGTGACCGGCGTCAAACGGGAATTCCTTGCCGTAGCTGACGGTCTTGATGCGGTCGCCGGCGATGCCGAGCGACACCATGTAGTTGCGCGCCGCCAGCGCCCGGCGCTCGCCGAGGGCAAGGTTGTATTCGGCCGTGCCGCGCTCGTCGGAGTGCCCCTCGATCGTGACCTGCATGTTCGGGTACTTCTTGAGTATCGCGGCATTCGCCTGCAACACCTGCTGGCCCTCGGCGCCGACCTCGTTGCTGTCGAGTGCGAAGAACAACGGGCGGAGCGGGGAGTCGCGATTCAGCTCATCAATCGAGCGCCCCACGACATCGTCCGCTGGCAGGGCCGGCACGGTGACCGCCGGCTCCATGATCGGCTGCGGAGGCGCAGGCCTCTCGGGGGGAGGCGGGACCGCGTCGGCAATGGGCACCGGCGGCTGCGGTCTGGCCACGGGCGGCTTCGCCTTGCCTTTACACGCGGCGATCACGACCGTCAGCAGCAATACCAGAACGATCAGGGCTTTCGAATCTCGTCTCATAAGTCTCTCTCTTCGAACCGGGTGCTACTGTTGCGACCAGTTCGGCATCGCGTTGTTGCCATCGCGGGTGATCTGCCGGAGGTTGCGGCCATCACGATCGACGGTAAAGATCTGGCTGCGTCCCGCACGGGTCGACATGAAGGCGAGATGCCGGCCATTGGGGGACCACGCGGGGCTTTCGTTGGTGCCTTCGCCAAACGTGATCTGACGGGTTTCACCGGTGCCGATGCTCAGGATCTTGATGTCGAAGCCGGGGCCTGTGCGGGCACTGAACGCGATCTCGTTGAACGGCGCCGGCGACCACGTCGCGCGGTCGGCATACGACTCCGAGGTGATCTTGCGCAAGCCCGAGCCGTCCACGTTCACCACGTAGATCTGCGGCGTACCCGAGCGTTCCGACGTGAACGCGATCTGCGTTCCGGCGGGAGACCAGGTCGGGGTGGATTCGATGGACGGGTTGTTTGTCAGGCGTGTCACGTTCGAGCCGTCACGATTGGCGACGTAGATCTCCGAATTGCCATCGCGGTTCGAGACAAAGGCGAAGCGCTTGCCGTCGGGGGAGAACACCGGGAGCCAGTTCTGGCCGACGCCCTTGGTCGGCTGTTCCATGGTGCCCGCGTAGATATTCGAAATCAGCACGTCCGGCACACCTGAGCGATAGGACGTATACGCAATCGATCGGCCATCCGGCGACCAGTTCGGCGTGATGTTGAGCGTGCGATTGATGGTGATGCGCCGCGGGTTCGCACCGTCGTAGTCGGCGATGTAGACCTCTTTCACGTCGCGCTTTTCCACCGTGGCCACCACAGCCTCGCGGTTGCGATCCGAGGAGAAGGTCAACTTGGTGCGCGCCACGCCCTTCAGGTTGCGCTGGGAGAGATGCAGCTCGTCGGAGTAGGTGTGCGCGTAGATTCGGGGGTTGGCGGCCGATCCGGTGTATTCGCGTCCGTAGACCGACTGGCGGGCCCGCACGTTATAGAGACGCATCTCCACGCGGATGCCGGTCTCGACGCGCTGGACAATGCCGATCACGACGCCGTCGGCGCCCAGTTCGCGCCACCGATCGTACGGCACCGCGTCGATCGAGGTCGCCGCTGGAATCGACTTATAGGTATCGCGGGGAATCAGGTAGAACTCGCGCTCGTAGTTCAGGTCGTCCCACAGGACCTCGCCGATGATCCTGGCAGCCTCCTGCGTTTCCTTGTCGTTCGACAGCGCCAACAAGGTCGGCACGGCGATGCGCGGCGGCGTGCCGGGGTTGTCGCCGCTGATCTTGCCAAGGTCGATCACCGTTTGCGCCGGCTGCGCGGGCGGCTGTTGAGGGGCTGGCTGTTGCGCGGCGACGACTGCCGATGCCGCCAGCACCATGACGCCTAGCCACTTTCTGGAGTTGGAGTAGTAGTTCATGAACTGGTTCTCAACGGGAAAACTCAAAGGCCAGTTGAACGGGAAGCGTCCCATCCGGGTAGCCTGCGGGTAGCGGCGGAAGCTTTGTTAACTTGAGCGCACGTTCCGCGAAAAAATCCAGCGTCTGCACGCCGCTCGACCTGAGCACCGTGATGTCCACAAGGCTGCCATCCCGTCGCACCACAAACCGCATGCGAGTGACCCCAACCGCGTTCTGCTGACTGGCGAAATTCGCCTTGATCAACGCTGTCATGGTCGCGAGATACTCCGGGCAGCAGAAGTTCGCCACCTCGACCTGCGCTCCCGTGCCACCGCCGCCAGACGACAATCCGCCAAAGCCCTGGCCGCGGGCCTTGTTCTCGGCGATCGAGGAACCCTTGCGAATCTCTTCACCCTTGGTGGGCTTGTTGCTGCGCGGATCCTTCGCGTCCACCTTATTTTGAATGACCTTCTTCGGCGGCGCCTTCGTGGGTTCGATCATCTCGGGCGTCTGGGCCTGCGGCGGACGCACCGGCTCGACCGCCTTCGGCAATTCGGTCTGGACCTGTTGAATGGTCCGGCTGGTCATTGACGTCAGACCGCTCGTGTCCGGGCCGATCGGGCCCCCGAGGCTGATCTCGAGCACGTTCTCGGGCACCTGTTCGTGCGCGAACCACCACGTCGGCATGAACATCATGGCGCCGACGACGACCACGTGCGCGAGCACCGACGCGCCGAGCATCGAGCTCAGGCCTTCGTCTTTCGGTGTCCTCGCGACGAGGACTTCGCTGACAGCATCCATATCAGGCCGACAGGCGAACGGGCCAACAGGCGAACGGGAAAAGGTGCCGGCTCACTGGCCGGCGCGCCGCTCCTGCGCGACGACGCCGATCTTTTGGACGCCGGCTTCCTTCAAACGGCCGAACACGTCCATCATGTCCTGGACCTGCACGGTGGCGTCGGCCCGCAGATACACCTGCTTGTCCTCGCGGTTCAGCATCGCCTGGCGCATGCGCTCGGCGAGCACGTCGATCGGCAGGCCCTCGTCATCGATATACACGCGGCTGTCCTGGCGATACGTGGTCGGAATCGTCACGTAGAGCGGCTTGGCGTTGGTCAGCTTGTCGGCCCTGCGTGACACCGGCAGATTCACCTCGACACCCTTCTGCAACATCGGGGCCGCGACCATGAAAATGATCAGCAGGACGAGCATCACGTCCACCAGCGGGATGACGTTGATCTCGGACAGCGACGTCGAGACGCGCCGGCCGCGGCGGCGGCCAGTGTTCGCGTCTGGCTGGGCCATTACTTTTGGCATTGCTGCCTCTGTGTCTTCTGCGCCATCAGTGGCCTAGGTGAAGTTCCTCTCGGAGATGTTCAGGAACTCGAGCGCGAAGTCATCCATCTCCGACGCGTAGGTTTTCACCTTCGACGTGAAGTGGTTGTAGAAGTAGACGGCCGGGATGGCCGCGGCCAGGCCCAACGCGGTCGCAATCAGCGCTTCAGCGATCGGCGTGCTGACGACGGCCAGGTCGGTGGAGCCCTGGACGCCGATGTTCATGAACGCATTCATGATGCCCCACACGGTTCCGAACAACCCGATGAACGGCGTGATGCTGGCCGTCGTGGCCAGGAACGTCACGCGCTTCTCGAGCTTGTTGACCTCAATCGATGAGGCGCGCAACAACGCGCGATCGACCGCGGCCAGGCTCTTCAGGGTTGGACGTGGGGCAGGGGCGCCGGGACTGGCAGCGGCCGGCTGGGCCATGCGCAGTTGGGCGGTGAGTTCCGCGTAACCGGCCTGGAACATCCCGACGAGCGGGCTGGCCGCCAGAGACGGGCACACCGCCTGCACCTCTGAGAACTTGGCGCTCTTGCGGAAGACTTCAATGAAGGTGGCGGACTGTTTCTCGATGCCCCTGAACGACCACCATTTGAAGAGCGTGATGCCCCATGAGATCACGGAGAACAACACCAGCAGCGCCATCACGAATTGCACGATGGGACTGGCTTCGAGAATCAGTTTCGAAAAATCTTGCGTAGTTCCTGGAGCAGCCGGCATCCCGTCAAAGCCTCCGAAAATCTTGGCCCCGCCACATTCAGCGGGGTTGTCAGGGGATGCGCTGCTGGGAGAGCGCGGGTGTAGTGTGCCAACGTAGCACGCCGTGGGAAATTCTGTCAAAGCAATGATACGATTGCAGTTCCCCGTCGCGCCGAAGCATTGGCGGAGGCGGACGCTCGCCGAAGGTAATCCCAATGATTCGCTATCTGGCCATCCGCAACCTTGCGGTCATCGAGTCGGTGGCTGTCGATTTTGAACAATCGTTCAACACGCTGACCGGAGAGACCGGCGCAGGAAAATCCATCCTCGTCGAAGCCGTCGGGCTCCTGCTCGGGGGACGCGCTACCCAGGACCTCATTCGCACTGGCGAAGACGTTGCAACCGTCGAGGCGATCTTCGAAACCGAAGACGGCAGCGAGTTGATCGTGCGCCGCGAAATCACCTCGCAAGGCCGCAGCCGCGCGTTCATCAACGGCGCACTGGCGACCGCCGCGGCGCTGAAGGATCTGTCCAATCGTCTGGTCGAACTCCACGGGCAACACGAACATCAGCAGCTGCTCGATCCCACGCAGCACCTTGCCTTGCTTGATGGTTGGGCGGGCCTCGATTCGACCCGCGAACAGGTCGGCCAGGCGTTTGCCACCGTGCGCGGACTGCGCGAACAACTCGACCGCCTGCGCATGGACGATCGCGAGCGGGCGGCGCGGCTCGACCTGGTGGAGTTCCAGCTCAACGAGCTGAAGAAGGCCAACCTCCAACCCGGCGAGGACGAAACGCTCGCCGCTGATCGCCAGTTGCTGCGCAGCGCCGACACCATCCAGCGGTTGTGCGGCGAAAGCTACGCGGAGCTGTACGACACCGAGCACGCGGCCCTCACGCAGCTCGGCCACATCTGGAAACGCGTCGGCGAACTGGCCGCGATCGATCCACGCTTTGCGCCGTACCTCGACGCGCGCGACGGCATCAAGGCACAACTCGAAGACCTGGCGTTCACGCTTCGCGACTTCGCTGACGGCATCGATGCCTCGCCCGCCCGGTTGCAGGAAGTCGAGGATCGGCTGGCGCTCATCGACCGGCTGAAGCGCAAGCACGGCGGCACGCTCGAAGACGCCATCG
Source organism: uncultured Acidobacterium sp. (assembly GCA_964628295.1). Classification (GTDB taxonomy): domain Bacteria; phylum Acidobacteriota; class Vicinamibacteria; order Vicinamibacterales; family UBA2999; genus 12-FULL-67-14b. The sequence goes on from CAZVLS010000024.1 coordinate 18,298, forward strand.
CGCATCGCGATCGGCTCGCGGCCGAACATGCGGCGCTGACCGGCGGACAATCCTCGGTCGCCGAAATCGAGCAGCAGCTGGCGGCAGCCGGCAGGGCCTTCCTGACCTCGGCCCGAGCGCTGTCGGCAAGCCGCCAGTCGGCGGCGCCAAAGTTCAGCAAGCAGATCGAAGGCGAGCTGGCCGAACTGGCGATGGAGAAGACCACCTTCGAGGTCCGCCTCACGACCTCCGAAGCGGAAGGGCAGTGGACCGAGGCCGGGATCGACTCCGGCGAATTCTTCCTGTCCCCCAACGTCGGCGAGGACGTCCGGCCGCTCGCCAAGATCGTGTCGGGCGGCGAGCTGTCGCGGATCATGCTCGCGCTGAAGACCATTGCCGCTGACGCCGCGGCGCGCGCGCAGGCCCGGACCAGCCGGACAGGTTTTACGAAGACGCTGATCTTCGACGAAGTCGATGCCGGCATTGGCGGCCGGGTGGCCACCGTGGTTGGGCAGAAGCTCGCATCGTTGGGTGACCGATTCCAGGTGCTCTGCATCACGCACTTGCCGCAGATCGCCGCCTGTGGCCGCAGTCACTTCCTGATCGAGAAGCGGGTCCAGGGGCGACGCACGGTGACCAGCGTGAACCGCCTCAACGGCGAAGACCGCGTCGCCGAGATCGCCAGGATGATGGGCGGATCAGCGGCGGGGGAGAAGGCGCTCGACAGCGCCCGGGAGCTGCTCGATTCGACCGTCGCGACCGATAAGGCGAAAGGCGAAAGCGAAAGGCGAAAGTCGCCTGCGAAGGCCGCCAAAGCCAACTCAAGACCTTAAGACCTCAGGACCTCAGGACCGTGAAGTACTTCATCGAAACCTACGGATGCCAGATGAGCGTCCACGACTCCGAGCGCATGGCCGGTTTGCTCGAGTCGGCCGGCTACGACCGCACGGACGTCGACACCGACGCCGACCTCGTAGTCATCAACACCTGCTCGGTCCGCGAACGCGCCGAAGGCCAGCTCTACACGCGGCTTGGCTATATCAAGGAAATGGCGCGCGAACTGGGACGCGATCCGATCGTCGCGGTGACCGGCTGCGTCGCCCAACAGGAAGGCAGCAAGCTGATCGCCCGCTCCGAGGGACTGGTGGACGTCGTGGTCGGCACGCAGCAGGTCAAGATGCTGCCAATGCTGGCCGGCCAGGCCTTCAACGAACGCGACGCCGGCTTCGACAGCCGGTGGCGCACCGAGCGCGTCGCGATCGACAACCCGTACGAAGAGCCCTCGTTCCCGCTCGGCATCGTCCGGCGCAGCGATCCGGTCCGCGCCTACGTGACGATCATCGAAGGCTGCAACGACTTCTGCGCCTTCTGCGTCGTGCCGTACACCCGCGGCCATGAACGCATGCGCGCCAAGGCCGAGATCCTGGCCGACGTGCGCGAGGCCGCCGACAGCGGCCGGCGCGAGGTCCAGCTGCTCGGACAGATCGTCAATCACTACCAGGCGCCGGATGACCCGTCATGCGATTTCCCGGCATTGCTCGAAGAGGTCCAGAAAATTTCGGGCATCGAGCGCATCCGTTTCGCGAGTCCGCACCCCCGCCACACCAGCGATCGTCTCATTGCCGCGGTTCGCGACCTGTCGAAGGTCTGTAAACATCTGCATCTCCCCGTGCAGTCTGGCTCGTCGCGCGTGCTCGGATTGATGAGGCGGCGGCACACGAGAGAGCACTACCTGGACCTGGTTGCACGGATTCGCGAGGCTATCCCGAACGTGCAGCTATCGACCGATATGATCGTTGGCTTCCCAGGAGAGACCGAAGCCGACTTCGAGGAGACGCTGTCGCTCACCGCCGCGGTGCGGTACCACAGCATGTTCTCCTTCAAGTATTCGGAGCGCCCGAACACGCTGGCCTCGAAACGCATGGCCGACGATGTGACGGACGACGAGAAGACGCGGCGCATCGTGGCGCTGCAGGGGCTCCAACGATCGATCCAATCGGACCTCTTCCAGCGGTCGATTGGATCGACGCACCAGGTCCTGGTCGACGCGACCAGCCGCCGGCGCGAAGTGGAGCTCACGGGCCGCACCAGCGGCAACACGGTGGTCAACTTTCCAGGACCGCCGGAGTGGCTGGGGCGATTCATTGACGTGACGATCGAACGAACCGGACCGAACTCGGTCTGGGGTCAGGCGGTAGGGGATCCTCGATGATCGAAATGAATATCAAGGGATTGATGGTCGACCCGATCACCAACATGCCCATCATCATCCTGCGCGACAGCGACGGGCAGAAGGTGCTGCCCATCTGGGTCGGCGTGTTCGAAGCCAACGCCATCGCGCTGCAGATCGAAAACATCCAGACGCCGCGGCCGATGACGCACGACCTGCTGCGCAACATCATCCAGGACCTCCAGGCGACCGTCGACAAGATCGTGGTCTGCGATCTGAAGGAGAACACCTTCTACGCGATGATCCATTTGCAGACGCCGGCCGGCCCCGTCGCGATCGATGCGCGGCCAAGCGATGCGATCGCGCTCGCGCTCCGCACGCGCGCCCCGATCCTGGTCGACGAGAAGGTGATCGACCACGCCAAGACCGTGGACCTGTCGAACGAGAAGCAGGACTCGGATCGGCTGCAGCAGTGGCTCGAGCAGCTCGACCCGGACGACATGGGCAAGTACAAAATGTGATCGCGGATTTCAGATCGAGCGGAATTCGGATCGCACGACAGTCCGAAATCCACCCGATCCGAGATCCGAATTGCTTGATTACGTCGGCCGGCCGACAATCCCCGTAAGTCCCCTGAAATACGCACTTTAGGCTGAGTCATTTTTTCTCAATTTGACTCGGCCGACATCGACTCGCATAATGCAGCTTGTCCCGCCGCTGCGCGCCGCGCGAAGGCGGATAACAAGGCCCCCGCATCCCGCGTTGAATGATTCTTAGTATCGCTAACCAGAAAGGCGGCGTCGGCAAGACCACGACCGCCATCAATCTTGCTGCCGCGCTTGCCATGCGCGGCAAGTCCACGCTGTTGATCGACCTCGACCCGCAAGGCAACAGCTCGATGTCCTACATCGACATCCGCGCCGTCGAAAAAGGGATGTATGAAGTCTTCGTCGACAAGGACGTGCACCTCGCCGATGTGATCGTGCCGGCGACCTTGCCGAACCTGTCGGTCGCCCCGGCGCGCATCTCGCTCGCCAAGCTCGAGTCGCGCATGACCGGCGAACTCGACGCGCCGTTCCGGCTGAAGGACGAAATCGCCGCGCTCAACGGCAAGTACCAGAACGTCGTCATCGACTGTCCGCCGGCGCTGGGCCTGCTGACGATCAACGCCCTGGTCGCGTCCACCCATTTGCTGATCCCGATCCAGTCGTCGTACTTCGCGCTCGAAGGCACCGACGACCTGCTCGAGACCATCGAAAAGGTGAGGCAACGGCCCAACCCGGAACTCCAGATCCTGGGCGTCGTTATCACCATGCACGACAAGCGGACGGCGCTCGCGCGCGACATCCAGGAGCAGATCCGGAAGGTGTTCGGCGACAAGGTGTTCCGCACCGTCATCAGCAAGAGCGTGCGCCTGGAGGAGAGTCCGGCGTATCGCGAATCGATCTTTACCTTCGCGCCGGATTCAACCGGCGCGGCCGAGTACTACAGCCTGTGTGAAGAGGTGATCGACCGTGCCTAAACCAAGAGGACTGCCAGACAACCTGCGCATGCGCCACGACGCGCACTACGTCGAGACCCTGGCGGCGCCGTCCGGCACGCCAATCGGCCGCATGATCCCGATCGACGCGATCGATCCCAATCCGGACCAGCCGCGCCAGAGCATGGGCGACCTGGCGGAGCTCATTGCGTCGATCACCGAAAAGGGGGTCATCGAGCCGCTGATCGTCCGCCAGCGCGGCGCCCGCTACCAGATCATCGCCGGCGAGCGCCGCTACCAGGCCGGCATCCAGGCCAAGCTCACCGAGTTGCCGGTCGTCATTCGCGATGTCGACGACGGCGAAATGATGGAGCTGGCGCTGATCGAGAACATCCAGCGCAAGGACCTGACGCCGTTCGAAGAAGCCGAAGCCATGGGCGGCCTGGCGCAGAAGTTCGGCTACACGCACGAGGACCTGGCCAAGCGGCTCGGCAAGTCCCGAACGACGATTACCGAGGCGTTGTCGCTGAACGCCATACCGACCGAAGTCCGCAAAGTCTGCCGCCTGGCGGGAATCACGAACCGGTCGTTGTTGCTGCAGATCGTCCGCCAGGGCGACACACAGAAGATGCTCGCGCTGGTTGAAAAGATCACCAGCCAGGGCGTGACGCGCGAACAACTGCGCAAGGACGCCGACAAGCAGAAGCCCAAAGCCGGGCGCCCGAAGTCGTTCGTGTTTGCGTTCCGGCCGGCGACGAAAGCGTTCAACCTCCGCCTGCAATTCAACAAGCGCAACGCCAGCAAGGACGAAGTGATTTCCGCGCTTGAAGAGATCATCAAGGACCTCAAGAAGTCAAAGTAGTAAGTAGCAAGATGCAAGTAGCAAGAGGCAGGTAGCAAGGAGTTGCCACCACGGCATTTCTTGCTACTTGATACTTCATCTTGACACCTTTGTTAACATAACATGTCTTATCAGACCTTTAGCAAATACCACAGAGAAGTGCCCTGTGCATGAATTTCGGATGTCTTCGGTGAGTTTACGAGGGCTTATGCCCTAAGCTCGCCAATCGGCCGCGATGGCGCCGCGATTCGGAACCGCGATCGTCCAGAATCGACCGTGCGGAACGGACTCCACGATCGCGCCGTGGCGATCGCGAACCTGAATCGCAAACGCCAGGTCGGAACTGGTACCTGACCCCAAATTGGATCGGCGATCGGAATTGGTGCCTGACCCCAAATCCGACTGCGCATCCGAATCGGTGCCTGACCCCAAATCTGCAAAAGGGATTTGGATTTCGACGGTCGAGGCGGCGGCGATCCACAAGCGCTCGATTGGGACAACCCGGACCTCGGGACCCGACGTCACCAACGCCACCGAACCGGAACCGGCAGCAATCAAGTCCGGCAATTCGAGGCCGGCGAGCCGCAAGCAGAGTCCGCGATCCGACCAGCCAACGCGGACCTCGGAGATCAGCGGAGGCGTCGACGCCACCTCATGCATAGCGCCGCCGGGTTTGGCCAGCGAAGGCACCGCCGCACCCACCCACTCCAGGAACGACGTGTCACGACCGTCGAGAGTCACGGTTAGCGGACCCGAAGGGGTGAGCCGATCCGGGCCGGCGCCGGTGCTGATGTTGGTCGCAAACAATTCGTCGGGGATCGGCAGTTCGAGGGCCGAATACGCGTTCCGAAGATGGCGCCGGAAGAGGTCGTCAAAATCGGCGTCGTGGTCGGACGAATGGTCGTCGCCGTACCACCAGAACCAGTCGCTGCCTTCGGCGATCAACAGTTCTTCCAGCGCGCGGTCGCGAGCCGGCGGCTCCACCTCCGCGGACCGCCGATCGAATGCCGACCGGGCCTCCGACAACTGGTCCCAGGCGCGGCGATCGTCGTGATGCCCGATCCAGATATAGAAGTCGCCGTTGATCCACGATCCCGGGAAGATCGAGTCCAGGCTTGAAGCCGGTCCGGCAGCCGCCTCGGCCATCGTGACGGTCTGGATGTCATCCGCCGATTCCAGGGCCCGGTAAAGCGCGCGAAGGAATGGACGCCCGCCGCCCTCGAAATGCTCCCAGGCATTCTCGCCATCCAGGATGGCCGACACGGTCGCGACTTCCCCGCCGGATTTCTCGCGGAACCGGTGGCCGGCCGCACGGACGTGATTGAGGAAGTCGGCGGCGGCCGCGGCGGGGTCCCAGGACTGATACTGAAAGCCCACGCGATCGGACAACCCGTGATCGCGGAACAAGGCGATCGGACCAGTCGCCCCAATTCGATACGGGCGATACAGAAGGTCAGGCCGATCCACCAAAGCCGTCCCGAGGGACCGCGACAGGATGTCCTCGTCGGTGGCGATCCACTCCAGGCCGGCGTCGCGCATCAACGCGACCGCCTGATCCGAGACCGAACCTTCCGAGGGCCACATCCCGCGAGGCCGTTCGCCAAAGACGGCCGCATGAAACTCGATCGCCCGCGCGATCTGCAACCGCGCATCCTCCGGACGATGGAAATGGTGCCGCGGACGCGGCGATCGCGGATGCGCATGCAAGTGCGCATCGGAGTCGCACAGCAACGGGAGAATCGGGTGATAGAACGGCGAGGTCGACAGTTCAACCTGCCCGCGGGCACGGGCGTCGCGATAGGCCGGAAGTACGCGGCCCAGCAATTCGAGCTCGATCGACCGCAGGACCTGCTTGTCGTCCTCGGTGAAGCGACGATCCTTTGCGATCAGCCCCGCCAGCCTGGGATCGCGCACGAGCAGATCCGGGTCCATCCACGCCAGCTTGTGCCACACCTGCAGATCCCGCAGGTCGTCGATGCCGAACGGCTGCCGCTCGAGGCGGCGGGCATGGAGCTGCGCGTACCTCGGATATGGACCAATCATCCTGTTGTACGGCGCATGAAATCCGTTGGCGACCATCCACCGGGATTCATCCGGGGTCAGCGCGTCGGCTGGCTTCAACCCAACAGCGAGATGCCGGTCCTTCGCCGTCCCGTCCGCGAACGCCTGGATCTGCCTGACGAGGGACGGGACCAGGTTGAAGGTGACGCGAACGCCTGGAAACTCCTCCAGCATGGCGACCATGCCCCAGTAGTCCTTGATCGCATGCAGCCGCACCCAGGGGAGGATGTGCTCCCCAGTCGCCAGATCCTCGTAATAGGGCTGGTGCATGTGCCACAGGATGGCCAGCTTGATGCTCATCCTTTACCGGCCTTCGGCGGCGGGACTGGCCGATAATAGGAGGTGATGCCGCGCATCATCGACCGGTACGTCATTCGGGAGGTCATCCCGCCGTTCCTGCTTGCGCTGCTCGTCTTCACGTTCATCCTGATTATCCCCTTCATCATCGAGCTCGCCGAGCAGTTGATTGCGAAGGGTGTGCCTGCCGGGACGATCCTGCAGCTCGCGGCCACGCTGCTGCCCCAGGCGCTGGCGCTGACCATTCCGATGGCCATGCTCATCGGCCTGTTGGTCGGCCTCGGGCGACTGTCGGCGGATCGCGAGTTCGTCGTCATGATGGCCTGCGGCATCAGCCCGTTCCGCCTGCTCCAGCCGATCCTGGTGTTCGCGGTGCTCTGCTGGGGCGCCACGTCGTGGGTGATGCTCGAAGCCATGCCCGACGGCAACCAGGCATTCCGCGAGATCAGCACGCAGGTCGTCATGAATCGCGCCGAAGGTGAAGTGCGGCCGCGCGTCTTCTTCGAAGACTTCCCCAACGTCGTGCTTTACGTTCGCGAAGTGCCCAAGGATGGCCAGGGCTGGCTCGGGGTGCTCGCAGCCGATACGTCCAATCCGTCGTCGCCGGTGATCCTGCTCGCCGACAGGGGCCGCATGGTGGTCGATCGCGACGCCAGGACCATCGACATGGTCCTCGAAAGCGGGACCAGGCATCGGACCAAGTACGACGATCCGTTTGCGTACGAAGTCGAGAAGTTCGACCGGATCATCCTGTCCCTGAATCCGGAAACCGTGTTCCCGCGCAACGGTCCGGCGCGCGGTGAACGCGAGATGCGCATCGACGAGCTCTACTCCCGCGCCAAGGAGCTCGAGGCGCAGAGCATCTCGCCCCACAACACGATCATCGAGCTCCACCGCAAGTTCTCCCTGCCGGCCTCCTGCTTCGTGTTTGCCTTCCTCGGCCTCGCGCTCGGAGCCAGCGCACGCAAGGACGGCAAGCTGGCGTCCTTCGTCCTCGGCATCGCCGTGATCTTCGCCTACTACGTGATCATGGCGACGACGCATTCGCTGACCAAGGGGTTCTGGATTCCGGCCTGGCTTGCCGCCTGGCTGCCCGACGTCATCCTCGGTATCGCCGGCGTCTGGCTGCTGCGGTCGCGCGCCAGGTCGGCCGATCAGCCGATCCGGATCCCCACCCCGGCATTCGTGACGCGCCTGATGGTGCGCAAGTCCAGGACACCGCAAGGTGGATCGGCGGCGCCACGGTCGAAACCGCTGGTCACGCTTCGGATACCCAGCTTCGACCTGCTGCGCCCGACGCTGCTCGACACCTACGTCGCCAAACAGTATCTCCGCATCCTCGCCATGACCATCGTCGGGATGCTTGGCCTGTTCTACATCTCGACATTCATCGACTTGTCGGACAAGTTATTCAAGGGACAGACGACGCTACTGCGCATCGTCGAGTTCCTGATGTGGTCCACGCCGCAGTTCCTGTCGTACATCATCGCGTTGTCCGTCCTGTTGTCGGCGCTGGTGACGGTTGGTTTGCTGACGAAGAACAGCGAGCTGATCGTGATGCGCGCGTGCGGCGTGAGCCTGTATCGCACGGCGGTGCCGATGGTGGCCTTTGCGCTGGCGGGCAGCGCGCTGCTCTTCATGATGGAAGAGAGCGTGCTCGCCGTCGCCAACCAGCGCGCCGAGCGCTTGCGTTTCGAGATCCGCACCGGCACGCCACAGGCGTTCGGCGTCTTGAAAAGGAAGTGGATCGTCGGTTCGCACGGCGAGGTCCTCCACTACCAGGTCTACGACCCCAAGAACCGCGAGCTGAACAACCTGTCGGTCTTCCAGTTCGACCAGCAGTCGAACCGGCTCGCCTCCCGCCTGTTCGCCCAGCGCGCGCGATTCAACCAGGAGGGCAACTATTGGTACCTCGACGAGGGCTGGAATCGAACCTTTGATACCAACGGTATCGGCGAATACGAACGGTACGAGGGCTGGCGGCGGCCACTCGAACCGCCGGACTACTTCGTGACGGAGGCGCGCGAGCCTGACCTGATGAACTTCGGTCAACTGCGCGCCTACATCAGTGAACTTCGAGCGAGCGGCTATAACGTGCTCGAACACGAGGTCGGCCTGCATCGCAAGATCGCCTTCCCGTTCGTGACGCTGGTCATGACCTTGATAGCGGTGCCTTTTGCAGTGACGACGGGACGTCGCGGGGCGATGTATGGAATAGGCGTCGGCATCGTGCTCGCGCTGGTCTACTGGACCATGATCAGCGTGTTTGCGGCGTTTGGCCAGGGTGGCTTGATCGATCCGATGCTGGCCGCGTGGGCGCCCAACCTGGTGTTCGGCGCGGCGGCGGCCTATCTCTTATTGACGGTGCGAACCTGATGACACCCCTCGGTCCGCAGCGCGGATCTCCTGTCCGCTACATCGCCGCGCTCGTGTCGCTGGTCGCCTCGTTGATCACGATCATCGCCGGGTTCATCTTCATGATCCGCTCGCTTGAAAGCGGCGGCTACGGCACGTCGAGCAACACGCTGGCTTTGGTGTGGCTCGGCGCCGGCGGCGGGCTGCTCGGGCTCGGTATTGTGCTGCTGATCTGGGAACTAAGCGTGAGGCACAACGTCAGGCACTAGCACGAGCGTTCGACGGACGTTCGACGGGCGTTCGACGGGCGTCATTTGACGAGGCCTACGTCCGCGATCGTCAGGCTCCCCTTCGTCCCCGGCAGCGTGTTGAGCGTATCGACGACAAACAGGATCGTGTCGACACGATCAAGCGGCGCGAGGGGGCTCGAGGTCACGCCGATCGCTCGAAAATTCTCAAACGGAATATCGACAAGTCGCGGCTCCCGCGACGTGTAGAACGTCGCGCCCCACCGTTCGGTATTCCCGACCGGTGCCCTTAGCTGCACCCAGACACGCATCGGCGCCGCGCTGGACGTGACGAAGCGGATGCGCTCGTGGGCGGCTAAACCACCGGTCACCGGAATCGCTACCGCGGCATACTGCCCTGTCGGCGTTCCCGGTGACAGCGCAAATGTCCAGTTGATCGCCGGATCCCCGGCGAACGTTCGGGCACGCGCATCATCGAGCGGCGCCGCCACAACCGAGCTCGAATCCTCAGGCCCGTGCTCAGCAGCCACCTCACTTGTGCGGGCTGGAATCCGTGACGCGGGTTCCGGCACAACGCCTGATGCGGCGGTCGTGTGCGACAGGCCCGCGTGGATCGGATTGGAGACGATCCACGGCACGGTTGGGCCCCCTGGCGCATTGGCCGTGTAAACCTCGACGCGATAGACGGCCGGCTCCTGGCCTCCATTCATCTCGAGCGGGCCATCGGTCACTTCATGCACACGCTGGCCATCTCTCATCAGCACCAACGACGTCCCCGGCGGCGCGCTGACCTTGGCTCGCACGATGACGTCCCCCTCGATCGGCAAGACGCCGCCGACTGCGGCCGCGTGCGTCCCGCTCGTCGCCGTGAACGTCAAGGCGCCCGGCGACGCCAGCGCATCGATCACGCTATAGACACGGCCGTCGCGGATGGACGCACTGAGACGCCGCGCGTCAGACACGGCGTCGCCGGCCAGCGGGGCATCGAGCACCACATGATTGGAGAATGCGCGGAACGACGCCGCGTATCCCGGCACCGGCACATGCACGGACGAGTCATCAGGATCGTTGCGCTCGAATCCCAACCGCGCGTGCGCATCAGCGCCGGCGAGTGCCACGACGCGACGGGTTCGCGACATCGCATCCCAGCGCTCGAACACGGCGCTCTGGCGATCGAGCAGCAGCGCCATGGATTGCGGCGCCCGGAACAGGTAAGTCAGCAGGACGCGGGCGATCGGTAACTTGGGTTCATCGCGCCACTCGCTGTCGGCGTTGATCCACTCGACACCGTCGATACGTGACTCCCACCCGCGCCAACTCAACGACGGACGCGGCGATCCGGGGTGCGCGGCAAACCCGAACCCTCCGAGGCGGGTCACGTCCTCGATCACTTCATCGGGCGTACCCGCCAGCGGGTACGGCGACCGCGGCAGATCGATCACCGCGTAATGCCCGGCGCTCGTGTTCAGCTCCACGCCATCGAGCACCAGCACCCCGCTGCGGTAGGCCGGCGCGTCTGGCTGGCGCGTGCCGTCGCCGTGATCGGTCAGGATGATGAACTGCAGGCCGGCCGCTGCCGCCGCGTCGGCGATGGCATCCACCGTGCCGCTGCCATCCGAGCGATTCGAGTGGATGTGAAACGCCCCACGCACGGTCGTCGCCGGGGGTGGCTCCGTGCGCTGCGTCCCTGGCGGCAGCAGGGCGAACACGATCGCCGCGATCACGGCGCTGACGATGGCAGCGATCCTCAGGCGGCGTGTCATCAGTTGCGCGGGTGAAACTTGTCGTAGACGGCGCGCAACCGCGCGTCGAGGATATGGGTATAGATCTGCGTCGTCGACAGGTCGCTGTGACCGAGCATCATCTGGATCGCGCGCAGGTCGGCGCCGCGTTCGAGCAGGTGCGTGGCAAACGAATGGCGCAGCACGTGAGGACTCAGCGTGCGGGCCAGGCCCGCCTGCTTGCCGTGTTCCTTCAGGATCTTCCAGAAACCAACCCGCGTCAGGCCGGTACCGCCGCGCGCATTCACGAACAGCCGCGGCGACGCCTTCTTGTTGAGCAACGCCGGACGGCCTTCCTTGATGTAACGCGTCAACCAGGCAGAGGCTTCGTCGCCAATCGGCACCAGGCGCTGCTTGCGCCCCTTGCCAAAGCACGTCAGGTAGCCGCTCTCGAGGTTGAGGTCCTGCTGCCGAAGGTTGACCATCTCGGAGACGCGCAACCCGGTCGCATACAGGAGCTCGATAAGGGCACGATCGCGCAAGCCGCGAGGCTGTGACGTGTCCGGGGTCCCGATCAGGCGGTCAACCTCGTCCATCGAGAGAAACTTGGGCAGCGTCTTCCACGCGCGTGGTGCGCGGACGTCGGAGGCGGGGTTGTCCTGACGGTGTCCGGAGACGACGAGGAACCGATAGAAACCGCGAAAGCACGCCACGGCCCGTGCCACTGACTTTGGCGACCGTCCCTCCCCCATCAGCTGGCGGACAAACTGCTCGAGCGCTCGACGATCCAGCGCCTCGACAGGACGTTCGAGCGCCGCGGCCGCCGCGGACAGCTGGGACAAATCCCGCCCGTAACTCTCCACGGTGTTGGCCGACAGCCTCCGCTCAACGGCAAGATGCGTCAGATAAGCATCGACAAAACCACTCACGTCAACCAGAGTCTAACAAGTCCGGCCATTGACAGGGGGTCTTACGAGGACTAGCATCAGTTTTTCCCCTGGCACGTAGAGAGCGAACAGTCAGTAGGTAGACACAGGTGGCTGCAACGAAATCGAGATGGCAAGCGCTCCCGACTGAAGCCATCAATCCCGCTTCACTCGCCGTCGATAAGCTCGACGCCGACGGCATCGTGGATCTGATGCTCAACGAGGATCGCCGCATGCTCGCGGCCGTCCAGAAGGAGCGCGATCGCATCGCGCTCGGCGCGGACATGTGCGCCAAGGCGCTGCGGAAGGGCGGGCGCCTGGTCTTCGTGGGTGCCGGCACCAGCGGCCGCCTCGGCATCGTCGAATCGGCCGAAATGCCGCCGACGTTCGGCACTAATCCCAGCCTGGTCCAGGGCATCATGGCGGGCGGCAAGAACGCCATCATCCGCGCCAAGGAAGGCGCTGAAGACAATTACGAAGAAGGTGCGCGGGCTGTCACCCGCCTCGATCCCACCAAGAAAGACGTGGTGATCGGCGTGTCGGCCAGCGGCATGACGCCGTTCGTGCGCGGCGCCCTGACGAGCGCCCGCAAGGCGGGATCGCGTGTCGTGTTCGTGACGTGCGATCCGCGCAACGAACTGCAGGCGTTCGTGGACCTCACGATCGCGCCCGCGGTTGGACCCGAAATCATTGCGGGCTCCACTCGCCTCAAGGCAGGCACCGCGACCAAGATCGTCCTGAACATGCTGACGACGCCGGCGATGATCCTGATCGGTAAGACCTACGGCAACCTGATGGTGGACGTGAACGCGCTGGGCTCAGAAAAGCTGCGTGACCGTGCCCGCCGCATCGTGAACATGGTCACGGGCCTGACGCCTGACGAGGCCGAGAAGCTGCTGAAGTCCGCGAAGTGGAACGTGAAGATCGCCATCGTGATGCAGAAGACGGGCCTGACGTACACCAAGGCCATCGCGCGCCTGAAAAAGTCTGACGATCGCATCCGCGAAGCGATCGGCGAAGACATCGAGCCGCGTCTGCGAGCGCTGATCGGCGCCTAGTCCAGTCAGCCCGGCCACGCCAGCCGGTCAACCATCACCGTCACGTCGCGGTGCACCTGCAGCAGTGATGCCGGCAGCCGCGGCGTTATCAATCCCTCGATCATCCCTCGCACCGCGTCGGCCTTCTCAGGACCGGTCGCAATCAGCACGATCTCCTCGGCGCCAAGAATGGTCGCCATCCCCATGGACAGCGCGCGCTCAGGAACGCTGCGCCACTCGCCACCAAAGCGTTGCGCATTGGATTCCCGAGTTTCCTGCTCGAGTTCGGCCACATGCGTATGCGCGCACAAGCCCTCGGCCGGCTCGTTGAAGCCGATGTGGCCATTGGCGCCAATGCCGAGGATCTGCAGGTCGATGCCGCCGACGGCGTCGATCGCGTTCTCGTAGCGGCGGCACTCCTCAGGCAGGTCCGCGGCGCGCCCATTGAGAAACTCGATGTGCGCCGGCGCGATCGACACGTGATCGAACAACTCGGTCTTCATGTACGAGCGATAGCTTCGTGGATCCGCCGCGGCGAGCCCGACAAACTCATCGAGGTTGAAAGTGCGTACCCGGGACCAATCAATGGAAGCAGCGCTGCGCTCGCGAAGCTCGCGATACAGGCCAAGCGGCGTGCGTCCGGTTGGCAGTCCGAGCACGAGATCTGGGCGGGCGACGATGTGGTCGAGGACCCTGGTGGCGAGTGCCGCGGAGAGCGCGGCTTCATCTTCAAACCGTTCGATGTTCAAGTCGTTGTTGGCCGAGGGGCGTCAATGTAGGCCGGCACTCTGACACCGCCGCTGGCTTCCGCGACGGCGAGTCTTACCGCGCCGACCACGGGCTCCTGGGAAAGCGGGCTGACGTGTCCTCGCGGCGCCACCTCGGCCATCCGGTGCCGTACTTCGGTCGCGAGCCACGTGCCGCTGCCCTCTCGATCCGACTCCTTCGGTACCAGCATACCGCCCGACAGCAAGATCGGAAACTGTTCGCCACGCATGCCGAGCCTGGCAATCACCGACGCCGCGGCCATGGCGAGCTCGTCGGCGGCGTGGGTCATGATGTCGCGCGCCACCGGATCGCCCTGCGCACGCGCGTAATCCACCACCGAACCGAGCGCCGCGATGGCGCGTCGTCCCTGCGGTCGGTGATAGACCTCCGACACCAGCAGTTCGGGACGGGACAGCGAAAAATGTTCAAGCACGAGCGGCGTCAGCGCGGTGCGTGGTCCACGACCGTCAACATCGCGCATCACGGCAACCAGGGCGAGCCGTCCGACCCAGTACCCTGAACCTTCGTCACCTAGCGTTGGTCCCCATCCGCCGGCGCGCGCGGCGACGCCATGCTCGCTGACACCGTACGCGATCGAGCCGGTGCCCGACACCAGCACGACACCTGGACTCGCGCCCGCACCCGCCACCAGCGCAATCAGCGCATCGTTGACGATGAGCGTGCGGTTGCGAAAGCCGAGGCGCCGCATGATGTCGCGAATGATGCGCGAATCGTCCTCGCGATCCACGCCGGCGATGCCGAGGCATACGGCGGCCGGCGGCTCCGAGCGGCCCTCGGTGGCGCGATCGATGACGGTGTGCAGGATCTTCTCGACTTCGAGTTCGCCTTCCGTTTGCAGGTTGGCCGCGCCGGCCCTGCCTTCGCCGATGATGTGACCATCGGCATCGGCCAGCAGCGCGACGGTCTTCGTTCCGCCTGCGTCAATCCCAAGCACGTGCATGCGCACCTAGCTTATTCCGTACGCCTCCCCTCTCTGCAAAGCTTGCTAGAATGGTGTGTTTCCCCATGCTGCGATTCCGCTCCCCAGCGTTGATCTGTGCACTCGCGTTGTCGCTCATCGCGGCCACGATAACGCCGAACGCGCAGGTGGCTGAGCAAACGCGTGCACTTTGGGTCACCCGCACGACACTCGCTTCCCCCGACTCGATCCGCCAGATGGTCGCCTCGGCAAAGGCTGGCGGCTTCAATACGCTGCTGGTCCAGGTCCGCGGGCGAGGCGACGCCTATTACACGGGGACGCTCGAGCCGCGCGCCGCCGAGCTGGCCGGCAAGCCCGCTTTCGATCCCCTGGCCACCGTCCTCCAGGACGCGCACGCGGCGGGATTGAAAGTGCATGCCTGGGTGGCGGTGAACCTCGTCTCGAGTGCGGTGACGCTGCCCGCATCACGCGACCACATCATCTACCGCGCCCCTGAATGGCTGATGGTTCCGAAGGAACTCGCCGCGGAGATGAAAAAGATCAATCTTCGCAGCCCGGCCTACCTCGGACGCCTTGCCCGCTGGAGCCGCGCCAACAACACGCAAGTCGAGGGACTGTATGTGTCGCCGCTTCACCCAGGCGCGCAGGACCATACCGTCGCCGTCATCGCCGAGATTGCCGCGAAGTACGCCGTCGACGGCATTCATCTCGATTACGTGCGATTCCCAAGCGACGAGTTCGACTACAGTCCGGCGGCTATGGAACAGTTCAAGTCGTCGATCACGCCTGATCTCAACGACAAGCAGAAGCGCGACGCTGCCACGCGCGAGGCGATCGATCCAGCGGCGTATCCCAATCTGTATCCCGGCCGCTGGAGTGATTTCCGTCGAGCGCGGCTGACCTCGCTGGTGATTAAGATCCGCACTGCGGTAAAGGCGGCTCGCCCCGGCACGATCGTGAGCGCGGCGGTGGTCCCGGATGCGCAAGTGGCCTTCGACAACCGGCTCCAGGATTGGCGCGGCTGGGTCGATCAGTCCCTGCTCGACGTGATTTGCCCGATGGCCTACACGACCGACGTCACGGTCTTTCAGAAGCAGGTGGCGGCGGCGCGGGCCTACGCCGGGTCGCGCCCCGTGTGGGCAGGGATCGGCGCCTATCAGCTCACGCCTTCGCAGACGCTGGGACACATTGCCGCGGCCAACAAGCTCGGCGCTGCCGGCGTCATCCTGTTTTCCTATGACGCGCTGATTGCCCCGCCCAACGGGGCCGGCTCGGTCAGCGAACTCGGCCGCGCCGCATTCGGCAGCGTGCCGGAGTAAGCTCTCGGACGTGGCATCCCTCTCGGGGATCGACTACCTCGTCATCGGCGTCTATCTCGTCGCGATCACGGCCTTTGGGTCGTGGTTTGCCCGCTACCAGAAGACGACCCGCGACTATTTCCTGACCGGGCGCAGCGTGCCGTGGTGGGCGATCTGCTTCACCATTGTCGCGACCGAAACCAGCACGCTGACGTTCATCGGTATTCCCGCGCAGACCTACGCGGGCAACATGACATTTCTGCAGCTGGCCATCGGCTACATCATCGGCCGCATCATCGTCAGCCTGCTGTTCATCCCGGCGTACTTCAGGGGCGACCTGTTCACGTCCTATGAGCTGCTGCAGCGACGCTTCGGCACCAAGGTCAAGACCCTTTCGGCCGTCATCTTCCTGATCACCCGGTCGCTTGCCGACGGCATCCGCCTCTTCACGACGGCACTGGTGATCTCGATCGTCACGCAGGTGCCGGTGACCTGGGTCGTGATCGTGCTGGGTGCGGCGATGATTGTGTACACCATGCGCGGCGGCGTCTCAGCCGTGATCTGGACCGACGTGGTGCAGATGTTCGTCTACATCGCCGGCGCCGGCGCGGTCGCACTGGCGTTGCTGGCTCGAATCGATGGTGGCTGGGCCGAAGTCGTGCGCGTCGGCAATGAGACCGCGCGCTTCGTTGTGCTGGATACCGCGTTTGATTTCACGCGGGCTTACACCATCTGGGCCGGCCTTCTCGGCGGCGTGGCACTGACGCTGTCGACACACGGCACCGACCAATACCTGGTCCAGCGATTGCTGTCGGCAAAGAGCCAGAAAGACGCCTCCACCGGCATCGTCCTCAGCGGCTTCATTGTCTTCGTGCAGTTCATCCTGTTCCTCCTGATCGGCGTGATGTTGTACACGCACTACCAGCAGGTGCCGCTGCCGCAGGAACTGACTCGGAACGACCAGATCCTCCCGATCTTTGTCGTCAACGAGCTGCAGAACGGCCTGGCCGGTTTCATCGTCGCGGCGATCGTCGCGGCGGCCTTGTCTCCGTCGCTGAACGCGATGGCGGCGACCACCGTCAGTGATTTCTACCTGCCCTACTTCAACCCGACTGCCGACCAGGACACGCAGATGCGCGTGTCGAAGCAGGCCTCGGTCGCGTGGGGCATCGTGCAACTCCTGGTCGCGATCGGCGCGCAGTTCATGAATCGCGGCGTGCTGGACGCGGGTCTGGCGGTCTTGTCGTTTGCTTCGGGTGCGGTGCTTGGCGCGTTCCTGCTGGGCACCCTCGCGCCGTCCATCCGCGAACGCGACACGTTTGCCGGCATGATTGCCGGACTGATCGTGATGACGCTGGTGTGGTGGGGCACGCCAATCGCCTTCACCTGGTATGTGTTGATTGGCGCCGTCACGACCTGTGCCGTCGCGTTCATCTCGCGCCGGATGTCTGGCGCCGTCGCCGCATGACGGTCGAGGCGATCCTCCACAAGGCGATCGCCACCAAAGTCTTCCCCGGCGCCGTCGTTGAAGCCGGGCGTGCGAGCGGTCCGATCTTCACGGTGGCGGCCGGTGCACAGACCTATAGTCCGGAAGCCACGCCCGTTAACGCGCGCACCATCTACGACCTGGCCTCGCTCACCAAAGTGCTGGCCACAACCGCGCTGATGACTGGCGAAGCCGCCAGCGGCCGGATGCGGTTGAATGATCGCGTGCGGCACTGGATCGATGCGTGGACGGGCGAAGAGCGCCAGGTCGTGACACTTCAGGATCTGCTCGAGCATTCATCGGGGCTGCCGGGCCACCGTCCGTACTACAAGTCACGAACGGGGCGCGCCTCGTTCGAGATGGCAATTTGCGAAGAGCCCCTGGACTATCCCCCGCGCACGAAGTCGATCTACAGCGATCCCGGGTTCATGTTGCTGGGATTTGCCATCGAGCGCGCCGCGGGAGCGCCGCTCGACCGGCAATTCGACGCGTGGCGTGATCGCGAACTCGGCGCGGATGTTGAGTTGCGATTCACTCCGGGCGCCGATTGGTTCGAACGCATCGCACCGACCGAAGACACCGAATGCGGCGAGGAACGTCGCGGCGAGGTGCACGACGAAAATGCCGCGGCACTCGGTGGCGTCGCCGCACATGCGGGACTGTTCGGCACCGCCGCCGCTGTGGGCGCCTGCGCGCGGTGGTGGCTCCGCTCACCGTCCTTGGCCACGTTCGCGTCAAAGACCACGGTGCCGGGAAGCTCGCGTGCGTTGGGGTGGGACACCATGCTGCCGACGTCATCGTGCGGCACGAGGATGTCGGCGAGCGCGATCGGTCACACCGGGTTTACCGGCACCTCGTTGTGGATCGACCCGGCGCAGGATCTGTATGTGGTGATTCTCACCAATCGCGTGCATCCGACGCGCGCAGGTGAAGGTATTCAGGACGCGCGGCGCGCCTTACACGACGTGATTGTTACTGGCCTCCAGGACGACGCTGTCCCGGTGTAAGCGGCGTGAACGTCGTTCCGCCCGGTCCGATGACCGTGTTCGGATTCTGCTGATTCGGCATCTGCCCCGGTTGACCCGGGAACTGACCTGGCCCGCCAAACGGGGGACGGTTCGGATTACCCATTCCTGGCGTGTTGGGCATGCCGAACGGCGCGCCTTGCCCCTGCGATCCTGGAGGACCTGGCCGGCCACCAGGCCCGCCGCCTTGTCCCGGCGTCATCGGCATCCCGTTCTGGCCCGGACGTTGCGCGGTCTGGAGGTAGATGAACTGCCACTCGTTGTAGCGGGTGCGGCCGTTGTATTGCTTGATCGACGCGTCCTTGCTCTTCGACGTCACGCCGATTAATCCGCCCTGCGGCGAGAAACCGCCGGCCTGCGGATTGGCACCAGTCGGCGACTGTACCGGACTCGCCTGCGTCGCGCTCTGCCCCGGCCGCTGCGCCACTTGCCCTCCCTGCCCCGGTAGTGCGAGTTGAGAGTTGGCGTACAGCACCTGGAAGTCGTCGTTGGTGATCGGATCTTTGTATTTCTTGCGGAGGAACCGTTGCTCGACCAGGACGTCGATCGAAGGCGGCGCGGTGTTGGCGAACTTGCGCTGAAAGAGGCCGATCGCCCGCGCGTACTGCTTGCCCCGGAAGATCAACTCTTCTTCCTTCTCGCGGGTGGCCATGTGTGTCCACACCGGCAGCAGCGCGCTCATGAGGACGGCCATGACGCTCATGGCGACCAGCAAGGCCGCCATGGCGTAGCCGCGTTCATTCCCGGCCCTCATTACCGCACAATCACAGACGCGCTGCCCGTATTCCCGAGTGAGTCGGTCGCCTGGGCTACGACGATCTGACCCGACGTCAGACCACACGCACCAAATGACGTGCCCGCTGTACCCGAATACAGTGTTGTACTAGTGCCGCTAATTGACACGACGACACTGGAAATGGTCGTGCCACTGGATGGCGTGACACCAACCGTAAAGTTCGCGCAACCGGCGCTGAAATTGGCAATCGTCAGCGTCACGGTCGGCGGAGTTGCCGCAGTGATGATCACACTGGTGGTCGCCGTATTGGTTGTTCCAGCGTTGTCCGTCACGGTCGCCGAGACGGTGTAGGCACCGGGAGAACTGAAGGACTTAGTGACGGCGGTCGACGTTGTCACGGCTCCAAGATTGCGCGAGGTGCCGTCACCGAAATTGACGACCACACCGGTCGTCGGCACCGGCGCCGAAGACGTCGGCGGCACCACGGAGAAGGTGAGCACCGCACCAACGGTCGCGGTCGAAGCGGACGCGCTTATCGAAATGGAGGGAATGGACCGCGTCACAGCTATCGCCGCCGTGCCCCGGCCGTTTTGCCCAGAGACGTCGACGGCAGTGGCCGTTACGATGTATGTGTCAGCGCGCGTGTAGGTATGCGAGGTCGTGGTCGCACTACTGATGCTGCCAAGGCTCCGGTCACTCGTGCCGTCCCCCCAATTGATGGATACGCTCTGGATAGGCGAACCACTCGCAGAAGACACTGTCGGCGTGACGGTGCACGTCACCGCCACGCCCACGAGTGGTGTGCTGCTACAGGAGCCGATGCTTACCGTCGGAGCCGTCAGCGCAGTCACGGTGAAATCGGAGGCGCTCTTGCCGGCCACGCTCGCGCCGACTTTGGTCGTCCTGGCCGTCACCAACGTGACACGCGCCTCACCGTTGTTGTCCGTCAGGGCGCTATTGGCACTCAACTGGCCGTTATCAGCGGTGAAATTTACCTGGGCGTTGGGCAGCGCCGTGCCGCTCGAGTCTCGCACACTCGCGATCACCGTCACCGTGCCGCCGTTTTGAGGAATCGTCGCGGGATCCGTCCGCACACTCACGAAATCTGCGGCTGCTGAGCCCACACGAATTTCCACCTCGGTCGCCTTGGCCGAGCCTGAGAACGCGCCGAGCTTCACGGTACCAGACGACACTCCAGTGAAGGTTGATCTCGCGATGCCGCCGACGGTAACGGCCTCCTGGGGCGTGAAGGTACCGAGGCCTCCCGTAAACGTGACGACCGTCCCGTTGTGCACGG
The DNA here is from genome assembly GCA_964628295.1 of uncultured Acidobacterium sp. Classification (GTDB taxonomy): domain Bacteria; phylum Acidobacteriota; class Vicinamibacteria; order Vicinamibacterales; family UBA2999; genus 12-FULL-67-14b. The sequence goes on from CAZVLS010000024.1 coordinate 38,963, forward strand.
CGGTGCCGGACTTCTCAGTGACCGCGGCCACGAGCTCCACTTTGCCGTTGATGGCGACACTTGCTTGGCTCACCGTAAGCGCGATGGTGGACTCTGTTGGCGCCGTTAGCGGCACCTTCTCGCATCCGGCAGTGACCAACAAGCCGACACACGCAATCGCTAGACGAAAGGTCATTTCCAACCCTAATGATAGACCGGCGTTCTTTAATCCCACTCAGCGTATCTCGAGCCATCGAGCGCGGAACGCTCGGAGCCACTCTTCACGTTATCGATTCCACCCGCTGACGCAGGGTTGTTCCCGTCCGGCTCAGCCTGCTCCGTCTGCCACGTGTCCTTCGACTTCGTGATCGGATCAGTTGGGACCTCGCGGATATAGCCCTCGCTGACCAGTTCCGCCAGGTCGGCCGGCCACTTGTTCTTGTCCGCGTAGAACTGGTCAAGGGCATCGCGCATCCGGAACAGGTTCTCCTTCAGCGCGGCCTCCTCGGCGCGCGTGATGCTGTTGCGGTACTGCGTCATGCCGACGCTGGCGAGGATGATCACCAACGTCATCACGATCAGCAGTTCGATCATGGTGAAGCCCAACGAGGCCCCGCGCCTGAACCAGCCGGCGGCCCGCCTCGCCGGGGGCAGCGTCTTCTTGCCCGGCCTCCGGCCGGGCGGCTTAGCGGACTGGGTCGTGCTCATCTCAATTCCAATCGCGGTACTTCGTACCATCGAGGCCCGTGCCTTGATTCTTCGAATACACGTCGTAGACGTTCTGCCCGTTCCAGGAGGTGGAATCGGGCTTGTCCTGGTAGCCGCGCAATCCCCAGTCGTCATCACCTGTCGTCGGGTCGAGCGGGATCTTGCGCAGGAACTTGATCTTCCGCCCGGTCGCGTCGTTGGCGACCGAGACGCCGTCAACCAGGGTCTGCAGGTCAGGCGGATAGCCCTCGCTGTTGGCCTTCAACTCGGTGGTCGGAATCATGCCCTGGTCGGCCGCGTCCTTGAACTTGTCGATCGCCGTGCGCATCTCGCGCAGCACTCGACGCAATTCGGCTTCACGCGTGCGCTGAATCGTCACCCTCGCAAGCGGCTGGACCGCGGAGGCAAGAATCAGCACGATCGTCGTGACGACGAGCAGTTCGACGAACGTGAACCCGTGATTGCTCTTCACTTCCTACTTCCTATTTCTCACTTCTCACTTCTCACTTCTCACTTCTCACTTCTCACTTCTCACTTCTCACTTCACCGGACCGTAATGCCTGCCGGCATGAACTGCAACGCGGCCGCGTCGCCGCCCGGTATCGATGCTGATCCCGACAGCCCAAGTGAACCCGTGCCGGCGGTCAGCGGCTCCACCAGCAAGGCCGCGAGCAGGCCCGATGTGGACGCGCCGGTCTTGTCGCCAGGCCGCGTGATGACGATGTCAATGCGGCCACCCTTCTCGTCGATCTGGCTGTTGAACACTGGCGTTCCGCCGCCCTGGCGCATGAAGGTGCCTTCCTGCACGTTCCGGATACGCACGAGCGCCGGGTTGTACGTGATCGACAACGTGACGGTCGACAGGCGCGATGCGCCGGCGATCGACACGGGAATCGTGTAGGGACCACTGCCAACGCGCATCTCGCTCGGCGGGCTCAGCGAGATCCGCGCCGGTGCGGCGGACGGCACAGCAGGCGCCGGGGACGCCGGTGCTGCCGGCGCTGCGGTCGTGGCCGGCGGCGGCGCAGGCGTGGCCGCTGGTGGAGGCGTGAACACCTGCACGTTGCTCGGCGGGGCGGCCGGAGCGGGCGCAGGCGGCGCGGCCGTCATGCCCGGTATCGGCGAGCTGCCCGCCGGCATGACCGGCTGCTGGGTGGATCCGGTCGGCAGTACCGGCGCGGCCGGCGGCTGAGGCGAGCCGGGTGACGGCGCGGCCGGCGTCGCCGGCGCCACGTTGCCGGCCATGACGGGTGACGGCGCCACACCGGGCGCGAGCGGTGCCTGAGGCGTCGGCGCAGCCGCCTCCGGTTCGGGCGTGCCGCCGATCGTCGCCGGCGGGCCGGTCAACGACATGTTGCTCTGCGTGCCGATGTAGATCGGGCTCAGGTCCTGCGCGCGCAGTTCGTGCGTGCGCACGATGCGCGGCGTCAGCAGCATCACGATGTCGGTCTGCTTGATGTTGGTGTCGTTGTTCGAGAACAACTGACGGACGATCGGCAGGCGCATCACACCAGGAAACCCGGTCAGCGACTTGCGCTCGTCCTCTCGCAACAGCCCGGCGAGAAGGTTTGACTCGCCGTCACGCAGGCGCAGCTTGGTGCCGACCTTGCGCGTGGAGAACGACGGCAGGTTCTGCCCCGCGATGTTCGTGTCCTGGCCGCGGCCGCTCAGGTCGATGGTGATCTCGAGAATGATGTCGTTGTCGTAGGTGACGCGCGGCGTCAGCTCGACGTTCACGCCGATGGTGCGATAGCCGTACGACACCAGCGGGTTGGTGGCGCCGCCGCCAGCCGCAATCGGCTGGAAAGTCGTGCTCGGCACAGGAATGTCTTCACCAAGGTTCAACGACAGCTTCTGCCCTTCCACACCGCGCAGGTTGGGCTTGGCGAGCACCTTCGTCTGCGAATCGCTCTCGAGGAAGCGCACCACGGCCGACGGCACCGAGAGATAGAAGTCCGCGGTACTGACGCCCTGGGAAATCGTATTCAGGTTGAACGGCGTCGTGCCTTCCGCGGCCGGCGCCGCCTCCGGTGAAAACGACAGCGCCGCGGAGTAGCTCCCGAGGTCAAGACCGTAACGCTTCGCGCGTTCGCGGTTCACCTCGAGAATCTGCACGTCGACCATCACTTCGGCGCGCGGCTTGTCGTTCGCCTCGATCACGCGCTCGGCAATCGCCACCACTGGCGCGGTCGCGCGGATGGTGACGGTGTTGGTGGTCTTGTTAGCGACGATCTGCGGCTGGATCGCCATGCCGGCGACGCGAATCAGGCCAACCAGCAACTGCGACAATTCGGTCGCGTCGGCATGCGAAACGAAGAACGTCCGGATGACCTGTTCTTCGTATTGCGTGCGCTTCTGGGTGTTGTCCGCGGCGACGATGATGGTGCGATCGTTGAGCACGCGGTAGAACAACCCCTGCGAGATCATGATCTGCTGCAGGCCTTCCTGGAACGAGACGCCGTCAAGCTTCAACGAGATCGTGCGGTCCTGGAAATCGCGATCGAATGTGACGTTGATGCCGCTGGCGTTGCCCGCGAACAGCAGGATGTCGCGGATGCTGGTATTGACGAAGTTGAAGATCAGCGGCTCGGGGTTCCGCGGGTTGAGCATTGGCTCCGCCGTCGCCCGGCGGGCCTGCTGGCGCATGCGCTCGATGTCTGGACGTGGCTGCGAGGCTTCGGCGCGATCGCGTAACGTGCGATCGAGTTGCGCAGCCTTTGCCCCCAGCTGCCGGTTCGAGGGTTCGAATTCCTGCGCCTTGCGATAGGCGCGAAGCGCCTCCTCGAGTTGATCGGCCGCTTCGAGCTGGCGGCCGCGTTCGGCATACGTGCTCGCCGCCGACAGCATGGCGCGCTCGAGCGCGATCTTGTAGTCGGGGCGATCCGGATCGTCCTGCAGTGCCTGGCGATAGAAGCCGACCGCGGCTTCCCAATCACCCGCGCGGCCTGCAGCCTCACCACGCGCGAACGCGCGGCCGGTGGCACAGCCGGCAGCCAGCATGGCCGCCAGCGCGACGAGAACGAAGCTTCCTGCGACACGCCTAATCATCTATACCCTTCGCAACTACTGTCCGGTGAGGCGGATGACCTGCCGCCCTCGCCCATCGGCGTAGGTCATCTCGACTGATTCGGTGCCGATCTTCACGATCGCGTACCGGCCATCGATGATATCGCCGTCCTTCCCATACATCGGCGCTGACTTGCCGTCTGTCAGCACCGCCCACTTCACGCCGTTTGCCCGTTCTAGCACGCCGATAAACTTCAACGGTATCGGTGGCAATGGCGGCGGTCCCGGTGGCGGCGCGGGACGCGGCGCCTCGGTGACTGGCGCCGCAACAACCGGACGCGGCGGCGGCGCCACGACCTTCGGTTGAAACCGAAACGGATTGCGCGCCGTGTCTCCCGGCTCCGATTGATCGACGGTCAACGCCTCGAGCTTCACAGCGACTGGCCCCTGCGCTTCCACTGGCTGCGCGTTCCGCGCCCCACTACGAACGCGCACCGGGCGACTCGTGGTGGTGGCGGTGGCCGGCGGACTCGACGGCCAGAAGGTCCACGCCGCCAGCAACAGGGCCATCGCAGCCCCAATTCCCAGTGCAACCTGGCGCCGCTCAACGGCCATCGGCACCCCGCGCAGCTGGAGCGAGCGCGCTGCGCACCCTGTAGTACGTCGAGACCTCCAGCGACAGGGCGAGCGAACCGCTGGTCGCGTCTTCCACGAGCTGCAGGTTGTCGATGACCACGAAGTCGGGACCAGTCTCAATCGCGTAGATGAACTGGCGGATGTCTTCCCAGTCGCCGCTCAACGAATAATTCACGCGCATGCGTTCGAGCGTCGAGTCCCTCAACTCCTCCGTCGTCGACGAGCCATTCTCAAACGCCACCTCATGAGACCGCGCCAGCTGCGTCAGCTTCAACTGCGTCACGCGGCGCGCCGTCATGAAATCCTTCGGCAGCACCTCGGCGTAGAACCGATCGAGATCCGTCGCGGCCTTCGCCTGCCCATCCCGGGTCCCCTCGGCGTCTTTCAATTCCGCCATCGCGGCGCGCAGCGCCTGGGCCGACGCCTCGGCTCGTTCGGAGCCCGATTGCACGGACTGGCGCAACGGCAACACCACCGCGATCAGCACGCCGATGTTGATCGCCAGCAGGACGCCCACCGGGAGCAGCCACCGCTTGTGATCGGCGATGACGCGCGTAAAGGGCACGTCCGCGCCGAAGGTAAACAGCGCCTTCACCGCGCACCTCCCGCTGACACGTTTGCGGGTGTCTGATTCGCCGGCGTCTGGTTACCCGGCGCGCCCTTGCCAGGTTCAGACGATGGCGCGGGTCGTACGGCCGCCGGCAGGTAGAACGCCTGCACGTCGGACTGCAATCCCCCGCCATCGGCGGGACGATCGGCCCTGGACATCACACCGGCAAACGCGCCGGTCTTGTCCAGCGCGTCCATGAATTGCTCGAGATCCTCGATACGGCGCGAAAAGACCGTGATGTTCACAATTCGGCGGCCGTCCGTGTCCAACTGCGGCGTCACCCCGCCGATGCGCACATCGGGTGGCAAGGTGGCTTGGAACTGGTTGAGCAATTCGGTCCACGAGAAGGTGCGGCGATCGATCAACGCATTCGCTTCGCTGGCGGCCAGTTGCACCGCCGCCAGCCGCGACTGGTCGATCGACCGGCGGATCTCCTGAGCCTGGTCGCGCAGCGACCGCGCCTGCGCGTCGTTGCTGGCGATCGTCGCCCGCGCCTCGCTGTTCTGCGAACGCAGGCGGATGATTTCGTAGGCGTTGAAGAGGGTCAGGCCGAGAGCGATCACGCCAACCGCGCCGAGCGCCGCGCGCACTGCCCGGTCGTTGTAGAAGGGCCGTGTCGAAAGGTTCGTCCGGAGCATGGCTAGGCCACCCTCCGTTCGCGCATCAACATGCCGACGAGCGGCGCCAGCGTATCGAGCAGGTCAGCCGACGCACCGATGCGATCCTGCAGTGCGGCGGTCGCTCGCGGATCGACGGCGTCCACCGACACACCAAGGCGTTCTTCGAGGCCCCGCCGCACATTGTCGGCGCCGCCAGGCAGCTGCGCGGCGCCGGCGATCAACACGCGCGCAAAGCTGCCCCCCTTCAGACGATCTTCGTAATACATCGCCGTCTGGTGGATCAGGTCCGCCAGCGAGCCTTCGGCTTCCTCGCCGCGATTGCGGAAGAACAACAACGCGCCACCACGCATCACGGCCAGCGTCAGGTAGGTGTCGGTCACGTGCACCAGCAGCCAATCACCGGCGGGCGGGGTTGCCCCGGCCAGGATGCCGTTGATCACGCCGAACGTCGACAAGTCGACCAGGCCGGCATGCACACCAGCCATCAGGCACGCCTGCTCATACTGATGAATGACATCGGCGCGCGATAACGCGACCACGAACTCCCCTGCGCCATCGGCATCGCGCGCACCGGGCGAGACGCTCAGCACCGCCTGCTCGATCGGGAACGGCGCCGTCTTGCGAACCTGCCAGCGCACGATCTCCTGCAAGTCCGCGGCGCGCGCCGGCACCTTCTCCAACTTCAAGAGCGACACCTTCGCCACGGTGTCCGGCACGAGCAGGGCGATGCGGGAAGGCTTGCCTCCCAGCTGGCCGAGCACGCGCCCAATGGCTTTCGCCACCACCGGCACATCGGGCATGTTCAGGGCCGCGAGTCCGGGGTTGAGGATCCCGGCGGCGAGAGGTTCGACGGCATGCGCCGCGATCACGGCCTGGCCGCCGGACCAGGCCAGTCTCGCCGCCGACACATGCGTGTGATCAATTTCCACGGCGACGTCTGGCGCCGGGGTCTGGAAGAGGTCGCGGAGGATCATTCGACGAACGTCACCTTGTTGATCTCCCGCAGCGTGGTCAGGCCTTCAAGCACGCGCTCGACGGCGGATTCGCGCAGCAGGCGCATGCCTTGTTCTTTCGCCGCGCGCTTCACTTCTGAAATGGGGCGCTTGTCGAGGATGATCTCGCGAATGTGATCGGTCAGGTCGAGGAGTTCGCAGATCGCCATGCGGCCCTTGAAGCCCGTGCCGCCGCACTCGATGCAGCCGGCGCCCTCGTACAGTGTCTTCCCGGCGAGCAGCAGCGGATCGATCGCGGATTCCGCGAGGACCTCGGGATCCGGCACCGCCGGGTGCTTGCATGACTCACAGATCTTCCGCACCAGCCGCTGCGCCATCACGCAGTTCAGCGCCGAGATGAACTGATACGGCTCGACGCCCATGTTGAGGAAGCGGCCGAGCACGTCGAACACGTTGTTGGCGTGCACCGTCGTGAACACCAGGTGACCGGTGAGCGCCGACTGAATGGCGATCTGCGCCGTCTCGGGGTCGCGGATTTCGCCGACCATGACCTTGTCGGGGTCGTGACGCAGGATCGAACGCAATCCGCGCGCGAACGTCAGGCCCTTCTTTTCGTTGATCGGGATCTGCGTGATGCCCTTGAGCTGATATTCGACCGGATCTTCGATCGTGATGATCTTGTCTTCCGGCGTGCGGATCTCAGACAACGCGCCGTACAGGGTCGTCGTCTTGCCGCTGCCGGTCGGGCCGGTCACCAGCACCATCCCGTACGGCTCGCGGATGTACTTGCGGAACCGCTTCAGCTCCGCTTCCGGGAAGCCGAGGATGTCGAGACGCAGCTCGGTGAACTGCTCGCTCATCGACTGCTTGTCGAGAATACGGATGACGGCGTCCTCGCCGTGCACGCTCGGCATCACCGAGACGCGGAAGTCGATCGTCTTGCCGGGCACGCGCAGGCGGAAACGGCCGTCCTGCGGCACGCGCTTCTCGGCGATGTCGAGCTCCGCCATCACCTTGATGCGCGACAGGATCGAACTATGGAACCGCTTCGCAATCGGCCGCATGGCCGGCTGCAGCACGCCGTCAATGCGGTACTTCACATACACCGCATCGTCCTGCGTCTCGATGTGAATGTCGCTGGCGCGCCGCTGGATCGCCGTGAAGATCGTCGAGTCCACGAGCCTGATGATCGGGCTGCTGTCGCCGGTCAGCTTCTCGACGGTGAGGTTGTCGTCGCTGACTTCCTCTTCCTTGAGGACCTGGATCTGGAATTCTTCGGTCGCTTCGTCGAGGACGCGCTGCGAGCTCTCGCTCTTCTTCAGCATGCCCTCGATCGCCGAGCGCACGCCGACCATGACGCGCACCGGCGTGCCGAGGATCACCGACAACTCGTCGATCATCGGCAGGTCGGTCGGGTCCGACACCACGATGACCAGGAACTTGCCGTCGCGCCGGTACGGAACGAAACCGTAGCGCAGCATCAGGTCCGCCGGGATCGACCGGAACAACTCCTGGTCGATGCGGAACTCGTGCATGTCGAGGAAGTCGAGCCGATAGCGATCGGCGAGACGTCTCGCCGCCGAGTCCTCTGCCGAACGATCGACCGCGGCCGCCTCGCCGGGCTCTGCGATCAGCGCTTCGGGATCGAGCGCGCCTTCTGGAGTGACGTCCATCAACGGTTTCCGATCACTGACGTGAGCTGGAACAGTGGCAGGTAGAGTGCCAGCACAATGCCGGCAATCACGATACCCATGAACACCAGCATCGCCGGTTCCACGAGCGTGACGAACCGCGCCACCTCGGTATCAATCTCTTCGTCGTAGAAGTCCGCCAGGCTGTTGAGCATCTCGGTCAACGCGCCGGTCGACTCGCCGACCTCGATCATCTTGATCGCCACGTCGGGCACGGTCTTTCGCTCGAGCAGCGTGCTGGCAAATCCCTGTCCTTCGCGCACCCGACTCGCCACGATCTCGAGCTCCTTGCCCATGTGGCGATTGCCGGTCGAACGCGCCGCAATCTCCAGCGCATTGACGAGCGGAATGCCGCCGCCAAGCAGCGTCGCCAGCGTGCGCGCCATTTGCGACGTGGTGAACTTCTGCACGCTCGGTCCCACGAACGGCAGGCGGAGCAACAATCGGTCGAACTGCGCGCCGCGGCCCGGCTGCTTGAGCCACGAGTAGAACGCGACCGCGGAGCCGGCCACGACGGCGAGGATCAGGTAGAACTGCCCGCGCACGATGTCGGAAATCCCGACGATGATCCGTGTGCTCAGCGGAAGTTCGGCATCGAAGCTGGTGTAGAACTCCGCGAACGTCGGCACGACCTTGACGACGATGATGCCGACGAGGACCACGGCGAGGAGAATCAGGATGACCGGGTAGATCATCGCGGAAATCGTCTTCGAACGAACCGTGTCGATCGTCTTCGAGTAGGCCACGAAGCGCCGCAACACCGCGTCGAGGTTGCCGGATCGCTCACCCGCCATCAACGAGGCGGTATAGACCGACGGAAACAAGTCGCCGTGCGCAACAAACGCATCCGAGAGCGCCGTGCCGCCCCGCACCTTTTCGTACACATCGTCGAGCACCGACTTGAACGTCGGGTTGCTCATACGGGCACGCAGGATGTCGAGCGACTGCACCAGCGGCATGCCGGCTTTGAGCAGCGTGGCCAGCTCCTGGTTGAAGACGAGAAACTCGTGACGGGCGATCTTGCGGGTCTGACCGCCGAACGTAAGCCCGGCAATACCGAGCCGCGGCCGAAGTGAAAGGACGTGCAGACCCTTGTCCTCCAGCTCACGCCGAAGGGCAGCTTCGTCCTGGGCGACGTACACGCCCTCGATGATCTCACCCGATGTCGTGCCGAGGCGGCAGCGGAACTCCATCCCTAAAAGATTGACCCACAGGGGATTATACGATTTCAGACGTCAGATTTCAGAAGTTAGATCGCCCAGAAAGACCCTGTTCGACCACCACTCACATGGTTAAGACGATATCGGCCGCCAGGATGGCTGGCGTTATGTGTGATTAATTTGCGACGACCGAGCCCACGCGCCGCAGGATGCTGCGGACGTAGTTCTGGGTCTCTGGGAACGGCGGCAAGCCGCCGTAGCGCTTGATGGTCGCCTCGCCCGCGTTATAGGCGGCAAGGGCCATGGGCAGGTCCAGGCGGCTCATCAGGTCCTTGAGGTGCCGCACGCCGGCTTCAAGATTGGCCTTCGGGTCGTAGGAGTTACGCACGCCGTACTGGCGGGCGGTGGCCGGCATCAACTGCATCAGGCCCTTGGCGCCCTTCTTCGAGCGTGCCCGCGCCTGGTAGTTGGATTCCTGCTGAATGACCGCGTGCACGAGCCGCTTGTCGACGTTATGGGCGGTCGCGACCGTGGAGATCAAATCCGCGAACGGACGCGAGGCCAGCACTTCGTCCGAGATCCGAGCAACGGGATCCGGGACCGGTAGCAAGCCAGAATCAACAGCCGCAACTGCTCCGGTTCCCGGCTCCAGGCCACCGGCCTCTGGTTCCTCCGGATACGGCACTTCGTCGGGATCGACGCGCGCGATGAGCGACGCCGGGAAGGTGACTTCCCCACCCTGGCGGAGGCGCATGACGGCGTTGTCAGCATCAACCGTGCACGACTTCACCGACATGGTGCGGCCGTTCTTGAACACAACGATATCGGCGCTGGCTTCGCTCGCGAATGCAGAGTGCAGAGTCAAGAGTGCAGAGAGGCATACCACCACCGTGGCACCCGTACTCTTACTCTGCACTCTTAACTCTGCACTCTTAACTCTGCACTCT
>CAZVLS010000025.1:0-34890 GCA_964628295.1 uncultured Acidobacterium sp.
TGGACCAGCTGTCGTCATTCGCCTCGGAAGTGACGCGCGTGGCGAAGGAAGTCGGTACCGAAGGTCAGCTCGGCGGCCAGGCCGACGTGCGCGGCGTCGCGGGCACCTGGAAAGACCTGACGGACAACGTCAACGAGCTGGCGTCAAACCTGACCGTGCAGCTGCGCGACGTGTCGAAGGTTGCGACCGCGATCGCGAGCGGCGACTTGAACCAGAAGATCACCGTGCAGGCGCGCGGCGAAATTCTGCAGATCAAGAACGTCATCAACACCATGGTGGACCAGTTGAGTGGGTTCGCCTCGGAAGTGACGCGCGTGGCGAAGGAAGTCGGTACCGAGGGCAAGCTGGGCGGCCAGGCCGAAGTGCCTGGCGTCGCCGGCACGTGGGAAGACCTGACCGACAACGTGAACGCGATGGCCGCGAACCTGACCTCGCAGGTGCGCAACATCGCCGACGTGACCACCGCGGTCGCGAGAGGCGACCTCGGCAAGAAGATCACCGTCGATGCGCGCGGCGAGATTCTCGAGCTGAAGAACACCGTCAACACCATGGTGGATCAGCTCAGTTCGTTCGCGTCGGAAGTGACGCGCGTGGCGAAGGAAGTGGGCACCGAAGGCAAGCTCGGTGGCCAGGCGGACGTGCGTGGCGTGGCCGGCACGTGGAAAGACCTGACGGACAACGTCAACGAGCTGGCCGGCAACCTCACCGTGCAGTTGCGCGACGTCTCGAAGGTCGCGACCGCGATTGCCAGCGGCGACTTGAACCAGAAGATCACGGTGCAGGCACAGGGCGAAATTCTCCAGATCAAGAACGTCGTCAATACGATGACCGACCAGTTGAACGCGTTTGCGTCGGAAGTGACGCGCGTCGCTCGCGAAGTCGGCACCGAAGGCAAACTGGGCGGTCAGGCCGACGTCCGTGGCGTCGCCGGCACCTGGCGCGACCTGACTGACTCGGTGAACTCCATGGCCGGCAACCTCACCGGCCAGGTCCGCAACATCGCGGACGTGACCACGGCGGTTGCGAAGGGCGACCTCTCCAAGAAGATCACCGTGGCCGTGCGCGGGGAGATTCTCGAGCTGAAGAACACCATCAACACGATGGTGGACCAGCTGTCGGCGTTCGCCTCGGAAGTGACGCGCGTGGCGCGCGAAGTCGGAACGGAAGGTCAGCTCGGCGGCCAGGCGGACGTGCCCGGCGTCGGCGGCACCTGGAAGGACTTGACCGACTCGGTGAACTCGATGGCCGGCAACCTCACCGGCCAGGTGCGCAACATCGCGGAAGTGACCACCGCCGTCGCGCGTGGCGATCTGTCGAAGAAGGTCACCGTCGACGTGCGCGGCGAGATCGCGGAGCTGAAGGACACCGTCAACACGATGGTGGACCAGCTCTCGTCATTCGCCGCGGAGGTGACGCGCGTGGCGAAAGAAGTCGGCACCGAAGGCAAGCTGGGCGGGCAGGCGGACGTGCCCGGCGTGGCCGGCACCTGGAAAGACCTCACCGACAACGTCAACCGCCTGGCGGCGAACCTGACCACGCAGGTCCGAGCGATCGCCGAAGTCGCAACGGCCGTGACCAAGGGTGACCTCTCGCAGTCGATCAACGTTGAAGCGGCCGGCGAAGTCGCGGCGCTGAAGGACAACATCAACGAAATGATCGTCAACCTGCGCGACACGACCGAGAAGAACACCGCGCAGGACTGGTTGAAGACGAACCTGGCGAAGTTCACGCGCCTGCTGCAGGGCCAGCGCGACCTGACCACCGTGTCGCGCACCATCCTGTCGGAACTGGCGCCGCTCGTGCCGATGCAGCACGGCGTCATCTACTTCAACGAATCGAGCGACGCGGGTGAGCCGGATCTGCGGCTGCTTGCCAGCTACGCCTACACCGAAGGGGAGCACGTCAAGACGCGGTTCCGCGCCGGCGAAGGCCTGGTCGGCCAGGCGGCACTCGAGCGAGAGCCGATCCTGCTCACTGACGTGCCCAGCAACTACGTCCAGATCAGTTCGGGACTGGGCTCGGCGGCACCGACCAACATCTTCGTCGTGCCCGTGCTCTTCGAAGGCCAGGTCAAGGCGGTGATCGAGCTGGCCTCGTTCTACCGCTTCAACGAAACCCACCTCAACTTCCTCGACCAGCTCACCGAATCGATCGGCATCGTGCTCAACACGATTACCGCGACGATGAGAACCGAAGAACTGTTGAAGCAGTCACAGTCGCTGGCGACCGAACTGCAGAAGACGAACGAAGAGCTCGAAGAGAAGGCCGAACTGCTCGCCAAGCAGAACTCGGAAGTCGAACAGAAGAACCGCGAAATCGACCAGGCGCGTCTGTCGCTGGAAGACAAGGCGGCACAGCTGGCGCTGACCAGCCGCTACAAGTCGGAATTCCTCGCGAACATGTCGCACGAGTTGCGCACGCCGCTCAACTCGCTGCTGATTCTGTCGCGGCTGCTGGCGCAGAACTCCGAAGGCACGCTGACCGACAAGCAGGTCGAGTTCGCGAAAACGATTCACGCCTCCGGTTCGGACCTGCTCGAGCTGATTAACGAGATTCTGGATCTCTCGAAGATCGAGTCGGGCATGATGGACGTCGACGCCGTCCCGGTGTCGCTGGCCGACGTGCAGTCCTACGTCGAACGCACCTTCCGCGAAGTCGCCGGCAGCAAGGGCCTCACATTCACGGCGAGCCTCGATCCCGAGACCATCAGCTCGGTCATTACCGACCAGAAGCGCGTCCAGCAGGTACTCAAGAACCTGATCTCGAACGCAATCAAGTTCACCGAGCAAGGGTCGGTGACGCTCACCATTGCGACGGCGACGAGTGGCTGGTCCGCCGGTCACCAATCGCTCGAACGTGCCCAGAGCGTCGTCGCCTTCACCGTCCAGGACACGGGCATCGGCATCCCGCCGGACAAGCACCAGGTCATCTTCGAGGCCTTCCAGCAGGCCGACGGCACCACCAGCCGCAAGTACGGCGGCACCGGCCTCGGTCTCTCGATCAGCCGCGAAATCGCCAAGTTGCTGGGTGGGGAGATCAAGCTGCGTAGTTCGGTGGGCAAGGGCAGCGAGTTCACACTGTTCCTGCCGTCGGTCTACGCGTCGACCCTTACCCCCGCCGAACGCGCGGCGGAAGTGCCGGTCGAGACCCGCCTCGCGGTCGATCGTGCGCTGGCCGCCGAGGACATGCCGATCGACGACAACCCGCTCAACGACGATCGCCAGCGCATTCAGCCGGGCGATCGCGTGCTGTTGATCATCGAGAACGATCACGCGTTTGCGCGCATCCTGATGGATCTCGGACGCGAGCACGACTTCCGGGTCCTGGCAGCCGTCCGCGGTGATGTGGGCCTGCAGATGGCGCGGCAGCATCGCCCGGATGCCATTACGCTCGACCTCGACCTCCCGGGCCTGGATGGCTGGAACGTGCTCGATCGCCTCAAGCACGATGCCAGTACCCGTCACATCCCCGTGCACGTGATCTCGGTGACCGACGATCCCCATCGCGGGATGCGGCTCGGCGCCAAGACGTTCTGGGCGAAGCCGAACGAGCGCGAATCGCTCAACGAGGCCTTCGACCAGATCCGCAACTTCAACGATCGCAAGCTGCGGACGTTGATGATCGTGGAAGACGACGATGTGCAGCGCAATACGCTGGTCGAGTTGATCGGCGATCGCGACGTGCAGATCACCGCGGTCGGGTCAGGCCAGGAAGCGCTCGAGCAGCTCGAGCAGCGGCCGTTTGACTGCATCGTGCTCGATCTCGGCCTGCACGACATGAGCGGCATCCAAATGCTGGAGCGCATGCGTGCCGACAAGGCGATGTCGCAGGTGCCGGTGATTATCTACACCGGCAAGGAGCTGTCGAAGGCCGAAGAGCTCGAGCTGCGGCAGCTGGCGCAGACCATCATCATCAAGGACGTGAAGTCCCCCGAGCGCCTGCTCGACGAGACGACGTTGTTCCTGCATCGCGTGGAGAGCGCGCTGCCGCCCGAGAAGCAGCGGCTCCTCGATCGGCTGCATCGCACCGACCCGAACCTGGCCGGCAAGAAGGCGCTGGTGGTGGATGACGACATCCGCAACATCTTCGCGTTGACGAGCATTCTCGAGCGCTACGAGATGGACGTGCAGTATGCGGAGAACGGCCATGACGCGTTGAAGATGCTCAACGAGAACCCCGACATCGACGTCGTGCTGATGGACGTCATGATGCCGGAAATGGACGGTTACGAGGCGACGCGGCGCATCCGCGACAATTCAACGTTCGAGGACCTGCCGATCATCGCCATCACCGCCAAGGCCATGAAGGGCGACCGCGAGAAGTGCATCAACGCGGGCGCCTCCGACTACGTGACCAAGCCGGTCGACGCCGACCAGCTCGTGTCCCTGCTGCGCGTCTGGTTGTCACGGTGAGAAAGCCGGTCAACATCCTCGTCGTGGATGATCGCGACGAGAACCTGATGGCGGTCGAGGCCGTGCTCGACGATCCGTCGTACCGGCTGGTCCGCGCGCGGTCGGGTCGCGAAGCCTTGAAGGAGGTGCTCGACCAGGACTTCGCGCTGATCCTGCTGGATGTGGTGATGCCGGACGTGGACGGCTACGAGACGGCCACGCTGATCCGTGAGCGTCCGCGGTCGCGCCAGACGCCGATCATCTTCCTGACGGCCAATGACTGGGGCGCGCAGCACGTGTTCCGCGGCTACACGGTGGGTGCGGTGGACTACCTCGTCAAGCCGGTGCCCGGCGACGTGTTGCGATCGAAGGTCGCCGTGTTCGTCGAGCTGTTCAACCGCCAGGAGGCGCTGCGCATAGCGCAGGAGGAACTCGAGCAGCGGATCGCGGAACGCACCCGCGAACTGGCCGATGCCAACGTCGCCCTGTCGGCGGAGATCGAAGAGCGCTCGAAGATCGAACGTGAGCGCGTGCTGTTGCTCCGCCGCGAGCAGGCGGCGCGCCTCGATGCGGAGCGCGCCAACCGCTTGAAGGACGAGTTCCTCGCGACCTTGTCACACGAGTTGCGGACCCCGCTCAACGCCATCATGGGCTGGGCGCACGTGCTGGGGCAGTCGAGCCACGATCGCGATACGGTGCAGCGCGCGGCGACGGTCATCAGGCAGAACGCCTCCTCGCAGTCGCAATTGATCGACGACATCCTGGACGTCTCGCGCATCGTTGGCGGCAAGCTCACCCTGGATACCGGCCTGGTCGAGTTGCATCGCGTGGTCGATGACGCGATCGATGCGCTGATGCCGGCGGCCTCGGCCAAGACCATCAGCGTCAACCGGCACCTCGATCGTGAGTTGAAGGTCGTCGGTGATCGCGACCGCTTGCAGCAGGTGGTGTGGAACCTGGTGTCGAACGCCTTGAAGTTCACGCCGAAGGGCGGCCGCGTCGAGATTGCCCTCGCCGAGGTGGAAGGCGACGCGGAGATCATGGTCGCCGATACCGGGATCGGCATCTCGCCGGAGTTCCTGCCGTTTGTCTTCGACCGCTTCCGCCAGGCCGACAGCTCAATGAGCCGGCGCCACAGCGGCCTCGGTCTGGGGATGGCGATTGTCCGGCACCTCGTTGAGCTGCATGGCGGCACGGTCAGCGTCACGAGCGGGGGAGAGAATCAGGGCACGACGTTCCGGCTGCGACTGGCCCGTCACGCTGGGCCTCTACCTGAAACCCCGGCGCGATCGGTGCGCACGGAGCGGCAGACCGCGGCGGAGGTCGAGCTTGAACAGCTGACCGGCGTGCACATCCTGATCGTCGAGGACGACAACGATTCTCGGAACGTGCTGGCCGTCCTGCTGCAGCGACTGGGCGCCCTGGTCGAGGCCGTGGCGTCCGCCAAGGAGGCGTTTGAACGCGTCCAGGCGCGGCGTCCTGACGTCCTCGTGAGCGACATCGGCATGCCGGATGAAGACGGCTATTCGCTGATTCGCCGGGTGCGCCAGCTCGATGGGAGTGGACGTGTGCCGGCGATCGCGCTCACGGCGTATGCGCGGCAACAGGACGCGAACTCGGCGATCGAGTCCGGGTACGACCGGCATCTGCCAAAGCCGGTCACCCCTGCTGATCTCGTGCGTGCGATCAAGAGCATCATCGGAGCGAGCCAGGGCGAGGGAATCGGGAAACAGGAAGCGAGTCCCGCCTCCACTCGTTACGGCGCGGCCAGGCCGGAACGGGACTAGCGGATCACGCGCCCAGCGCGTAGACGACGAGATTGACGGCGAAGCGCGTATTGTCGTCGCGCTGGAACCGCTTGTTGCGCCAGTCGTAGTCCCACTCGCAGCCGTAGTCCTTGTTGGAGTAGAGGACGCCAATCCGGTCGCGGACCTGGATCACGCGCAAGTAGTCGTGAACCAGGTCATCACCCCACCCATTTAACTCGTGCGCGGTCTGTGGCGGACCGTCAGGAAACTGAAAGAACGACCGGTAGATCGGGTGGTCGTTCGGAATCTTTTCGAGCGTCTTCGGCCCAGGGAATGCGCGCTGCATCTCCTGCTCGAACGACGTGGCATACAGGCCGGCGACGTCGTGGTTGCAGTCGTCAGAAAACAGAAATCCGCCGCGTTCGATGAACGTCTTCAGCCGCTCGCGCTCGCGATCGTTGAAGCGCACGAGCTTATGGCCGGTCATGAACAGGAACGGAAAGGCGAGCAGTTCGTCCGAATCCGCGGTGATGACCACTTCCTCGGGGTAGACCTCGATGTTGGTGTACTCGACGATCGAGTTCAACACATTGGCCGCGACCTTGGGGTTGTAGTCCCAATCGCCCGAGTCATAGCGCAGCCGGGCAAACACGAACTCACCAGACCTGGGCTTCCCGCGCACCGGCCGAGGGACCTGCTCGAGATTCACGATATCTACAGATTACTCGGACAGCCCCGTCCGCCGTAGCCCGTCCAAGCACCATCCGACGGCGAAGGCCGATGGCACGGATTGTGGTTGTGCTTGAGGCATGGCCGATGTGTCGCCCGTCGAAGAAAAGCCGGTCGGGATTCCCCAGATGCCGACCCGCATCACCGCGACACAGGTGATCGCCGCGATTCTGGTGCTGGCGGCGTTCAGGAGCGCTGCCGGCGTGCTGACGCCGCTTCTGGTGGCGGTGCTGACGGCGGTCGCACTGGCGCCGCTGGTGCGGGCGCTGTCACGTGTGTTGCCACGCTGGTTCGCGTCTGCAATTGTCGTCATCGGCATCGCTGGTGCGATTACCGGCACCGCCTGGGTGCTCTCGGACGAAATCGCGGCCTTCAGCCAGCGGCTGCCCGCCATTATTCGTGAGGTGCGTGACCTGGTGCGATCAGCGTCGCCTCGACAGAGCCTCGTTCGGCAGCTTCAGCAGGCGGTCACGGAACTGGAAGAGACCACCAAGCCTGCCAAGCCGACCGATGCCACGCCGGTGACGGTTGTCGAGACGGTGGATGTGCAGCGCCAGATGATGTCGTGGGCGCAGACCGCGGGGAGTTATCTGTCGGGAGCGATTCTCCTGCTGTTCCTCGTCTACTTCCTGCTCGCCTCAGGTGAACTGTTCAAGCACAAGTTTGTGAAATTAAGCGGAGAGCGCCTGTCGCAGAAGAAGGTGACGGTGCAGATGATCGACGAGATCATCACGCAGGTCGGGCGCTACGTCTTCTACCAGTTCTGGAGCGGGTTGCTGGTCGGTCTGGCGACGTGGGCGAGCTTCGCGGCGATTGGACTACGCTACGCCGGGTTGTGGGGCGTGGCCGCCGGCGTGATGAACTGCATTCCGTATTTCGGCCCTGCCGTCATCATGATCGCCTCGGCCGCGGCCGCAGTGCTGCAGTTCAGGGATCCGGCGATGGTCCTGCTGGTTGCCGGCGTGTCGGTGATCATCACGTCGCTCGAAGGGTTTCTGATCGCGCCGATCGCACTCGGCAAGGCGGCGCGCGTGAACTCGGTCGCGGTCTTCGTGTCGGTGATGTTCTGGGGGTGGATGTGGGGCACGCCCGGATTGCTGCTCGCCGTACCGATCCTGATGATCACGAAGACGGTGGCCGATCACGTCGACTCGCTGTCCGGCCTCGCCGAATTGCTCGACGAACGACAACCAACGTAGAGCCCGACGCCCAGTCGCAAGGGCACATGCATTGCAACGTTGCTCTTCCAGACACGAACACAAGCAACTGGGAGAGCACCGAATGGCAGATACGTACACAGTCTCGAACGCGATGGAAAGACTTCCGGGCATGCCGGCCGCGAACGTCAGCGGTACCGAGCGGCTCGTGACCCTGCTCGCCGGTGCGGCGCTGCTGGGATACGCGTGGAAGAACAATCAGAAAAGTCTTGGTCTGGCGTCGGCAGGTCTGCTGCTGCGCGGCGCGACGGGTTACTGCCCAGGCTACGCCGCCATGGGCGTCAATCACGCCAACATCGCCACGAAGAGCGCGCTGTCGGGCGGCCGCGGCGTCCACGTCCGGGAATCGATCGTCGTCAATACACCGGCGGAGGAGCTCTACCGCTTCTGGCGGCAACTCGATCGCCTGCCGGAAGTGATGCCGCACCTTGAACGCGTTGATCAGATCGACAGCAAGCGCTCGCGTTGGACCGCGCGTGCGTTTGACGCGGTGCCTGTCACCTGGGAGGCCGAAATCATCAACGAGGTGCCGTTCGAGACAATCGCATGGCAAACACTGGCGGGCGAGTCGATCCAGCACGCCGGCTCGGTGACGTTCAAGCCAGCGTCAGGCCAGGGAACCGAGGTGCGTGTGCACCTGCAGTACGCGGCGCCCGGCGGCCGGGCCGCGAGCTGGCTGGCGTGGCTGGCCGGCCAGGATCCCGCGAAGCTCACGCGCGATGGTCTCTGCGCACTGCAACAGAAGTTCGACGGGCCGCCGGCGGATGCCGCCCGGCCGCAGCCGGCACCATCGCCGGCACCCATCCATTAGACAGAAGGAGATTACGAACATGGCAGCACAAAACCTCCGCGAGGCACTCGTGGAAGAGATCCGGGATTTGTATAACGCCGAAAAGCAGTTGACGAAGGCGTTGCCGAAACTGGCGAAGGCGTCAACCAGCGAGGAATTGCGTGACGCGTTTGAATCGCACCTCGAGGAAACGCAGGGGCACGTGACGCGGCTCGAGCGCGTCTTCGAATTGCTGGATGAGAAGCCGCGCGGCAAGCATTGTGCGGGCATGGCCGGCATCATCGAAGAGGGCAGCGACACCATGCAGGAAGACATGGAGGATTCCGTCATGGATGCCTGCCTGATCGCCGGTGCGCAGCGCGCTGAGCATTACGAGATTACCGCCTACGGCAGTGTGATCGCGTGGGCAGAGGCCCTGGGCCTGTCGGAGGTCTCCGAGGTGCTGAACGAAACCCTCGCGGAAGAAAAGGCCGCCGACGAAAAGCTCACGGCACTTGCGGAGTTGGGCATCAATGAAGCCGCGACAGCCGGAGCATCTGAAGACGACATGGAAGACGAAGACGACGAGGACGATTCGAGGGTCTCGGCGGCAAGTGACGATCAGCCAGCCATGTCGGCGAAGAGCGCAAGTGGCGCAGGTGCCGCGAAGGCGGGACGGCAGCGCGGCGGTAGGCGGTAGGAAGTAGCAAGTAGCAAGAGGCAAGAAGCAGAATCAAGAGCTGTTCTTGATACTTGCTACTTGCCTCTTGCTACTTTTCGGGTCAGACAGAAGACGGCAGACGGTAGCGCTGGCCATCCCTGCGGACCAGGAAACCCGCCTGGACCAGGTCACTGAGGAGTTCTTCTGCACGTGCGGGGCTCAACTGCCACAGTCGCGCGGCTTGAGCGGTCGTCAGGCACATTCCCGGCATCTCGCGGAACTCTGCGCGTGCGCGCAGCGTGAGGTCTTCTTTGTTGGTCTCGGGATTCAGCATCATCGGGGATTTCTCCGGGGCCCAGCATTGCAGTACGGGTGCCACGGAAGGGTGACAAAAAACCTACGAAATCATGACTTCGACCAATGTCGCGTGTTGGGATGTTGCCGCGAACGGGCAACGATCAGCATCTCATTGCCGATCCTGTTTCGAGATCTACTCACCTCAGAGAAGCGCCTGTAATTCATCCGTATTTTGCTGGCCCGGCACTTGCTAGGTCATCAGCAGGAGAGATTCATGTTTCAGCGATGGTTGTTTTCAGTCACGGCGCTGTGCCTCAGCATTGGCGCCATCATGTCGGCGCAGGATCGCGCCACCGTCCAACTGCGGGACGGCTCACGGTTCGAAGGGCGAATCGAGGAGATGACCACGAACGAACTGTTCGTCCGGGTATCACTCCACGACCAGCGGCGCGTGCCGATCAGCAGCGTCGCCTTGATCGATCGCGTCGGGGGAGGCGCGGGCCTGCCTGAGACGGAGTTGCGTGAGGCCGCCGGGCCACAGCACCTGCTGATGATCCAGGGTGGGTCGAGCGTCAAGGGCCAGCTGGTGGCAATTCGTGGCGGCGAAGGCTCAGCCAATCCAAACGAGCCGAGGACCTACGTGTTCCGTACTGCGGATGGGGCGCAACGTTCCTTCAACCCCGACCAGGTGTCGCGAATCTATTTCGGCACCTATCCCGTGGCTGCCATCACCGGCGCTGTTCCCGCTACCGGGAGCGGCGTGGGCGATCTCGCCGCGGGGAATTACGTTCCCGGCGCAATCCGCGTCCCCGCTTCGTCCGGCTGGGTGACGACCGGCATGCGCGTTCGCCGCGGTGAATACCTGTCGTTCGACGTCACTGGACAGGTCCAGTTGTCGGGCAACGCGGGCGATCGCGCCCACTCGGCAGGCTCCACCCGGACCGCCCCGGGGGCTCCACTGCCAAGCGTCAGCGCGGGTGCGCTGATTGGCAGGATTGGCAACGGTCAACCGTTCGGTATCGGTGATCAGGCCAGCGTGCCGATGCCGTTCGATGGCGTATTGTTCCTGGCGGTCAACGATGATGAGCGCGGCGATAACGCCGGCGAGTTCATCGTCTCGATCAGGCGCGGACGCTAGTCAGCATAGGAAGCAGGGCGGTTACCGGCCGCGCAGCGTTCGACCGAAGTCGACGTCCACCTTGGGTTCGTCCTGGGTGCCGCCAACTTTGATCACGACGCGCGTGCCGGCGCCGTCCTTTCGGAACAACGCATCGAACGGTTTTACCAGCCAGCTCCTGAATCCCGTCAGTGTGTTCGATGCGGACGCACTGAGCAGCACCACTCCCGCAAGATCCACGGCCTTCGATTTCAAGGAGTGCGTACCGTCGACGTTGATGGTCGCGCCCCTCACTGCAAACGTCAGGTTCGAATAGCGGAACATTCCCTTGTCCATGGTGAAGGACGTCTTCATCCGGGAGGCGACGTTCTTGATCGAGGTATCCGACGGCTTGCCCTGGCCGCGCCGGCTCAGGTCGTCGATCTTGTCCTGCACCGCGCTGCTGCTGAACCTGACCTGTTCGGCATGAACCGAACCGGCAATCGCCAGCCGCTGCAGTACCGGCTGCTTGCCCTGGACCAGGTCCATCGCGGCGTCGATGGTGAGCACGCCATCTGCGACTGGCCGCGGCGCCCTGCTGATCAGCTGCATGATCTCGCCGATGTTGGTGGCGGTGCTCTTCACGTTGACGATGACGCGCTTGCCCTTGACGCCCTTGGTGCCGTCGACGAGTCCGCGAGCCATCATGCGTGACTTGCCGAGCGTGATGTCCACCGCCTTGAGCTCGACATCTCCATTCGTCCCGTCGACGATCGCGTCGTACTTGGTGTGCAGGGGCAGCGCCGCGCCATCGAGCTCCGTCAACTTGAAGTCGGGCGTATGGGTTTCGCCTGTTGTGGCGATTCGCTCGAGAGTGCCGCTCATGTCGCCGTTGGCCGTGAGCGCGCCGGCGAGGCCGTCGATAGTGCCGAGATCGGCAGCGAAGCTGTATGCGCCTTGCACCGGGCTCGTCCCCGGGGCGTCCGCTTGCCAGGGCCCGAAGCGCCCGCTCGTTTCGACCTTGCCGTAGGGAATGGGATTGATGAGCGCCGCCTTGAACGGCACCGGCTGACCATTCCCGAGGTTGGTGAGCTCCAGCTCGAAGATGTCCCATACGCGGGCGTTCTTTGAGAACTCGCGAGGGATCACCGCCAGTCGCGCATTGGTCGCCGTCAAGCGCCGGATGAGCAGTCCATCACCATCCGCAGCCTTGGCGTCGTCGTCCTTACCCGGATCGGGCAGGGGACGCTTGCCGGTAGCGGCGTCTTTGGGTGGGATGTTGATTTCGAGTCCGTCGACCCATACGCGATCCACTGTTGAACTCCAGAGGTCGTCAGGCCTCAAGTCCATTGTGAACGACGTGACGACGAGCAGCGGCGGGATGTCGGTGCGGCCGTGATGACGGACGGTGAGATTGGTTGCCTTCAACCGGAGCGGCATCCACGACAGATGGACGCCGTCCAATTCGACCTTGCCTTCGAACGATTCGCTGAGGTTGGCGACGAGCCATTGCTGGAGGCGGGGCTCGAGGGAGCGCAGACCCACCACCACCGCGATGCTCGCCACGACAATGACGGCGATCAGGACGGTGATGATGAGGCGCGCGCGTTTGCTCACGGCGAGAGCGCGTCTTCGATCAGGAACGCTTCGACGCGGCCGGCCTGGCCGCTCGACACGATAACGATGGTGTAGAAGCGGCCGGCTTCAAGATGAGCATTAACGGATGCGAGAACCGACGATGTGGTGCCATCGCCAACAACTTCAAGTGCGCCGTTCATCAGCGCCACATCACGATAGCCGGAGATCGATTGATATTCGATGCCTTCGAGCAGGTGGTCGGTGGTGCCGGCCGGGCGCACAAGCACCGGGCCGGCGCCGGTTCCGGCGTGAATGACGCGTAACCTGGCCTTGCCGCTGGCCGGATCATCGAGTTGATCGCTGACGACGCGGAGCAGCGGTGTCTGGCCGTCGCCCGGCATCGCCACCGCGGTGTAGAAAGCGCCGTCCGTCAGCCCCTCGGTATTCGACGACAGCGGCTTGGCCAGCGCCATGCCCGCCGGTCGCAGCGCGAACGCATACCGCTGTCCGTCGATCGCGCGATACGGCGTGACGGCCTTGAAGGCCAGCCCATCGAACAACAGGAGGTCGCCGGCGAACAGATCGAGGTTGCCCAGCGGTGCGGCCTGGACGACGCGCAACAGCGCTTCATCGCGATGTTTGGCTGACGCGGATGATGGGGCGGTGGTTGTGCCGGCGGGGGTGGTCGTGGTGACCGGAGTGTTGCTCGTATCGGTGCGGCCACACGCGGCCGCACCGATGACGAGGAGAGCGAGAACGAGCCGCATCATGCCCTCGGGCGTGGCGGTTCGGTAATGCCGGGCTTTTCCGACGGCGCCTCCACTGGTGGGTCAGTGGGCGGTGGGTCGATGCTCGGCTCGCGATCGATGTCCTTCCGATGCGGATCATCGGGCGGGACGACGGGATGCTCCGGTGCCCTCGGCAGTCCGGGTTCGTGATGAGGCGGCTCCGGCTGTTGCGCCAGAATCGCCTCACCCTCTTCGATCGCGCGCTGCACGGCGGTTTGATCCACCGGCAGCGTCGCAATCATCGTCAGGTCCGCGAGCATAGTTGCTCCTTGTGGCTACTTGTCGAGCCGCACGACAAGCGCGGCACGGCGGTTGAGCCGGCGCGTTTCTTCGCGAGAGTTGTCATGCTTCGGCTTCTCCTCGCCAAAGCTGACGGTCTGCAGGCGCGTCGCGGCGACGCCGTTCTGCGTCAGGTAATCGCGCACCGCGGTGGCGCGGCGTTCGCCGAGCGCCAGGTTGTATTCCGCCGTGCCGATGCTGCAGGTGTGACCTTCCAGGGTCAGGCGCAGCGAGGCGTCTTCCTTCATCGCGCCCACGGCCTGTTCGAGGACGCGCAGCGCTTCCGGACGCAGCGAGTAACGGTCGAAGTCGAAGTGCACATCTTCGAACGTATAGACCTTGGCCGCGGGGCGGATCACCTGGATGGTCACGGTGTCGCTGGCGGTCTTACCGTCCTGGGGGCAGGTCACGGTCACGGTGGCGGGCACCGGGCCCTCCTGCATCGGGGCCGTCCAGATCGTCTTCTGCTGGGTGCGGTCCGCGAAGGTGCCGGTTGGCGCGCTCCACGCGTAGGTGACCACGCAGGAGATCGACGAGGTCGCGACGGCGGTGACAGTCGACGTCTTGCCGACTTCAACCGTGCACGGATCGCACGCGGCCTTCACCGACAGTTCGTGGGCGGGCGCCGCGGGCGGCGTCGGCGGCGGAGGAGTGACCGGTGGCGGCGGTGGCGGCACGAAGCGGCGCGGGCTCCAGCCGATACGGACGTGGTAGTCCACGAAGTCGCCGTTCGAATCTTCCGACGCGTTGATGCGGTCGCGGCGCGGCGTATCGAAGCGGAGTTCACCGCCGATGAAGAAGCCGTTGGTCGCAAACCAGGTGATGCCGGTGGTGAACGACGTCGTGCGATCGGTCACGCTGACCGTCGGGCTCACGGTGCCGTCTTCAGCGATGATCACGCCATCAAGCGTGGTCGTGTCGCGCTGCCAGGTGCGGCCGAGCATTTCGCCGTGAATCAACCAGTGATCGTTCGGCGTGATGCCGACACCGGCGCCCCAGCGCAGGAAGTTAGGCACGTGCGCCACGACCGGATCCTCGGGGTTCTTGCGGAAGTTGTAACCAACCTCGCCCGTCAGCACGAGGTGCTTGTTGACCCACTTGCTCAGCACGCCGCTGATGTCGGCCGACACGCCACCCTGGCTACCGCCCTCGTCGTTGTCGCCGGTGGGGAGGTTGACGTAACCGCGCGCGGCCAGGCCGAACGGGTTACCCGCGGCCTCGCTCAACACGCCAAACTTGGCGCCGAGCCTGAGGTCGCCCATCTTGTTGCCGCTCCACCGTTCGCTGGCGAACGGCACGCGCGGATCCACGCCGCCGCGATCCGGGTCGCTGTTGAACAGTTGCTGGTTGTCGCGGTCGACGCGCTGGATGGCATCCCACGCGGCGAAGACGTCCAGCCGGTCCGCAAGGCCGTAGGACACGTTCGCCGTGAAGTTGGCGACGTTCATCTGGCCCTGGGGCGTGTTGAACGAGTTGCGCTGCACCGAACCGCGGTGCTTCTTCTTACCGTTCGTGTCTGCTACGGGAAGCCACCACAGGCCGGCGTCGCCGTCGGTCGTTATGGCTACACGGCCACGCTGGTCATCCGTGGTGGTCGTTTGCTGAGCCGCCGCGGGCATCGCTAGCATTGCGATCGTCCCGACAATCACCCAAATCTTCGCAGTCATCCTCGTCAGTCCCCTCTGCGCGCACACGCGCGCTCCGACCTGGCATCTACAAACGCTGTGCCACAGTCGGGGTTTACCGCTACGGCGCAGCAGCCGCAGCGGAGGTGGATCTGAGGAAGCTGTTCGGTTAGACCTTGCTGGAAATGGGTGACGCGGTACCCAACTGCAGAACGTTCTCGAGCAGATCCAACTCAACAGGCTTGACGAGGTGCTCGTCGAATCCAGCCTCGAGCGATCGGCGGCGATGCTCGGCCTGGCCCCAGCCCGTCAGTGCAACGAGGCGCATGGATCGGCCCCAGGCTTCCCGGCGGATCGCGCGCGCCACGTCGTAGCCGGAGACCTCTGGCATCCCGATGTCGAGGAGCACCACGTCGGGGCGATGCTGCTCGGCAAGGGCAATCGCCGTGCGGCCATCGTAGGCGGTCACGACGTCGTGACCCGCGGCCTTGAGCAGGAATGACAGGCTGTCGGCGCCGTCCTGGCTGTCGTCGGCGATCAGAATCCTGAGCCTGCTGGGTTCTGCCGGTGCGCCCTTCGGCTGGTCGCGTTCGACCTCGGCAGTCACCGCCAGCGGCAGGGTCACCGTGAACTCACTGCCTTGCCCGGGGCCCGCGCTCCACACCGTCACGTTGCCGCCGTGCAGCTCCGTCATCTGCTTCACCAGCGTGAGGCCAATGCCGAGCCCGGTCTGCGAGCGGCGCATGTCCCGATTCAGCTGCACGAACATGCCGAAGACCTTCTCCTGGTCGTCGGGAGCGATGCCGACGCCGGTGTCGCGCACCACCAGCGAGACGCGATCGCCCAACCGCCTGGCGGAGACGAAGACGCTCCCGCCGGAAGGCGTGAACTTCGCCGCGTTGGTGAGGAGGTTCAGCACCACCTGCGAGATGCGCGTGGCATCCGCGTCCAGCAACATCGGCTCATGTGGAATCTCAACCGTCAGCGCGACACCCGCAGAGGTGAGTTGCGGCTGCGCCGTCTCAACCGCGCTCTCGACGATCGAGCGAAGATCCACGCGCTCCTTGCGCAGCGTGAGCTGCCCGCGCGTGATGCGGCTGACGTCCATCAAGTCGTCGATCAGGCGCACCAGCTGCGAGATCTGACGTTCCATGACGCCTGTCGCGTGCCGCGCGGTGTCTGATAAGGGTTCCAGCCGCAGGATCGCGGCCACATTGCGAAGTGGTGCCAGGGGATTGCGTAGTTCATGGGCCAGCGTCGCAAGGAATTCGTCCTTGAGCTGCGCTTCGTAATGGAGGCGATGCTCGCGATCCTTGACCGCCGCACGCGCCTCCTCGGCTTCGTCGGCGCGGCGTTCGGCCTCTTCCTTCGCCTGGCGCAGCTGGCCTTCGACCTCCTGGCGCTTGGCAATGTCCACCAGCAGGCGCTGTCGTTCGCCGGCCAGGGCGCCCTGTTGATGCTTCTGAAGCGTGATGTCGCGAAATGCGCCGAGCACCCCGGCCAGGGAGCCGTCCTCGTGACGCTCCGGATGCGCGCGATACTCCACGTGCACCAAGTGGCCATCCTTCGCAATGACCCGGGCTTCGCCGTGCACATCGTCTCCGGCGTTGGCGCGGCTGAGTGCGTCCTGGATGTCAGCGCGATCTTCTGGATGAATCAGCGCCAGTCCGGGACGACTTTGAAGATCGGCAAGGGTATAACCGAGGAGCACTTTGAGGCCACTGGTGGCGGAGTCAATGACGATCTGCCCGTCAGGCTCGATGCGGGCGTGAAATGCAAAGTCCGACGCGAGCTCGCCGATCAACCGATGGAAGCTTTCGCTTTCGCGCAGCCGCGATTGTTCGATCAGGAGGCGCTCGCGCGAGCGATGGAGGTTGCCGCAGAGCCACGCGACGCCGAGCGATACGGCTGCCACCGACACGACGCGCACCGGCATGTTGATGACCGCAGCCTGCGCGTCAAACGCGCTGACCAGGTAGGGCGTTGCGATCGTGCCCAGGGCGCCGGCGACAAATGCCGGGCGGAAGCCGCTGTGCCATGCCAGGACCGCTGTGGTGAGGATGAACACGGCGCCCGTGACGTAGTGGAACCACATCCCAACGCCGATGACGACGGCAGCGGACATCGCGAAGACCGCGACGCCGATCCCGGCATCCTCCCACAGGTTGGCTCTCCGCTCGAAGGCGGCTTCGTGGCGCATGGGTATGGCTCAGCTAGTAGCGCGATTACCCAGCATGGGTATTCGGATACCTTCCGATCCGATCATATGTTTTCCGTGAAAGCGAGTTGTCGCGTCCGAGCAAAGCAAACGGAATGCCTGACTCGACGTTAGGCAGCGCAATGCCGCTGAACATCGGCGACAGGGGCCGCTGTGCAAGCACGCCGACCTAGGTAGGGAAATGGTGGGTTATGTGTTGCTCACTGTTGGGTCGAGGGATGGAAAACCACTGCAGCACGGCCTTGAGAAATGGCGGAAATTCCACACCAGACTGCCTTGGGTCGTGGCAGGCAGTTTGCTTTCGAATTGGGTGACCTCGTCACACCTTGTGACGCTGGTCTCGGGCAAGGAACTCCAAGCAAGTCAACCTCTGGAAGTACCACGTAAGACCCAACCCACCTTGACGCCTTCGGGCGAGGAGTCGGCATCATGGCCGAGTCCTCGCCCGGACGGATCTCAGAATTGAAGATTCGAAAATTACGGATTGAAGATTAGAGCGGTGGCGCTTGTAGATAGCGCGACGGCAGCTTGTGGTCCAGCTGGCGCTCGATGAGGCGCGAGGCCTTGGCGACGCCGTCGAGTGAGACGCCGGTTTCGATGCCGAGGCCGTTGAGCATGAAGAGCAGGTCCTCGGTCGCGAGGTTGCCTGCAGCGCCGGGCGCAAATGGGCAGCCGCCCAGGCCGCCGGCAGACGAGTCGAACGTCGTCACGCCGTAATCGAGGCCCGCCAGCACGTTGGCGAGCGCGGTGCCCCTGGTGTCGTGGAAGTGCAGCGCCAGATTGCTGAGAGGAACCATGGCGCTCACCGCGTCCAGCACTTCCGGCACCTGTCCGGGGTGTGCCGCGCCGATCGTGTCGCTGATCACCACCTCATACACGCCGAGATCAAACAGCCTTCTCGATACGCCGGCCACCTGCTGCGGTGCAATGCGGCCTTCGAACGGGCAGACGAAGCACGTCGACAGATATCCGCGTATGCGGAGGCCGGCGTGCGCGGCGTCCACACAAACGGCGGCGTAATTGGCGAGAGCCTCGTCAATCGACTGATTGATGTTCCGACGGCTGAACGTTTCGGACGCCGCTGCAAAAATGGCCACTTCGGACACGCCCGCCCCGATCGCGCGTTCGAGACCCTGCCGATTCGGCACCAGGGCGGTGTAGCGCACACCCGGCCGGCGCGTGATGCCCGCAAAGACGTCCGTGGCGTCCGCCATTTGCGGCACCCACTTGGGCGACACGAAGGCGGAGACCTCGATGATCGAGTGGCCGGCTTCAGATAGCTGGTTGACGAAGGCGATCTTGTCGGCCGTCGAAATCGGCGCGCGTTCGTTCTGCAAGCCGTCGCGAGGTCCGACTTCGACAACGGTGACTCGGGAAGGCGTCTGCATGTTTGTGGCGCTCGTGCGCTATTCGATCTCGAGAAGGCTGATGCCGGGCTGAACCAGGTCGCCCTTCGCGCAGTGAATCGCCTTCACCACACCAGTGCGCGGCGCCTTGATCGGCAACTCCATCTTCATGGCCTCGAGGACGATCACCGCATCGCCTTCGTTGACGGTTTGGCCAACCGCCGTCTTGATCGCGACGACGGTTGCGGGCATTGGCGCCATCACGCCAGACTCCCCGTGGGACTTGCGACGTGCCGTTCGCGTGCTCGCCGTCGCCCCCGTCCACGCTGCGCGGCCGTCAACCCGCCAGCCGCCAAGGCTGACGAAGGGATCAGGATTGCGGCTGGTTCCAGCCGTTCCAACGGAGCCAACGGTTCCGAGAGTGTCGTTCTGGCGGGGTTCCGCAGGTTCGATTGCGGCGACCAGCAATTCAACTTCGCGGTCAAGGAAACCGGTGTCGATGGCCGCATCCACAAACTGTGGATGCGTCAGGATCTGTTTCAGCAAGCCGATATTGGTGTTGATCCCCTCGATCGCAAAGCTTCGCAGAGCCGCGAGAGCGCGATGGCGCGCGGCCTCCCGGTTCTCCGCGTGGACGATCAGCTTGGCCAGCATCGGATCGTAGAACACCGAGACCTCAGAACCCTGTCGCACGCCGCTGTCGACGCGGATGCCCGGGCCCTGCGGCTCCACATACTTCTCGAGCGGCCCGGCCTGCGGGAGAAATCCTTGCGACGGGTCCTCGGCGTAGATGCGGCACTCGATCGCGTGGCCGCGCTGCGATAGCGATTCCTGCGTGAAAGGCAGGGGCTCGCCAGATGCGACTTTCAGCTGCGCATGCACAAGATCCACGCCCGTGACGCACTCGGTGACGGGATGCTCGACCTGGAGTCGCGTGTTCATCTCGAGAAAGTAAAACCGCGCGGAGTCTCCAGAACCTTCGAGGAGAAACTCGCAGGTGCCGGCATTGCGATAGTCGACGGCCCTGGCCGTGGCGATGGCCGCTTCGCCCATCTTGGCACGCGTCGCCGGGCTGAGCGCCAGGCACGGACTCTCCTCGACCACCTTCTGGTGGCGTCGCTGGGCTGAGCATTCGCGCTCGAAGATGTGGACGACGTTGCCGTGGTTGTCCGCGAACACCTGGATCTCGACGTGCCTCGGCTTCTCGATCAACCGCTCGATGAAGAGCGTGTCATCGCCAAACGACGCCTTGGCCTCGCGACGCGCAGCAGCCAGCGCGTCTGCCATCTGATCCGAGGCGCGCGCGATCTTCATGCCGATACCGCCGCCGCCGGCCGACGGCTTGATCAGGACGGGGAAGCCGACACGCTCCGCAGCCGCGGTGAGCGACGCATCACCCTGGTCGGCAGGCGTCTCGCCGGGCACCACCGGCACCCCGGCACTCGTGAGCAACCGCCTGGCGCCGATCTTTGATCCCATCTTCTCGAGCGAACCGGCAGGCGGTCCGACGAAGATCAGGCCGGCGTGTTCGCAGGCGCGGGCGAATGGCGCGCGCTCCGAGAGGAAGCCGTAGCCGGGATGCACCGAGTCGGCCCCGCTCTCGCGGGCCGCGGCGATGATCGCGTCGATGTTCAGGTAGCTGTCGCGCGCCGGCGGTGGACCGATCCGGATCGCCCGGTCAGCCTCGGCGACGAATGGCGCCTTCGCGTCGGCGTCTGAATAAACGGCAACGGTCTCGACACCCAACTCACGGCAGGCGCGAATGATGCGACGCGCGATCTCGCCGCGGTTCGCAATTAGAAGACGCTTGAGCATGCTCTAGTCATCAATCTTCAATCCTTCAATCCTTCAATTCTTCGCGTTCCAGGCGGGAGTGCGTTTGTCCAGGAACGCCTTCAGGCCCTCTTGTCCTTCGGGGGACACGCGCTGCGCGGCGATCGCTTCGGCGGTGATGCCGATCACGTCGGCCGGCGGCTTGCCCAGCACCTTCGGGATCAGCCGCTTGGCACGCGCGACAGCGGTCGGCGCAGCCGTGAGCGACTCGGCCACATAGCGATCGACGGCCGCATCCAGTTGACCTGGCGCGACCACCTCATGGACCAGGCCGATCTCTTTGGCCTTCGCCGCATCGAATCGGCGGCCTGTCAGGAACAGATCGCGAGCGGCTGAGGCGCCGATCTTCTGCAATACGTATGGAGAAATCATCGCCGGGAGGATGCCGAGCTTTGTCTCGGTGAATCCGAAGAGCGCGTCTGACTCCGTCACCACGATGTCGCAGACGGCCGCCAGGCCGGAGCCGCCGCCGAGCGCAGCGCCCTGGATGCGCCCGATCACGATCGCGGGCACCGTATTGATGGCCAGGAACATCTCGGCAGCTTTGCGCGCATCCTGAAGGTTGTCTTCATGCGAATAGCCGGCCATCTTGGCCATCCACGCAGCGTCGGCGCCGGCGCTGAACACCTTGCCGGCCCCCGCGATGACGACAACGCGAAGGGACGGATCCTCGTGAGCGCTCGCGGCCCAGGCGGTGAGGTCGGCGATGACATGTTCATTGAACGCATTACGAACGTCCGGCCGGTTCAACGTGACGCGTTCAACTCCGCCGTTCCGCTCGATAGTCAGGTATTGGTAGGTCGTGGCCACTGCTGACGATTATATCGGTGCGTCTGTAGAGATGGACCGCCAGGTTCATCCGGCTGGCGCGTTTCGTGCACAACCCGTCGATGGAGGTAGGACGATGGCTCGTTTCATCGGGGCTGTGATCGTCGCGATGGCCATGTCGGCGGTGGCGCTCTCTGGCCAGGCAAGTTCGCAGAAGCCGGGCACGGAGCAGATCTCCCCGCAGGCGCAGTCGGCGGCGAAGAACCTCATGCAGGAGGTGCAGACGATCGGCTGCATCCGGTTGTGGAAGCCCGCGCCCGACGATCCGACCAGGATGCCTCCAGATCGCCAGCCTGGTCTCGCGGGAATCTACCTTCTCACCCCGATCGCCGCCAGTCCGACGATGGTGAGCGACCTGCCGACGTATCTGCTGACGCCGAGCGGGACGCTGAACTTCTCACAGCACGTGGGGCACCAGGTCGAAATTGTCGGCACCTCGCAGCCGGCGCCGATGCCGTCAACGGTCCAGGAAATTGTGACCGCGCCAACAATGCGTCCCGAAGAGAAACCGAGCACCAACGGGATGCCGCGACTGACCGTCACGACCCTGAAGATGGTGCGAGACGGCTGCCCGTAGCGGGGCAGGGGGCTGGCAGGCCAGCCGCCTGCAAGTCTACATTCGGAAGACTCCGAATTTGGCGGGAGGAATGGGCGCGTTGTATGACGCCGAAATTCCCAGCGCGAGGGCGCTGCGAGTCTGTGCGGGATCGAGAATCCCGTCATCCCACAAGCGCGCTGTCGAATAGTACGGGGAACCCTCCGCATCGTACTTCTCGAGAATCGGCGTTCGAATCTCCGCTTCTTCGGCCGCGCTCAGCGACTTCTTCTCACGAGTGAGCTGATCCTTCTTGACCGTGGTGAGCACGCCCGCGGCCTGCTCGCCGCCCATCACTGAGATGCGCGCGTTCGGCCACATCCACAGCAGCCGCGGATCGTAGGCGCGCCCACACATGCCGTAGTTGCCGGCGCCAAACGAACCGCCAACGATCACCGTGAACTTGGGCACGACGGAGTTGGCCACCGCGTGGACCATCTTGGCGCCGTCCTTCGCAATGCCGCCACGTTCGTACTGCTTGCCGACCATGAACCCTGTGATGTTCTGCAGGAACACCAGCGGCACGCCGCGCAGGTTGCAGAGTTCGATGAAGTGCGTCGCCTTGAGGGCGGATTCCGAGAAGAGCACGCCGTTGTTGGCGATGATGCCGACCAGGAACCCATGCAGGCGGGCAAAGCCGCACACCAGCGTGGTGGCATAGCGCTCCTTGAACTCGTCGAAGCGTGATCCGTCAACCACGCGGGCAATCACCTCGCGGACGTCGTAGGCCTTGCGCAGATCCTGGTTGACGATCCCGTAGATCTCGGCCGGGTCGTAGGCCGGATCCTCGGGTGTGGTCATGTCAGGCGGCAGGTGCTTCGTGGTGTGCAGCGTCGACATGACGATCCGCGCCTGCTCGAGCGCATGCGCGTCGTCTTCGGCGAAGTAGTCGGCGACCCCCGAGAGCCGAGTGTGCACGTCGGCGCCGCCGAGATCTTCCGCGGTCACTTCCTCGCCGGTCGCGGCCTTCACGAGCGGAGGACCGCCGAGGAAGATCGTGCCCGTGCCCTTGACGATGATGGTTTCGTCCGACATGGCGGGCACGTAGGCGCCGCCGGCCGTGCACGAACCCATGACGACCGCGACCTGCGGGATGCGCTCGGCCGACATGCGCGCCTGGTTGAAGAAGATGCGGCCGAAGTGTTCGCGGTCCGGAAACACGTCCGCCTGCAGCGGCAGGAACGCGCCGCCGGAATCAACCAGGTACAAGCAGGGCAGGCGGTTGTGCAGCGCAACTTCCTGCGCGCGCAAGTGTTTCTTCACCGTCAGCGGGTAATAGGTGCCGCCCTTGACGGTGGCATCATTGGCGACGATCAGGACATCACGCCCAGAAACCCGGCCGATGCCCGTGACGATGCCGGCGCTCGGCGCGTCGCCGTCGTACATGTCCCATGCGGCCAGTGGCGAGAGTTCAAGAAACGCGGATCCTGGATCCACCAGGGCGTCGATGCGCTCGCGCACCGGCATCTTGCCCTGCTCGCGGTGGCGCGCGACGTACTTTGGGCTGCCGCCTTCACGAACGCGATCGAGCCGCGCACGGTATTCGTTGACGAGCGCTTCCATCCGTTCGCGATTGGCTCGGAACTCGGCGCTGTTGGGGTCGATGTGTGAGGAAATGCGTTCCATTACCAGGTGCCGCAGCAGTCTGTCTTGAATCGGCAATTGGGGCAACGCCACACGGCGTGCATGCGGTACATGTCAGTGCCGCAGCGCTCGCACTTCATCGCATCTTCATTGCAGTGGGTTTGCGCGGGCGTCTTGTTCAACGCCGACACAATAGGGGTGATGATCAGTCGCGGTGCTGGCTTCGAGGAAGGCGAGTCCACCCCGGCATTATAAGGGCGGGTAGGGCGGGCAGGGCTGGTAGGGCGAGTTAGGAAGAACGAGGGAGGCTCTTGCCCACCTGCCTTACCAGCCCTGCCTGCCTTTCTTATAGTCCGCAGCCCATTTGATTCGCCACGAACCACAGGGCGATCACGGATACCGGCACGCCCAACAACCACGCAACTCCATATTTCATCGTCAGTCTCCCCTCAGTAAGTCCCGCTGAACAGTTTGCAACTTCAGTTCCAGCTCCACGGGGGCAGAAGCGGTATCACCCTTGCTATGGACTACTGCGGAGGTCGTGATGAGAGCGTTCAATCACCACATTGGGTCGCCGTCGATGGCACTGGTTACCGAAAGTGTGGATGTCGCCACCGCGTTCAAGCAGATGATGAGCCGGCTTCGCAAGAAGACGCGCCAGATGCTCTGCAGCGTGTTCCATGGGGGCCATGAGCTCTACCGTGCGCGCACGGACACCAAGCTGTATCAGCAGTGCCTACTGTGCGGCTACGAGACGCATGGCTGGACGATCGATCGCCGCGATCGCCGGCTGCACCTCGTGAGCAACAGCAGCCAGCAGACCGCGGCGGCTCGCCGCTAAACCAGTCCCTTGGGGGGATCGCCGTGCTCGGCCGGTTGATCGCTCCAGGGATTTGCGGGACGCACGTCTGACGGGACTGGGCGGCGCCAGTTGCCCATCCCTATGCCGACGCACACAAGTCCGATGGCGAGCGTCAGGCCCGCCAGCGGCGCGAGATAGAGGCGCGGCACACTGCCCGTCGTCTCGTCAGCAGGTGCGTCGGTCTGCCCCTGCATCTCCGACGCTGTCTTCGTTTCATCCCCGTCGAAAATCGAATTTCCCAGACACGCCGCGACGGAGCCACCAGATCCAATCAGGATCAGTAGAACGCCGGCCGGCAAGAGCAATTTCATCGCTGCCTCCTCAAGGGTTGAGGCGCCACAGGATGTTCACGACGTGGCGCCTGCCCTCGACCTCAGCAAGCAGCGTTCCAGAGTGTGATTGGGAACGAACCGATCAGGCGGACGGGGATTCGCTGATCCCGCATTCCTTCATCTTGTTGAGCAGCGTCTTGTAACTGACCTGCAGGTACTCGGCGGTCTTGCGGCGATTCCAGCGGAAGCGTTCGAGCGCGTGCTGAATCGCTTCCTTCTCGGCGCCCATGGCCGCGGTGCGCGCCAGTTCCTGAAGATTCACGCCGTCCGCGCCGCCCATTGCAAAGGACGCACCCGAATCGATCGGCATCGCCGCGGGTGGCGGGGGAGGCGGAGCCGCATAGACGGGAGGCGGCGCCGCCGGCGCAGCCGCGCGAGGAAGCGGTGGCTGAGCGGACGGTGGCTGAGCGGCCGGCGTCAGTCGATCGGTGCCGATATCGCCATCCGCATTGGCGGCGCGCGCGGCACGCAGGCGGCCGAGCTCGGCGAGGATCAGGTTCTCGTCCTGCAGCACAACGTATCGCTTCATCATGTTCTCGAGCTCGCGGATGTTACCCGGCCATTCGTAGGCGAGCAGCGATTCCTGGAGCACGAGGGATGGCCGCGTTGCAGGGCGGTGGTAGACCGACGCGAACTTCAGCAGGAAGAACTCAATCAGCTGCGGAATCTCTTCGCGGCGTTCGCGCAGTGGTGGAATGTGGACCTCGATCACCTGCAGGCGGTAATAGAGGTCTTCGCGGAACGTGCCCTGCCGCATCATCTGCTCGAGATCGCGGTTCGTGGCCGCGATCACGCGCACGTCGACTTCAACGGTGCGGTTGCTGCCCAGCTTGGTGAATTCGCGATCCTGGAGCACGTGCAGGATCTTCGCCTGCAGCGCCAGCGGCATCTCGCCGATTTCGTCGAGCATGATCGTGCCGTGCTGGGCGAATTCGAATTTGCCGACGCGCGTGGACACCGCGCCGGTGAACGCGCCACGCTCGTGACCGAACAGTTCGCTCTCGAGGAGTTCTGCCGGCAGCGCCGCGCAGTTGACCTTCACAAATGGGCTGCTGCGCCGCGGTGACCGGCGATGAATCTCGCGCGCGATCACTTCCTTGCCGACGCCGCTTTCACCGCGCAGCAGGACGCTGATGTCGTTGTCAGCCACGCGATCGACCATCGTCATCACGGGCTGCATGGCCTTGCCGGAACTCCAGCACGGCTGCGCGCCGTCGGGATCCTGGCCGACCTGCGTGCGGAGGCGCTGCACTTCGCTGGTGAGCGAGAGGCGCTCCAGCGCGTTGCGCACCGCGGCTTCGAGGGCGACTTCGCCCACGCCATCGGCGTCACCGGGCTTGAGTACATAGTCGGCAGCGCCGAGGCGCACCGCTTCGACGATCTTTTCGGTGGCGCGGCCGCCCGACACCATCACGACCTGTGCGGCGGGGTGGGCGAGGCGGATCTGTCGCAGCGTTTCCAGGCCGTCGAGTCCGGGCATGGAGACGTCGAGCAGGACGACGTCCGGCAGGGCGCCTTCACGAAGGCCCTGCAACAGCGCGTCACCGCTGTCATAGGTGGTGGTGTCGTAGCCGCGCGACTTCAGCAGCGTCTGCAGATAGTCGGCAAAGGGCTTGTCGTCGTCGACGATGGCGAGCGTGGCGCTGGTGTTCATGCCGGCACCATGGGAATACGAATACCAACCGACGCGCGAGCCCCGTCATCAGTCCATGTCTCGACGCCATGCCGGTCGAGAACGAACGCCGCCCAAATCAGCTTCAAGCCTTTTCCACCCTTTCCGAAATCCACCGGACGCGCAGACGGAGCTTTCGGCCCGTTGCGCAAGACCGGCACGGCGTCTGCCGCGCCGGCCAGAAGAACCAACCCATTACTGTCATCGCTCGTTTCGACCGCATGCGCGCTGTCGCGCGCCTCGTCGAACGCCGCCTTGGCGACGATCGCCACGGCGTAGGCAAGGTCGCGCGCGCTCGGCGACTCGATCTGGCCGTTGCCGGTGCTGCCGCTGAAGGCCGCGTGGCGGACCTCCGTGTGCTCGCGCACGCTCATGACCAGGTCGGTGGCCGTGAGCCGCGAGGGGATGCCGCGCGAGCCGCCTTCGGCGAGCGCGCTTATCTTTCCCATGTCCATGCAGTACGTGGCCAACGTGCCGAGTGCTTGACGCGTTTGTTCCATCGCTTTGCGGGTTTCTTCAGCATCTGTCAATCGCCCATCGAGAAATAACTTCAAGTAGCCCTGCGACACCGCAAGAGGTGTCCGGATTTCGTGGGCGAGCGTATTCAAGACCTGAGCCAAGTCGGGCGTCATGTGTCACAGCCTAGCACCCCTCGACCTTGCTCGGGGTGCGCTGAGCCCGTCGAAGGCACGCGTGTCCTCATCAGCTTGGCATGGTGCTTGAAGTAGTGAGGGCGGGACGTATGGGTATGAGTGCAGGACGGCACATCTTGATCGTCGACGATTACCCGGATGCATTGGACATCTGGGCGATCTTCCTGCGCTCGTCCGGATACCGCGTGTCGACCGCGGCCGACGGGGCAGAGGCGATAGAGAAAGCAGAGCAACTGCTGCCCGATCTCATCGTGCTCGACCTTGAATTGCCCCGCATATCCGGGTTTGACGTGGCCAGACGGCTGCGTAGCAATCCCGAGACCCGGTCCATTCCGATGATCGCGGCGACCGGCTATTCCCACATCCGTCAACTCGACCGAGCCCGCGATGCGGGCTTCGACCAGATCGTGGTGAAGCCGTGCGATCCCGACTTGCTCATCGAAGAGATTGAGCGCCTGCTGCCGGCGGACCAGGACTCCGGCAGCCATCCCATCCATAACGGTGTGGAGCATCGTTACGGAAATGGGTAACACGCTACCTACGAGTGGAGCAAATGACGACAGATATAGCTGTGCTTGAGCGCGCGATGGTGGTGATGGCCGTGTGTATGGCCGTCCAGACCCTGCTGTGCGTGGCGGCCTCGATCGCTGCATTTGTGGCCTGGCGACGAGCCTCGGACGCGCTTGCCGAGGTGCGAGCCTCCGCCGAGTCGCAGGCGCAGGAACTGCGGCTGCACTTGAACCGCATGTCGGACACGGTGGATGAAACGGCGCGCGCACTGCGCCACGGGACCGCGGCAGTGGAAGAAGTGATTACCGACGCCCGCGACGCGGTGGGCACGGTGCGCAATTCGGTAGGGACGGTGGCGTCGGTCGTCTCGGGACGCCGCGCCGCCTTGGCGGTTGGACTCTTGAAGGGCTTTCAAGTGTGGCGCAGGCGCCGCGAGGAGCAGCGGATCAACGAGCAACGCCTCGCGACGGAACCCGGCGCAGCAAGTGAAGCGGCATTGTGATGGACGAGCAAAGGAGACGGAAATGACAAGGTGGAACGATCAGGAATCGGCAGGAAGCGGCACGTTCCTGCTGGGTGCGCTGGCTGGCGCTCTCGTGGGCGCAGGCATCGCGCTGTTGATGGCACCCAAGGCGGGTGCCCAGGTTCGCGAGGACCTCAGCTCTGGCTACAACTCGATGCGCGACGCTGCTGCGCGCCGTTATCGCGATCTCGCCGATCGCGCGGCCGCGACGTTCGAACAGAAGGTCGATCAGTATGCGAACCGCACGGCTTCGGCGATGAACGACAGCACGCCCGGTGGCGTGCCGAGAGTCTAGGAGACACACATGCTGACCACGATTCTTGTCCTGCTGATCGTCCTGTGGCTGCTCGGTATGGTGAGCTCCTACACGCTGGGCGGCTTCATTCACCTGCTGCTCGTGCTGGCCATCGCGGTGGTGCTCATCCGCGTGATCCAGGGCCGCAAACCCATATGAAGTAGGAAGTGAGAAGTGAGAGGTGAGAGGTGAGAAGTGAGAAGTGAGAGGTGAGAAGTGAGAAGTGAGAGGTGAGAGGTGAGAAGTGAGAAGCAGGAGCCTCCCGTCTCTGACTTCTGACGTCTCCCTTCTCACTTCTCCCTTCTCACTTCTCCCTTCTCACTTCTCACCTTCCTTTAACTCAATACGCTACACTTCCATATAGCTGTCCTGCAGGTATGTCTTCAATTAAGTCTGCATTGCGGCGCCGCGTGCTGGTCGTCGACGACGAGCCGGCGGTGACCGACTGGTTGAAGATGGTCATCGAGCAAGCGAGCGATGGTTCGGGCTATGAAGTCCGCGCCGCCGCCGTTGGCTCGCGCGCCACTGAGATCTTCCGCTCGTGGAAGCCGGATGTCGTGCTGCTCGATCTGGTGCTGCCCGACATCGACGGCATTGCGTTACTGCGGCAACTGAAGGCCATCGATCCTTCTCCTGAAATGATCGTGATCAGCGGCGTGGGTACCATCACGCGCGCGCTCGAAGCGGGTCAGGCCGGCGCCTTCTATTTTCTCGAAAAGTCCAATCTCGATCCGGCGGGCCTGGTGTCGATCCTCGACCGGGCCACCGGCCTGCAGGTCGAACGCGAGCAGCACGAGCGGTTGAAGGAACAGGTCCGCGATCAGTACGCCTTTTCGAACATCATTGGCAAGAGCAAGAACATGCGCGAGCTGTTCGAACTGGTGGATGCCGTCGCCGAAAGCGACGCGAACATCCTGATCCAGGGGGAGAACGGTGTCGGCAAGGAACTCATCGCCAACGCGATTCACGTGCGCAGCGGGCGCGCGGCCGGTCCGTTCATCAAGATCAATTGTGCGGCCCTGCCCAAGGAACTGATCGAGTCGGAGCTGTTCGGCTACAAGAAGGGCGCGTTCACCGGCGCACAGGCCGACAAGGTCGGCTTGCTCGAGCTCGCGGCCGGCGGTTCGCTGCTCCTCGACGAGATCGGCGAGATGCCGCTGCTGCTGCAGACCAAGCTGTTGCGTGTGCTGCAAGAGCGGGAGTACCGGCCGATCGGCAGCGATCGCCTGGTCAAAGTGGACTTCCGGCTGATCTGCGCGACCAACGTCGATCCGGACGCGGCCATCAAGGACGGCCGGCTGCGCGAGGATCTCTACTTCCGCATCAATACCGTCGCCTTGCGTGTGCCGCCGCTGCGCGAGCGCACCGAAGACCTGCCGCTGCTGTGCGCGCATTTCCTCGAGAAGTTCAACGGCCGCTACCAGAAAGCGGTGAAGGGGATCTCACCGGCGGCGTATCATCTGCTCATACGGTCCCGCTGGCCCGGCAACGTCCGCGAACTCGAAAATGCCGTCGAGCGCGCCGTGCTGGTCGCGAAATCGCCCGACGTCCAGCCCCAGGATCTGCCCGATTCGATCCGCGGGGATGCCGCCGCCGAGGACGCCTTCACGGTGCCGCCGCATCACACGCTTGCCGAGATCGAGCGGATGGCGGTGGTGCAGACGCTGCAGCGCACGAACTGGAACAAGCAGGAGGCGGCGCAGATCCTTGGACTCTACCGGCCGACGCTCTACAGCAAGATCAAGAAGCACCACATCAAGGATCCCCGCGCGCAGGTGCGCGGGGATGAGGCTTGACGCGCCGGCGGAACCCAGTGCTGGCGCCTAGACGCGCGCGCGACCGTGAAGCCCTGGCCGAACTGGAGGGCAAGGTCCAGGCGGAAGGCGATGGCCCCAAGCCCGTCCCGCGGTGGCGACTGGCAGCGCTCGCGTCATGGCGAGGCGTCGGCGAGCTCTACAACAGCGACGGATTGACGCACGCGGCGTCGATTGCCTACTACGCGTTGCTGTCGCTGTTTCCCATGATGCTGCTCGCCCTTACCGTGGTGAGCGAGATGACCGCCGGCACCGCCGACCGCGATGCGGTGTTTCGTTTCGTCTTCAGGTATTTCCCTCGACAGTTCGCCTTCATCAGCGGCCAGCTCGACGCCTTTCAGACCACGCCGGTGTCGTTCGGCTTCTGGGGCATCGTCGGCCTGGTTTGGGCGTCGCTGGGTGTCTTCAATGCCGTCACGTCCGCGGTGAATCATGCGTGGGCGGTGGAGAAGCGCCGCAGCTTTCTCATGCATCGCCTGATTGGCTTCGTGATGATGGTGTCCGCCGGCCTGATTCTCATGCTCGGCATCGTCATGGCCAGTCTCGTGCGGATCGCGGAAACCCGGCTTGGCGAAGCGATGGTGCGCAGCCCCTGGCTCGACAACCTGTCGGGCATCGTCGCCAGCTACATGGCGACCGGGTTGTTGATCGGCTGCGTGGCGCTGATCTTCTATTTCATTCCCAACACCAAGGTCCGCTTTCGTGATGTGTGGCCTGGAGCCATCCTGGTCGGCGTGTTGTGGCGCATCGCGTTCCAGCTGTTCTCGTGGTACGCGGCTGACCTGGCGACATGGAACGTCATCCATGGCTCCATCGCCGCGGTCGTGGTGTTCATGCTGTGGATCTACGTGAGCTCGGTGATCCTCATCTACGGCGTGGAGATGACGGCCAGTTTCGCGCGACTGCAGGACGCGTCGGTGCGGCATAGCGGCTTGAGTAAAGAGCTGCAGTGAAGTAGCAAGTAGCAGGTAGCAAGTAGCAAGACGGGGTTTTCCTGCTACTTGCTACTTGCTTCTTGCTACCATCAAGAGATGCCCAATCGGCTCGCGCGCGAGCAGAGTCCCTACCTTCTGCAGCACGCCAACAATCCAGTCGACTGGTATCCGTGGGGGCCCGAAGCATTCGAGGCCGCGCGGACTTCCGGCAAGCCCATCTTCCTGTCGATCGGTTACGCGACGTGCCATTGGTGTCACGTCATGGAGCGCGAATCGTTCGAGCAGCAGGGCGTGGCCAACGTCCTGAACGATCTGTTCATCTCGATCAAGGTCGATCGCGAAGAGCGCCCGGACGTCGATCGCGTTTACATGACATTTGTGCAGGCCACCACTGGATCGGGCGGGTGGCCGATGAGCGTCTGGTTGACGCCGGATCTGCAGCCATTCTTTGGCGGCACCTACTTTCCGCCGGCGGCGCAGTGGGGCCGGCCAGGGTTTGTTGACGTGCTCAAGGAGATCGCGCGCGCGTGGCGTGACGATCGCCTGAAGGTCGTGAAGTCCGCCTCGGAGATCGTGGATCGCCTGGCGCAAATGGCGCGCGGGCAGGACGAACGGTCGACGCCGCCCGAGAGTGTGCTGACCAAGACGTTTCAGCAGTTCCAGCAGTCGTTTGATACGCGTCGCGGCGGCTTTGGTGACGCGCCGAAGTTCCCGCGGCCGAGCGAACTGCTGTTCCTGTTGCGTGAATACGCGCGCATTGGCAATGACGCGGGCCGGGCGATGGTGGTGCAGACGCTGCGCTCCATGTCGCTTGGCGGCATGCGCGACCATATTGGCGGCGGGTTCCATCGCTATTCCGTCGACGGCGACTGGCGCGTGCCGCACTTCGAGAAGATGCTCTACGACCAGGCGCAGATCGCGCTGGCATGCCTCGAAGCTGCGCAGGCCAACAGCGATCCGTTCTTCGCGCAGGTTGCCGAAGACACGCTGCGCTACGTGCGTCGCGACATGACGGATGGCCGCGGTGGCTTCTATTCAGCAGAAGACGCCGACAGTCTGCCAACGGGCCAGCAGGAGAGCGCTCACAAGGTTGAGGGCGCCTTCTACGTGTGGGAAGCCGAGGAGATCATCAGGCTGCTTGGTGATGCGGCGCCGGTGTTCGTTGGCCGCTACGGCGTGCTGCCGGCCGGCAACGCGCCGTTCGATCCGCAGAACGAGTTCGTCAACAAGAACATCCTGCACACGGCGCTGGCGATCGCGGACATCGCGAAGGCGGTCGGCAAGACGCCGATCGACGTGGCCGCCTCGCTGATGAAGTCGCGCCAGGTGCTGTTCGAGGCGCGGGAGCAGCGGCCGCGCCCGCAGTTGGACGACAAGGTGCTGACCGCGTGGAACGGGTTGATGATCGGCGCCTTCGCGCGCGCGTCGCGCGTGCTGGGTGGCGGCGCGCTCGGGCAGGACGGCGTCGATCCGACACCGGCGCACCTGCAGAGCGCAGTGGCGGCGGCGTCGTTTCTCCGCGACACGATGTGGAAAACGGACGAGCGCACGTTGTTGCGCCGTTATCGAGCCGGTGATGCGGCGATCGACGCGTTCGCCGAGGACTATGCGTATCTGGTGTTCGGACTGCTCGAACTGTTCCAGGCGTCGGGCGACGTGCAGTGGCTCGCCTGGGCGCGTGAACTGCAGGCGCGGCAGGACGAGTTGTTCTGGGATGACGAAAGCGGCGGTTGGTTCAGCACCACCGGCGCGGATCCCTCCGTCCTGGTCCGCATGAAGGAAGACTACGACGGCGCCGAGCCGGCGCCCTCGTCGGTGTCGGCGATGAATCTGTTGACCCTCGCGCACCTCACCGGGGAGGCGAGTTACTCCCAGCGCGCCACTGACGCGATCGCATCGTTTGGGGGCCGGCTGGAGCAAATGGGACGCGCGGTGCCGTTCATGGCCGCTGTGCTGTCCACGTCATTTGCGATGAGCGAGCAGATCGTGATCGTGGGCCATCGTGATGCCGCGGAGACCCGCAAGATGTGGGATGCTGCGCACAAGCGGTACCGCCCGTTTGCGGTGATGACCCTGGTGGACCCCTCGGAGCAGGAAGGATTGGCGACGCACATGCCGTGGATTCGGTCGATGAAGATGGTGGACGGCAAGGCGACGGCCTACGTCTGCAAAGGATTTGCGTGCG
Source organism: uncultured Acidobacterium sp. (assembly GCA_964628295.1). GTDB lineage: Bacteria > Acidobacteriota > Vicinamibacteria > Vicinamibacterales > UBA2999 > 12-FULL-67-14b. The sequence goes on from CAZVLS010000025.1 coordinate 33,364, forward strand.
ATGCGCCGTCGACAGACCCGTCGGTGTTTGCCGATCCCATGGCCGGTGAAAGCGAGCCGTCATGAACAACGACCGCCTGGTACAGGTGCTGTCGGGGCGTGACGGCGCATGGCGCAGAGTCATCATTGGCGGCGGGCGTGGCAATCTGCTGTCGCTCGACCTGGTGCAGGCCATTGGCGATGCGCTGCACGACCTCGAGTCTGAGCGCGGCATCAAGTGGGTGACGTTCGAGGGCAGTGGCGGCGAGTTTTCCTATGGCGCGAAGATCCAGGAGCACACGCCTGAGATGATGCAGACGGTGTTGCCGGAGACGCATCGCCTGATCAAACGGATCCTGACGTTCCCCGCGCCGACCGCGGCGCTCGTCGAAGGGCGTTGCCTCGGTGGCGGCTTCGAACTGGCCATGGCCTGCGACGACATCATCGCCACCGATTCAACGGTGTTCGGCCTTCCTGAGATTCGCCTGGCGGCGTTCCCGCCGGTGGCGGCGGCGCTCTTGCCCCTGAAGGTGGGCGCCTCGCGGGCCACGCGCGCGATCGTGACCGGACAGACGCAAACCGCGACCTATTGGCACGACGCAGGCTTGATCTCGATGGTCGCACCGCAGTCGAGCCTTCTGAATGCGGCGGAAGGCTGGTTCGATCAGCACCTGTCGCGCTACTCGTCGGTCGCGCTGGCGCATGCCGCCGCGGCCGCGCGCCTGACGGTGCGAGCGCAAGCCGAGCCGGCGCTTGACCGGGCCGAGCGAGACTACTTGAGCGGCTTGCTCAAAACGAAGGATGCTATTGAGGGAGTGAACGCGTTTCTCGAGAAGCGCGCTCCCAACTGGAGATCGGAATGATCGACGTCGACGTGTGGGTGAGGGGACGGCAGGACGCCACGACGCAGCGCGTGATGGGCATCGAGGCGGACGCATCGGAGTGGACCGACAAGGATGTGAGGAAGCTGCTCGAAGGCATGCTCCTCGCCGTGCAGCGTGAGAACGACCCGGCGGCCCCGGCACCGCAGGTCACCCTGCGTGGTTTCAGCTGGATCGTCAGCCCCGCGGAGGGCGGCGTCATCGTGCACGTCGAGATGCAGCTCGGCACCGCCAGCGCCGGCCCGTTCGCCATCGACGAACACGAGCTCACCGAGATGATCTCGCGGGTCCTAGGCGGACCGAGAGTGTCGACGCTCATCCACTAAAGAAGAAGTTGGCAGTTGGCAGTCTGCCGGTTGGCAATTGAAACTGAAAGTTTCAACTGGAACCGAAACCGCCAACTGGAGAACTGCGAACTGCCAACTTATGAGTTCCAGTTGGCCGGGGTGGCGAAACTGGCAGACGCACAGGACTTAAAATCCTGAGAGGGTAACCCCCTCGTGCGGGTTCGATTCCCGCCCCCGGCACTTCACTCGCTCACTACGTTCGCTCGTTCGTGCCGGGGCCGCACATCCGGTTTGCGGCGCGAGCCTTCGGCTCACGCCAGCGGCACCGATTCCCGCCCCCGGACTGTCGCTTCCGCCACCCAGTCGCATCGCTTCGCTCGC
>CAZVLS010000025.1:34990-48218 GCA_964628295.1 uncultured Acidobacterium sp.
CGATTCCCGCCCCCGGACTGTCGCTTCCGCCACCCAGTCGCATCGCTTCGCTCGCTCCCTCCCTTGGAAGCGACTACTCGGAGCCGTCGGCTCGGCTCACCTCTACATAGACCTCGCCATCGTGCTCGCGAGTCACGTGGACCTTCCACGGATTGCAGCAGACCTCGCAGTCCTGAATGTAGCTGCCGCGGACGTCGAGCTCGATGTAGATCTCGATCTCCTCGCCGCAATACGGGCAGGTGACAAGCTGGGTGTCGTCCGGTCTCATCTAGCTATTCAGCTTAGTCGCAACATCGAGCATGCGATCGATGTCCGCTTCGTTGTTGAAGAACGAGACGCCCACGCGGACACGGGTGGTGCGGCCTGGGGCGACGGCCGGATCAGGTGGCACGAGATCCTGCAAGCTGACCTTCACCTTCTCGGCGTCCAGAATCTTTGTCGCCTCAGCTGCCTTGCGGGTGATGTAGAAGCTCACGATTGGCGACGGCAGGCCTTCGGATGTCGCGACCTGGATCTTTCTGGCCGACAGTCCGGCCCTGAGTCTCTGCACGAGGGCCTGGGATCGGGCCTCGATCTTGTCGAGTCCGATGGCTTTCAGATACTTCAGCGACGCGTCGAGCTCGTAGATGTCGCCGAACGGCAGAGTGGCGTACTCCAGTTGTTTCGCGGATGTGCGAGGGGCCGTGCGGTTTGGCCCGGACGGCGTGCGCCAGCCGACGTTGGCCGGCTTGATCATGTCGAGATGCTCGCGACGGGCGTAGAACACCGCAACGCCGAATCCGGCATACAGCCACTTGTATGTGCCGGAGGTGCAGAAGTCGACGCCGGTGGCATGCAGGTCGACTGGTCCGGTGCCCATGAACTGCACGGCATCGCTGTAGAGGTACGCGCCATTGGCGTGTGCCAGCGCGGCCAAGGCGGTCATGTCGTGCCGGTAGCCGCTGTTGTTGTTGGTCCACGCCACGGAGACGAGCCGCGTCCGCTTGTCGATCAGCTTCGCGAACGACTCGAGGGGCACAGCGCCGTTCCGGCTTTTGACGATGCGGACGTCGACGCCTTTGGTGTCGGCGAGCCGCTGATAGATCGCCGGCGTGCTCGGATACACGAGATCGTCATAGACGATGTTGTCGCCGGGCTTGTAGTCGAGCGAGTTGACCACGAGGTTCTCGCCCTCGCTGGTTGATGAAAGGAACGCGATCTCTTCCTCGGCCGCGCCAAACATGGCGGCGTAGTTACGCCGCACCTCGTCTGACTTCGCGAGCATTTCGCCCACCGTGAACGTGCGCCCCGCGCGCGTGGCGATCCACGCGTGTGAGGCTTCGACGACAGCCTGCGGGATGAGTCCGGTGTAGGCGGTGTTGAGGAACGTGTAGTCGCGGAGAGCAGGGAAGTGCGCGCGTACGCCGAGCGGATCTTCGGCCGACGGTGTCCGCTGTAAGGACGCCACCGCCGCTGTGGCGGTGGCGCCGAGGAAGTCTCGCCGGGTCATGTCCATGGCGAGGCGATTCTAGCGTCAATGCGGGCCGTTCGCCCGTGAGTTACTGCCGGGTCGTGGTGATCGTGACCGTGTAGGAATTGCCGCGGCACGTCCCAGTACCCGAGATGGTGCCGCCTGGTGTGCCGCTGACCGTGATGCCGCCAGCCCCGCAGACCCCGGTGTAAACCGCGGTCAAGGTGTTGCCGGATACCTGCCCATTCCCAAACCAGCCGGCGCAATCGCGAACAGTGCTGCCGGTGACCGTAAAGGTGAATGATGTCGGCCCGCACGACCCGCCGGCCGTGGCCTGCGTGCACCCCTCGATGAAGCTGGATGACAGCGGGTTGGTGTTGCTGGGACCGAGCGTGCACGACCGCGCCACCGTGGCCGAATAGTTGCCGCCGCTGGTCGTCGTGGTCGTCGTCGTGGTCGTCGTGTTGGTTGACGTGGGGTTCCTCAATCCCGCGATGTCATCGAGCAGCGCCTGCGTCTCCTCCTGGCTCGTCTTGTAGGTGTTGTAGGCATACAGGCCGCCGCCCGCGGCGACGCCAACGGCGGCGATGGTGCCGATCGTTTTGCCGACACCGCTTTTTCTGGGCGGCGTAGTGCCTTGCGGTGGTCGCGATGCCGTCGTAGTTACAGGGCGGGCCTTGGTGCGCGCGTCATTCAATGTCTTGGTATGGCGCTGCAGGTTGCACGTCAGCGCGCCCCATTCCTTGAGTTGCATGTCGTTCAACTCGTCCCACTGCTCGATTCGGTTGCGCGTGGTGAAGTAGGTGATCGCCGCGATGTAGTTGTCTTCGTCGAGCGCAACCTCGAGTACCGGGTTGACCTTGCCTAGTACGGAGCGGAGGCCGGCTGCCAGCGCCTTCGCCTTCGGATCCCATTTGGGTTCATCGGCGACTTCTGAGCATTCGAACATGGCGGGTGTCACGGCGAGGGCGCCTTTGTAAGCGGCGTCGAATGACTTGAAGAACACGTCCATCTGCCGTGGTGTCGCCGAGGTCAAGGTGCCGTCCTCGATCATTCGGATGGCCGCCGCGGCTTCGCCGGCAACGAGGCTGTTACCCGTCGCCGTCTGGTTGCGGAGCAAGTTCAGGATGAAGGGCTTGTTCTGGTCCGTGAGCATTCCCGCAACGCTGACAGACCGGGTCGACGCGGCTGCGCTCTTCAGTTGGTCGAAGCCAAAAGTAAACGACTCGGTCACGATGCGCTTCATCGCGTCGGCGTGCTGCTGGCAGGCGACGGCGCCCAGTTGTTCGAGCTCGCGGTTGTTCATCTTGAAGCGCCGATCGAGGTTCCGCAGAAGCTGGGTGTCCCGCCTGACGTCCTCTTCCAGCTTGGCAATCAGGTTGGTCAAAGCCGCACCGGTCTCGGTGATCGGATCGGCGGAACAACTGCGGCCTGTGGGCGGCGGAACCACGATGCCGCGCGTCAGGGGATCCACGCCCTGGGCCTGGCCGGAGACGGCGGAGGCCGCGAGCATGATGAGGGGAACGACTAACCGTGCGATGCGTGTGGGGAGGGTAGCCATTGGCGCGGAACATAGCAGAGCCGCGCCGCGGCGAGGCACGGTCAAATGCGTGCATTAGCGTTCATCGGGCTGAAATCGCGCCGATTGTGACCTCCGAAGGGATCCGACTCCGAGCCGATGCGTCAATACGTCAGCTTCATGACGGCGCCCTTTTCGCCGGCGCCCCAGCCGACCTGTCCCTGTTTCGCGAAGCTGAAGGTATGGAGACCGACTGAACCCGGCAGCGGCGTCCATGTCTTGCCGTCGTCCGTTGACTGATCGGCGCCTTGCGGACCCACGGCGATCAATGAGGACGGGGTGCCAGGCATGTATTGGACGACAGATCGGAACCCCGAGAGGCCGGTCACCTTTGTCCAGGTGCGGCCGCCGTCGGTCGTGACCGCCGCGTTGTCGATCGCCTCGCCCTCCTTGCGGTAGTCGCCGCCAACGACGATGCCGTGCTGCGCGTCGCGGAAGGCGATGGAGAAGATGCCGGCAGAAGGACCGGCGGCGAGCGGGGGTAGTCGCCGCCGTCCAGGTGCGCCCGCCGTCCGCCGATCTCAGGACGCGTGAGACCGCGGCGGCTCCGGTCCCGATCCACACGTGATCCCGACCGAACGTGGCGACGTTGGTGCCGCTCGCCGCAAATGCGCCTTCGTTCTCGAGCGCCGGCGGAAGGCCTTCGGCAGGGACAAGTGTCCAGGCCTTGCCGCCGTTGTCCGTTCGCAGGATCACGAGCTTGCCGGCGTTGGAATCGCTGAAGGCAATGCCCCGCTCGGCATCCCAGAAGGCCATTGCATCAAAGAACGCCTTGGGGTCGGTGTTGGTGAACTGATTCGTCCATGTGCGGCCCCCGTCGGTGGTCTTGAAGATGCGGGAGTTGTCGCCTTCGCCAATGCTCAAGACGTACGCGACCTGGTCGCTGATGGCGTCGATGTCGCGGAAGTCGAGTTTCTCGGCGCCGGGAATCGGCAAGGACTGCCAGGTTGATCCGCCGTCGGCGGTGCGCAGGATGGTGCCGTTGCTGCCACTCGCCCAGGCGACGCGCGCGTTAACGGCGCTCACACCCCGTAGTCGCCCCGTCACTCCGGTGGTCTGTGGTGTCCAGGTCGGTGCGGCAATAGCGAGGGCGGCCACGAAGGCGAGGATGCGCATTCGTGCAGTGTAAGTGAAGTGCGATGGAGCGGCGTTAGTGCTTGCTCCGCCATTCGTCGGTTGCGCGGATCGCGTCCTGCACACGCGCCCATGACGATGAGGCGGAGGCGCCGCTCAGGCGAGCATTCAGATAGACGTCGAACACCCACGTGGCGATGCCGAGAAAATCCGGTCCGCCGGAGATCGACAGGCCGTTCGGCCGTTGCAACCCCTCGGGCGCGGCGTAGAACGCATCGAGCTGATTGAGCACGTTCAGGAACTCATTGCGATCGAAGCTGACGCTGCTGTTGATGCGTCCCCGTGAGCCGGACGTCCACGTCGGATGCTTGCCCTTCCATTCCGCGCTTTGCGAAATGTCGACGACCACGCACCCAAAGCTCATGTCGGCGGACATGCCTGACGATCGGCCCGCCAGGTAGATGTCGAAGATCCACGTCGCGATGCCCAGGAAATCCGGCCGTCCATTGATCGACAGGCCATTCGAGCGCATCAGGCCGAGCTGACTGCGGTAGAACGCATCGAGCCGCTCCATGGCATCGAGGAAGTCGGTGCGGTCGAAGCGTTGCGTCGGCGTCACGAACACGACCGGCAGCGTCCGGAAGTAATTGCTGGTCAGGTTGTAGAGGGCGGTACGATCCACCAGCGTCGGGGGATAGGAGGATCCCATGTTCGAGGGCGCGCTGTAGCCGGACCGCGGAATGATCGTCGGGCGACTGGGGTCGATCGCAAACGCATTGGCCGTGTAATGCATGATCGACGAGAAGTCGTACGGTGTCTGCCGATCGATTAGGCTGGTGACGCGGTTGAAGTTCCCCATGGCGTTCGAGCGCACGTTGGTGGTGTCAATGGTGACGTAGCTGTCTCGATCAGGCCGCTGGTGTTCGTGGATGAAACCCATGGCGTGGCCGAGTTCGTGGGCGATCGTGTGGTTCGACCAGCAGCCGTTGGCACCGAGATTCAGGTTGTAGCGGGTGAGTCGCCGCGCCTGCCCGATCGCGCTGAAGCAGTCTGTGGCCCGCGTACTGTCCTCGGTATCGTCGATGTAGAGATACCCTGACTGGCTGGTGCGAAGCACGCATTGAAAGTTGGTGCCATTGCCCCAAATGGTGTTGCAGATGTTCATCACGGTGTCGCGGCGCGCTTGCGAGATGCTCCCGTCGAACTCCACCGGAATCACGCCCGCTTCCCAGCCGTTGTACTTCTGGTTCCACGTCACCTCGTTGCTGTCGAGCGTGGCGCCGAGCGGCATGATCTGGCCGGTGCGGTCGGGCACACGGTCCGTGACGTCGAACAGCATGTCGTCCACCATGACGTAGGCGGGGGCCGGCGGGAGCGGCGTCAGCGAGATCTTTGTCTGTTGTGCCGCCGCCGGCGTCAGTGCCAGGAGGGCAAGGGACGCGATCAGGAGTGCGTGCTTCATGGGGGCTCCGGGCGCGATTGTTCCCGATTTCCACGGAGGTGAACAACCGTCAAATCCGTGCATTCGCGCTCATTCAGGAGGAGAATGCCCCCCAACGCCCGAAGGTGGCGCCGGAGACATGGGATGAACGGCGAACAGAACGATCGCGGCGAGCGGCTCGATTCGTGGAAGGCCATTGCCGCCTACCTCGGACGCGACGCCGGCACGGTGCGCCGGTGGGAGCGGAGCCGGGGCTTGCCAGTGCACCGCGTACCGGGCGGCAAGGGCGCTTCGGTGTTCGCCTACACCGCGGAGATTGAAGCGTGGCTGAAGTCAGCGGCGCAGGAATCGCCAGATTCCGAACCGGCCGACGTTGAGCCCGCGATCGAGAATGACTCGACTCCGGTATCAAGTCGACGGCCAATGTGGGTGGCCGCGGCGGTCGTTGCGGTGATCGTCGCAGTCGCCGGCTGGCAAATGCAGCGCCCTCGGGCACTGGCCCCTGACATCCAGGTGCATCTCGACGAGAGCACGATGACCGCGACCGATGGTGATGGCCGAGAGCTGTGGAGTCATCGCCTTGACGAGAACTACCGCCACATCAAGACCGACGTTAGCGAGGCGGTGCGTGTGCTGCGCGGAGCCGATCCGCGCGTCTACTTCCTCACGGCGCAGAGAATTGGCCGCGCTGACAACGCTGCCGACGGGGGAGAGTTCACGCTGCTGAGCAGTGAGGGCACGCCGCGGTTTACCTTTCGCTTCTTCGATAATCTCCACTTTGCCGGCAAGTACTACGGGGCGCCGTGGGCGATGACGGCGTTCAGCGTGCTCGAGAGCGCGCCGGCGCGACTCGCGGTGGCCGCGCACCACTGGGTGTGGAGTCCGAGCATGATCGCGATTCTCGACGAGACCGGCAAACGCCTCGGCACGTATGCGAGTCACGGTTGGATCGAACAACTGCAGTGGCTCGCGCCGGATCGGCTCGCATTTGCCGGATTCCTGGAATCGAAGAACGGCGGCATGGTCGGGGTGCTGGATCCGTCGCAGTTGGACGGACAGTCTCCCGAAGATCCCGGTTCTCCGCATCACTGCCAGAATTGTGGCGATAATCCGCCGATCGCGCTGGCGGCGATGCCGCGATCGGAAGTGAATCGCGTCACCCAGTCTCGCTTCAACCGCGCGATCCTCGAGAAGACGGGCGATCGGTTGATCGCCCGGACGATCGAGGTGCCGCCGGTCGACGGGCAGGGGGCCGCCGACGCCATCTACGAGTTCACCTCGTCGCTCGAGCTGATCAGCGCGTCGTATAGTCAGCGGTACTGGGAAATACACGATCGCCTGCAGGCGGAGAAGAAGCTCGATCACGGACGCGACCAGTGTCCGGACCGCAACGGTCCGCGAATGATTCACCGGTGGTCGCGCGAGCATGGATGGCGCGAGGTCATCGCCCAGCCTCAGCGTTAGCCGGTCCAATCGAAATTGGCCCGCTTCTGGCATAAAGGACAGTCATGAGATGGGAAGGCGGACGCCGCAGCACCAACATTGAGGATCGCCGGGGCATGAGCATGGGCACCATGGGGGGCGGTGGCATCGGGATGCTGCTGCTGATCCTGACCGTGTCATGCCTGACCGGGACCAACCCCCTGGCTTTGCTCCAGATGGCCGAGCAGGTGCAGCCTGCGCCAACCGAGTCGGTGCCGACAGGCGCGCCGACCAACGATCCGGCCGCCGAGTTTGTGTCCGTCGTGCTTGGCGATACCGAGGAGACGTGGAACCGCATCTTCTCGCAGTCCAACCGGCAGTATCGCGAGCCGGTCCTGGTGCTGTTCGAGAACTCGGTGCAGTCCGCCTGCGGCTCCGCATCATCGGCCAGCGGTCCGTTCTATTGCCCGGGTGACCAGAAGGTGTATCTGGATCTCTCGTTTTTCCGCGAACTCGATAGCCGCTTCGGCGCGCCGGGCGACTTCGCCCAGGCCTACGTGGTTGCGCACGAAGTGGGGCACCACGTGCAGAATCTGCTCGGCATCAACCGCCAGGTCAGCGAGGCGCAGCAGGGAGGCGGCAGCCGCGCCCAGGCGAACGCGCTGTCCGTGCAGCTCGAGCTGCAGGCCGATTGCTTCGCCGGGGTATGGGGACATCACGCCGGCAAGAAGTCGCTGCTCGACGCTGGAGACGTGGAGGAGGGCCTCAGCGCCGCCGCCGCGATCGGTGACGATCGCCTGACCGGCGGACGCGTCTCGCCGGAGAGCTTCACGCACGGCACATCGGAACAGCGTGCGCGCTGGCTGCGGCAGGGCCTGCAGTCCGGCGATGTCAATTCCTGCGACACCTTCCGAACTTCTACGTACTAAATGCTGCATTTGGGGCCAGCCCCCATACATCGCGAACGGCGCCCCCATACATCGCGAACGGCAAATGCGACGTTTGGGGTCAGGTCTCAGTTCTCCAAAGCCGAGGTAGAATGCCGCCGTGCAGGACTGGCTGCCGATCATCGCGGCACTGATTGGCGCGTTGGCAACATTCGGCGTGTGGGCGTACGTGAGCCGGCATCGCCTCGTCGCGAAGAACGCTGAGCTCGAGCGCACGCTCGAGTCGAGGACCACGGAGCTCGAGTCGGCGCGCATTCAGTTGCAGCGCCTCAGCACCGAAGACCCGCTCACCGCCGTCGCCAACCACGAACAGTTCCTCGAGTTCCTCGAGCGCGAGTGGCGCCGCGCGCGCCGCGACGGCCTGCCGCTGACGCTGATCTTCATCGACGTCGATCACTTCCGCGCCTACAACCGCCAGTTCGGCCGCAAGGCCGGAGACGACGTGCTCAAGCATGTCGGCCGCGCGCTGGCCGCGGTGGTCGGACGTTCCGGCGACCTGGTCGCCCGCTATCATCGTGATGAGTTCGCGCTGGTGCTGGCATCGACCGACAGTGCCGGCGCCTTCAACATCTCCGAGCACGTGCGGCAGTGCATCGAACAGCTCGAGCTGCCGGCGGCCAAGGACGCTCCCGCCGCAGTCGTGACGGCATCCGTGGCCACCGCCACCGCCGTCACCCAGCGCGAGTCGGCGTGGGAGGAGCTCGACCTGATCAAGGCCGCGCGCCATGCGTTGCGCGAAGCGCGGGCCACCGGCGGCAACAGGGTACTGCGGGCCAACCTCGGCATGGCCGGTCCTCCCGAACTCGTCACGCGCGCGTAGGCTCGTCTGAGTTCGCCCATGTTGCTGAAGCTGTCGTGCTGCGTCGTTCGCCCGTGGGTGGACACCGACGCGGCCTCGCTCCACAAGCACGCCAACAACCGCGCGGTGTCACTCCAGCTCCGAGACCGGTTTCCATTTCCATACGGCATGGAGCAGGCGCGGTCATTCCTGTCATGGATTGCGAACCAGCCCTCACCCTCGGTATGGGCGATTGAGGTCGACGGCGAGGCGGCCGGCGGCATCGGCATCGAATTTCATTCCGATGTCGAGCGGGTCTCGGCGGAGATCGGGTACTGGCTCGGCGAGAGTGCGTGGGGCCGGGGTATCGCGACCGAAGCGCTGATCGCCGTGACCAACGAAGCCTTCCGTCGATTCGATCTGACGCGCTTGTATGCGGTACCCTTTGCTGATCACGCCGCGTCGATCCGCGTGCTCGAAAAGGCCGGTTACGTCCGGGAAGGCCATATGCGGCAGAGCGCCATCAAGCACGGCACCATTCGAGATCAACTGTTGTTCGCGACCTATAAACCCCTATGAAGAAGCTCCTGTCGTTCGTGTTCGTCATCGGGCTCACCGCCGCGGTTTCCACCGAGCAGGCGCCCGCCGCCAAGTTCCCCCTGACCGTTGACAGCATCATGCGCGGCCCCGAGCTGGTCGGCAATCCGCCGAACAACCTGCGGTGGTCCGGCGACTCGAAGGACCTGTACTTCGATTGGCTGATGCCGAAGGAGGACCAGCCGGCCACGTGGGTGGTATCGCGTGATGGCGGTGCGCCCAGGCGGCTGAGCGACGTCGAACGCCGGTTGGCGCCGCCCGCCAACGGTCAATGGGACGCCGCGCGGCGCCGCATTCTTGGCGTCGATCGCGGCGACATCGTGGTCATCGACACCGTGGCGCGCAAGCGCATCGACGTCACGCGCACGACCGGCAACGAGTCGAACCCGCGATGGGCACGTGGTGAGACGCATGTCACGTTCGTGCGTGACAACAACCTCTTCATCGTGCCGGTCGAAAGCGTCAGCGCCGGTGCCATCGTCCAGTTGACGGATGTCTCGGCCCGCCGGGCGGATCCGCGGCTGACCGACAGCCAGAAATTCATCAAGGACGAGGAAGTGAAGCTGCTCGACTGGGTCGAGCAGGAAGCGGCGCGGCGTCAGCGTCGCCAGGACCTCGACAAGAGCCGCGCGTTGCCGAAGTTCGAGATTGGCGAACGCCAGAACATCGCGGATGCGGCAGTGCTGGCCGACGGCAAGTTCGCGTATCTCGTCGTCAACGACCGCGCGCAATCGCGGACCGCGCAGGTGCCGCGGTATGTCAGCGAGTCGTCTTTCACCGAAGAGATTCCGGCGCGGACGTTCGTAGGGGATGCGCAGGACCGCCGCCGCGTGGTCGTCCTGAATCTCGAAACCGGCGAGGGCGTGTGGGCCGGTCTTGATGGCGTCAGCGATGCGCTGCCGATTCCAAGACCGCCGTTCGGCGACGAGCCGCGTCCGGCGGCCAAGCCTGATCCGGCCCCGAAGCGCGACGTGCGTTGGGGATCCCCGATCCTGTCACCGGACGGACGCACCGCTGTGGTCTCGGTGCGATCCGCCGACAACACCGAACGCTGGTACGTGCGCGTGGATCCGGCGACGGGGAAGTCGACCGTGATCGACCACATCAAGGACGAGGCGTGGATCCGCGATGGCGGCATGGGCTGGTTGCCCGATAGCAAGCGCGTCTGGTTCCTCGCGGAGCACGACGGCTGGATGCACCTCTACACCGTGGACGCGACCGCGGCGGCGCCGACTCGTAAGCAGTTGACGAGCGGCAAGTTCGAGATCGATTCGATCGAGCTGTCGACGGACGGATCGACGTTTTACATCCAGTCCACGGAAGCGCATCCTGGCGAGCGACAGATCTATGCGATGAGCGTCGATGGCGGTGCGCGCACCAGGATCACCTCGACGTCCGGCGGTCACAACGGATCGATTTCACCTGACAACACGATGTTCGGCCTGGTGTCGTCCACGCCCAATCGGCCGCCCGAAGTCTTCCTGATGGCGAATCGCGCCGGGGCGCCGGCGACGAAGATCACGACGAGCCCGTCGGCGGAGTGGCAGTCGTATGCGTGGGTCGAGCCGCAACTCATCACGTACAAGTCACGCGACGGCAAGGATGTCTACGCGCGCCTGTTTACGCCGGAGATGGTCGGCGCGAAGCGCGATCCAAAGGCGCCGGCCGTGGTGTTCGTGCACGGCGCGGGTTATCTCCAGAACGCGCATAAGTACTGGTCGACGTACTACCGCGAGTACATGTTCCACCACTTGCTCGCGTCGAAGGGCTACGTGGTGCTCGATCCGGATTACCGGGCGAGCGCCGGCTATGGCCGGGACTGGCGCACGGCGATCTATCGCTGGATGGGTGGTCACGACCTCCACGATGTCGTCGACGGCGCGGCCTACCTCGTGAAATCGCAGAAGGTGAACGCCAGGAACATCGGTGTGTATGGCGGCAGTTACGGCGGATTCATCACCTTGATGGCGCTGTTCACGTCGCCTGATACTTTCGGTGCGGGCGCGGCACTTCGCCCGGTGACGGACTGGGCGCACTACAACCACGGCTATACGTCGAACATTCTCAACGAACCCCAGGGTGATGCCGAGGCGTATCGCAAGAGCTCGCCGATCTACTTTGCCGAGGGCCTGAAAGCCCCGCTGCTGATCGCCCATGGCATGGTGGACGTCAACGTGCACTTCCAGGACTCGGTCCGCCTCGCGCAGCGGCTGATAGAATTGCGGAAGGAGAACTGGGAGCTGGCGGCGTATCCCGTGGAGGATCACGGGTTCGTGGAAGCCACCAGTTGGGCTGACGAATACAAGCGGATCTTGAAACTGTTCGAAGCAAACCTGAAGAAGTGATCTTGCCTGTCCGCCGTAGCCTTGGCGGAGGCGGAAGGTCTTAAGGTCTTAAAGATGTCGAATGAGCCTGCGTGTCCGGGCCTGACTGAACTGGTTGCCCGCCTCGATCGATCGGTCGAGGCGGGATCACCTGAAGCCATCACCGCGGCCGTCAAGAAGGATCTCGAGCACATGCTCGGCGGGCGGTCTCTCGCTCTGCCCGAGAAGTTTGTTCAACCGCGCGCGGACGCCTACGCGCGGCGCCTGTTGCATCGCGATCCACAGGGCCGCTACTCCGCGATTGTGATGACGTGGGGCCCGGGGCAGGGGACTGCCGTGCACGATCACGGCGGGTTGTGGTGCGTTGAGGGTGTGGTCGACGGCGAGATCGCGGTCACGCAGTACCTGGTCGAACACGAACCCGATGGGTTCTACCGCGTCACGCCGATCGGCTCATTGCTCGCCGGCACCGGATCGGCGGGCTGCCTGATTCCGCCGACGGATCATCACGTGCTCGCCAATGCGCGGCCGACGCGCGCGTCCGTCACATTGCATGTCTACGGCGGTGACCTGGACGACTGCAAGGTCTTCCTGCCGGCCACGCCCGATGGGCGATACGCCGAAAGCACCCGGATGCTCTCGTTTCATGACTGACTTCATTGACCTGAATTTCCGTGGCAGCCCGCGCGTCATTGCGACCGCGGTGCTGGCCGGCGCCAACGGTGTCACGGTGATCGACCCGGGACCAACTTCGTGCCTCGCCACGCTCGACGCCGGATTGCGCGAGCGCGGCATGTCGCTGCGTGACGTGCGCCATGTGCTGTTGACGCATATTCATCTCGATCATGCTGGGGCCTGTGGCACGATCGCCGAGCGTGTTCCCGGCGCGCGCGTGTTCGTGCACGATCGAGGCGCGCCGCACATGATCGATCCCACGAAGCTGCTCGCCAGCGCGACGCGATTGTACGGCGACAACATGGACACGCTGTGGGGCGCGTTTCAGCCGGTGCCCGCCGATCGCGTGACCGTGTTGACCGGCGGAGAGCGCCTCGAGCTTGGCGGCCACGTGCTGCAGGTGGCATACACACCCGGTCACGCCAAGCATCACGTCAGCTACCTCGACGAGCACTCCGGCACGGCTTACGTCGGCGACACGGCCGGCGTGCAGGTGGCCGGCACCTACTTGATCGCGCCCACGCCACCGCCGGATATCGACATCGAAGCGTGGCAGCAGAGCCTGAATACGATCGACGCGTGGAATCCGGTGTCGTTGTTCCTGACGCACTTCGGGCCGATCGCCGGCGCGCGCGCGCACCTCGCGCGTTTCAGGACCGTTGTGGCGACGGCCGCCGAGCGCTCACGCGAGCGGTTGAAAGACGGCGGGTCCGACGTGGAACTGGCGAAGCGCTTTGCCGACCAGATGCGGAAGGATGTCCGGCGCGAGTTGCCGGAGCACGAAGCCCGCGCGGCGGAGCTGGCCGCGCCGTTCGATCAACTGTGGGGCGGACTGTCGAGATACTGGGCGAAGAAGGAAGTAAGTAGCAAGTAGCAAGTAGCAAGAAGCAAGTAGCAAGAAGAGTGGCCTTGTCCCGATTCCGTGGACACGGTTGACAGAT
>CAZVLS010000026.1:0-38530 GCA_964628295.1 uncultured Acidobacterium sp.
GAAGTGAGAAGTGAGAAGTGAGAAGTGAGAAGTGAGAAGTGAGAAGTGAGAAGTACCACGAACGCGAATTTGTTTCTCACTTCCAACCTCTCACTTCCGACTTCCTTAGAGCGGTGCGTCCGGATTGGCGAGCGTGCGCCACATGTGCGCGCTCGGCGAGTTGTCGTTGCCGAGGCCTTCCTTCGGCGACTTGAAGTGGCGGCCGATGATGTCCTCGAACGGCTCGATCGACACCTTGGCGTTGGGATCGAACGCATACAGGTCGTTGACCGTGACCAGGCGCGGCTCCATGTACCACTTGTGGTTCTTCAGCATCTTGTAGGTGGCCTCGATGTGCTGAGGCGGCTTGTAGTCTTCACCGAAGATGCGGAAGTACTGGTCCGGGTATTCGTAGCCGGCATCCGAATCGGGATAGAAGCGCAGCGTCTGGTGGTAGCGGATCGCGAACGTCGACTTCTCCGGAATGTACGGCTCGAACAACTGGGCGCCCCACCAGCCGTGATCGGGCTTGATGAGGTTCAGGACGCAATCGTGCAGCAGGCAGGCGAGGATGACCTCCTCGGACATGCCGGTCTTGAGCGCCCGCGTGGCGCTCTGCAGCACGTGATTGGCGGGAGCAAAGCGGAGGCGGAAGAAATCCTGCAGCGTGGGATTCTTCGGCATCGGCTCGAGCTTCTTGACGTTGCCGCGTGCGGAGACGAACAGGCTGCCGGCGCCGCGGCGGTAGTTGCGCGTTTCGATCTGCGCGTCGATCTCGGCGGCGGTCGGGAACTTGGTCTGACCCTGGACGGCTGCGACCTGCTCGTCGAGCTGCTCTTCCATGTAGTGCTCGAGCGCGTCAGCCTTGGCTTCGGAATCCATCATCGCCACGGCGGCGGTGCCGCCAAGAGTGGCGATGAATGCTCTGCGATTAATGTCCATGAATACCCCTCGCACGGGAGACCATACGCCCATTGCCTCTGGCATTCAACCGAGATCTGCGCGCTACTTGACCCCTTGAGCCTGGAGGTCGCTCAGCCACTTCTGCGCGAAGCCGCGGGCGGCATCAGTAGCGGGTTTTCCGGCCCGAAAAGCCATTTTCCACTCGGCAGGCTTGGCCTCGAGCGCGGCGTCGGCGAAAACCTTCTTCTTGTCCTTGTCGACCAGCTGGGCGCCGTAATTCACATCTGCCGTGACCTCGAGAAAATGGCGGAGGCGCATGGCGATGAGCGCGCGGTGGTCTGCGGGAAAGACCTTCTCGAACTGCGTCAGGGCCTCCGCGCGGCCCCGCACCTGGGCAGCGCGCTCTTCCTTCAGTGACGCCTCGATCTGTTTGCGGCGCTCGCCCTTCTCCATTTCATCGAGCTGCGCCCGCATGTCCTTCCAACCGGCTTCGAGCGTCGCGCGCTGCTCAGGCGTGATCTGATCGAACAGCTTGCGCATCTCGGCGACCTGGTTCTCGAACCCGTCGCGCTGCTTCTTGAAGATGAGATCGGCGGTCTGTTCCTCGGGCAGCGGCTCCGGCCCGTTGGCTTCGCGATGATCGGCGTAGCGGCGCTTGAAGTCGTCGCTCTCCGCAAACGTCCTCGCCAGGCTGAGCGAAAAGGTGACCAGCGTGGCTCGCGCCGACGGCGAAAGCGCGAGAAAAGACGCAGGCTTGCCGGCGATCGACACCGCGTCGGTGACGAATGAATCGAAGACCGCTTCCTTGGCGCGGCCCTCCGAGATCCCCAGAGTGGCGAGGTGATCTTGAGCGCCGATGCCGATCGCGGTTGCGCACAGGAGCGCGGTAAAGACGAAAGCACGCATAGCGCGCAGTATAGCTAGTCTGCGCGGGTTGCGGTGATCGGATCCACTCGGACCGCTCGCCACGCCGGCAGGATGCTGCCTACCAGCGCCATCAGCAGTGACAGGCCGACTGCGGTCGCAAACGTCACGGCGTCAGCAGGGTCAATGCCGAATAGCAACGCCTGCATCGATCTGCCCGCTGCATAGGCGACGACGGCCCCGATGAGGACGCCGGCGACGGCCAGCACCGTGCTGCGGCGCATCACCATCCACAGGATGTCTTTCGAGCTGGCACCGAGGGCAATGCGCACACCGATCTCGCGCGATCGCGCGGACACCGTGAACGACAGCAGGCCGTGGATGCCGATGGCGGCGAGCAGGAACGCGATGGCGGCAAATCCGCCAAGCACGCGCAGTTGCACCATGCGCGGTGCCGTCTCCGCAGCGACGACCTGTTCAACCGTCTGCACGGCCGTTACCGGCTGGTTTGGATCGATCTCGCGAATGATCGATCGGATCGCGGGCGTCAGTGTCGTGACAGGCACACTCGCACGCACCACCAGGTCCTTCGGCGCAAAGAAGAACAGCGAGCGCTGTTGAGCGGCGGGCATGTAGACCTGGGGCTCGCTTTCGCGCTCCAGCCCGCGCACCTTGATATCGCCCACCACACCGACGATGGTTCGCACGTCGAAGCCGAATGCGAAGGAGCGGCCCAGGGGATCTTCATTGGGATAGTGGCGGCGCGCGAACGATTCGCTGACGACGGCGACAAACGGCGTCTTCAGCGTATCCATCTCGCTGACGTCCCGTCCCTTCAGGACCGGCGTGCCCATGGTCGCGAAGAATCCTGGCGTCACGAAGCGGAGGCTGGCGCTCTCGTTGCGTTGACCATTGATCGGCGCGAAACCACCAGGGCTGTTCGGATCTGGCGTCGTCGACAGCACATCCCAGATCCCACCACGCATGGTCATGGGCAGGAAGCTGATGTAGCTGGCGCTCTGCACACCCGGCAACGCGTGCACGCGATCGAGGACCTGCGAATAGAAGCGCAGGCGAGGCTCCGTTTCAGCGTACTTGTTGATCGGCAGCTGCGTGCGCAGCGTCAGGCGGTTCTCCGACTTGAATCCGGGATCGACGTCCTGTACGGCGACGAGCGCTTGTGTCAGCAGCCCGACGCAAACGATCAACACGACGGAGGCGACGATCTCCGCGACTACGAGTCCGGAGCGCAGACGTTCGGTGCCGCGGCTGGTGCCGCCCCGAGCCCCGTCCTTCAAGGCCGAGCCGTCCGTCTTCCGGCACACTCGGAGCGCAGGCAGCAAACCAAAGGCGAGCCCGGTGATGACGGTGAGCACGAGAGAGCCGGCGAGCATCCGCAGATCGAGCGACGGCACTTCGGCGATCGGCAGCGATGTTGGCACGAGCCTCACGAGCAAAGGCAACGACACGACCGCGAGCGCGATGCCGAGCAATCCGCCAGCGCCCGCAAGCAACAGGCTGTCGGTCAGCATCTGGCGCACCAGGCGATCGACGCTGGCGCCCACGGCGGCACGCACCGCAAACTCCGGACGTCGCGCCAGTGCCCGCGACATCAACAGGTTCGCGAGATTGGTGCAGGCGATCAGCAACACGCAGATCGACGCACCGACCAGGCCGAACAGCAGCATCCGCGGTTGGCGCTGCACCTGGTCGCGCCAGGGGGCGAGCGCGATGCTCGCGCCTTCCAGATACTTCGGATGCGCGGCCGCGAGCTGGGTCCCGATCACCTTCATCGACCCGAGCGCTTCGTCGGCGCTCACACCATCCTTCAGGCGTCCCAATACTTCGAGATAGTGATTGGAGCGATCGAGGTCTCCGTTGTCGTCGCTGAAGCGCAGGATCCTCCAAAACTCAGCGTCTCGGGACGGGAAGATGAAGTCCGCCGGCATCACACCGACGACGACATATTTTCGCTCGTCGAGCGTCACGTGCTGGCCGAGCACATCCGGCGTGGCGTTGAAGTGCCTGCGCCAGAAGCGATCGCTGACGACGATCGGCCGCTCGCCGTCGGAGGCGACGTCGGACTCGGTCAGGATGCGTCCGATGGCGGCCTGGCGGCCCAGCAAGTGGAACATGCCGGCGGTGACTTGCGCGCCAGTGACGCGCTGGGCTTCGCCGCTTCCCGTCATTGCCGCGTTGGTACCGGCAAAGGCCTCCAGCCGCTCGAAGGCCGTCGCCATTCGCTGCCAGTCGAGGAAGTTGGGCGGTGACGGTTCGAGTCGCGGATAGCTGCGCGCCAACTGGTCTTCCCACAATTTGACGATGCGATGCGAATCAGGGAACGGCAAGGCGCGAACCAGCACGTGGTCCGCGATTGAGAAGGTGGCAGTCGTGGCGCCGATGCCGATCGCGGCGACGAGGATCGCAGTGATCGAGAAGCCGGGCGTACGGCGCAGCGAGCGTAGGGCGTATTTCAGATCCTGCCCGAGGATGTCGAGGTGCACCTTGAGCGCGTTGCCGATCACGTCAACGATCGTCGCGAGCATCAGTCCCGCCCGCCCCGAGCCGCCTGCCTCCTGCCACTCTCGAGCGAAGTCCTTGATCATTTCGCCGCCGTATTCGGCGCGGAATGATCGCGGATACAGATGGAGAAGCGCGCGATAGAAGCTCATGGTGTCTAGGCCTTCTTCGTGACGAACCCACTGGCGCGCGCGAGCCGCACCAGCTCGGTGAGCCGGTTGGCCTCCTCACGCGCGACGGCCTTGCCGAACCTGGTAATGCGGTAATACCGCCGCCGCTCGTCGTCCAGTTCCGGTGCGGGCCGCTCGTGGACTTCGACGATCAAGTCGTCGTCCAACATGCGCTGGATGGAACGATAGAGCGTGCCGGGCCCGAGGCGCACCTCGCCGTTGGTGCGGATCTTCACTTCCTGGATGATGCCGTAGCCGTGACGGTCCTCATCGGCCAGCGCCATGAGGATGTGGAAGACGGCGGGCTGCAGTGGCAGCAGCGATTCGGGCTTCGGTTCCTGGCTCATCCCGCTACTATATCCAACATGGATATACCATGCATGGATATAGACGGCGGGATGCGGAAAAAAGTTTAGGGCGGGGGCTACCGGGCGGGTTTCGACTGGACCGTGACCTTGTTCCCGCGAATCTTGGTCCTTTTCAGCGCCTCGATGATCCGCTCGGAGAGTTCTTCGGGGACTTCGACCAGGGAGTAATCATCGTGGATCTTGATCGCACCGATTACGCGAGACGGAACCCCCGCTTCGCCGGCGATAGCGCCAACCAGATCCGCGGGTCGGATGCTCTCTTCCTTGCCGACGCTGATCCGCAGCAGCGTCAGTCGTCCCGACGATCGCTCACCGCGGAATCCGGGTTCGGCTTGCGGCTCCGGTTCGTCCGCGGGGGCCGGCTTGTCCGCCTGCTCGTTGGCGAGCGCGATCGCGGCGGCCGCGACGTCCATGATGTCGAACTCTTCGGCGAGCGACGCGACGAGCTCCTTCATGTCGTCCAGGCCACCGGCCGCAATGCGGGTGCGCACCGTTTCCTTCGCGCCTTCGAGCCGACGCCTGCGCAGGTCGGCTTCGCTTGGCAGCTTGCCGATCTCGACCTTCTGCTTGGTGAGGCGCTCGACGTACTGCAGGAAGCGCTGCTCGCGAGGCGCCAGCAGGGTGATCGCGACGCCTTCGCGGCCGGCACGGCCGGTGCGGCCGATGCGATGCACGTACACCTCCGCAGCGGTCGGCAGATCAAAGTTGATCACGTGCGACACGTGGTCGATATCCAGACCACGCGCCGCGACGTCGGTGGCGACGAGGATGTCCGCCTTCTCGGTGCGGAACATCTGCATGATGCGATCGCGCTGCTTCTGCACCAGGCCGCCATGCAGCGCCTGCGCGCCGTAGCCGTGCGCGTTCAGCGTGTCGGTGAGCTCGTCGACTTCAAGACGAGTGCGGCAAAACACGATCGCCGACTTCGGGCTTTCGAAATCAAGGATGCGGTGGAGCGCGGAGATCTTCTGCCCTTTGCCGACAATGAAGGCGACCTGGCGGATGCGCGGCAGCTTGCCCGGCGCGCGCTTCTCCTGCGCGATCTGCACCTTCTTCGGGTTCTTCAGGTGCCGGCCCGCAATCGACATGATGCGCGGCGCAAACGTCGCCGCGAACAGCGCCGTCTGACGCGTGTCTGGCGTCTCGGAGACGATGGCATCGATGTCTTCGGAGAAGCCCATGTCGAGCATCTCGTCCGCTTCGTCGAGCACGAGCACTTCAACCAGGCTCAAGTCGAGCGTCTTGCGGCGCAGATGATCGAGCACGCGGCCGGGCGTGCCGACCACGACTTCGGTGCCGCGGCGCAGCGCGCGGATCTGGTGATCCATCGGCGCGCCGCCGTAGACCGGCACGACGTTCAGGTTCGAGCCCTTCGCGTACTTGTGCAGCGCCTCGGCGACCTGCATTGCCAGCTCGCGCGTCGGCACCAGCACCAGCGCCTGTACCTTGCCGCGGCTGCCCTTGCCGCCCTTCACCAGCTTGTCGAGCAACGGCAGCGCAAACGCCGCGGTCTTGCCGGTGCCGGTCGCGGCCTGGCCGAGCATGTCGGCGCCGGACAGCAGCACCGGAATCGCTTCACCCTGAATGGGCGTCGGTTCTTCGTAGCCCAGTGCGGCGACGGCGGTGACGAGAGACGGAGTGAGGCCGAGCGCGGCGAAACCGGTTGCGTCGCCGGCAGGAGTGGTCTTCATTGAGTGCTTTCGTGTCCAGAGTTTCCGAGGGTCAAGAGGCGGGCAATTGCTCGAGAGCCAATGACAAGTGTATCAACACTGGCGATGGCGACCCAAGCGGCCACCTGAGCACCTCACGACTCCAGCAGGAGCTTGTCGACCAGGCCGGCGAGACGGCGCCACTTCTCGGCTTCCTTCAGCAGGGCCTTCTCGCCCGACTTCGTCAGCGAGTAGAACTTCGCCTCGCGATTGGTTTCGGTCTTGCCCCAGTCACCTTTGATCCAGCCCTTTTGCTCGAGGCGCACCAGCGCCGGATAGAGCGTGCCCTGGTTGAGGGAGAGGGGATGATCGGAAACCTGCGCCAGCCTCGCAGCGAGACCGTAGGCGTGCTGCGATCCCATCGTCGACAGAGCGCGCAGGATGATCAGGTCCAGCGTGCCCTGCAGGAGTTCGACGCGTTCACTAGACATACGAGTGGAATATACGCGTCTCCACTTGGATTTCAAGTAGAAGCTTGCAGAACGGTAATTGTGAAGAAGCCGAACAAACCGACAAGGCGATGGAGTTGCCATTCGTGAAACTGGATCACGATCGCGGGGACGCAGCGATTTACTCAGGAAACGAGCGGCACTCACGTTTCACTTGGGCAGCGCATGGTGCGCACCTTCCTGTCGGTCGTGGTTGCTTGCGTCTTGTTGTCCGGCTCCGCCGAAGCGTCGTGTGTGACCGACGGACAGGGCCCGTGCTACCGGTACTGGAAAGTCGACGCGGTGTTTGTCGCGAAAGTGCTCGAGAAAGTCAGCCTGCCTATCCCCGGCCTTGAGGTTCCAGAAGGCATGATCGCTGTCGGCGGCGACGCTCGTTTGCGGGTGCTGGTAGTCGAAGCGTTCCGCGGCGTGAAGGCCGGCGCGACTCTGACGCTGTCTGCGCCGGACGATGTGTGCGCAGGCATTGACGCCAAAGACGGCGGGGAGCTGTTCATCTACGCATCCAAAAACAGCAAGGGCGACCTCTGGGCGCAGGGCTGTGGCGTTTCACATCCGCTCGAAGATGCCGAAGCAGATCTGGCCTATGCGCGCTCGGTCACCAAAGGTGGACCACCAGCGCTTGTCTACGGCGACGTCCACCTTCGTGAAGACACCTATGGCGACTCCCGGGATTTCTCGGTCCTGATCGGTGTGCGGGTGCGGGTCACGGGCAAGGACTTTGTTGCCGAGACCGAGACCGACCATGAAGGCAACTACGCCATCACCCTGCCTGGTTCCGGCACCTACTCAATTGACGTCATCACCGAAGAAGGGCTCGTCAACTGGTTTCCAGAAAGCCGTCAATTCGAGATTGATGATCCCCGCTCCTGTTACCGGGCAATGATCCAGATGCGAACGAACGGACGGATCCGGGGCCGCGTTGTCGATGACCGCGGCGACCCGGTAGCGAACCTGGTAGTCGGAGTTGGAGACGACGAGGGATTCGGAAGGACCGACGAGTCCGGCGTATTTGAGATCGGCCCGCTGTCGGCGGGAACATTCAGCCTCTCCGTCGTGTCGGGCAGTCGCAACTACGAGCTGATGCTCGGGAACGCGCGATCCGTTGACGTGCGGGAAGGCCAGGTTTCCGAAGTCAAGCCGCTCACGCTCATTGGCGGCAGTCAGCTCGTGATCATGTCGATTGACGTAACCGGCCCGAAGGCCGATGAAGCACTGATTGAGATCAGATCCGAGACCGGCCAGCCTGTCGGCAGCCTGATAAAAGTGAACGGCACGGTGCAGGTACTGGTCCGGAAGAATCAATCATTTGAAATCGTCGCGGCCACGCATACCCACGATGCGAAGGCGACGGTGCAGGTGCGGGCCGCACCCGCGCATGTCACGCTGACACTTCGTCCTTCACGGGAACCGCAGTAGGCAGCGGCGTGAACATCGCGGCGAAGGCGAGCGCGCCGATGATCGCGGCGAGGATGTTGAACATCGCCGCGTAACTGCCGGTCCACTCGACACACCACGCGAGCAGCAGGGGACCAATGGCGGACGCGAGAACCGTCATCGCCTGCGCGGCGCCCTGGATGCGCCCAAGGTGGGCGCGGCCGTAAACACGCGGCCACACGCTGAAGAACAACACCATCACCAGCCCGCCGCCAAGTCCCATCGCGGTCGCCCACCCCATCACCTGCACGATCGACGACACGTGCGGCAGCACGGCGAGGCCGAGCGCGAGCACGAACATCGAGATGGCGAGCAGGTTCGTCAGCGACAGGCGCGTGGCCAGCCAGCCGCCGCCGAAGTTGCCGATCAGCGCGGTCAGAGCCGTGACGATGAGGGTCTGGTAGAACACGTCGGGTCCGAACCCGCGCTCGAGAAGAATGGATTCGTTGAACAAGCCAATGCCCGACGCCACCAGGCCGTACATCGCCGCGCCAACGGAGAAGATCCAGAACGCCGGCGTGCGAACGGCTTGCTGCCAGGTGGCTCCTTCCTGCTGGTAAGGCTGGTCTGGCTGGTCGGACCTGGAAGACCGCCGCGCCAGGATCGCGCTTGCAGGAGCGAGGATCGCCAGCAATCCAATGCCGATCGCGAACCACGCCGAGCGCCAACCCCACGACTGCACGAGCGAGCCGACGACAGGGAACGCGATCATGAAGCCGATGCTCATGACGATGCTGTAGATCGCCATGGCTCTGTCCAGAGCGCTTGCCGCGAACCAGTGGCCGATCATCGTGAGGCTGATTACCGACAACGCGCTCTGGCCGAGTCCGCGGGTCAGCGTGATCGCAATCACCAGCGGCCAGAACGAGTTGACGCCGCTCATCGCGCACACGACCAGCCCAAGGCCGATCGCGACCGAGGTCAGCACAATGCGCGTCCCGACTTGATCAATGAAGCGGCCGATGCCGATCGCGAACAACGAGCCGATCAGCGTGGCATACAGGTTGACCTGCGCGTATTCGACGCGGCCAATCTGCAGGTCCTGGAGCAGCGGCTCGGTGACAAGGCCCAACCCCTGCGTGCGGCCCGGTAACGTGCCGACCATGGCCGCCGCGGCGAGCAGCAGCATCACCCATCGATAAGACACCCGCTCATTGTAGGCTTATCGCTTCATGCCGTCCTCGAGGCGCCGGTCACTCGCGGTCAAGATTCCGCTGCTGCTGCTGACGCTGCTGCTGCTCGCATTGGCAGGTATGAGCGCGGCGTCGTACTTGGAGCTGCGCGCATCGTTGATCGAGATTGCGACCGGGCGCCTGCAGCGCGCGGCCGACTACTTCACGCTCCCGTCGACGCCGGCAGAAACGAAATCCGTGTGAAGAGCCTGCTGTTGATCGCCCTGCTGATTACGCAGTGGCCGGCGTTTCGCGGACCAGATGGGCAGGGGCATTCGAGCGAGCGCGGCCTGCCGCTGACGTGGAGCGAAACGCAGAACATCGCATGGAAGACCAAGGTGCCCGGCCTCGGATGGTCGTCGCCGGTCATCGCCAACGGCCGCGTGTGGATCACGACCGCGGTGGAGCAGCCCTTCGACTCCGCTCAGGGCAAACGCGGCATCTCGCTGCGCGCCCTCGCCTACGACATTGAGACCGGACGCGAAGTCGTCAACGCCGAAGTCTTCAAGATTCCGTACGATCGCCGCGACATCAACCCGAAGAACAGCTGGGCCTCGCCGACGCCGGTGATCGACGGCGATCGCGTCTACGTGCACTTTGGCGCCGACGGCACCGCCGCGCTCACGTGGTCCGGCGAGATCATCTGGAAGAACCGCTTCGAGTACCAGTCGCAGCATGGCGCGGGCGGTTCGCCGATCGTGCATGGCGACCTGCTGATCGTCAATTGCGATGGCAGCGATGCGGCATTTGTGATCGCCGTGGACAAGCTCACCGGCAAGACGAAGTGGAAGACCAACCGGGGCTATCCAGCCGACCAGGCCTACACCACGCCGTTGATCATTCGCGTTGGCGACCGGGATCAGTTGATCAGCGTCGGCGCGTTTCGGGCGCGGGCCTACGAGCCCGAAACCGGCAAGGAGATCTGGCGCGTCCGCTACGACGAGGGGTTCTCCAACGTCCCGCGCCCGGTGTTCGCGCACGGCCTGGTCTACATCGCGACCGGGTTCCAGCAGCCGGAACTGCTGGCCGTGCGTCCCGACGGCAAGGGAGACGTGACCAAGACGCACGTCGCGTGGTCGCTCAAGCGTGGCGCGCCCCTCACGCCGTCACCAGTGATCGTTGGCGATGAGCTCTACGTGGTAAACGACGGAGGCATCGCCACCTGTATTGATGCCCGTACCGGGACCATCGTCTGGCAGCAGCGGCTCGGCGGGACATATTCCGCGTCACCCGTTTTTGCCGATGGGCGCATATACTTTTTGGCCGAGCAGGGTGCGACGGTCGTGGTGTCGCCCGGCCGGGAATTTCGCAGGCTTGCCGTCAATACGCTGGATGGCGGTTTGCTGGCCTCGATGGGCATTTCCAGCGGTTCGTTGTTCTTGAGAACCGACTCTTACTTGTACCGTGTAACGGCCACCGATTCACGGCCGCAGAAGGCGCAGAACTAACTATGGAGAAGTTGATGATGAGACGTGTTGCAGTACTTTCCGTCATGGTCGCCTTCACGGCGAACGTGGCGTTTGCGCAGACCACCGGCCAGAAGCCCTTCGAGCCGCAGGTTGGCCAGGCGGGCAAGGACGTGGTGTGGGTCCCCACGCCGCAGGCCGTTGTCGACAAGATGCTCGACATGGCGAAGATCACCAAGGACGACATTCATTACGACCTCGGTTCCGGCGACGGCCGCACGGTGATCACCGCGGCGAAGCGCGGCGCGCGCGCGTTCGGCATTGAGTACAACCCGGACATGGTGACGCTCTCGCAGAACAACGCCAAGGCCGCCGGTGTCGCGGATCGCGCGACGTTCGTGAAGGCCGACCTGTTCGAGACGGACTTCTCGAAGGCGACGGTGGTGACGATGTTCCTGCTGCCGTCGATCAACATGAAGCTGCGCCCGAAGATCCTCGACATGAAGCCGGGCACGCGCATCGCGTCGAACACCTTCACGATGGAAGACTGGCAGGCTGACGAGACGGCGACGATCACCGACGGCTGCTCGAGCAGCTGGTGCACGGCGCTCTTCTGGATCGTGCCCGCGAAGGTCGCCGGCACGTGGAACACGCCGAGCGGTGCGCTGACGCTGACGCAGAACTTCCAGATGCTGTCGGGCACGCTTGGCAACCAGGCGATCCAGGGCCGCCTGAAGGGCAACGAGATCACCATCACGGCTGGAACGCAGAAATGGACGGGCATGGTCGACGGCAACACGATCAAGTTCTCATCGCCGTCCGCCATGACCGCAACGAAGAAGTAACGGAATTCAGGCCTAGATCGTCAGATTGAACGGGCGTTTAACCTAACGCCCGTTTTTTCTTGTACCGCAGATTTGTCTGCGAATGTCACGGAAGGTCATATCTTCTTGCCCCATCTATGCTTAGCGGCGATTGGGTGTATATTTTCCGCAGATTGAGATAGGTCGCCGAGCTAGCTCTACGGCGATTGTGAGTCGTGGTACGCGTGTGGGGTCGTTCGTAATGAAAAGCTCCGGAATCATTTCGCTCGGAACTGGCTTCGCGGTTCTGTCACTCGTCACAGCACTCACGGCACAGACTGCGAAACCGCAGGCTGTCGTGCCGAAACCTGTTGTCGCACAACCAGCCAAGCCTGCGGCTTCGCAGTCTGCTGTGTCTTCTGCGGCGCCATCCGGCGCCGACTATAACGGACTCGTCAAGAAGTACTGTCTCAACTGTCACAACGATCGCAACAAGGAACGCGCGGGCAATTTCACGCTGGCGTCGTTCGACATGGCCAAGCTCACCGAACATCCCGACGTCGCCGAGCGCATGATTCGCAAGCTCCAGGCGAGCATGATGCCGCCGCCGGGCATGCCGCGCCCGGAACCTGCCGTCTACAACGCGTTCATCACCACGCTCGAGACGTCGATTGACGCGCACGCGAAGGCCAACCCGAATCCCGGCGGCCGTCCGTTCCAGCGCCTGAATCGTCCCGAGTACAAGCGTGCCATCAAGGACCTGCTCTCGCTCGACGTCGACGCATCCGAATGGCTGCCGAACGACACGATGAGCGCGAACTTCGACAACATCGCCGACGAACAGGCGTTGTCGCCGACGCTGCTCGAGGCGTACTTGAACGCTGCCGCGGACATCAGCCGTCTGGCCGTTGGCGACAAGAACGCGCCGATGATCGACCACACCTACACCAATTCGACGTACGCGTCGCAGCACCCGTGGGACCGCGTTCCCGGCGCGCCGTATGGCACGCGCGGCGGCATGGTGGTCTCGCACGTGTTCCCGGCCGACGGCGAATACCAGTTCGAGATGACGTTCAACTCCGGCGAGAACACGCGCTTCGAACAGATCGACGTGTCGATCGACGGCCAGCGCGTCGCGCTGGTTGAATACGAGTTGCTCAACGTCGCCGGCGCCGACGGCCGCGGCCAGACGCCGCACCGCACCGAGCCGATCTTCGTGAAGGCCGGCCAGCACAAGATCGCGGCCGCGTTCGTGCGCAAGATCGACGGCCCGTACGAAGACCTGATCAAGCCGCACGAGTGGTCGTATGCCGGCGGCGGCTCCGGTGGTAGCGGCATTACCACGCTGCCGCACATGGCGGACCTCGTGGTCCGCGGACCGATCAAGGCCGTTGGCATTTCCAACACGGCGAGCCGTCAGCGCATCTTCTCGTGCCGCCCGACGTCGAAGGCTGACGAGCCGGGCTGCGCGCGCCAGATCATCTCGCGCCTCGGCGCCGACGCGTATCGCCGTCCGCTGACGGGCGCGGAAGTCGAGCGCCTGATGCCGTTCTACGAATCCGGCGCCGCGAAGGGCGGATTCGAACAGGGCGTCCGCAACGCCGTCGAGACGATTCTTGCCAGCCCGCACTTCATCTTCCGCCTGGAACGCGCGCCCACGGACGCGCGCGGCGGCGGCACGTATCGCGTCGCCGACATCGACCTCGCGTCGCGCCTGTCGTTCTTCCTGTGGGGACTCCCGCCGGACAAGGAACTGATCGCCGCGGCGCAGCGCCGCGAACTGGCCACCGCCGCCGGGCTCGAAAAGCACGCGCGCCGCATGCTCGCGGATCCGCGCGCCGAGGCGCTTGCGTCGCGCTTCGCCGCCCAGTGGCTGCGCCTGCAGGACGTGGAGAAGGTCCGTCCCGATCCGAACTTCTACCCCAACTTCGACGAGAACCTCGCCGAAGCGATGCGCACCGAGACGAAGATGTTCTTCGAGAGCCTGGTGCGTGAAGACCGCAGCCTGCTCGACCTGCTCACCGCCGACTACACCTTCGTCAACGAGCGTCTCGCGCGTCACTACGGCTTCGACAACATCGTCGGTCGCGAGTTCCGCCGCGTCACGTATCCCGACGCCAACCGTCGCGGCATCCTCGGCCAGGGCAGCATGCTCGTGCAGACGTCGCTCGCCAACCGAACCTCGCCGGTGCTGCGCGGCAAGTGGGTGATGGAAGTGCTGATGGGCACGCCGCCGCCGCCGCCGCCACCCAACGTTCCGGACCTGGAAGCGGCCGGTGAAGCGACGGAAGGCCGCTTGTTGACGACGCGTGAGCGCATGGAGATCCATCGCAAGAGCGCGACGTGCAACTCGTGCCACCGCTTCATGGATCCGATCGGGTTGTCGCTCGACAACTTCGACGTGACCGCCAAGTGGCGCCAGCGCGAGAACGGCATGCCGCTCGACACGTCCGGCGATTTCTACGATGGCACCAAGGTGACGTCGCTGAACGAGCTGGTGAAGACGCTGGTGAAGCGCCCGACGCCGCTGGTGCGCAACTTCACCGAGAACCTGATGGCCTACTCGCTGGGCCGCCGTGTTGAATACTTCGATCAGCCCGCGATTCGACAGATCGCCAGGCAGGCCGAGGCCTCGAACTACAAGATCTCCACCTTCATTCTGGGCGTGATCAAGAGTGACGCGTTCCGCATGCGCCGGGTGGAAGCCGAAACGTCAACGACCGATACTTCCAAGGCAAGCGTTCAGTAGGAGACTCGAGATGAACTTCATTACTGGCAAGCAGATGCCCCGCAGAACGTTCCTCCGCGGGGCCGCCGGCACCGCGGTGGCGCTGCCGTTCCTCGACGCCATGGTTGCGGCGAAGGGAATCGGCGCAACCGCGCCCGCGGCGGAGCGCACACGCTTCCTGGCGATCGAAGAGGTCCACGGCCTCGCCGGCTGTCAGAAGTGGGGCGCGTCGAAGTTCCTCTACGCGCCGGAACAGGTCGGCAGCGATTTCACGATCGTGCCCGACAGCGCGCTGTCGTCCCTCGAGCCATACAAGAAGCACCTCACCATCGTGTCGAACACCGACGTGCGCATGGCCGAGGCGTTCACCGCCCCTGAGATCGGCGGCGACCACTTCCGCTCGAGCGCGGTGTTCCTGACGCAGTCGCATCCGAAGCAGACGCAGGGCTCGGACATCTGGGCCGGCACGTCGTTCGACCAGTACTACGCGCAGCACATCGGCAAGGACTCGCCGCTGCCGTCGATGCAGTTCTGCATCGAGAACCTCGACCAGGCCGGCGGCTGCACCTACAACTACTCGTGCGCCTACACCGACTCGATCAGCTGGGCGTCACCGAACGAACCGCTGCCGATGATCCGCGACCCGCGCGTCGCGTTCGACATGCTGTTCGGATCGGGCTCGTCGAAGGAAGATCGCGCCGCCCGCCGCGTCGGCCGCCGCAGCATCCTCGACTGGATCCAGGGCGAGGTCGCCTCGGTGCGCAAGGAACTTGGCACCTCCGACCGCACGCGCCTCGACCGCTACCTGACCTACGTGCGCGAAATCGAGCGCCGCATCGAAGCCATCGAAGCGCGCAACAGCTCGGGTGAAGAGCGCGCGCTCCCGGACGCCCCGGCCGGCGTGCCCGACTCGTTCTCGGAACACATGCGCCTGATGTTCGACCTGCAGGTGCTCGCGTTCCAGACCGACATGACGCGCATCATCACCTTCAAGACCGGCCGCGATTCGCAGAACCGCGTGTTCCCGGAAAGCGGCTCGCTGCAGCCGTTCCACCCGGCCTCGCACCACGGCGACCGCGAAGATCGCGTGATGGAGTTCAACAAGATCTGCAAGTACCGCGTCTCGCAGGTCACCTACCTGATCGATCGCCTCAAGGAATCGATGGAAGGCGACAAGTCGCTGCTCGACAAGACGATGGTGGTGTGGGGATCGCCGATGGCGGATCCGAACGTGCACAACCACCGCCGTTGCCCGCTGTTCCTGCTCGGACACGCCAACGGCGCGCTGAAGGGCAACCTGCACATCAAGGCGGCCGAGAGCACGCCGATGGCCAACGCGTTCCTGTCGATGGGCCACATCCTCGGCATGGACATGAAGCAGTTCGGCGACTCGACTGGCGAGCTGTCGCTCAACCAGGCGTCGCCGGCGACGGTAGCGTAGATCTCGGATCTGGGATTCGGGATCTCGGATTAATTGGCGAAGGAGGATCGGCGGATTTCAACCCGAAATCCGCTCGATCCGAAATCCGAAATCGTCAGAGGGCATCTATGAAGCGGCAGTTATTTTCAGCAGTAATGGTTGCGGTCGTCATGGCATCAGCGCTGAACGCGCAGATGCAGGTTTCGGCGCGCGTCGCCGATGCGGCCGAGCGCGGCGATATCGCGGCGGTGAAGGCCCTGTTGAAGGACGGCGCCGACGCCAACGCGGCGCAGGGCGACGGCATGAGCGCGTTGCACTGGGCGGCGGAACGCGGCGACGCGGCATTGGCCGAGGCGCTGATCTACGCCGGCGCGAACATCCAGGCGCAGACCCGCATCGGTCAGTACACGCCCCTGCACCTCGCCGGCAAGAGCGGCAGCGCAGCGGTGGCGACGGCGTTGCTCAAGGCCGGCGCGGACGTGAACGTGCGCTCGACCAACAGCGGCGTGACGCCGTTGCACATGGCCGCCAGCTCCGGCAACGCCGCCACGGTGACGGTGCTGATCGACGCCAAGGCCGACATCAACGCCAAGGAAAACGAAGCGGGCCAAACGCCGCTGATCTTCGCCGCGGGCCTCAATCGCGTTGACGCGATCAAGGTGCTGCTGGCGCGCGGTGCCGACGCCAACCTGAGCACGAAGGTGATCGACGTCGCGAAGTTCAGCACGCTCGATCGCGCCGCCGCGGATCTGCAGCGCAAGGTGCTCGAGGGCTTCGTCGGCAAGGAATCGGAAGCCAAGGCGTCACCGAGCCAGGTGCAGGCCGCGATCCAGGCCGGCCGCGAAGTGGTCCGCACCGGCAAGATTCCGCCGCCGGATCCGAACGCGCCGCCAAACCCGCGCGGCAATTTCAATCCCGAAGAAATCAATCCTCCCGTGCAGACCAAGGGCGGCATGACCGCGCTGCTGCACGCGTCGCGCCAGGGTTACATCGCGGCCGCCGAAGCGCTGCTCGATGGCGGCGCCAAGATCGACCAGCCCAACGCCGGCGACGGCACCACGCCGCTGCTGACCGCGATCATCAACGGCCAGTTCGACATGGCGATGACGCTGATCAAGCGCGGCGCCAATCCGAACATTGCCGCGAAGAACAATGGCGTCGCGCCGCTGTGGGCCGCCGTCAACACCGTGTGGCAGCCGCGCACCCGCTTCCCGCAGCCCCAGGAAATGGAACTGCAGAAGGCGACCTACCTCGAAGTGATGAAGGCGCTGCTCGACAAGGGCGCCGATCCGAACGCGCGCATCGGTTCGCATCCCTGGTATCTGGTCTACACCGGTTGCGGCAACCGCAACTGCGGCCTCGCCGACACGACCGGGTCCACCGCGTTCTGGCGCGCTGCGTATGGCGTCGACGTGATGGCGATGAAGTTGCTGGTCGCCTACGGCGCCGACCCGAATATCCCGACGCTCGCTCCGCGCGAACGCGTTCGCCGCGGTCCCGAAGGCGCGCCGCAGGGCGCCGGCGGCGCGATCATGCCGGAAGCCGAGAGGGGCATGGAGAAGTACGACGCGCCAACGATTCCCTACGGCGGTCCCGGTGCGTTCGCGATTCACGCCGCCACTGGCGTCGAATACGGCGAAGGCTTCGCCGGCAACGCCCATCGTCACGCCCCCGGCGCGTGGCTGGCGGCGGTGAAGTACCTGGTCGAGGAACTCGGCGCCAACGTCAACGAGCGCGATAACGACGGCTACACGCCGCTCCATCACGCGGCCGCCCGCGGCGATAACGAGATGATCCTGTATCTCGTGAGCAAGGGCGCGGATCCGAAGGCGGTAGCGCGCAGCGGCCAGACCACGGTCGACATGGCCAATGGACCGGTGCAGCGCCTGTCGGCGATTCCCGAGACCATCGCGCTGCTGATGAAGATGGGCGCGAAGAATAACAATCGCTGCGTTACTTGCTAGGCAAATAGGTTGATAGGCCAATGGGCCAATAGGCTTGGGATACACTCCCATTCGCCTATTGGCCTATTCGCCTATTGGCCCCTCTAGAGAGGAACCTCTGTGGCTAACGAGATGAACCGTCGTGACGTGATGAGGGGCGGCCTGGCGGCAGCGGCCATGGGCGCGCTGGCGGGCTTTGAATGGGTGTTGCCGGCGATGGCGCAGGGCGAAGTGA
Organism: uncultured Acidobacterium sp.; assembly: GCA_964628295.1. Classification (GTDB taxonomy): domain Bacteria; phylum Acidobacteriota; class Vicinamibacteria; order Vicinamibacterales; family UBA2999; genus 12-FULL-67-14b. The sequence goes on from CAZVLS010000026.1 coordinate 18,104, forward strand.
TGGTGCCCTTCTCCGACTCGCATGTGAACCCGCCGTTCAATCCCAACCCGGCCCCCGATCGGCGCCTGTTCGATACGCGCTCGCTGTCGAGCACGTTCACGCCGAAGGATCAGTTCTTCACCACGCAGCACTACGGTCATCCTGAGGTCGATCCGGTGGCGTTCCGCCTGAAGGTCGGCGGACTCGTCAACACCACGCTTGCCCTGTCGCTTGATGAGATCAAGAAGATGGGCAGCCAGGAGTTGATCGCCGGCTTCGAGTGTTCGGGCAATCGTCGGCCGATCCAGGGCCTGATCGGCAACGGCCGCTGGACCGGCGTGCCGCTCAAGACCGTGCTCGACAAGGCGGGCCTCAAGCCGAACGCGCGGGAGATCGTGTTCTTCGGTGCGGATCGCGGCAAGGAAGCAGTCAATTTCCGGGGCACCAACTTCGACGTCGAACAGCAGTACGGCCGCAGCATTCACCGTGAACGCGCGATGGGGAATGATCCCGCGCCGTTCCTCGCCTACGCACTCAACGGTGAACCACTCACCAAGCACCAGGGCGCGCCGCTGCGCCTGATCATGCCGGGCTGGTACGGCGCCCCGAACGTGAAGTGGCTGTCGGACATCTTCGTGCAGGAAGAGCCGTACCTCGGCAAGTTCCAGGCGAACTGGTACCGCACGCTGCGCGGCGAAATGATCAACGGCGAAGTGAAGTGGGTCGAGAAGGCGATCAGCCATCTCAACCTGAAGTCCTTCGTTGCGCGCGTGACCAAGAACGGCGCCGATCACAAGGTGACGGTGATCGTCCTCAACGACGGCACGCCGATCAAGAACGTTGAAGTGAAGGTGGACGAGGGCACGTGGGCCATGGCCACCGCTGATTCAGCGACCACCGCGAAGTACGGCTGGAAGCTGTATCACTACACCTGGAAGAACGCGCCGGCCGGCGAGCACACGCTGGTGTCGCGCGTGACCGACGTCAACGGCCAGGTGCAGCCGACGGAAAAGGAACTCGAGGGCAAGAAGACGTTCCTCGAGGACAACTCGCAGCATCCCCGCAAGGTGATGATCGCGTAGTTATTCGGACCGCAGGGCCACGACTGGATCGACCAGCGTGGCCCTTCGTGCTGGCAACCAGCACGAGAACGCCGCCACCGCCAGCAAGACAATCGGCACAGTCATCAGCACCGTCAGCGCGCCTTGAGCGCCGCTGAACAGGTGCGTCTGCACCAGCGTCGCGACCAGCCACGCGAGCATCACGCCCGAGGCCGCCACGATCATGCCTTCCTTGACGATCTGGCTGACGACCCGGTCGGAAGTGGCGCCCATCGCAATGCGAACGCCAATTTCCCTCGTGCGCTGCGACACCGTGTAACTGACCACGGCGTAGATGCCGACGGCGACGAGGGCGAGCAGCAGGGGCGCAATTACCGCAAACATGCGCGCAGGGATCTTGCGCAGGAACAGGTTGCGCTCCACGTGTTCGGCCATGGTCCGGATGTTGTAAACCGGAAGAGACGCGTCGATCTCCCGAACCGCCCGCTGCACTTCCGACGCGAGCAACGTCTCCGAGCCCGGCTTTGCGCGCAGGTGGATCTCTCCCAGGTAGCGTGCCCGATCGCGGTAAGAGAAGAAGAACGCGGGCGTCGGCGGCTCGCCGAACGTCTCGTACGTCGAGTTCTTCACCACGCCGGCGATCGTGTAATCGACATCACCGTTCGTGAGCTTCCGGCCGAGCGGGTCGGCAGGCGCAACATAGCGGCGCACGAACTCTTCGTTGACGACGACCTGTGCCGGGGCCGAACGATCGGCCATCCCGGCGAATCCATCGCCTGCCACCATCGGGATCCACATGGTCTTGAAGTAGCCGGGCGACACGATGTTGGTGAGTGCCTGCTCGCGCTGCTCGGTCGTCTGCGCGCGACCCTCGAGAACGAAACCACGCATGGGCAAACCGTGGATGTCGAGCGGCATCGCATTGGCGAGAGCCACGGACTCAATCGACGGCACCTGCTCCAACCGGTCGAGCAGCCGTGTCGCGAACTGACGCGGATACTCGTCGTTGGTAACGGTCCCGCTAAGGTCGTAGGTGGCGAGCAGGAGACCGTCCGTCTTGAATCCAGGATCGGTTCCCTGGGTTTCGACGAAGCTCGCGAAGAACAAGCCGGCCACGACCAATACCAGCAGCGCCAGGCCGCACTGCGCGGCCATCAGCGTGTCGCGCACGACACTTCGTCCGGTGGACTTGGATCCGCTGCGCAATGCCTGCTGGGGATCGACGCGACCCAGTTGCAGCGCAGGCGCGGCGCCGAACAGCAAGCCGCTGACGATGCCGAGCCCGACAGCGAAAGCAAGGCCGAGCGCATCCAGGCTCGTCTGGAACCGGACCGGGAACGCACCGTAGGGAGGCATGGCTCGTAACGCTTCCGTGCCCCACCAGGCGATCACGATCCCGACCAGCGCGCCAAAGACCCCGAGCAACAGGTTCTCGGCCAGCATCAGCTTCACGACGGTCGCGGGTTTTGCGCCAAGCGCGAGACGCACGCCGACTTCGCGATACCGCGAACTGGCCCTTGCCAGAACGAGGTTGGCGGTATTGCCGCACACCGCGAGCAGCACCAGCAGCATCACCGCCTGCAGGATGCCGAGCGCGGTGATGAACATCATCTGCGGCCCGCGTGTGGCCTTCCAGTACGGCAACAGCTCTCCGCCGATTCGTCCATTGCTGTCCGGGAACGACGTAGCCAGTTCGCGCATGGCACCGGACAGTTCTGATGCGGCCTGCGTCTCGTCTGCGCCAGCGCGCAGTCGTGCCAGCGCTGAGTATCCACGCTGGTTACGGTCGGTCAGTTCAGCAGATCCAGGGAAGAGCACGGGCGCGAGCGTGGCCGGGACCCACAGGTCGAACTGCAGCGCGAGGATGGTGCCCTGGAAGTCCTGGGGTGCCACCCCGATGATCGTGAGCTGGTTGTCGTTGACGCGAATGGTCTGGCCGATCGCGGATGGCAATCCCGCGTAGTGAGTCTGCCAGTAGTCGTGCGAGATGACGACAACGGGTTCGGCGCCGGGGCGCTCGGCTTCGTCGGCGCGAATGAATCGTCCAGCTGCGGGTTGCAGTCGAAGTGCGGAGAACAGATTCCCAGAGACGAGCTGTGCGTAGGTGCGTTCGGTGCGACCGCTCTCGCCGACGTTGAGGGGCGCCATGCGCGACACCACTAACTCTTCGACGGCCGTCAGCTTCGACGCAAGATCCCGGTACTCGAGCCACGACATGCCGGGGAAGGTGCCGGTGTCTGACTTTGGTTCAACGTGGTAGAAGCTGCCGCTGTTGTCCACGCCAGGAATGGGCTTGAGGATGATCGCCTGAATCCAGGAGAACACCGCGGTGTTGACGCCGATCCCGACACCGAGCGACAGGATCACGACGGCCGCAAGCCCTGGCATGCGGCCGATCGTGCGCAGACCGTGCTGAATCACGCCCACGAGAACGGCCCTTCACTATCGCCAAAGCTCTTCAGGTCGTCGTGGCCCAGCGTGTGAAGGAGGCTCAACATCACGTTCGACAGCGGCGTGCCGTTCTTGGCCTTGAGATGGACGCCGCCCTTGAGCGCGCCGCCGGCGTGGCCGGCAACGAGGAAGGGCACGCCCTTGTGATTGTGCTGGTTGGGATTCCCCATTGGCGATCCGTAAATCACGACCGAATTATCCAGCATAGTGCCGTCGCCGTCCGGAGTGTCTTTGAGCTGCTGCAACAGGTGCGGCAGCATGCTGACATGGTAGGTGTTGATGCGCGCGAGCTCCCGAACGCGGCTGGGGTTCTCGGCGTGGTGCGAGACGATATGAAACGCGCCGTTTGACCCGCTCTCCGGATACACGCGGTTGGACCCATCGCGGCCCATCTTCATCGAGAACACGCGGGTGATATCCGAGCGAAACGCCAGCACCTGCAGGTCGAACATCAACTTGACGTGCTCGGCGAACGAATCGGGAATGCCGCGCGGCGCTGTTGGCAGTTCCCTGGGTTCGCCACTGTCGTTGCGCTTCTCGACGGCCTGGAGACGACGTTCGATTTCGCGGACGTTGTCGAGATAGTCAGTCAGGCGCACACGATCCTGCGCGCCGAGCCGACCTTCGAGCCGCCTGGCTGACGCTCGCACGAAGTCGAGGATGCTGAGATCCTCCGCCCTGCGTTCGCGACGCTCGGCCCCGGTGCCGGAACCCAGCACACCAAACATCTGATCGAAGACCACACGGGGATCGCGGATCATCGGCAGAGGCTTGGTGGGCGAGGCCCAGCTGATCGTATCCGTATAGACACACGAATAGCCGTAGCCGCAGCCGCCCGATTGATCGACGCTTTCGATGCACAACTGCATCGAGGGCACCGGTGTGTCCTGGCCGAATCGCTGCGCGTGCAGCTGATCGAGCGAGATGCCGCACTCGACGTCGGCGCCTTCCGTCCGCTTGGGATAGGTCTGCGTCAGCCAGGTGGCGCTGGAGCGGAAGTGGTCGCCGCCGATTTCACGCGCCTCGGTTGGATCAGCACTCGGCACGTCGGTATTGCTGATGATGGTGATGTGGTTGCGAAGGGCCTCGAGTGGCTTGAGGCTGGTCGGCGAGAGGTCGAACTCTCGACCGGCGATCGCCGGCGACCATAAGTTGTTCTGTTGACCGAATGCGGAGCTGCCGGCCGCACCGTGGACCTGTTCGATGCAGATCAGCCGCGGAGGAGCTTGTCGCGCTGCGGCGCCGGAGGCGCGAAGACGGACCGGCGCCATCGCTTCGAGAAAGGGGAGCGCGACCGACGCTCCCATCCCCTTCAACATCGTTCGACGCGACAGCGCCTTCCCGGTGAGAAACATCTAACCCTTCTTCTTCGCGCGCAGCTTTTCGCCGACCCACTTGACCGGACCACCGGTCGTCATCATTTCGCCCTCGATGGTGCCGTCCTCGAGCAGCTTCACGGTGATCGGCTTCGCGGTGGCGGGAGGCGTATTGCCGACATGCTGCGGGCCGCCTGCCGGCGCATGCTCCGCATTGGTGCTGGCTTCGCTCTTGACGCCGGTGAGCGTCAGCGTGCGATCCGTCAGCTCGCCCTTGAGCAGCGTGTCGCGCCCCATCATCATCATCGTGGCGGTGACCTTGGCGGCGTCGACCGGCTCGACGACGAGCGCGATCTGGTGGCTCATTACTTCGATGTTCCAGGTGCCGGCAAAGTCGGCGGTGGTGATCTTCTTGTCCTGCGCCGAGGCGCTAACGGCGACAGCAGAGATTGCGAGCGCGAGCGTGAGTGATTTCAACATGTGCTTACTGGCCTCCATGAAGGGCTTGTCCGAGGGCGCGCATGTGATGCGGCGCGTAGAAATGCAGATAGGCGGCGAGGCCGGCGAGAGCGGCGCCGCCGATGAGCAGAATGGTCTTGAATCCTGTTGTCATGGGCATGAGCGTAGCGACCCCCGCCTGAACGGGTCGTGAAGGACTCATTCAGCTACTGTTAAGAAGTGAGAGGTTAGAAGTAAGAAGTGAGAATCCTGCTCGTCGAAGACGAAGTCCTTCTGGCAGAGCAACTTAGCGCCGCGCTGAGTGGGGCGGGCTATGCCGTCGACCACGCCGCCGACGGCGAGCGGGGTGAGTTCCTGGGACGAACCGAGGGCTACGACGCGGTCATTCTCGACCTGGGCCTGCCCAAGATCGACGGTCTCACCGTGCTCAAGCAATGGCGGGAAGCAGGATTGTCGATGCCTGTGCTCGTGCTGACCGCGCGCGGCAGCTGGCACGAGAAGGTCCAGGGCATCGACGGCGGCGCGGACGACTACGTCGCCAAGCCGTTTCAGGTTGAAGAAGTCCTCGCGCGCTTGCGTGCCCTCATCCGCCGATCGTCCGGCCAGGTCACGCCCGAACTGCGGTGCGGGCCGGTCGTGCTCGACCCACGCGGCGCGCGGGTGACCGTGGACGGCGTGCCGGTGAAACTGACCAGCCACGAGTTTCGCGTGTTGTCGTACCTGATGCACCACCGCGGACGCATCGTCTCGCAGTCGGAGTTGACGGAGCACATCTACTCGCAAGGGTTCGATCGCGATTCGAACACGGTCGAGGTCTTTATCGCGCGGCTGCGCCGCAAGGTCGGCGGCTCGTTGATCGAGACGGTGCGCGGGATGGGATATCGCATGCAGGCGGATGCATCGTGAAGAGGATCCTGTCGCTGCGCGCGCGCGTGCTGCTCGGCGCGCTGCTCTGGAGCCTGGGTCTGTTCCTGTTCAGCGGTCTGCTGCTGACGCACTACATGCTCTTCAATCCGGAAGCGCCGGGTATCTTTCACCGCTTCTTTATCCGCAACATCTTCCTGGCTTTCGCCGGCGGGATCGTCAGCCTCGTATTCGGCTTTTATCTGGTGCGCCAGGGGCTGGCGTCCTTCGATCAACTGCGCGTGCGGCTGTTCGGCGTACGGGAGGGGAAAGACAGCCGTCTGGACGGCGAGTATCCGACCGAGGTCCAGCCGCTCGTCAACGACCTGAATGCGCTGCTGTCGGATCGTGAGCAGCGCGTGCATCGCGCGCTGACCAAGGCCGGCGACCTGGCGCACGGCCTCAAGACGCCACTGACGCTGCTGAATCAGCAGGCGGAGCGCGCGCGCGCCCAGGGCCAGCCGGAGCTGGCCGCTGCGATCCAGCAGCAGGTCGAGCGCATGCGCAAGCAGATCGACTATCACCTCGCACACGCGCGAGCGTCGGCGTCGGGCGCCGATCCGACAGCGCGCTGCCAGCTGATCACGTCAGCGGAAGCGCTTGCACGAACGATGCAAACGATCCACGCGGATCGCCACCTGATGATCGACGTGCACGTGCCCGCCGATCACTTTGTCCGCGGCCGTCGCGAGGACATCGAGGAAATGCTCGGCAACCTCGTGGACAACGCGTGCAAGTGGGCCAAAGGGCGCGTCGAGGTGCGATCGACGATGCAGAACGGCGCGATCGTCACGACGGTAGACGACGATGGGCCTGGACTCGAGCCGTCGCTGCGCGAGACCGTGCTGAAGCGCGGCGTGAGAGCGGATGAAGCGGCGCCGGGCTCAGGTCTTGGACTCGCGATCGTTGCCGATCTTGCCGACTTGTATGGCGGATCGATCGTGTTGAGCGGATCGCCGCACGGCGGCCTGCGGGCGCAGTTGCGGCTTCCCTCCGCGTAGCCGCGTCGCGGTTGATACACGACTGAATCAGCTTCATACGAATCGGTGGCGTGACCGCGTTCTTCGGCCACGCCAGCCGTTTGTCATCACAGAAATTACGATCCAAACCGATTGATCGAGGGATGCAACAAGTCCCGGATCCGGTAGACTTCGTCAAGGCTCTCAGCAAAAACGGATCGCGTCGCCCATGAATCAACTTGGGGTGGTTCTCTTATTGTGGCTGGCACCTCTGCGCTTGGAGCTTCTCCCGGCAGCTGCAGATGTGTGGATTGGCAGAGGCAGCGATCGTACTGAGGTCGTGCTGCTTCAGCAGATGACCGACGACCTGCGGGGCCGCCTCCAGATCACCGAGCGCGTGCAGGTGGACCTCGTCGATCACAATCCGCTGGTGATGTCGGTGGAAACCCTCTCGGGCCGCACGGGACCGTTTGTGATCTCGATCGATCGCGACTTCATCTACGGGCTCAGCGTTTCAGAGGCGGAAGCCGCCATCGCACACGAACTCGGGCACGTCTGGATCTACACCCATGAACCGTATGTGCAGACCGAGCGCCTGGCGAACGATGTCGCGATGCGTGTGATCAACCGGTCGGCCTTCGAGCCGGTTTACGAAAAGGTGTGGCAGCGGACGGGCGTGAGGGGCAACCTGATCGACTTCATCGGACCGCCCACGCAACAGCAGTAGCCTTTTACTTCTGGGGCTTTCCAAATACCTCAACGATCGTCGCGGTAACAGTGCCGGTGTTCTTGAAGCCGTGCATCACGCCGGGCGCAAACTCCAAGACATCGCCGGCCTTCACTTCTACAGGTGCCTGGCCTTCCACGGTGAGCAACAACTGACCGGTCAACAGCGTCAGCACGTGATAGGTGGTGCCCGGGTGATTGTGCATGCGGCGCACGGCGCCGGGCTCGGCCCAGTCCTGCAGCACGCGGAACTGGTCCTTGTTCATGACCTCTCGGTACGACATGCCGGCATCGCCGGCCACCGGCTGGGCCTTTTCCTTCGGGCCGATCGCCTGGGCGCGGGTGGCTGACGTCACGATCACGGTGACGGCGAGGGCAAGCAAGGCGGTGCGAATCATCCGCGCAGTATGCCGCAGAAGCCGCAGAAAATCGATTAGCCTTGCCAGATGCTCCTGGCCGGATTGCTGGCATTTCTGGTGGCGCAACAGCCCGTCCGCACGCCGGATATTCACTACACGCCGACCCGCCACAACATCGCCGACGCGATGCTCCGGCTGGCGAATGCGGGACCGAACGACACGGTCATCGACCTGGGCTCTGGCGACGGACGCATTCCCATCATCGCGGCGCAGAAGTACGGCGCCAAAGGCATTGGTATCGAAATCGATCCGCGATGGGTCGACACCGCCAGACAGATCGCGGATGAGGCGCAGGTCACCGATCGTGTCTCATTCATCGCCGGCGATCTCTTCGCAGCTGACTTGAGTTCGGCCACGGTCGTCACGGCCTACCTGTCGACGACCATCATGCAGAGGATCGAGCCAAAGTTGCGAGCGCTGGCTCCAGGCACGCGGATCGTCTCGCACAAGTTCGCGATGCCTGGCTGGGCGCCGACACGCACGACCAAGGTGGACGAATCTGAACTACTGTTGTGGATTGTTCCGGGCAGGTGACGCATGGCGCTTGAGTTCAGGAAGACCGTCCAGACCGACTATCGAGATGTGATCACGCCCGAGGCGGTCCGCGCCCTCGAGGCGCTGGCGCCGTTCGACCTCGCGCGCAAGGCGATCATGGACGCGCGCATCAAGCGCCGCGCCGATCGCGCCGCCGCCAAGGAGCGCATCACCTTTCTTGATCCGGACGCCGTGATCGGTCGAACCACGATCAAGGTCAGCGACGCCAGAGCCGGGAAGTTTACCGGCAGTGAAATTCCGCGGGACCTGCAACGGCAGTGGATCCAGGGCACGGGTCCCGCCGCCAGACCCGGTGTTCCTGTCGAAGTGGGGCTGCGAAACGTCGCCTACGCGCTGCTTAGTGGCGCCGACGGATGGATGTTCGACGGGGAGGACGCCCTCGGCCAGGTCTCGGCCATGTCGCTCGACAACCAGCGCAACCTGAAGCTGGCGATTCACGAGGATCCGATCTTTCTCGGCGTGGCGGAGCAGGTCGCGAAGGAGATGAACGCCTGGGCCAACGGGTTCCTGGGCCGGACGATCATCACGGACTGGCGACAGCAGCTGTCGTTCACCACGAAGATCTACCGCGCGCGCGGCCTGCATCTCGACGATCGGCAGGTGCGTAACGCCGACGGCACGGGATTCTCTGCATCGATCGTCGACGCGGCGCTCTACATCACCAACAACCACCGCCGCCTGATCGACAGCGGCGCCTCGATCGTGCTCTATCTGCCGAAGATTCAGACGGCCGAGGAAGCAGCGTTGTGGAATGACATCCTGTCAGCACTCGAGCAGCACCTCGAACTCGCGGCCGGCACCATCAAGACCTACGTACTCGTTGAGCAGGTCGAGGCGTGCCTTCAGTTGATGGAAATCCGCGCCGCTCTCGGCGCACACTTCGTCGGTTTCAACACCGGCCGCTGGGATTACATCAACAGCGTGTCCGACGCGTTGGCGTGGGATCGCTCGTTCGTCAACCCGAACATTGATGCGATCACGATGACCTACGGCTACATGCGCACGTACGAAGATCGCGTGCGTCGAGCGGTGAACACGCCTGACTCGAACGGGCGGTTCGCGCTCTGGCAGGGTGGCATGGAGCCAAATATCCCGGTCGGCTCTGAAGCAGGTGTCGCGGCCGGTATGAAGCGCGCCACCGCCGGCGCGGAACGCGAACAGCGCGAAGGCGCCAGCGGCAAGTGGGTCGCCCACTGGAAGATGGTCCACATCGTCCGGCCGGTATGGGAGAGGATCGGCGACGCCAATCAGCTTGGGCGATCGTTTCCGCCACTCACGTATACCGAGAAGGACGCCGCAGACCTCGCACAACTCGAGCCTGCGCCGCGCACGATTCGCGGAGCACGTGACTTGATGAGCGTGGCGATTCAATACGGCAACGCCTTTGGCCAGGGCATGCAAGCCGCCGCGCTGAAGCCCGCCGACTTTTTTGGCAATGACGATGTGCTCTACCTGATGGAGGACATGGCGACCGGGGAGATCCGCCTGAGCATCCTGTGGGAGTGGTTGCACAAGGGCGCCACCATGACCGCGGATGACGCCGAGACCGGCATCAAGGAAGGCGACACGTTCTCAAAGGCATTGGTCGAACGCCTGTTGCGGGAGGAATACGCCAAGTTGCTCGCGGCCGGCAATCGGGATGTCCACGACAACTCGAAGACGACCACGCTGCCGATCGCGCGCGAGATCGTCGAACGCTACCTGATGGATTCGACCAAGTTGCCGTGGTACATCGATCTTCTGAACATCACGCTTGGCACTCACGACCTGGCCGAAGCGAAGCGACGCATCGGCCTGCTTGCCGATGCATTCCGCTCTGACGGAACGCGCCTGACGGCCAACCTCGACTTCTGAAAAACAACAATCGTTGATATTGGGGTCAGACCCCAATGTCAAATTCGCTCTAGCAGCAACCCGACGAACGTTGTTGTTGGGGTCAGACCCCAACTTCAACGGCGGCGGCTTTACTGTTGAGGCGGCAGGAGGAGGGCGTTGCCGACGTACTCGGTGATCGACAGGCGGCAGGCGTTGTCGCCGATGAAGCGCGTGGCGTGCCAGGTATTTGCGGGCACGTAGACGACGTCCCCTTCGCTGGCGGTGAACGGCTGCTGGCCTTCGAACGAGTAGCGGATCTTCCCTGAAAACACGAGCCACATCTCCGCGCTCTCGGCGTGGAAGTGTCCCTTGTCGTTTGGATCGAGCGGCGGCAGGTTCTTCTCGTGCCCGTAGATGATCAGCATCTCGGACTTGTCGTCACGAACAAAGCGGCCGCCCGAATACTTCTCGTTCTTCGCCGCCTCGGCGTGGATGTTGGTCTGGGGCTGATTGAATTCGTCGTAGCGTCCGGGCGTGCGGTTAATACGCACCTCGGTCCATGCCGTCCCGGCCGGCGCCGCAGGTGCCGGTGAGTCCTTCGGGAACACCGTCTTTGCGCCTGACACGTTCAAAGAGAAGCGCAGGCTTGGTGATGTGCCGACTGTTTCGAGCGAGTAGATCGTCTGTCGCGGGATGTTGACGAGCGAACCGCGCGTCGCCGTGAATGGCTCCTGGCCCTCGATCTCAACGCGCACTTCACCTTCGAGGATCGCAAACCACTCGCGGGTATCGGGATGGAATCGCTTCGACACTTTTGATCCGGGCGCGGCCGAGTGGTACTCGGCCATCAGGCGACCGTCATCCGCGATCGCTTCGCTCCAGTCCGCTCCTTTGTGCCGGGCTTTGATTTCCGACAGCTTCACCCACGGTTTCAGTCCCGCCTTGTATGCCGGCGTCTGCACGGGCTTCGGTGCCATGACCACAGTCGGCACCGGCCTCGGTGCGGCCGGTTGCTGTTCGTTCGCCAGGACTGCACTGCCGTTGACCGTGAGAAGCGCTGAAAGGAGAAGCGTTTTGCACATGAGCTTCCGTGACCTCGCACCGGCATCTTACTCGCGACCGTGTAAGAAATCCGGTGATCAATCAGCGAAAACCGGCCATATCTCTCGCAAATACGAGGATCCGTGGCGGCACGAATCTTGGACTACCTGGCAGCAGTGAGATTGATGGAGGTGAGAGATGAAAACCGGTAAAACCTCAGCCGCGACGCTCGGCCTGCTCGGTGGAATTGCACTTGGCGCGTGGATCGGAACAGAGATCAACATGAACCGCGAAGGCGCGGCTCCCGAACCCGCAGCAGTCACCGCATCAGCCGTTGAAGAGCCCGCGGCGCCGGCGGCGCCAGCCAAGCCAAAACGCGTGAAACGTGTCCCACGCGTGGCTTCGAATGACGCCGTCGAGACGCCGGCACCGGAGAGCGCTCCCAAATTGGTGATGACGATTCCGGTGTCGGCGCCTGAACTTCACGCGCGCATGAAGCCCGTGCTCGCCCGCGGCACGAAGATGCCGTTGGCGGCAGAGGGCTTTACGGATGCCGAGCAGTTCGCCACGCTCGCGCACGCCGCGCGCAACACGCAGGTGCCGTTCATCCTGCTGAAGCATCGCGTGCTGACCGAAGGTCAGTCGCTCGAAGATGCGATTCGCGCCTCGAAGCCAGACCTCGACGCGCGAGTGCAAGCGCTCAAGGCGAAGGGCATGGCGCGAGCGGATATCCTGACGCTGAGGGCAGACGCCGCGCCTTCGCTGACGGCGAGTAATGAATAGCCAATAGGCCCATAGGCCAATAGGAAAGGCCCGGGAATTCTCCCGGGCCTTTTCTTCGTACGCAACGTTTGCTATTGGCCTATTGGCCCATTCGACTATTGGCCTTACCTATCATTCAGCCTCACCGAGCGCACGACGCGATCGAAGGCCGTTCCGTAAGCGGTGATTTCGCGATCGGGGACCACGGTCAGCAGATAGAACAGGTCGCCGTTGTTCAGCAGCGTGGTGTGAACCTCGACGCGCTCAGCACCACCAACCACGGATCGGCCTTCGAGCGGCGTGACGATCGCCTGGCGTCCCGACATCTGGAACATCTCCTGGCGGCCGGCGAGGCGCATACCGTCGTTGCCGCGCAGAAATCCCTCGATCAAGGACTGCGTGGCCGCGTCCAGATTGCGTGACGAAGCGCGGGCGACGCCCAGTTCCACACCGTGGGTCAGCGTGACCTGGCCGTTGTAATCGCCGTACGCATTCTGCGGCACGTACTTGATCGAGTTGTTCGACGTCACAGCCTGCCAGTTCGACGGGACGCTGACCGTGAACAACTGGCCACCCTGCACCGTTCGATACTGGCGCGAAGGCGCCGGCACGGCTTCACCGATCCGACCGACCGAACCGGTCGAACGACCGCCGCCGCCGCCCATTCCGCCATTACCGCCGTTACGTTCGATGTCGGCCATGGTGCGCGCGGCGCCGAGTTGCGCGAGCCGCGACTTGGTCTGCTGGAAGCCCTGATCGCCCGGCCGCGGTGCCACGCGCAACTGCGCCGCTTCCGCGTTGATGTACTGGGTGCGGTTGCCCGGATTCGGATGGCTGCTCAGCCACTGCGGTCCGCCGTTGCCTTGCTTCGCGATGGTTTCGAACATCCTCGCCAGCTCACGCGGATCGTATCCAGCGCGCGCCATGATCTGCGCGCCGACCAGGTCGGCCTGCTTTTCATAGTCGCGGCTGTACTTCATCAGCCAGGTGCCCAGCCCGAACTGCGATCCCTGCGAGATCAGCTCGCCCCATCCGCCGCCAACGACAGCGCCGGCAATCGCTCCGGCCAGCGCGCCGATCTGGAAGCCCTGGGCCTTCGTCGCATTCGCGGTGCCGTGACGCAACAGCACGTGCGCAAGCTCGTGGGCCATCACGCCGGCGACTTCAGCTTCACTGCCGGCGGCTTCGATCATGCCGCGGTTGACGAACATCGGTCCGCCCGGCAGCGCAAACGCGTTGATGTCCTTCAGGTTGACCGGCGTGAACGAATATTCGAACACCGGGTTGTTCAGCTCGCGCGGCGCGGCTTCAACGAGGCGATCACCGAGCCGTTCGAGATAGCTTTCAATCTGGTCGTCAGTAATGACCGGATATTCCTTCCGCACTTCGGCGGCAGCTTCGCGTCCAATCTGCACGTCCTGTTGCGGCGTGTATTTGTTCTTGGGTGGCGTCACCTTGGTCTGTGCCGCCAGAGACGTGGCGGTCAGCGTGATGACGAGCACCAGCCGGCTCAGCAGTTTCATGGTCATGTCCTCACCACGGTCATTTCAAAAAGCCTGCCGACGTTGATTGTCATGTTGAGGTAATCGACTCCACACAATCGGTAGACAGACGAGCTTGTTTACCAGTCTCGCATTGAATTGCCCCGGCACAACCCTTGCTCTTCAGGTGGTTGGAAAGCGCGCTTATGCGCGTTGGGGGTGAACGATGAAATTCGGAATGACGATAGGCGCACTGCTGCTGGCTTCGAACGTGGCATTCGCGCAGGTAGCCGTGGACATGGCGACGCTCGAGCGCCGCTACGAGGATGCGCAGGCGGCCTACGACCGCAACAGCCAGTCGATCACCGATCGCCAGGAGATCACCGAGATCCGCGACGATCTGGGATACCTGCGCGTGAAGCAGCGCCGTGGTGATGCGGTAACCCGCACCGAGCGGCAGCGCTTGAGCGATCGCATCGATCGCTACATGGCGCGCATCGGTAATGGACAGACGTCCTCAACAGGGGTCTACCGTGGCGATCGCACCGGCGTCCGAGGCGGACGCGCTAATGATCGGATTGGTTCGGTCCAGGGCCGGCTCGAGATTCCCGCCGGCAGCGAAGTCGATGTCAAGCTGGTGACGGGACTCACGTCGGATACGGCGCAGGCCGAGGATCGTGTCGAGGCGACGACGATGATCGACTTGTAGCGCGGCAACGATCTGCTGATTCCCGCCGGCTCGGTGCTGACCGGGTGGGTGACGTCGGTCGATCGTGCGAGCCGCACCGATCGCAAGGGCAGCCTGACGGTTGAATTCAACCGCATCAACATCAACGGCCGCACCTTCAACACCAAGGCGTACGTGACGCAGGCGCTCGAAAGTGACGGCCTCAAGGGCGAGGCGGGCCGCATTGGTGCAGGATCCGCGGTCGGCGCCATCATCGGCGGCATTCTCGGCGGCGTGAAGGGCGCGATCGCCGGCGTGCTGATCGGCGGCGGCGGCGTCATCGCGGCAACTGAAGGCAAGGACGTCCATCTTCCGGAAGGAACCGTGCTTCGTGTTCGCTTTGACAGCAACGTTCCCCTGGGTTACTGATAGTGACGTTCGCGAGACCGGGGTCCTGGTGGACCCCGGTCTGGCAGACGGCAACTTCCCCATGGCCGCCAGCACAACGCAGATTCTGACGCAGCGGCTCCGCCATCAAGAACTGATCGACACCACGCAACGGCGCAAGCCCGCGCAGGTCGTGTCGAGGCTGTGCGCCGTCCAGGCGCAGGACTACCCGGCCGCGAAGTGGGCGATTGGCCTGCGCATTCCAGGCAGCCAGGACGCCGACATCGAGCAGGCCTTCAATGAAGGAGCGATCCTGCGGACGCACGTGTTGCGTCCGACGTGGCACTTTGTCGCCCCTGGAGACATCCGCTGGATGCTGGCGCTGAGTGGCCCGCGCGTGCACGCCGTGAACGCGTACTACTACCGGCAGCTCGGGCTCGACGACAAGATCTTCAAGAAAAGCTGCGCGATGATTCATCGCGTGCTCGAAGGCGGCAAGCACATGACCCGCGCCGAGCTGGGTGAGCAGCTGAAGCGCGCGCGCATCCCGGCCGACGGCCTGAAGCTTGGCTACCTGATGATGCACGCCGAACTGGAAGGCGTGATCTGCAGCGGACCGCGCGTGGGCAAGCAGTTCACCTATGCTCTCCTGGAGGAGCGCGCGCCGGCAGGCAAGACGCTCGATCGCGACGAGGCGCTTGCGCGCCTTGCCGGCCGCTACTTCGCAAGCCACGGCCCCGCAACCGTCCGCGACTTTTCGTGGTGGTCAGGCTTCACGCTCACGGAGTCGCAGCGCGCGGTCGAAGCGGCGCGTCCGGCGCTCGACGCGACGAAGATCGGCGGGCTCGTGTTCTGGAGCGGGGATCAACCGACGGCAAAACCCTCGGGACGGCTGCCGGTGATGCTGCTGCCCAACTACGACGAATACCTGATCGCGTACAAGGATCGCGCCCTGGTGGTGGACGCGGAACGCGCGGC
The DNA here is from genome assembly GCA_964628295.1 of uncultured Acidobacterium sp. Classification (GTDB taxonomy): domain Bacteria; phylum Acidobacteriota; class Vicinamibacteria; order Vicinamibacterales; family UBA2999; genus 12-FULL-67-14b. The sequence goes on from CAZVLS010000026.1 coordinate 34,063, forward strand.
CAACATCGCCGCTCGCACCAACGGAGCCTTCGCGAACCACCTGATCGTTGATGGACGCCTCGCCGGCGGCTGGTCGCGAACCATCGGCGGCAACAGCGTCACGATCGACGTCGCACCGTACAAGAAACTGACCCCGCACCAGACCCGCGCGCTGGCCAATGCTGCTGAGCAATACGGCGAATTCCTTGGCCTCCCGGCGACAGTGTCCGTCGTTTAGCGCCGCGGCGGGCGGTCCACCGATTACCCTCAGGCTTGTGTAAGATCTTCGTTTGGGCCTGAGGGGAAGCGGGCCTGCGGAGACCTAATTTATGAGACTGAAGTCGTACATCACGCTGGCCGCCGTGCTGGCGTTGGCATCGCCGGCGCTTGCGCAGACGCCCGTTGATCCGAGACCGGCCAACAATCCTGAACAGAAGCCGGCCTTCGCTGGCCAGACCGACGCACCAGAGCAGAAGCTCAACGTTGCGTTCGACGTCGTCACGGTCGTTGAAGGACTCCAGAACCCGTGGAGCGTCGCGTTCCTGCCTGGCGGGAAGATGCTCATCACCGAGCGGCCCGGCCGCCTGCGCGTGCTGAGCGCCGACGGCAAGCTGTCGGCGCCCGTGACCGGCCTGCCGGAAGTGGCGGCCCGCGGACAGGGCGGATTGCTGGATGTCGCGCTCGACCCCGCCTTCGCGAAGAACGGTCTGATCTATTGGAGCCTCTCGGAACCCAAGCCGAACAACGAGAACAACACCGCCGTAGCGCGCGGCAAGTTTGTCGACGATGCGGCTGCGCCGCGCGTGGATGACGTGCAGGTGATCTATCACCAGACGCCGTCGATGGCGTCGCCGCTGCACTTCGGCAGCCGCCTCGTGTTCGGACGTGACGGCACGCTGTTCATCACGCAGGGCGACCGCTCGATCATCCCGGGCCGCATGCAGGCGCAGAAGCTCGACAGCGGTCTTGGCAAGATCGTCCGCATCAACACCGATGGATCGATTCCGAAGGACAACCCGTTCGTCGGCAAGGAAGGCGTGCGACCGGAGATCTGGTCGTTCGGTCATCGCAACATCCAGTCAGCGGCGTTGAACCCCGCCACGGGCGAGCTGTGGGAAGTTGAACACGGCACGCGCGGCGGTGACGAGCTCAACGTCTCTCGCAAGGGCAAGGACTACGGCTGGCCGACGATCGCGTACGGCATCGAGTACCAGGGCGGCGCCATTACCGGCGGCATCCAGCAGCAGGCCGGCATGGAACAGCCGATCTACTACTGGGATCCGATCATCGGGCCGAGCGGCATGACGTTCTACAACGGCAGCCTCTTCCCGCAGTGGAAGGGCAGCCTGTTCATCGGCGGCCACGGCACGCGCGATCTCGTGCGGCTCACGCTGAACGGCGAAAAGATCACCGGTGAAGAACGCTTGCTGAAGGATCTGCAGCCGAAGCCGGAAGCGATTCGCGATGTGCGCACCGGTCCCGATGGCGCGCTCTACCTGCTGACGGATGGATCAGCCGGGCGGCTGCTGAAGCTGGTTCCCAGGAAGTAGTCAGTAGCCAGTAGCCAGTAGCTAGAAGAAGTAGAATCCCCCAGCCCGCGTTGATTGCGGGTCTGGGGGATTTTTATTTATGAAACGATTCACGCTGTTTATGGCCGCTCTCTTCGTGAGCGCGCCGGTGCTTGCACAGGTTGGCCGTCCGCCATCAGAGCTCGTCGAGCTCGAATTGCTCACGTCGAGCGAAGTGGTCGAGAAGCAGAAGGCCGGCTTCATCAACGTCATCATCGCCAACGGCGGCACTGAGGCGCGCGGTCCGCACAACATTCTCGCGGGCCACACGATCATGTCGCAGCGCGCGGCGATCGACATTGCGAAGGCGCTTGGCCACACGCTCGTCGCGCCGGTGATGCCGATCGACGTCGGCGCCACCGGTGTCAGCGATGGCAGCAACATTCCCGGCGGCATCACCGTCTCTCGCGAGATCTTCAAGGGCCTCAAGCTTGCCGAGATTGAAAGCCAGGTCTGGAACGGCTTCAAGAACATCTTCGTGATGGGTGACCACGGCGGCGGCCAGCAGATGATGAAGGAAGCCGCGGAAGAGATGGACAAGAAGTACGAAGGCCGTGGCGTCAACGTCTACTACGTGCCCGACTTCTACACGAAGTACATGGACGACGTGCAGATGTACATGTACGAGAAGAAGCTGCCGATCGGCGGCCACGGCGCGATGATGGAGACCTCGAAGATGCTCTACCTCGAGCCGGCGCCTGGCGTCTACGTGCGCCAGAACTACAAGACGGTGCCGTTCGATCCGACGGGGCAGACCCCTGAGCAGTGGAAAGCCGCGCGCGATGCGCGGCTGGCGCGTGAAGCGATGATCGCCCGCGGCGAAACGCCGCCCGCCCAGCAGCGCGGTGGCGGTGGTGGCCGCCAGCAGGATCCGAACGCGCCGCCGCGCGTCAACAACGGGCTCAGTGGCGACCCTGGCCCGTCAACGAAAGCAATTGGTAAGGATATTCAGATGATCCAGGTCAACAACACGGTGGCCCAGATCAAGAAGATGCTCGAGCAGAAGTAGTTACTTCTTCTTCGAGCCGGTATCAACCTTCCCGACAAGGAGGGCGCCTTCATCCATCGCAAAGGCCGGTGCGATGATGTCGCCCTCCACTTTCGCGGTCGACTTCAAGGCCACTTTCGCGCTGCCCATCACGTTGCCCTTGACGGTGCCGGCGATCGTCACCGACTTGGCGACGAGATCCGCGACCACGATGGCGCTGGCGCCGATCGTGAGGCCGTGATTGCCAAGTTCGATCGTCCCTTCGACCTGTCCATCGATCACGAGATCTTCCGTCGAGACGACGGCGCCCTTGACGAGGACTGAGCCACCGATCCACGCAGCTTTAAGACGTTCTTCCATGCGAAGGATGGTAACAGAACGTCGTAAGGTCTTGAGGTCTTAAGGCCTTAAGAGTTCAATACGTCTCGTGACGGCTGACTGATGGCGTTGATCGCGATCGCGTTGATGTACGCGGCGTTCGTCCTGATCGGCTGGCTGGCGTCACGGCGCGCCCGTGGCGCGAGCTTCGACGAGTTCATGGTCGCCGGTCGCAACATGCCGCTGTGGCTGGCGACGTTCACCATGACGGCGACGTGGGTGGACGGCGGCTATCTGCTCGGCACCGCCGAAGGAGTCTATCGCTCCAGTCTCGCCAGCGGACTGCAGGGCGGCGTCTGCTTTGGTATCAGCCTGATCATCGGCGGCGTGTTCTTCGCGCGGCGGATGCGCGCGCTCGAGTACCACACGCTGATCGACCCGTTCGAGGCCCGCTTCGGGGCCCGATGGGCCGTGGTGCTTTCAGTGCCGGCGGTGCTCGCCGAGACGTTCTGGAGCGCGGAACTCCTCGTCGCGCTGGGGTCCACGCTTGGCGTGATCCTCGATCTCAACCTCGTCACCGGCATTGTCATCTCGGCGGTGGTGGTGACGCTCTACACGATGGCCGGCGGGATGTGGGCGGTGGCGTATACCGACGCGTTTCAACTCGTGCTGGTGTGCATCGGTCTCGCAGCGGCGGCGCCGATTGCGATGTCGGCGGCCGGTGGTCTCGACGCGATGTGGCAGACCTACCAGTCAGCGCCGCATGCCGAATCGTTTTCGAGCATCAGCTGGTGGGACGCCAGCATCATGCTGATGCTCGGCGGCGTACCCTGGAACTGCTATTTCCAGCGAGTCCTGTCGTGCCGGACGCCCGATGCGGCACGTGCTCACTCGATCCTGTCGGGGCTGTTCACGATCGCGCTGACCATCCCGCCGGTGCTGATCGGCCTGGCCGCGTTTGGGTACGCGTGGTCCCCTGAGCTGGCAGCGCGGCTGGCGGCTCAGCCCGCTGACGCGATGCCGCTGATCTTCAAGCACGTGATGCCGGGCGCCATCGGATTGCTCGGTCTTGCCGCCATCATTGGCGCCGTGACCTCGAGCTTCTCGTCGTCGATCCTGTCAGCGGGATCGATGTTCAGTTGGAACGTGTGCCTTCGGCTGTTGAGGCCGGACCTGTCGCCGCGAAGCCTCACCGCGATCATTCGCACCTCGATTGTCGTGATTGGGCTGGCCGCGGTGTGGATGGCGATCCGGGTGCAGAGCGTGCAGGCTCTTTGGTTCTTCACCAGCGACCTGGTGTTCGTGCTGCTGTTCCCGCAGCTGGTCTACGCGCTCTACGACCCGAAGGCGAACCTCGCGGGATCGGTCGCGGCGTTCAGCGTGTCGCTGGTGCTGCGACTGGGTGGGGGAGATCCGCTGTTCGGGATACCGGCGCTGATCGCGTATCCGGAGTGGATGCCGTTCAAGACGGTCGCGGCAGCGAGCGGCATGATTCTCCTGCCGCTCGTGTCGAGACTGAGAGTCGCAAGTATCAGGTAGCAAGTAGCAAGGAGTGCGTCCGGTGAATTCAGTGGGTCGACGCAACACCATACAAGATCAGGGGTGTTATGCGTAT
>CAZVLS010000027.1:0-38115 GCA_964628295.1 uncultured Acidobacterium sp.
TTCTCCGCAGCGATGAATTGAAATCTCACTCGCTCTGCTTGGCGAAGAAGGCCGTCGCTTTGTTTAGGATCTCGCGCTCCATCTTGAGCTCACGGTTCTCCGTCCGCAAGCGGCGCAACTCCGCGCGCTCGTCATCCGTGAGCGGCACCTCCGGTTTGGGCCGACTGGACTCGACCCAATTCTTCAGCGATCCAGCGGAGATCCCCAGATCGCGCGCGATGGTCAACAGGGGCTCATCCGAGTTCCGGACGCGGCGCACCGCTTCGGCCCGGAACTCGGGAGAATAGATTGGACGTTGTCGACGAGCCATCGTGAACTCCTTGGCGCATTCTGCGCCACAAAAGGTGTCCACGAAAACGGGCCAGGCTCAAGGTCTTCTTGATACTTGCTACTTGATACTTGCTACTTCATCAAACAGCAACTGCTTCGAGCGCTGGTGCCGTCGTACTGACCGCGGTCTGCACCGGGTCAACCAGGAAACGCAGCGCATAGCCAGACGGCGTGCCCGTCGAGCGACGGCATGGCGCTACGCGCCAGACCGCAGAGAGCACGCGGCCCTCGCGCAGTCGCGAAGGCAATTGCACGTTCGCGGCAGCGGAACGCTCAACCTGCAGGTGCACAAGCCGAAACAGCGGGATAGCCGCGCCCGCTTCGCATTCCACGAATACGCCGGCTTCGCTCACATCATGCGTCATCACCGACGCGAATCGCACGGCGCCCGATGCGTCCTTCCAGGTAATGCGCGCCGGCAGGCTCACGTTCATCCGCTCCGACGATCGTTGCGTCACGCTCTTCCCACGGGGTCTTGGGTTAGCCACAGCTCGCTCCAGGGTCAGTAAACCCGCCGCCATTCACATCGGCGCCGGGGTCGTGCAGGGATTGCAATGCTGCATGACAATCCAAGTTCCGCGCCGTTTCCGTGCAAGGCACCCCGTGCCAGCACCAAAGCGACAGAAGTGGCCTGTTTTCAGCGTTTGTGGGACTTTCTGGACCGTCTGGACAGACGATGGGGTGGTTAGTAAGTATCCAGCTATCCGCGTAACTGGCTACTTTGTATTCACTTCGGAGGCGTTCTCGAGGCCGAGGCGCCTGAGCTTTAAGTAGAGTCCGCGTCGTGTGAGACCGAGGGCGCGGGCGGTTTCGGAGATGTTGCCGCGGTGGCGGGTCATCATCTCGCGGATCAGGTCGCGCTCGATTTCATCAACGACGGACGCCAGGGTCTGACCGCCGCGCAATGCGACGCGGCCCGGACCAGAGGGCGACGAGGATGCCGGCACGGTTGCGGTCAGATCGGCGGACAGGTGTTCGGGGCCGATAGTGCCGCCCGGCGGCGCCATGGCGACGGCGCGCTGCAGTTCGTTGCGAAGCTGGCGAACGTTGCCCGGCCACCAGTACTGCGCAAATAGATCGAGCACGTCGGAGCTCAATTGCAGATCCGGCTTGCCGAGGCGATCCGACGCTTCCCGCAGGAAGAACGTCGACAGGTGGGGAATCTCTTCACGCCGCTGACGCAGTGGCGGCACGTGGATGCGAATGACGCTCAGGCGGTAGTAGAGGTCCTCGCGGAACTTGCCTTCGGCGACGCGCTGTTCGAGGTCGGCGTTTGTCGCCGCGAGCACGCGCACGTCGACGGGTTGCGGCCGGTTTTCGCCGACTGGCATGATCTCGCCCTGCTCGAGGAAGCGCAGGAGCTTCGGCTGCACATCGAGTGGCAGGTCGCCGACTTCATCGAGGAAGAGCGTGCCGCCGGCGGCCGTGCGGATCAGGCCGGGTTGATCCGACACCGCGCCGGTGAACGAGCCGCGGCGGTGGCCGAACAGCTGGCTGTCGGCCAGTTCGCGCGTGGTGGTCGTGCAGTTGTAGGGCAGGAAGGTTGCGGCGTTGCGTGACGAGCCGACGTGGATCGCGCGCGCGATGAGTTCCTTGCCCGTGCCGCTCTCACCGGTAATCAACACCGTGAGGTCGTTGCCCTGCAGGCGCTGAATCTGGTCGACCACGCGCGTCATGGCGGCACTGGCGCAGAGGAATCCAGGCAGCAGCGGTTCGAGTGGCCGTTCGGTTGTAGCGTCGACGGTCGGCGTGGGCCGATCGCGCACGCCGCACAGATCGAAGCCCTGTCGCGCAACGGCGGCCATCATGCGCACGCGGCGCAATTGGGGATGCCCCAGCGGGCGCGGCGTCGCCACGGCGGCATGTCGCGGGCCATCGGGCTCGCGGCCGATCGGTTCGACGATCAACGCGCCCGCGCCGTAGGCGCCGCCCTGGATCGCGAGACGCGCCACGGTGCGCGCGCCTTCCGCGTCGGTGCCCGCAAACGAGATCAGGCGTACGTCGCCGCCCGGCAACTCCGCAAACACCGCCGTCACGTCGCCGCTCACCGCCTCGAGCAGCGTTTCCGCGAGTTCACGCGCCAGAAGATCAGGCAGCACCGCGGCATCGACGAGGCGCCTGACGAGCGCATCATCCGCATCCGCAGGGGATCCGACGTATTCGCCGGTGCCCGGCGATTGCGCGGCGGCCATCGCGATGCGGACCTGTTCCAGATCGCGTGTGGCGCCGAGCGCCTGGAAGACTTGCGCCGCGTATTGATAGTGACGGTCGGCGGTGGACTTGGCGCCGGCCTTCGCGGCGAGGCGGGCGAGGGCCAGCTGGCTGACGGCCGCCTGGTAACGCTCGCCGACCAGTTCGAAGACGCTCGAGCTCTGCGCGATGTCGTGGTACGCCTCGGTGGTCCGCGTCTGCCGCGCGCGCAGGTCGCCGCGCAGCCTGAGGAACTCGCCCCACGCGCCGGGCGTGGTCCGCGGATCGAGGCGCGACTCGACCTGGGTGAGGCGATGCTCGGCTTCATCGATGCGGCTTGCGGAGAGCAACGCTTCGGCGGCGATCAGCTCGGCCTCGATGGTCTCCGCGGGCGGCGCGTTGGTCGACTTGGCGATCTCGTCGGCGATCGCCAGCGCTTCGTCCGGCTTCCCGCGGCGCGTCGCCAGTCGCGCGCCGATCACGCGCAGCGACCACTCATACCAGCGGCTCGTATTGCGGCCGTATGCGCCGTAGGCTTCAGCCGCCTGGCGGAGATACTCCGCGGCGTTCTCGTAGTCGCCGCGCATCAGCGACATCTGCGCCAGCGTGTCGTAGACGGCGCCAGTGGTTTCGTGGAACTGCATGGCGCTCCGCACTTCGAGCGCGCGGTGCAGCACCGTGTCGGCGCGATCGAGGTTACCGACACGGACGCAGATCTGCCCGAGCGTCGCGAGTGCCACGGAGAGTCCGGGACCCTGGCCAAGACCTTCGTGCACATTCACCGCACGCTCGGCAAGGGCGAGTGCCTGTTCATACCGATGACGAATCAGCGCCACGTTGGCCTGGTTGCCATACACCGTCGCCAGCACGTCGTCTGCCTGCAGCAGCGAGGCCATGCGTTCGGCCTGGCGGAGCGCGGCGTTGGCCTCGTCATAGCGTCCGGTCTGCGCGAGCATCACGGCAGACAGGGAGTGCACCATCGCGAGGTGACGCTTGTCGCCCGCGGCGTGCAGTGCGGCCGCGGCTTCGGCAATGTGCTCGCGCACGATCGCCATGTCGCCGACCTGGCGGTAGCACTGCCCGAGATAGAAGTGAGCGAGGCCAATCGCCCGTGAGTCGTGCGCGATTTCGGCTTGCTTGAGCGCGCGGTTGTGCAACGCAATGGAGCGGGACTGCTCGCCGCGCGCAAAGGCGACACGGCCATGCAGGCGCCAGAGGTTGGAGTGCAGGACCTGGGGCAGGCTGTCGCGCAGGGTGTCAGGGGACCGGCCGAGGACTGTTCCGGCCTGTGCAAGATCGCCCTGCAAGAGGTACGATTCAGCCAGCATGACCCGGACGCTCAGTTCGTCTTCCTTCGTCAGCGAGGAAGGCGCTTTCAGGAGCGGCGCCAGGAGCTCAACGGTGGTGGCAGCTTGACCCCGTTCGAGCGCGGCGCTCGCCCGGGCGATAACTGGCTGAAGCGCAGCGTTGGCCACGGCGGGAGTATACCAAGTCGTATACCAAGTATGCAGCCGTGATAATTCTTTCAGTGCTATGGATTTGACGGTAGGAAGCCGGACCGATGTCGGTCCGCGAAAGATGAACCAGGACCATTACGGATGGTGGCCGGAACTCGGCCTCTTCGTGGTGGCCGACGGCATGGGCGGGCACAACGCCGGGGAAGTGGCGTCCCACATGGCCGTGGAGGTCATCCATGGGTTCATTGCCGAAAGCGCGCAGACGCCCGACATCACGTGGCCGTTCGGCCTCGAGGTGAAGAATTCCATCGACCTGAACCGCCTCACGACCGCGGTGCGTCTTGCCAACCGGAAGATCTACAGCGAAGGCTCACGGAGTGCCGAGTTAAGCGGCATGGGCACCACCGTGGTGGCCGCGCTGCTGCTTGGTGGCCGCATTGCGCTCTGCAGCGTCGGCGACAGCCGCATCTACCGGTGGCGCCAGGGTTCGCTCGAGCAACTCACCAAGGACGATACGTGGCTGGCCTCGGTGCTCGGCGAAGAACAGGCTGAAGAAGCCGGCCAGTCGCATCCGTTGCGACACGTATTGACCAGCGTGGTCGGCACCAAGGACGACGTCAGGCCTGGTGTGCGTGAAGAGAAGATCGAATCCGGCGACCGCTTCGTGATGACGACCGATGGCGTGCATGGCAAGCTCGATAGCGCGTCGGTCGCAAGCGTGCTCTCGCAATCACAGTCCGCCGCGGACGGCGCGGCGAACCTCGTGCACGAAGCCATCACCCGGGGCACCACCGACAACGCCACGGCGCTCGTCATCAACGTCGCGTGATGAAGTACATCGTTCTTCTCGTCCTGGCCGTGTCGATTGGCTGCGGCAGCGAGCCGGCGCCGCGAACAGGCACGCCGGCGACAACCGCAACGAAAGCGCCAGATGCACCGGCCGCAGCAACGGCACCGCGGATCGTGTTCCTCGGCGACAGCCTGACCGCGGGGCTCGGCCTGCAATCGGCGCAGAGCTATCCATCCCTCGTCGCCAATCGCTTGAAGGCGAAAGGGCTCGACTACGAGGTCGTGAACGCCGGTGTGTCCGGCGACACGTCCGCGGGGGGCGTGCGCCGCCTGGACTGGTCGCTCGAAGGGGACGTGAAGGTGCTGGTCGTCGCGCTCGGCGCGAATGATGGCCTCCGTGGATTGTCGACGAGCGAATTGAGGAAGAATCTCGCCGCGGTGCTCGAGCGTGCGAAGGCGGCAAACGTGCCGGTGCTCCTGGCGGGGATGGAAGCCCCTCCCAATAATGGCCCGGAGTACACACGCGACTTCCGGAACGTCTACGTGGAGCTGGCCAGGGAATACCAGGTGCGGTTCATCCCGTTCCTGCTGCAGGGCGTCGCCGGCGACGCGTCGCTGAACCAGGCCGACGGGATTCATCCAAACGTTCGCGGCGCCGAAATCGTGGCGGATCTGGTCTTCAAGGAACTCGAGCCCATGCTCGGGCGTCCAACAAAGTAGTTCCCTTAAGCCCTGAGCCCCTAGGTCCCTAGCCCCTTTCAATGATCCAGCTGCGTGGCGTTTCCAAGACAGTGCAGAGCGGCGGTCAGCCGCTCACGATTCTTCATCCGCTTGATCTCGACGTCGCCGATGGCAAGTGCCTGGCGATCATCGGGCCGTCAGGCAGCGGCAAGTCCACACTCTTGGGACTGATCGCCGGACTCGATTCCGCGACGACGGGCTCCATCCTGATCGGCGGCCAGGACATCACCAGGCTCGATGAAGACGCGCTGGCGAGACTGCGTGGCGAGAAGATCGGATTCGTGTTCCAGTTCTTTCATCTCGTGCCGTCGCTGACCGCGATCGAGAACATCCAGGTGCCGATGGAGATCGCGGGTCGTCGCGATGCACACACCCGGGCGCAGGCGCTGCTGGACGAGGTCGGCCTGCACGAACGCGGGCATCACTACCCGTCGCAGTTGTCGGGCGGCGAGCAGCAGCGCATTGCCATCGCGCGCGCCCTGGCCAACGATCCGCCGCTGATCCTCGCGGACGAGCCCACCGGCAACCTCGATAGCTCGAACGGCAGTCACATCCTGGACCTGCTGATGCAGGTGCGCCGCAACCGTGGCGTGACGCTCGTCATGGTGACGCACGACAACCACGTGGCCGCGGTCGCCGATGAGCGGCTGGTGCTGCGCGACGGTCGCCCCGTATGACGTTCGTGCTCCGCATGGCCGTGCGCGAGATGCGCGCGTCCTGGAAGCGGCTGCTGTTCTTCTTCATCTGCATCGCCATTGGTGTCGGCGCGATCGTGGCGCTGCGCTCCGTGATCCAGAGCGTCCGCAACACCTTCGCGGGCGAGGCGCGCTCGCTGATCAGCGCCGACGCCGTCATCAACAGCAACCAGGCGTTGAAGCCGGAACTGGTCAGCAAGATTGACGAGCGGCTGAAGACGGCCGGCGCCGTCAGCACGCGATCAGTTGAACTGGCGACCATGACCCGATCCGCCGATCGCGCCGACGGGCGGGCGCGGATGGTGGAGCTGCGCGCCGTGGAGGCGGCGTTTCCGTACTACGGCGAGATGAAGCTTGAAGGCCAGCCGTACAGCCACGAGTTGCTGCGGAACTTCGGCGTGCTGGTTCGCCCCGAGCTGCTCGCCCAGCTGGATGTCAAGGTCGGCGACCTCCTGTCGATCGGTTCGCAGCGGTTCACGATCCGCGGCGTCATCGCGTCCGAACCCGGTCGTCGCCTCGGCGCGTTCAGCATCGGTCCGCGTGTGTTCGTGGACGTGGCCGATCTCGAGAAGACTGGCTTGATGGCGTTTGGCAGCCGGGTGGCAAATCAGCGGCTGTTGAAGGTCCCTGACGAGAACCTGGACAAGCTGGTCACCGATCTGCGTGCCGACTTCGCGAATGAGTTCGCGCGCATCCGTTCGTACAAGACCACCGAAGACAACATCGGCGACGACTTTACGCTCGCCGAGAACTACCTCAGCCTCGTCGGCCTCGTCATCGTGATCCTCGGCGGCATCGGCGTCTCCAGCGTCACGCGCGTCTTCGTGCAGCAGAAGACGAAGAGCATTGCCGTCCTGAAGTGCGTGGGCGCCCGGTCGTCGCAACTGCTGGCGATCTATGTGGCGCAGGTCATCGTCCTTGGCCTGGCGGGCAGCGTCCTCGGCGTTGTGATGGCTGAAGGCGCGATGCGTGCCATTCCATCGCTCGTCGGCAACGTCGCGCCCGGCGTCGAGATCGTCTATGCGTTGACCATGCCGGCCATCGTGCAGGGCCTCGGCATTGGCATGCTGGTCTCCCTGCTGTTCTCACTCGTGCCGCTGCTCGACGTGCGGCACGTGAAGCCGTCGCTGCTGCTGCGGGATGAAGCGCGGACGACCCGGCCCGACATGGTGCAGATCATCGTCACGCTGGTCGTCGCCGGCGGTTTGATTGGCATCACGATGTGGCAGGCGGGCTCGATTCGCATCGGGGGCATCGTGGCGGGTGGATTTGCGGCCACGGCGCTGGTGCTGCACTTCGCCGGCAGCTTGATGATCCGCGCGATATCCCCGCTGGCGCGCGCCAGATCGTTTGCGCTGCGTCACGCCGTGTTGCAGCTCAGCAGGCCCGGCAGCCAGATGCGCATCGTGCTGCTGTCGGTCGGGCTGGGCAGCTTCTTCATCATTGGCGTGCGCTCGTTGCAGGAGAGCCTGGTCAACCAGTTCTCCACGCGGATGACAGCCGAGTCGCCGGACATGTTCCTGCTTGACGTGCAGCGCGACCAGGTGAAGCCGGTCGAGGCGGTGATTGCCGCGCATCTCGATCCCGGAGTGACGCCGCCGCAACTGGTGCCGGTGTTGCGGGCGCGCGTCGTTGGCGTCGCGGGCCGCGAGGTCAACCTCGAGAACTACGAGGATGTGCGCGGACGGGGATCGCTCGGGCGTGAGTACACCATCACGTTCCGCTCCAAGCTCGCCTCAAACGAGCGCGTCGTCCTCGGGCAGTTCTGGGACGAGACGCCGTCAGCCGAGCCCGAGGTGTCGATCGAGCAGTTCATCAACGAACAGTTCAAGATCAACATCGGCGACACCGTGCGTTTCGATGTGCTGGGCCGCACGATTGCCGCCAGGGTGACGAGCGTGCGCTACGTGGAGTGGTCGGACAGTCGCGCCGGCGGCTTCATGTTCCTGTTCCGGCCTGGGGTGCTCGAACAGGCGCCGCATAGCTACGTCGGATTCATGCGGGGGCCGCAGAGCGTTGAGCGGCGCGGCCAGCTGCAGACCGCGCTCGTGAGCGTGGCGCCGAACGTGTCGGTCATCGATGGCCGCGAGATCCTCGAGGCCATCAAGGCGGTGATCGACAACGTGACGCTCGCCGTCACGGTGGTCGGCACGCTGGTGGTGTTCAGCGGCCTGATGATCTTGATTGGCGCCGTCGCCATGACGAAGTTCAGGCGCGTGTATGAAGCGGCGATCTTCAAGACGCTCGGCGCTACGCGCGGGCTCATCGCCGCGGTACTGGTCTACGAGTACGGATTGCTCGGCATCCTGGCCGGCAGCATTGGCGCCGCCGGGGCGATCGGCCTGACATGGGCGGTCAGTAAATGGGTCCTCGAGATTCCGTTCGCGCCACCGGTGGCCATCAGTTCCATTGGCGTCGTGGTGACGACGTTGCTGGTCGCGGTGATCGGCGTGATTTCAAGTTGGGAAGTGCTGCAACGCAAGCCGTTGGCGACCCTTCGGGCCGAATAGGTCATCCCTCCTGTAGGGCCCGGGTGGTCGCCTCACCCCAAGGTTTGGTGCTATCATCGGGGTTTAGCGTAGAGACCGCCGAAGTAGTAAGTAGGGAGCCTCAACTTCATGAACGTCTCGGCACATAAGGACGCCTTGCTGAAAAAGCGGGCGGAGCTCGAAAACGAAGCGGGTTTGAAGCCGCTGTCCGACTCGATGGAACACAACAACGGCCGCCAGGGAGACATGGCGGACCAGGCGTCCGGCAACAACGAAGTCCACATCCATCTGCGTCTGAAACAGACCGACGCCAAGATCCTGCAGGCCATCGACGAAGCGCTGATGCGCATCGAAAAGGGCACCTTCGGCATCTGCCGCGATTGCGGCGAACCGATCGCCGAAGCGCGCTTGAACGCGATTCCGTGGACCCGGGTCTGCATCACCTGTAAAGAAAAGCAGAAGGCATAGAGGCACCTGTGAGCGCACCGACCCTTGCCGACATGATCCGTGACTTCTACCTCGAGCGCGTGAGCCTGCTCATGCGCCACGAGGATGTGGCGCAGGTCATCACCGATTACGACATCAACAACGCGTACCAGTACATCATCAACCGCGAGCAGACCCACTTGTCGTGGCTGCAGCACGCGTTGCTGGACCTCGGCGCGCCGCTGGCCAACGACCCGTCGCGTGGCGCCACGCTGACGGCCAAGGGCGACGCCTGGAAGCAGTTCGCCGGTGAGGATGCGCGCGCCAACGCGAAGTTCGTCGAGAAGTGGCGCGACAAGGTTGACGGCGTCTCGCACGCCCGCCACAAGGGCATGTTGAAGGTGGTGCTCGGTGAAACGCTTGAACACAAGCGGCTGTTCGACCAGGCCGCCGACGGACGCAAGGACCTGATCGGCACGTCTCTCGCCATCAACGACCACAGCGGCGACGTGATGTCCGTGCGCTTCGTTGGAGACGTCTAAACAGGCCGCCAGGCCAGCAGGCCAGCAGGCCGACACTCGCGGGCCGGACGGCCCGCACAGCACCCGAATCGCGATTGCCTTGGGCAGTAACCTGGGCGATCGCGAAGCCCACCTCGCCTTCGGTCTCTCCGCTCTTCCCGGCTTCATCACCAACCTCAGGCAATCGCGGTGGTACGACACGGCGCCATTCGGCGTGTCGCCGGACCAGCCCCGCTACCTGAATGGCGTGGTGGTGGGGGAGACGGAGCTGTCGGCGCGCGAACTGCTGCACCGCCTGCTCGAAATCGAAAGCGCCGCCGGACGCTCGCGCCCGTCGTTGATGGCGCCGCGCACGTTGGACCTCGACCTGATTCTCTTTGGAGACAAAAAAATTGAGGAACCGGGATTAGCGGTTCCTCATCCGAGATTTCGCGAGCGGCTCTTCGTGCTCGAGCCGCTCGCAGACGTGGCGCCGGACTGGATCGACCCGGTGACCGGGCGCTCCGTCCGCCAGTTGCTTAGTGCGCTGCTTCAGCAGGCGCGGCCGGAGCAGCCGGGCCCTTCTTGAAGATTCCGCGCCAGCCTTCTTCGAACAGCGTATACATCGCCGGCACGAACACCAGCGTGATCAGCGTCGAGGTCAAGAGGCCGCCGATGACGACGCGGGCGAGCGGCGCCTGGAGTTCGGCGCCTTCACCGATGCCCAGCGCCATCGGCACGAGGCCGAGTGCCGTGCAGAGGGACGTCATCAGAATCGGGCGCAGGCGGTGCTTGCCGGCCACTTCAATGGCGGCGCGCAGCTCCATGCCGTCGCGGTGGCGGAGCGTGTTGGTGTAGTCCACCAGCAGGATCGCGTTGCTCACCACGATGCCTGCCAGCATGATGACCCCGATGTAAGCCTGCATACTGAACGGCGTGCCGGTCAGGAGCAGCGCGCCGACGACGCCGATGGCGGCCAGCGGGATCGAGAAGATGATGATGAACGGATCGCGCAGCGATTCGTACTGCGACGCCATCACCGTGTAGACCAGGACGATCGCGAGGATCAGCACCAGCTGCAGCTCGCGGAACGACTTGGCCTGTTCCTCGACCTCGTTGCCGAAGCCGACGGCGAAGTCGCTCGGCACCTTGATCTCGCCCATGCGCGCCTGGACGTTGGCCACGGCTTCGCTGAGCGTGACTTCCGTTTCGGCGTTCACGCGCTGCACGCGTTCCTGGTTCTTGCGTTCAATCGACTGCGGACCGGTGCCGCGATCGATGACCATCACGTTCTTCGCGGGGAGCACCTGGCCGGCGGCGTTGCTGAGGAGCACGTCGCCGACTTCAGAGATCTCTTCGCGATCCGCCTGGCGGAGACGAACGACGATCGGGTATTCGTTGCCCGCGTCGCGGAACATCGCCGCCTGCGTGCCGGCCACGTTGGTGCGGATGGTGTTGGCCACACCGGTCACCGTGAGGCCGAGCAGGGCCGCCTTGTCGCGATCGACACGCACCGAGAGTTCCGGGCGGCCTTCCTGCTGCTGCAGGCGCGAGTCGGCAATGCCGGGCGTCGAGTCGAGCATGGTCTTCAGGTCCTGGGCGATCTGCGTCGAGGTCTGCAGGTCGTGACCCAGGATCTCGATCGACAGTCGGCCGTCGCCACCGCCGCCGCCCATGCCGCGCATCATGTTCTGCTGGCCGCCGGTGGGACGGGCGCGGACGATCACGCCAGGAATGCCGGACAGTTCGCGACGCAGTTGCATCGCGATCTGCTCGCTGCTGCGCTCGCGTTCATCGCGCGGCACGAGGCGCACGTTGACGTTGCCGCGGTTCGTCGAGCCGCCGCCAAAACCACCGCCGCCGCCACCGCCGTTAGCCTGGGTGATCAACATCACGGCCTCGGGCACGGCGGCCTTGATCTTTTCTTCAAGGCCGATCAGCACGGCTTCGGTCTTCTCGATGCGTGACCCCATCGCGAGCTCGGCATCAACGGTGATCTCGCCTTCGTCGGTCGTCGGCTGGAATTCGAAGCCGATGCCGCGCATCAGGAAGATCGCGACCAGGAAGAGGCCGAACCCTGTGGCGAACACCGTCGGGCGATGCGCCAGTGCGAGGTGCAACATGCGGGCGTAAAAGTCGTCCAGCTTGTTCAGCCAGCCGTCGATCATGCGATTGAAGTTGCCCATGACGCCGGCCTTGGCGTGGATCACGTGCGGCGGATCCAGCAGGCGCGAGCAGAGCACGGGCACGATGGTGACCGCGACAAGCAGCGACATCGCCAGCGAGAAGGACACCACTGCGGCGAGCTGGCCGAACATGATGCTCGACACGCCGGTCAGGAACAGCATCGGCACGAACACCGCAATGTGGGTCAGCGTCGAGGCCAGGATCGCCGACCACACTTCTTCGGCGCCGTCGATCGCGGCCGTCATGCGGTCCTTGCCCATTTCGAGGTGGCGATACGTGTTCTCGAGCACCACGATGGCGGCGTCGACGATCATGCCGATGCCGAGGGCCAGTCCGCCAAACGTCAGCGTGTTCAGCGTGTAGCCGCCGAAATAGAGCAGCGCGAACGTGCCGACCACCGAGACCGGGATCGAGGTGCAGATGATCGCGGTCGACTTAAAGTCGCGCAGGAACAGGTAGATGATGATGATGACGAGCAGGCTGCCGAGCAGGGCGTGCTCCTGCACGCTGCCGATCGCGCGGCGGATGAAGCGCGACTGGTCGTCGAGCAGCTGCAGCTTGATGCCCTGGACCTCGGAGTTGATCTTCTCGATTTCCTTCTTCACGCCGTCGGCCACCTGGATGGTGTTGGTGCCCGACTGCTTGGTCACCTGCATGCGGATGCCGTTGACGCCGTTGATGCGCATGAACGAGCGGCGGTCTTCGGTTGAATCCGTCACCTCGGCAATGTCGCGCATGTAGACCGGCACGCCGTCGCGGGTCATGACCACGATGTTGCGGATTTCGTCGATGTTGCGGAACTGGCCGGGGCTGCGCAGCAGCAGCGTGCGGTCGGCGTCGTTGACTTCGCCAAGCGGCAGGTTCTGGTTTTCCGTGCGCAGGATCTGGATGACGCGATCCGGCGACAGGTTGAGCGCCTGGATCTTTTCACGCGACAGGTCGACGTGAATCTGCCGGCGCAGGCCGCCGTTGATCGTCACCGACGCCACACCGAGGGCGCGCTCCAGGCGGGGCGACAGGTCGTTCTGCGCGATCTCGCGGAGCGTCACGGGATCGAAGTCGCCCTGCACGCCGATGCCCATGATCGGCATGGCGTTCGAGTCGAACTTGAAGACCGTGGGCGGATCGGCGTCTTCCGGCAGGCGGCCGCGCACGCGGTCGAGACGCGTGCGGACTTCATCTGCTGCTTCGCTGAGGTCGGTGCCCCACCCGAAGTTCAGGCGAACGTTCGCGCTGCCTTCCGATGAAGTCGAGTCCACGCGCTCCAGGCCGGCGACGGCGCTGACCGCCTGCTCGATCGGGCGTGTGACCAGTTCCTCCATCTCCAGCGGACCGACACCGGAGTAGTTGACGCGCACCGTGATGGTGGGCACTTCCGTGTCCGGGTTGAGGTCCACCGGCAGGCGGCTGAGCGAGATGGCGCCGAGCAGGATGATCACGCCCGAGATCATGAACATCGTGACCGGGCGTTCGATAGCTATGCGAGGAATCGACATATTGAACTCTTAACGGTTGAGTCGTGACTGTTGACTGCTTTGCTACTGACCCTGAGGACGTTTGCGCATCGGCTGGCCTTCGCCGCCTGGTGCGCCGGGCTGTCCGCCGCCCGGACGCTGACCCTGACCCTGGAACTTGCGAGCACCGTCGCCACCGCCGGCAGCGCCTGCGGCACCATTGCCTGGACCGCCCTGACCGCCCCGGCCGCCTTTCTGGAAGCCGCCGCGACCACCGCCGGGACCGCCTTGACCGCCGCCGGCCTGGCCGGCGTAGAGCAGTTGATCGTTATTGCGCACCGCGCCGGCACCCGTGGTGACGAAGCGCGTGCCCTCATTCATGCCGCCGAGCACTTCGATCTGTTCCGCGTTTTCGATACCCAGCTTGAGCGGGACGAAGGTCGCGCGATCCTGGTCGTTGGGCACCCACACGCCGCGCTGGCTCGAGTAGTCAACGACGGCTTCTTTCGGCACCACGAGGGCGTTCTCGTGTTCGTCGACGGTGAGGAGGATGCGCGCATACATGCCGGGCTTCAGCTTGCCGTCGCCGTTCGGGATCTCCACTTCCATGGCCGCCGTGCGCGTGGCCGGATCGAGAACGGGGGAGACGCGCGCGATCTTGCCGCTGAACTTCTCTCCGGGGTAGGCGTCCACTTCGACGACGGCGGTGTCGCCGGCCGTCACCATGCGGAGGTCGCGCTCAACCACGTTGGCCACCAGGCGCAGGCGCGAGATGTCGACGACCGAGGCGATCGAAGTGTTGGTGTTGACCATCGCGCCCGGATCGACGGTGCGGCTGGCGACGAAGCCATCCACAGGCGATGTCACCGACGTGTGCTGGAGGTTGATCTTCAGTTCTTCGAGGCGGGCGGCGTTGGCGGACAACTGCGCTTGTGACAGATCGAGCTGCGCAACCGCGGCCAGGTGACGCGACTCCGCGTCGTCCAGCGCCTGCTTGGCGAGCAGCTGGCGCTCGTAGAGATTCTTCGACCGATCGAAGTTGAGCTTCGCGACGTTGAGGTCGGCTTCGCGCTGGCGAATGGTCGCCTTCGCCACTTCCTGCGACGCTTCCGCGGCGCGGACCTGTTCGACGATTTCGCGATCTTCAACCTTGGCGAGCACCTGGCCGCGGCGCACCTTGTCGCCGAGCTTCACGCGCACGTCGAGGAGGCGTCCGCCGGTGCGCGGCGCGATGGCCACCGTCTGTTCGCCGATCAGGTTGCCGACCACCGTGAGGTAGGCCGAAACCTTGCCGCGCTTCAGCGTGCCGGTCTCCACGGTCATCGGGACGCGCGGGCCGCCACCACCACCGCCAAAGCCGCCCATGCCGCCGCCGGGGAACCCACCACCGCCGCCGCCCTGGCCCTGGGCGCCACCACGTGCACCCTGTCCACCACGGCCCTGGCCGCCAGGACCGCCTTGACCGCCACCAGGTCCACCTGCCTGTGCTCCGGTCGCAGCTTGACCGCCGCGCGAGAAGACGCCCATGTAAGCGGCGCCACCGACGACGGCCACCACGATCGCGATCACTACAATTTTGCGCATAACCCCTGTCCGCTAATCCGAATCAAGAAACCGGTAATCAGAAATCCGTAATCAGAAATCTTCAATGCTTATTGGCCGCCGCCGCCGAGGTTGCCGCCACCGCCGCCGGCCGGCGCCTGCTGCGCGCGCTCGAAGTTCACGAGCGACTTGCGGTAGTCGGCCAGCGCACGGAGCTCGGTGTTCTGCGCATCGCGCAAATCGCGCTGGGCCTGCACCACGAAGAAGTTGGTCGTCATGCCGACCTCGAACTTGCTCTGTTCCGCCTCGAGGCGCTTCGACGCCAGCTCGCGTGCCGCGGTGGCCGCTTCCACGCGCTTCAAGTTGCTTTGCACCGTGAGCGCCGCGTTGGCGACCTCGGCAGCGATCTGGATCTCGAGTGATCGCAGGCGCGTCATGGCCTGCGTCCGCTGCACACGCGCGCGCGCGAGCTGCGCTTCAGCCTGGTTGCCGAACAGCGGATACGTCATCGTCACGCTCAGGTTCCAGGTGGGGTAGTCGAGACCCTTCAGGAGGCTGAGTGCATCGGAGTAGCCGCCGGGGATGATTTCGGACACCACCTGGTTACCGAGCGGGCCGGTACGAACGATCGCGGTGCCGCCGAGACCCTGCGCGCCGTAGCTGGCGTTCAGGTCGAGCGACGGGAGTGACTGGTTGCGGAAGAAGCGCAGTGAGACGTCATTCGAATCGAGGTTCTTGCGCGACGTGTTGATGTCGGTGCGCGCCGAGAGCGCCTGACGGACCGCGGCTTCAACATCCAGCGTCGGCGCCTGCAATGACGGCAGGTCAACCGGGCGGATGGTCTGGCGCCACAGCGGGTCATCGGTGCCGCTGACGATATAGCGCTTCAGGGTGAGTTCCGCCGTCTGTGCGGTCGCTTCAGCGGACGCGAGGTTCTGACGGCGCGTCGCTGCTTCGGCCTGCGCCTGGACGATGTCGAGCGGCGCCAGCGTGCCCACTTCGACGCGCGCCTGGTTGTCGACGACCAGCTTGTCGGCCAGCTCGGTGGCGCGCATCGCAACATCGACGGCACTCTGCGCGAAGACCAGGTCCCAGTAGGCGTTGCGAACGTTCGCCAGCGTCTGCGCGATCGTGGCCTTGGCGCTCTCGTCGGAGATGTCGCGGTTGATCAGGTTGACGAGCAACTGCTGACGCGTGTTGTCGATCTTGAAGCCGCGCAGCAGCGGCTGCGTAAACGCGGCAACGAGGTTGGTGGTGAAGCTGGGATTGAACGTCGAGAAGGTGTTCGAGGTCTCGACGCGCTGGTTGTTCCAGTTGACCGTGTAGCTGCCGCCGAAGCGGTTGATGTTCTGCGCGACGCCGAAGTTGTAGGTCGCCGTGCCGTTGTTGACCTTCGTGCCGCCGTTCAGGCTCGACGTCGGCAACTGGTACTGATCGCGCAGGCCGACGGTCGTCGACAACTGCGGGCGGTAGGTGTTACGGAAGCCGGCGATCAGGAAGTCGGTTGACTGCGGTTCGAGCTTCGCGACCTGGATGTCGAGGTTCTTCTCGAGCGCGAGCGAGACCGCCTCCTCGAGACGGAGTTCGCGCAGGTCTCCGGATGACGTGCCGGGCTGAGAAGACGCCGCAGTCTCTTTGATGTCGTTGAGGCCCTGCTGGTAGGACTTCATCGCCTCGCGCACGACGGCGTCGGTGCGGGACTGGTCGAGTGCGGGAGCTGAGTTCTGGGCCAACGCGGGCACACCCCACGCCAGGGCAATAGCGAGAACGGACGAAGTAACGCGCTTCATGATCTTCAAGATTCCTGGTTACGCAGGCGGATTACTGGCACTCGGGATGGCTGTTGTCGTCGCCCCCGGGACCCTTGTTGCTGCCTTTATTGTTGTTATTGCGGCGATCGCGATCCGCGTTTTCACGCTGCGAGCGATCGTGCTCGTGCATCGCGCGCATCTTCACGTTCTGCTCGTCGGAGAGCACGCGGCGAATGCGGAAGAGCATCAGGTTGCGGGTGCGGCTCACTTCACTGCGCGCCGCTTCGAGCCGATCGATGGCTTGGACGACCATGGGTTCATCCGACTTCGGATCGGTGATGGTCTTCGAAAGCTTTTCCTCGTACTTGTCGACGGCCTTCTTCTGGGCGCGGAGCAGCGGTTCGGTGGTCTGGTAGATGCCCTCGATACGCGCGACCTGCTCGGTCGTCAGCGTCAGCTCCTTCTGGAAACGCTCCATCTGCCACCACTTGAAACCCTGGGCGAAAGCCGGGGTGGCGAGGAAGGGCACGCTTAGAGAAAAAACCAGACAAATGAACGACTTACGTAGGATGTTCATACTCTCAATGCCTTACGACCGCCCGAAACCTGATGTTTACGGAAACAGGCCCACGGGCCAACGGGCTAACAGGCTAACAGGCAAATACTTAAGGTGCTTGGAAGGGCCTTCGGCCAACTCGCAATGATGCCTCAACAATGGCTGGGAAAGGAACTGCTGGCCCCGCTGGCCTGATAGCCCGAAAGCCCGAAAGCCCTAGTGTTGGTCGGCGAGGGTCAGCTCGTCCAGAATTCGCAGTTCGTTGGCCGTTCGGGCCTGCATGACCAGCTCAACTTCGCCCAGCAAGCCGTCGTCCACGGGCACGGAGGCCTGGACATAACCGGTCCGGGCCACTGACGCCGGAGACGTACCGGTCCCGGTCGAGGCGACGGGTGCCGTGCGCTGACGTGGCTGCGGCAGGAGATGAACAAGTTCGCCGCCGAGGATGCCAATCAACAGGCCGGCAGCGGCCGCGATGCTGATCCAGCGGCGATTAACCGACGGGGCCTGCACATCGCCAAACTGCCCCTTGGGGAACCTGATGACCTTGGCCGGGTGGCCCAGATGCGCCAGGCGGGCGAGGATCTTGTGACGCTGGTTCTCGAGGGCGCGGTCGTCAAAATGCGCGTCAGCCTCCGCGAACGCAGCTGCCCGGTACGCCTCAAGTTCCATGGCGGCGTCGCCGCGTGCGGCGTCTCCCGGTTTGCTGATGTCGCGTCGGCTCATGCCTGACCCCCTGCATTACCTTTGGCGCCGGGCGCGGCGCCCAGTACCCCTCTCAACTTCCGCAGCGCGCGAAACAAGTGTACGCGCACTGTAGCCTGACTCATGCCCGTCGCGGCGCTAATCTCCGCCGGTGT
Source organism: uncultured Acidobacterium sp. (assembly GCA_964628295.1). GTDB lineage: Bacteria > Acidobacteriota > Vicinamibacteria > Vicinamibacterales > UBA2999 > 12-FULL-67-14b. The sequence goes on from CAZVLS010000027.1 coordinate 17,968, forward strand.
GCGCTCGTCCAGATGGCAGAGCGTAAACACCAGGCGCTGCCGATCTGGCAGGGAAGCGACGGCGGTTGTCACTTGCTGCCAGCGTTCCTTCGCCAGCAGGCGCCGTTCGTGCGACGCGTCCCCGGCCGGGACTTGCTCGACGGGCCGGCCGTTGTCTTCGTCCGTCGAATGGCTGATCCAGCGTTGCTGGCGGCCGCGGGCCTTGAGTCGATCGAGCGCGGCGTTCACCAGGATGCGCGTGAACCAGACATCGAAGGGCAGATCACTCCGATACTGTTCGATGTGCAGGAACACCTTCACGAACGCGTCCTGCACCGCTTCGTCGGCGTCAGATGTATCGCGCAGATACTGGAACGCGATGCGCACTGCCCGTCGCTGCAACAGCGCCACCAGCGCGCCAAACTTGTCGCGCGCTTCGTCCCGTTGCCCCGCTTCGATGAGTCCCTTGATTTCAGCGGCGAGGACCGATGCCGGCGACGGATGCGACGGGGCATCGGTCGGGCGAAGCAGCTGTTTTGCTGCCGCGGGGGGCGCCAAATCGGACGCGGGGTCGACGATGGGCTGTCCTGCCATGTTTACGGGGACCTGACTGTTCCTGTTTACACGCCGAGTTTAGCAGGGAGGGACGGGGTCATTTGCCTCCGGTCCGTGACAATTCCGTGAAAGCCGAATCGGGCTAAGGCCTGTGACGGCGCGGCTTTGGCGGCGGTGAGATTTGGCGACAACGCGTGACATGCGCCGGGATAAAATCCCGCCAAGCCGCGTTCGGATATTGACTTAGCCCGATAGCCATCAGTACCATCGATGGTTTCAATGCGCCGACTGAGGCGTTGATCTTCGCGAACCCGTTCAAGCTGAGTTGGGAGTCATCTTTCTATGAGTACGACCCAGGCGGGGCAGGGACTCGAGGCGCACGGTGTGCAGACCTCCAAGCCCGTCCATTTCAACCTGTCCACCGCTTTGCTGTATGAGCACGCCCTCCGCCGGCAGGAAGGTTCGCTGGCTATTGAAGGACCGCTGGTTTGCCGCACCGGAGCGCACACTGGCCGCTCCCCGAACGACAAGTTCGTCGTCAAGGAGCCGTCGAGCGAAGCGCAGGTGTGGTGGGGCAAGGTCAACAAGCCGATCGAGCCCACGCACTTCGACGTGCTGCGCCGCGACATCATCAATCACCTGAAGAGCCAGGAGCTCTTCGTGCAGGATCTCTACGCTGGCGCGGATCCGGCCTACCGCCTGCCGGTGCGCTTCATCCACGAACTCGCGTGGCAGAACCTGTTCGTGCGGAACCTCTTCATCGTGCCGCCGGACGCCGACCTCAAGGGCTTCCAGCCGCAGTTCACCGTCATGACGGCCCCGTCGTTCAAGGCGGATCCCGCGCGTCACGGCACGCGCTCGGACGTCGCCATCGCGGTCAACCTCGCGTCGCGCGAAATCCTGATCTGCGGCACGAGCTACGGCGGTGAGAACAAGAAGTCGATCTTCACCGTGCTCAACTACTTGTTGCCGCTCAAGAACGTGCTGTCGATGCACTGCTCGGCGAACATCGGCCCCGCGGGCGATACCACGCTCTTCTTCGGCCTCTCGGGCACCGGCAAGACCACGCTGTCGAGCGACCCCGACCGCCAGTTGATCGGCGACGACGAACACGGCTGGAGCGATCGCGGCGTGTTCAATTTCGAAGGCGGCTGCTACGCGAAGACGATCCGCCTCTCGGCGGAAGCCGAACCCCAGATCTACGCGACGACGCGCCGCTTCGGCACGTTGCTCGAGAACGTGGTGATGGACCCGGTGACGCGCGCGCTGGACCTCGATGACGCGTCGCTGACCGAGAACACCCGCGCCGCGTATTCGATCGAAGTGATCGACAACGCCGTGCCGTCCGGCCAGGGCGGGCACCCGAAGAACATCGTGATGCTGACGGCTGACGCCTATGGCGTGCTCCCGCCGATCGCGCGCCTCTCGGCGGAGGGCGCGATGTATCACTACCTCTCGGGCTACACCGCGAAGGTGGCCGGCACCGAGAAGGGCGTCACCGAGCCGAGCGCGACATTCAGCACCTGCTTCGGCGCGCCGTTCCTGCCGCTCAATCCCAACGTCTACGCCAAGCAGCTTGGCGAGCGCATCGCGAAGTACGGCTCGCGCGTGTGGCTGGTAAACACCGGCTGGACGGGTGGTCCGCACGGCGTCGGCAGCCGCATGAAGATTGCCTACACGCGCGCGATGATCAAGGCGGCGCTGTCGGGGCAGCTCGATAACGTGGCCTACCAGCGGCACCCGGTGTTCAACATCGACGTGCCGACGTCATGCCCCGGCGTGCCGAACGAGGTCCTGGATCCGCGCGGCACGTGGGCGGACAAGGCCGGCTACGACGCGCAGGCCGCCAAGCTGGCGAAGATGTTCGTCGAGAACTTCAAGTCGAACTTCGCGGATGCCGATCCGACGGTCGTCGCTGCGGGTCCAACCGTATAGAATCGTTCGGTGTCCAGTTATGAGGCCGTTATTGGCCTCGAGATCCACGCACAACTTCTGACAGCCACAAAAATCTTTTGTGGCTGTTCGACTGCCTTCGGCGCGCCGCCGAACGCGCATGCCTGCCCGGTCTGCGTGGGGCTGCCCGGCGCGTTGCCGGTCCTCAACCGCAAGGCCGTCGACCTGGCCGTGACCGCGGCGGTCGCCCTCGGGTGCGAGGTGCAGGAGCGCTCGGTCTTCGCGCGCAAGAACTACTTCTATCCGGACCTGCCCAAGGGCTACCAGATTTCGCAGTTCGAGCAGCCGCTCGCCCTGGGCGGCGGCGTCACGTTGCCGGCATCGCTTGGCGGCAAGTTCGTGCGCCTGACCCGCATCCACATGGAAGAGGACGCGGGCAAGTCGTTGCACGACGGCTTTGCCGATTCCGACCGCAAGACGTATCTCGACTACAACCGCAGCGGCGTGCCGCTGATCGAGATCGTGAGCGAGCCCGATATGCGCTCGGCAGCCGAGGCGGCCGCGTTCTTCGAGCAGCTGCGCCAGGTGCTGCTGTGGCTCGGCGTGAACGACGGCAACATGGACGAAGGCAGCCTGCGGTGCGACGCCAACGTCTCGATTCGCCGCGTCGGCGAGACCACACTCGGCACGAAGGCGGAAGTGAAGAACGTCAATTCATTCCGTTATCTCGAGAAGGCGATCGAGTACGAGATCGGTCGCCAGATCGATGTCGTCGAGCACGGCGGCCGCGTCATCCAGGAGACGCGCCTGTTCGACGCGGCCCAGGGGAAGACCAACTCGATGCGCAGCAAGGAAGAGGCGCACGACTACCGTTATTTCCCGGATCCCGATCTGCCGGCGCTGGTCATCGACGAGGAGCGCCGAGCCCGCATTACGGCGTCGCTGCCGGAATTGCCGGACGCACGGCGCCGCCGGTTCATCCAGCAGTACGCGCTGCCCGAATACGACGCGGCGTTGCTGACGCAGACCCGTGGCCTGGCGGACTACTTCGAGGAAACCGCCAAGCATGCCGGCAATCCGAAGGCGGCCAGCAACTGGGTGATGGGCGAGATCCTGCGCAACATGAAGGAACGCGGCATCGAGATCGGCGCGATCCCGATTGCGCCCGCCGCCCTCGCCGGCCTGATCGCCATTGTCGAGAAAGGCACGATCAGCTCCACCGTCGCGAAGGACGTGTTCGCGAAGATGTACGACAGCGGACGTGCCGCCGCGGAGATCGTCGAGGCCGAGGGCCTGGCGCAGATTTCAGACAGCTCCAGCCTCGAGCCGATCGTGGCCCGGGTCCTGGCCGCCCACCCGGACGTGATCGCCGAGATCCGCGCCGGCAAGGACCGCAAGTTCCAGTTCCTGGTCGGCCAGGCGATGAAGGAGACCCGTGGAAAGGGGGATCCGAAGATCGTCACCGACCTGATCAAGAAGGCAATCGGCTAAACTGAGCGCGTGATCGAAACGCAGTCGCTGGCCAAGACCTACGGCCGCGGCATGTACGCGCTTCGCGATTTGAACCTGACCATTGGGAAGGGTGAGTTTGCATTTCTCACCGGTCCCAGCGGTGCAGGCAAGAGCACGCTGCTGCGCCTGCTGCTCCTGCAGGAACGTCCCACCGAGGGTGACGTGATTGTCGGCGGCCGCAACCTGTCGGCGTTGAGGCGCGACGAGGTGCAGGCGTATCGCCGCACCGTCGGCTTCGTATTCCAGGACTTCAAGCTCATTCCCACGAAGACGGTCTTCGAGAACGTGTCGTTCGTGATGCGGGTGCTCGGCCAGCCGGTCGAGCACCAACGCCGCGCGACCTACCAGGCGCTCAAGTGGGTCGGCCTTCAGCACCGGATGAATGCGCTGCCGCAGGAGTTGTCGGGAGGCGAACAGCAGCGCGTGGCCGTTGCCCGGGCGCTGGTCAATGACCCGCATCTGGTCCTCGCCGATGAGCCCACTGGAAACCTCGATCCCGATCTATCGCTCGAGATCATGAACCTGTTCCGCGACATGAACGCGCGCGGGACGACTGTGCTTGTGGCGACGCACGATCGCGAGCTGATCAAGTGGGTAGGCCGCCGCGTGATTCATCTCGAGCACGGCCAGTTGGTCGGCGCCGAGGAGCCGAAGCCGTGACGGTGGTCGGTTACGCGCTCGACGAGGCATGGGCGAGCCTGCGGCGGTCGGGCCGATCCGCGCTGGTATCGATCGGCACCATTGCCATCGCGTTCATCACGCTTGGCGGGTTCCTGCTGTTGTCCGTCAATGTGCAGGACGTGCTGGACCGATGGCTGCAGGCGGCGGAGATGTCTGTCTACCTCACCGATGAGGCCACCGAGGAGGACCGGGCCGCGCTCGAGACGTTTCTGAAAGGGCAGCCCGGTGTGGCCGCGGTCGAGTTCGTGTCGAAGGCGCGGGCACTCGAGCGCTTCGGGGCGGACTTTCCCGAGTTGCGCGACGTGACCCAAAGCCTGGGCGAGAATCCGTTTCCCCCGGCGATTGAGGTTCGGCTTCGCTCGCAGGATGCCGGGGATGCCATCGCCGATGAACTCGCCAGAGACGTGGAAGGCCGGGCCGGCGTTGCTGACGTGCGCTTCGACCGCCGATGGCTCTCGCGCCTGATCAGCATTGTTTCGACGGCGCGGGCCGCTGCCGCGCTGGCGGCCGGCATCCTGATGCTGGGCGCTGCCTTTACCGTAGCCGCCGTCGTGAGGCTGTCGCTTTACGCGCGTCGAGATGAGCTCGAAATCATGCAACTTGTGGGCGCGCCGTTTAGCTACATTCGCGGCCCCGCCGTCATGGAGGGTTTGCTGCTGGGAGGCATTGGAGCGGCCACCGCCCTGGCGGTCATCGCGGGCGTGTACTCGCTGTTGGCGCAGTGGCTCGGCACCGACCTCGCCGGACTGATCGGCGTAGGACAGCTTCGCTTCCTGGGGTGGTCCGAAATGGCGGTGGTGCTGCTCGGCGGGGTAGGGGTTGGAGCCGCGGCCGGGACGGCCGCATCACGGGCCGTCAGGTGACACGCTGTTATTTGAACGGTTGGTTGGTTGACACTCCGTTACAAATACTTTTACACTGCTGTTAATCCGATATGCCGAAGGCAAGAACCCGCATCCCGGGCTTTTTGTTGGATCAACCGGCGCCACCGGGCGTCTCGAGGCTCACCGATTTTTATCGGGAAGAGTTCTTGAAACATCATCGATGCCTGCAGGCTCAGCGCGAATACTACAGTGCGCAAGCCATTGAAGACGCAGAGAACGCCCTCCTGAAGATCATCGCCGACCTCGATCGGCTCTCCGAACAAACCAACGCAGAACACGTCGTCGCCCGGCTCCTCAAGGAGTTCGATTCGGTGACGGGTTTGTATGGCCGTTCGGATCCGCATAAGCTGCACTGACGGCTACCGTCTCCACACACAAGCAACACCTCCACGAGATCGTTCGCGCCGCAGTGGACGCGGTGAGCGCTCCTCGTGTGTTGTCCCGCGCCCTCGAGGCGTCAGACCTCGGGGACATCATGACGAGTCGTCCCCATCACGTCATTGCCGTTGGCAAGGCGGCGGCCGCGATGGCCGCCGCGTACCGCGCGCACGATCATTTGAATGCGAAGTCGATGCTCGTGGTCAGCACGCACGGCCGAGAGCTGCTTGCCCACCCTGGCCTTGGCGAAGGTGGGTTGCCGGCCGACGTGGAGTTCATCGAGTCGAGCCATCCGTACCCGGATGCCAGGAGCGAGGCAGCCGGGCATCGGGCAATGGCCATCGCCGAGAGCGTCCACTCGGGCGAAGCACTGGTGGTCTTGTTGTCCGGCGGCGCGTCGGCGTTGATGGCCGCACCGATCGAAGGCATTTCGCTGGCCGATAAGATCGCCGCGACCCGGCTGATGATGACGTCGGGCGCCGACATTCATGCGTTGAACACCGTGCGGAGACATCTCTCAAGGGTGAAGGGCGGCCGGCTCGCGGCCGCATGTGTCGGCACCACGCTCACACTGGCGTTGTCGGACGTGGTCGGCGACGACATCAACGCGATCGGATCGGGCCCGGGCGTTCCGGACTCATCGACCTGGTCGGATGCCGCTGCCGCACTCGAACGGTACGGGGGAGCCGCGCACGCCGCAACCGTGCGAGACGCCATCGCGCGCGGATTAAGGGGCGAGCTGGCCGATACGCCAAAGCGATCCGATCGATCGATGGCGCGCTCGGTGGCCCGCGTCATCGGCAGCCGCCTGGACGCCATGCAGGGAGCGCGAATCGCCGCGGAGTCGCGGGGTTACCACACCGTCATGATTGAGGAACCGGTCACAGGAGAGGCGCGCGACGTGGCGCCGCGGTGGCTGGACGAGGTTCGCTCGCGCGTCGGCCAGGCCCGCCGGCCGGTATGCGTGGTCTCGAGCGGGGAGACGACCGTCCGCGTGACAGGCAGCGGCAAGGGCGGCCGCAACCTCGAGTTTGCGCTGGCCCTCGTGGAGTCGCTCGCAACGTTCGGCCATGCGTCGCTCGCGAGCGTCGGCACCGACGGCATCGATGGCTCAGCCGGCGTCGCGGGCGCGATCGCCGATTTCACTACGCTGCAGCGCGCCACGAGCATGGGACTCTCGGCGCCGGGCAGCTATCTTGCAGCGAACGACTCGTTCGCGTTCTTTGCCCCGCTGGACGATACCGTCCGGCTTGGGCGCACCGACACGAATGTCGGAGATATACAGGTACTACTGATTGGTTAAGGACGATCTACTTCGGCTGATGCGACAGAAGGTGCCGCATCCAGCGAGCCCACGTGAACTGTTGCGGGTGCTGAAAGTGCCACGCGAAGAGCGTGCGGCGTTCAAGCGCCACCTTCGCGATCTGTTCACCGACGGCTCGCTGATTCATATCAAGGGCAACCGCTACGGTCTGCCCGATCGCATGGACCTGGTGGTCGGAAAGCTCGATGGCCACCCGTCAGGCTTTGGCTTCGTGAAGCCGGAGCGGCCCATCGAGGGACTCGCGCGCGACATCTACATTCCCGAACACAACCTCAAGGAAGCGATGCATGGCGACAAGGTCGTCGTCCGCATCGAGCGCTACCGCGAGGACGGCCGCGCCGAAGGGCAAGTGGTCCAGGTCCTCGAGCGTGCGGCCTCAACCGTCGTCGGCCGCTACGATGAAGATCGCGCCGGCCTTCGCTACGTGCAGCCGTTCGACAAGCGCCTGACTGCCGACATCCAGATTGCGCGGGGCGACTCACGAGACGCCGAGCCTGGTCAGATGGTCACCGTCGAGATCACGCGGTGGCCGACGCCGACCCGCGGTCCCGCCGGTCGCATTGTCGAAGTGCTGGGCGACATCAACGATCCCGGGGTCGATACCGAAATCATCCTGCGCAAGTACGACATCGTCGATGAGCACAGCCAGGAAGCGATCGACGAGGCCAAGCGTATCGGCAGCGCCGTCAAAGAGAAGGACATTGCCGGCCGGACGGACTTCCGCGACCGCAAGGTCGTGACGATCGACGGCGAAACAGCGCGTGACTTTGACGATGCGATCTCGATCGAACGGCTGAAGAACGGCCACTACTGGCTCGGTGTGCACATCGCCGATGTCGCCCACTATGTCCAGGAGGGCGGTGCGCTCGACCAGGAGGCCTACGAACGCGCCACGTCGGTGTACTTCCCGGAGCGGGCGGTCCACATGTTCCCGCCGGAACTGTCGACCGGACTGTGCAGCCTCAATCCGCACGTCGATCGCCTCGTGCAGACCTGTCTCATGGAGGTCACGACCAAGGGCGATGTCGTGCGCTACGAGATTCACGACGGCGTGATCCGCAGCGACGCCCGCATGACCTACACCAAGGTCAACGCCATCCTCACGGACAAGGATCCGGCCACCATTGCGGAGTACCGCGAGCTGGTGCCGATGTTTCAGCTGATGGGCGAGTTGTTCGAGATCCTGAACGCGCGGCGGTACCGGCGCGGGTCCGTGGATTTCGACCTGCCAGAAGCGCAGGTCATCCTGAATGAAGACGGCTTCATCAAGGACATTGTCGCGTCCGAGCGCAATGTGGCGCACCGCCTGATCGAAGAGTTCATGCTGCTGGCGAACGAGACCGTTGCCGGGCACCTCGAGAAGGCGGACATGCCGGCGCTCTATCGCATCCACGAACCGCCCGACCCACTGAAGGTGCTGCAGTTCGAGGAGTTCGTGAGCGCATTCGGGTTCTCGCTCGGCGCGGGTGAAAGCAGTGTCAAGCCGAAGCACTTCCAGAAGCTGGTCGAGAAGATTCGTGGCAACCCGGCCGAGCGGCCGATCGCCTTTCTCATGCTGCGCACGATGCAGAAGGCGCGCTACGACGCCATGAACGTCGGCCACTTCGGCCTCGCCGCGCCGACCTATACCCACTTCACATCGCCCATCCGGCGCTATCCGGACCTGGTGGTGCATCGGCTGCTGCGCGAAGTACGGCTGACGAAGGTAACGGAAGAGCGAAAGGCCGAACTCGATGAGGACCTGCCGGAAGTGGGCCGCCATACGTCGGAGATGGAGCGCAGAGCCGCTGATGCGGAGCGCGAGATCCTGCAGTGGAAGAAGGTCCGCTTCATGGCCGACAAGGTCGGCGACGTGTTCGAGGGGTACATCACCGGCGTCGCGCCATTTGGCATGTTCGTCGAGCTGACCGAGCACTACGTCGAGGGCCTCGTCCACGTCAGCACGATGGCCGACGACTACTATCGCTACCGCGAGCAGCAGCACGTGCTGTTTGGCGAGAACACCAGGAAGACGTACCGGCTCGGCGATCGGGTGAAGGTACAGATCGTCCGCGTTGACATGGAGCGCCGGCAGATCGACCTGGGCCTCGAGGATGTGCTCGAGAAGGTGCGGCGCGACGAGCGGTCGCGCGGGCCGTCGCGGAGCGGCGCGCGGCTGAAGAAGGATCAGCGCAAGGGCACGCCGGAACAGCGCCGCAAGGGGAAGAAGCAGCGCCTGGGCAAGAAGGAACGGCTCTTCAAGAAGAAGAAATAGTGTTGGCAGTTCTCCAGTTCTCCAGTTGACAGGCATGCTGAATCTCGTCGTTGGAACGGCAGGTCATATCGACCATGGGAAGAGCTCGCTCGTGCGGGCGCTGACCGGTATCGATCCCGATCGCCTGAAAGAAGAGAAGGAGCGCGGCATCACGATCGAGCTCGGCTTCGCGCACACCACGATCGGCGCCACCAAGGTCGCGTTCGTCGATGTGCCCGGGCACGAACGATTTGTGCGGACGATGCTCGCCGGGGTCGGCGGGATTGATTGCGTGATGTTGATCGTCGCCTCGGACGAATCGGTCATGCCGCAGACTCGGGAGCATTTCGACATTTGCCGCCTGCTCCGTATTCCGCGCGGCCTCGTGGTCCTCACCAAGTCCGATCTGGCCGACGCCGACACCAGGGCGCTGGTGAAGCAGGATGTCGCGGAGCTCGTCGAGGGATCGTTCCTCGAGGGTGCCCCCGTGATCGAAGTCTCGGCGACAACGGGCGACGGGCTCGATCGCCTTCGAGAGGCGATTGCGGCCGAAGCGGCGCATGCGGCGCGTCGGCCTGTTGATGGCGCCGCCCGGCTGCCCATTGATCGCGCATTCACCATGAAAGGCTTCGGCACCGTCGTGACCGGCACGCTCGTGTCAGGCGCAATCTCCGTCGACGATGAGCTCGTGATTGAGCCCGGGGGGCTGGCGGTGAAGGTGCGCGGTGTCCAGGTGCACGGCCGCGCCGCCGACAAGGCCGTTGCCGGACAACGCACCGCCATCAATCTCGGCGGCGTGGAACTGAGTGACGTGTCGCGCGGTGAAACGCTGCTGGCGCGTGGGACGCTCATTACCTCGCGCCGGTTTGACGCGGAAGTGGATCTCCTGCCGTCCGCCAAGCCGTTGAGGCACGGCGCGCGCGTCCGCATTCACAACGGTACCGCTGAAGTGCTGGGAAGGATCTCGATCGCCGGGCAGGAATCCGAGATTCAGGCGGGCGGAACGGCGCTCGTTCGCCTGCGCCTGGAGCAACCCGCGGTCCTCACGCGCGGTGATCGGTTCATCATCCGCGCCTATTCGCCGCCGATCACGATCGGTGGCGGCACGGTGCTCGATCCGGCGCCGACCCGTCCTGGTGTCCGTTCAGCCGAGGGGCAGGCGAGTCTCGCCGCCCTGAAGTCGGCGGATGCGGGAGCGATCGTCGCGATGATTGCCGCTGCCGGGCTCGCGGGTATCGAGAGTGCCAGCCTTGTGTCGCGCGCCGGCGTCATCCCGGGCGACGAGGCAACGACGACGCGAACTCTCGAAGCCGCGGGCGCCGTGACCGCGGGTGATCGACTGGTGATGCGTGCCGCCATCGAGCAGGCTGAACGCGAGCTGTTGGCGCTGGTAGCGGCCACGCACAAAGCGAACGCAATGAGTGACGGGCTGCCGCGCGAAGAAGCACGGAGCCGAATCTTCGCGAGAGTGGCCCCGGCCGTATTCGAAGCGGTCGTTGAGCGCCTGAAGGCACGGAAGGCGCTGGTGGGCGCGGAACGACTCGCGCTGCCCACACACAAGGCAACGGTGGCCGGCGCGGACGATCGCGTGCGTGCCGCCATCATCGACGCGTATCGCCAGGGTGGGCTGAAGCCGCCCGACGTTGCCGCCGTTGCGGCTCACGCGAACGCGCCGGGCCCGATTGTTGAGAAGCTCACCGCGCTATTGCTGAGGGAGAAGGTGCTGGTTCGCCTGGATACGGTGATCTTTCACGGCGAGACGCTCGAGTCGTTGAAGGACGACGTGCGCGCGCTGAAGGCGGCAGCGCCCGGGGGACGCGCCACGGTGGATGTGGCTGCGTTCAAGGATCGATTTGGAGTGTCGCGGAAGTTCGCGATCCCGTTGTTGGAGTTTCTCGACCGGGAGCGCGTGACGAGACGAACAGGAGATGTTCGTCGCGTGCTGTGACTACTTCTGTTCTTCCTTCATGGAAGACTTGAAGTTCTTGATGCCCGCACCGATGCCTTTGCCGAGCTCGGGCAGGCGGTTGGCGCCGAAAATGAGGATGACGATCGCCAGAATGATGAGCATTTCCGGCAGTCCGATGGGCCCAAATAGGGAAAACATAAGTGCTCCTGTGGCTTGATTGTAGCTCAGGTCGGGGATTGAAGCCTTTTGTCCTCTACTGGCGTCAAATCAACAGGGGTACCCGCCGGAGGCGGGTCAGGCGATATAGCGTCACGAGGCTGAGCCTCGTGACATAAGCACTTGTCAGCCCAGAACCCCTCGGTCAGAATGGCCGAAGTCAACAATTGTCGCTGATGGCACACTCTTCCGTGAACAAGACGCCAGCGCTCATCCGGGGATCGCAGCTGAGTCTCGACGATCGGCCAAGCGAGTACACCTTCGGCTTTGAGAGTGCCAAGTCGAAGGTGGGCGCCGGAACCTCCATTGCCGCTCACATTGCCGTGATCGGCGGCTTGCTGTTGGTGCTGCGGCTGGCCCCGCAGGCACTGCCGCCAGAGGTCATGGAGACCCTCAACGTCAACATGGCCGTGTTCCTGCCCACACCAGGCCCCGGTGGCGGTGGTGGTGGCGGCGGCGACCCCAAGCCTGAGCCAATCCGCAAGGCCCAGGTCGAAAAGAAGGTCGACCCCATCTCTGTGCCAGCTCCAGCGGAGCCCGTGCCAACCAAGGTAGAAGAGCCGCCTCCGCTTGAGATGACCGTGCCATTCAAGCCAATGGCTCAAGCGGACACGACCCTCGCCGGTGTGGTGTCGCCGTCGGCGCCCACGACAGGTGGCGCCGGCACTGGACCGGGCACGGGTGCGGGCTCCGGACAAGGCTCCGGCCTCGGGCCGGGCTTCGGCGGCGGCTTCGGCGGAGGAGCGTTCCGGCCCGGTTCGGGCGTCTCGCTGCCAAGTGTCGTTCGCGAAGTGAAACCGGCCTACACCGCTGACGCGATGCGCGCCAAGGTCCAGGGTTCCGTGTGGCTCGAGTGCGTCGTGATGCCGGACGGCTCGGTGGGCGACGTCAAGGTCACGCGCTCGCTTGACCCGATCTTCGGTCTCGATCAGGAAGCCATCAAGGCCGCCAAGATGTGGCGCTTTCGTCCCGGCATGCGCCAGGGCGAACCGGTGCCGGTCATCATCACGATCGAGCTCACCTTCACACTTCGCTAGAAGGCCAATAGGGTCATGGGCCAATAGGCCCATAGGACGCGTGTTCTTCCTATTCGCCTATTGGCCTATTCGCCTATTGGCCTATTCGCCTATTGGCCTGTTAGCATGGCGCCCATGGCGCGCATTCTTTCGATCCTTGCAGTCCTCGTACTTCCTGTAATCGCAAGCGCCCAACCGGCGCCATATCCCGCTCCTGTCGAGGGCGATTTCGTCGCGCGCGACTTTACGTTTGGCAGTGGCGAGCGCATGGCGGAGGTGAAGATTCACTACCGCACGGTCGGCACTCCGCGGAAGGACGCCGACGGCGTCGCGCGCAACGGCGTATTGATTCTGCATGGCACGGGTGGGACCGGCGCCGGCTTCCTGAGCAACACCTATGCGGGCCGCCTGTTCGGCAAAGGGCAGCCGCTCGATGCGGAGCGCTACTACATCATCCTTCCCGACAATGTCGGCCACGGCCAGTCGAGCAAGCCGAGCGACGGCCTGCGCCAGAAGTTTCCCAAGTATCGCTACACCGACATGGTGAAGCTACAGCACGAGCTCGTGACGAAGGGGCTCGGCCTGACGAACCTCAAGCTGGTCATGGGCACGTCGATGGGCGCGATGCATGCCTGGGACTGGGGCTACATGTATCCAGGCTTCGCGGCCGGCCTCGTGCCACTGGCGAGCAATCCCGTCGAGATCGGCGGCCGCAACCGTGTGTGGCGCAAGTTCCTGATCGACGCGATCGAGAAGGACCCGACGTTCAATAACGGCAACTACACGGAGCAGCCGCGCGGATTGGCGAGCGCCATCGGGTTCCTGATGATGGCGACCAGCGTGCCGTTGCAATGGCAAAAGCAGTTCCCGACGACGGCGGCGGCGGACAAATACGTGGAGGATCAGGTCGCGTCGCGGTCGAAGAGCACCGACGCGAACGACATGCTGTACCACTACCACGCCATCGAGGACTACAACCCGGCGCCGCACCTCGCGAAGATCACCGCGCCGCTGCTGGCGATCAACTCCGCGGACGACTTCGTCAATCCGCCGGAACTGCCGATGATGCAGGACCTGATCAAGCAGGTAAAGCGGGGCCGTTTCATCCTGCTGCCGATCACGGACGAGACCCGCGGCCACGGCACGCATTCGTTGCCCGCACTCTGGGGAGAAGAGCTGCGGATGTTTCTTGCGGGCCTGTGAATTTCAGATGTCGGATCGAGTGGGTTTCGGATTAATCTAAGATCGGCAATCGGCGATTGATCCGCAATCCGCTCGATCCGCAATCCGAAATCGACAGTGACCCTCGACCAGGAAGTTTCCCGTCGGCGTACTTTCGCCATTATTTCTCACCCAGACGCCGGTAAGACCACGCTGACCGAGAAACTGCTGCTGTACGCCGGCGCGATCGAGCTGGCCGGCGCGGTGCGCGGTCGCAAGACCGACAAGCATGTGGTCTCGGACTGGATGGACATTGAGCGCGAGCGTGGCATCTCCGTCACGTCCGCCGCGGTCGAGTTCGATCTTGGCCCGCACCACCTGACGCTCCTCGATACGCCGGGTCACAAGGACTTCAGCGAAGACACCTATCGCACGTTGTTCGCGGTGGATGGTGTCGTCATGGTGATCGATGCCGCGAAAGGTATCGAGTCGCAGACGCGCAAGCTGTTCGAGGTCTGCAAGCTTCGCCGCCTGCCGGTGCTGACGTTCATCAACAAGCTCGACCTGCCGAGCCGGGACCCGTTTGACCTGCTCGACGAGATCGAGCGCGTGCTTGGCATTCATGCCGTGCCGATGAACTGGCCGATCGGCAGCGGCGATCGGTTCCGCGGCGTCTACGACCTGCAGCAGGGCCTGGTGCACCTCTACGATCGCAAGGAACGCGCGCATCCCGCCCCGGTCAATGTCGGCGCCGTGGACGATCCAAAGCTCAAGGAGCTGGTGGGCGAAGACGCGTGGAAGACGCTGGTGGACGAGAGTTCATTGGTCACCGGCGCCGGGACGTCGTTCTCGCACCAGGAGTATCTCGACTTCCGCATGACGCCGGTGTTCTTCGGCAGCGCGCTCTCGAACTTCGGTCTCGAGCCGTTCCTGCATGCGCTAACGGAATTGGCGCCGCCACCCAAAGGCCGCGAGAGCGATCAAGGGGTGGTGCCGCCCGAGACGCCGCACTTCAGCGCCTTCGTGTTCAAGATCCAGGCGAACATGAACAAGCGCCACCGCGATCGCGTCGCGTTTCTCCGTGTGTGCTCAGGCGTGTTCGAAAAGGACATGGTGATCATCAACGCGCGCGAAGGGCAGGAGATTCGCGCGGCTCGTCCGTACCGCTTCTTCGGCGGCAAGCGCGAGACGATCGATCGCGCGTTTCCGGGGGACGTGGTCGGCCTGGTGAACCCCGGCCAGTTTGGCATCGGCGACACGCTCTACGCCGACAAGCCGGTCAAGTATCCGGCGATTCCGCGATTCCCGGCCGAACACTTCGGCGTCGCACGGTTGCGTGATGTGCGCTTCAAGCAGTTCGATGAAGCGATCAAGCAGCTCGAGGAAGAGGGCTTGATGCAGGTGCTGTTTCCAACCGTCGGCCGCCGTGAGCCGATCCTGGGAACGGTCGGCCCGCTGCAGCTGGAAGTCCTGGCGGTGCGGCTGAAGGACGAATATAACGTCGACGCGTCGGTGGACTCGTTGTCATACACCTCGGCCCGCTGGCTCGCGGGGCCGGACTCAAAGGTCGCCGCCCTTCAGAGCGGCGCCGGGACGCGGCTCGTGAACGATCGCCATGGCCGCCCGGTCATGCTGTTCGAGTCGGAGTGGGCGCTTGACTACGCGCAGCGCACCAATCCCGACGTCAAGTTCCTGGCCTTCCACGAAGACTGACGAAGTCGGGTATTTCCGCACTCAAGTTCTGTCGCTGATCTCCGATTGTGTCTTCGGCAGATTTGCGATGCGTCAGCGTGGTCTCGGTGTCTGTGCGTTCCTGTTGGTGTTGTTCATGTCGGGTTCCGCCGCCTTTGCTCAGGCCGTGACCCGCACTGATGTGCCGGAGATCGTGACCGACCGGCCTGACTTCACGGAATCGAGCGAGGTCATTCCGCGCGGGTGGCTCCAGTTCGAGAGCGGTGTCAGCCTCGATGCCGACTCCGCGATGCGTGCCGTCGGAGCGCCCGCCGCGCTGCTGCGCATTGGCCTTGGCCATCGCGCCGAACTGCGCCTCGGCGCCGAAGGCTTCCTGTCGGAATCGGTGAGGGACCTGCGGCATTCCGGCCGCTCGGACATGGAAGTCGGCGCCAAGTTCAAGGTCTTCGACCAGGCGACGCGCGGCTTCGACTTTGCCCTGCTGCCGATCGTGTCGCTGCCGACCGGTGCTGCGGGCTTCTCATCCGGTGGTGTCGACCCGACCCTGAAGCTCACGTGGGGCCGGGACCTGCCCTCCGGCTTCGGCCTCACCGGCAACGTGAATGTGTCGTCGCTGTCCGAGGACGGCTCACGCTTCCACCAGGAGGCTGTCAGCGTGTCACTCGGCCATGATCTGGCGTTCGGCTGGGGCGGCTACGCCGAGCTCTACGGCTTCACCAAGATGAGTGCCGTGGATGGCGCCGGCGTGACTGTCAATGGCGGCGTGTCGCGCCTGATCGGACGCCGCGTGCAGGTCGACATCGAGGCGGGCCGAGGGCTGACGTCTGCGGCGGCTGACTGGTTCGTGGGGTTCGGTTTCGCAGTGATCGGCCCTTCGGGGCTGGGTCGCTAGGGCAGGGTGACGGAACATGCGCAAACTGGTCATCCTCAACGTTGTTGGAATGCTGGTGGTGTTGGCCCTGGCGGCGGTGCTGGTGTCCAATGCCCGCTCCGCCAAGCTCGTGACGGCCAAGCTGCGGTCGTTCACCGCCGTTGAAGTCACCACCGCCGCGATCCGCAGCAACATGATCGCGATGAGCGACGCGATGCGCGGCTACCTGCTCGACACGTCGCACACCACGGAGGCCGAGAAGAAGGCGGTCGCCGACGAGGCGTTGGTCAAGGCGGTGGAGCAGCTGCTGGCGTCGACGACAGAACCGAAATACGTGGATCTGGCCAAGCGGATCGGCGAGCTCGACGAGACACAGCTTGACCGGATCGAGGACGAGATCCTCGAGATGGCGAAGACGGACGCGCCGGCCGCGGCCCAAGGCCTACTTCGCCCGCTACATGCCGGTACGCGAGAAGCAGATGGCGATGGTGGACGAGCTCGAACGGCTGGCGAGCGAGCAGTACGAAGAAGAAGTCGAAGCCGCCAACGCCTTGATGGACACCACCATATCCCGGGTGATCTGGATCGGCGGTGCGGTGGTGGTCGTGATGGTCGCCGCCTTCGTGTGGTCGGTCGTCACCTCGTTCAGGATCTCCAAGACGATGGCCACTGAGACGATCGCGCTCGGTCAAGTGGCCAGCGGGGTGCTGCTGTCGGCTCGCGAGGTGGCACGGATGTCGGAGGCGTTGTCGCAGGGCGCCACCGAGCAGGCGGCCTCGCTCGAGGAGACGTCGGCGTCGATGGAGGAGATGGCCTCCATGACCCGCCGGAACGCCGAGCACTCGCAGGCGGCGGCGATTCTGATGACCGAAGTCGACGTCCAGGTGCAGGATTCGAATCATGCGCTGCAGGCGATGGTCGCCTCGATGGCCTCAATCCAGGAGTCCGGCCGCCAGGTGGCACAGATCATCAAGGCCATCGATGAGATTGCGTTCCAGACGAACATCCTCGCATTGAACGCAGCCGTGGAAGCGGCCAGGGCGGGACAGGCGGGCATGGGGTTCGCGGTGGTCGCCGACGAGGTGCGCAACCTCGCCCAGCGGTCGGCGCAAGCCGCGCGCGACACGGCGGGGCTGATCGAAGCGTCGATCGGCAAAACGGAAGACGGCAGCCGCAAGGTCGCCCAGGTGGCGAAGGCGATCACGACGATCACCGGCAGCGTCACGCAGGTGAAAACCCTTGTCGACGACGTGTCGTCGGCGAGCCGTCAGCAGGCGCAGGGCATCGACCAGGTGTCGAGCGCCATTGCGCAGATGGAGAACGTCACCCAGTCGACGGCCGCGACGGCGGAGGAGAGCGCGGCGTCGAGTGAGGAATTGAAATCGCGAGCGGCCAACGCCCGTGATGTCGTCGAGCGTCTGCGGGCGTTGATGGGAACGACGCTGGAGGCCAAACCGCCGCAGTCGGCTGCCGGATCACCCGTGACCGTACAGGCCGCGACGCGGCGCAACCTCGCGGCCTAGACCGTCAGAAAAACAAAGGGCCCGGAAGCTCTCGCTCCCGGGCCCTTTCAGGTTCAACTTTAAACTTTGAACTTTAAACTTTGAACTCTTAGTACATCCCGCCCATGCCGCCGCCGGGCATGCCGTGACCGCCGCCGGCCGCTTCCTTCTTCTCTTCCGGAATCTCCGAAACGAGCGCCTCTGTGGTCAGAAGCAGGGAAGCGATCGACGACGCGTTCTGCAGCGCATTGCGGACGACCTTGGCCGGATCGATGACGCCGGCCTTGACGAGATCTTCGAACGTCTCGGTAGCGGCGTTGAAGCCATCGTCACCCTTGCCGTCCTTGATCTGCGCGACGATGATCGAGCCTTCGAGGCCCGCGTTCGTCGCGATCCAGCGCGCCGGCTCTTCGATGGCGCGCTTGATGAGCGCCACGCCGATCTTCTGGTCGCCTTCGAGCTTCAGGCTGTCGAGCGCCTTGCTGGCGCGAATCAGGGCCACGCCGCCGCCGGGCACGATGCCCTCTTCGACAGCGGCCTTGGTCGCGTGCATCGCGTCTTCGACGCGCGCCTTCTTTTCCTTCATCTCGGTCTCGGTAGCCGCGCCGACCTTGATGACGGCCACGCCGCCGACCAGCTTCGCGAGGCGTTCCTGCAGCTTCTCGCGGTCGTAGTCAGACGTCGTCTCCTCGACCTGCACGCGAATCTGCTTCACGCGGCCCTCGATCTTCGAACCCGCGCCACCGCCTTCGACGATGGTCGTGTTGTCCTTGTCGATCGTGACCTTCTTGGCCTTGCCGAGGTCTTCGAGCTTGATGTTCTCGAGCTTGACGCCGAGGTCCTCGGTGATGGCGTTGCCACCGGTGAGGATCGCGATGTCTTCGAGCATCGCCTTGCGGCGGTCACCGAAGCCAGGCGCCTTCACGGCCGCAACCTGCAGCGTGCCGCGCAGCTTGTTGACCACGAGGGTGGCGAGCGCTTCACCTTCGATGTCTTCCGCGATGATCAGCAGCGGACGGCCGAGGCGCGCGACCTGCTCGAGGACCGGCAGCAGGTCCTTCATCGAGCTGATCTTCTTTTCGTGGATCAGGATGACGGGGTTCTCGAGCACCACTTCCATGCGCTCCGGATCCGTCACGAAGTACGGCGAGAGGTAGCCGCGGTCGAACTGCATGCCTTCGACGACGTCGAGCGTCGTTTCGAGCGTGCGGGCCTCTTCAACGGTGATGACGCCGTCCTTGCCGACCTTTTCCATCGCTTCCGCGATGATCTTGCCGATGGTCTCGTCGCTGTTGGCCGAGATGGTGCCGACCTGCGCGATCATGTTGCCCTTGACGGGCTTGGCCATCTTCTTGATTTCGGCGGTCATGGCCTCAACGGCCTTTTCGATACCGCGCTTCAGTTCCATCGGGTTCGCGCCGGCGACGACGTTGCGCGCGCCTTCACGGTAGATGGCCTGGGCGAGCACGGTCGCGGTGGTCGTGCCGTCGCCGGCCGTGTCCGAGGTCTTGCTCGCGACTTCGCGCACCATCTGGGCGCCCATGTTCTCGAGCGGATCCTTCAGGTCGATTTCCTTCGCCACCGTCACGCCGTCCTTGGTGATGGTGGGGGAGCCGAACTTCTTGTCGAGGACGACGTTGCGGCCCTTCGGGCCGAGGGTCACTTTGACCGCGTCCGCCAGCTGGTTCACGCCGCGGAGAATCGCCTGGCGCGACTGCTCGCCGTAAATAATCTGCTTAGCCATGTAATTGAATCTCCCGCGTTACTTCTTCTTGCCGCCCTCGATCACCGCGAGCACTTCGTCTTCGCGCATGATCAGGTAATCCTCGCCATCGACTCGCACTTCCTGTCCCGAGTACTTGCCGAACAGGATGGTGTCGCCTTCCTTCACATCGAGAGGAATCCGCTTGCCGTCCTTGTCAGCCTTACCCTGGCCAACGCCGACGACCTTGCCCTGCTGGGGCTTTTCCTTGGCGGAGTCGGGGATGATGATTCCACCGACAACTTGTTCAGATTCCTCGATGCGCTGCACGAGGATGCGGTCGTGGAGCGGTCTCAAAGCCATATAGGGTGCTCTCCGGGTCTGTTGTGTGCCGGCAGCCTCGTTAAATGAGGTGGCCGGCGCGGCGCCTACCGGCGCCGCATTGCTGGTTTATACGAACGAGTGCTGGCAGTCGACGCCCCTCTGGGCTAGCAGTCGACATGCACGACTGCTAATCATAGCGGACTGTGAAAAAGCGCGTCAAGCCGGGCCGTGCGCGCCCGGGGCGGGGAGGGTCTTGCGGGGTCTAGGTGTGAATGCTACACACGTTGTTCATTCGGGAGTCTCTGGAAACAATGGG
>CAZVLS010000028.1:0-35906 GCA_964628295.1 uncultured Acidobacterium sp.
AACTACTGGAGAAAACCGCTCACGCTTGACACGGTCTTTCCATATCAGAAGTTGATGCGCGCAACCAGCTGGATCACGCGAGAGGTGTTGGTGCCTGTCAGCGCCGTGACTTCGTAGCTGGCAACCGTGTTGCCCAGCGTCGCGCCGGAGCCGATGCCGACCGGGACGAAGTTGGCCTGGTTGAAGGCGTTCAACATTTCCGCTGCGAGTTCGATATCGGAACGGCCGACGATCCGCGTCCGCTTCGAGAACCGCAGGTCGAACTGCTGGAACATCGGTCCCGTCAGGACGATCGAACGGCTGGCGCACGCGCCGTAGTCGGCACCGTTGTCGATTTCTATGCAGTCCGGTCCGTTGGCCGGCGCCAGATAGCGACCGCTCGGCGCGGCTCCAGCGTAGCCAGTCGCCGAGGTCGCACTGACGCTGAACGCGTTGATGGTCTGGTCGATCACGTCCTGCGGCAACATCCAGACCTTGCGGCCGGCGTCGTCGAAGCGCAGTTTGAACATGTCCTGCAGGTCGTCCTTCGTCATGCCCACCATGCGCACGTTGCCAAGATCGATCAACCGGCCGGTCTGGACGCGTGCGGACAAGCCAATCTGCCAGCCGCCGATCAATCGATCGACGAAGCCGTTGACGTTGCGTCCGAAGCGGCGTCCCTGTCCGAACGGCACGTCGAGTACAACGTTGGCCTTGAACTGGTGCGTGACATCCCCCGGAGTGCCGGCGTCGCGAACCATGAACGTCTCCTGGCGCCAGCTCTCCCAGTTGGAGACGTAGCCCTTACCGAAGACGTAGCTGGCCTGGAAACTCAGGCCGTCGGCGTAGCGGCGGCGCAGTTCCACCTGCATCGAGTCGTACTTCGAGCTGCCAATGTTGGTGGTGATGAACGCGCCGCCAAGCAGATCGGGATTGGCCACGAAGTAGTTGGCCGGCACGCCGGCCGTGGCGGCGTTGCTGCGGAACGTGGCGTTGCCCATCAGGCCGTTGGTGCCCGCCGACGCGAACCCGAATGGATTCGGATTGCGCGCCGCCAGGAAGTTCAGGAAGGTCTGGTTGGTCCAGTTGGTGCCGGTGTAGAGCGCCGTGTTGCCGGCATTGCCGGCGGACACGCCATTGAAGAACGCCGCAAACGTTGGCAGCGGCGCCGTCCCCGCAGCACCCGTATACGCGAACGTGGCGCCACGGCCGGCCGCGATGTTGGCCTGCAGATTCGCCTGCGCGCGCCGGAACTCGTCGATAAAGCCGTTCTCGTAGATGTTGAACTCGTTGAAGTTCAACGTGCCAGAACCGTTGGCGGCGCCGTTGTTGCCGTCAACGTTGGTGCGCCACGCATCGCGGCCGCGGGTGCCGACGTAGCGGACCTCGAGCGCCATGTTGGCGCCGACGCTGCGCTGCAGGCCCAGGGACCACGAATCGGCGTTCGGAATCTTCAGCTTGGGATCGAGCACGCTCACGTCCTGCGTGATCACGTCGGTCATCGGATAGCTCGGCTTGGCCGCAAAGGTTGGCGGCGTCAGCTGGCTGGTGTTGCGCAGCAGCAGTGGCACGGCGCCGAGATTGCCGCTGGCCTCGTCGCGGTTGAGGACGATGCGGATACCGGGGTTGGCGTTGTAGATGTTGGTGAAGTCGTTGAGCCCCGGACGGCTAAACGATCGCGTGAAGCCGCCGCGCACGACGAAGTCGCCCTCTCGGCCCATCACGCTACCGAGGAATCCGGCGGGCACACCAGGCGTCCAGGCGAATCCAATGCTCGGCGCGATGTTGTTGGTGTCGAGATCGTAGGTCGTGGTGCCTTCGGTCAACTGCTTGAACGTCGGCCGGGTGCCGGGTTGGGTCCCGGGCTGGAACAGGTTGCAGCGGTTGTCGCCCTTCACGCCCGATACGCCGCACACGTCGGCCATGGTGGCGTACGAGTAGAGGCTGTTGAGCGGCGTGAATGGGTACTGGAGGTCGTAGCGCACGCCGGCGTTGATCGACAGGTTGGGGCGGATGCGCCACGAGTCCTGGATGAAGACGCCGGCTTCGCGCATGCGGCCGCTCTGTCGCCCTACGCCGACCCACTCGTATTCACCGATGGATTCGTTGATGCGCGCATCACCGGCAATCTGGTTGATGCGGCCAGTCAGCAGCGCGTACAGGTTCGACGCCGCAGTGATGTTGGCTGCCGACGCGCCCGGGAAGTTCGCGGCCGAAAACAGCGGCGAAGCCGGATCGGAGCTGAGCACGCTGAAGCGGAGCTGCGGCACGAGCATGGAGTTCTTCGCCCAGATGTCGTACTGCGTGAACGAGCCACCGAGGCTGACGCTGTGCGCGCCGCGCAGCCAGGTCAGCGTGTCGCCGATCACGAAGCTGGTGGCGTTGCGTGACTGCGGCGCCGGCGTGGGACCCGGGTTAGTGAGCGTCGAGTTGACGGTCGGGAAGATCAGCGCGAACCCGGCCTGCGGCGCCAGGCTGCCGCTGAACATGTCCTTGTTGAGTTCGTCGAAGAACTTGACCGGCGCACCGCTGTAGCCGACGCGCGCTTCGTTGACCAGATTCGGGCTGAACACCGACCGCACCGGCAGGCTCCATCCGAGGCGAACCGATTCCTGCCCCGCCGCCACCGGGAATCCCGGGAAGCTGGCGTCAAAGTTGTTGAGCGTGTCCGGATAATCGGTGAACTTCTGGTAGTTGTAGGCAAACGAGGCGCGATGCGCCGCGTTGAGGTTGTAGTCGATCTTGAACGTCGGGTAGCGGCGCATCGACTCGACCGGCACGTTGTAGGAGAAGCGATCGAGGTTCGGATCGATCACGCTGAGCGAGCCGCCCCTCGTGGCGGCGACGATGTCACCGAGGAGCTTGCCGATCGTGGGATCGACGCTCGACAACTGCCCGTTGGCGGCAGCCAGCTGCAACACGTTCACGGTCTGCGTGGCGCCGCCGGCCGTGTAGGCAAAGTTGCCGGCGACCGCCGCGGGGTTGAGCAGCGTCCGGTTGCGGGTCGTGTCGCTCGGCTGCCGGACTTCCTCGTAGTTGAAGAAGAAGAATGCCTTGTTGCGGCCGTCAAACAGGCCGGGCACCGAGATCGGGCCGCCGAGCCGGCCGCCCATCTGGTTCTGCTTCAACTTCGCCTTGTCGACGCCGTTGCGGTTGTTGAACCAGGTATTGGCGTTCAACTTGTCGCTCCGGTAGTAGTAGTAGCCGCTGCCGGTGTACTGGTTGGTGCCCGAGCGGGTGACGAACTTGACCTGCACCGCACCCGAACCGGCGTCGCCGGCGCCCTGCGAGGCGGTCGTCACCGTCACCTCTTCGACCGAGTCGAGACGCGGGCTGACGATGGCGAAGAAGCCGTCGGTCGACCGCAGCGTGTTGTCCTGGATGTTCACGCCGTCGAGCGTGATGTTGATCATGCCGCGCGGCAGGCCGTTGACCGTGGCATCGCGGTTGCCGGCCGGGGTGGACACACCCGGCAGGAAGTTCACGAAGTCCATCGCGCTGCGGCTCGTCAAGGGCAGCTTGGTGATCTGGTTCGAGTTGATCGTCGACGACACCGTCGACGAAATCGTCTGGACGATCTCCGACGATGAGGTGACCGTCACCTGTTCGCTCAAGGCGCCCACCTCCAGCGTGGCGCGGAGATTGGCCGGCGAACCGGACGTAAGCACCACGTCGTTGATCACCACCGTGCGGAAGCCGGTGAGCGACACCGTTACCGTGTAGGTGCCGGGCTGCATGCTCGGAAACGCAAACGAGCCATCGCTGTTGGTGACGACTTCCTGCGTCACGCCAGTGGCTTTATGCAAGGCAGTCGCATTGGCGCCGGGAACGACGGCGCCGGTATTGTCGGTAACGATGCCGGAAATGGTGGAAGTCACGCCACCCTGACCAGCGGCGGGAGCCGCTACGAACAAAGAGAGGAGGAACAAGCTGCAAACGGCGACAGGGAATCGTCGTGCCACTCGGGAACCCTCGATCAAAGACGGCGATCCGCCCGGCGACCTCCGCCAAGATTGGGACGAATAGCCATTAGATAGGGACGAATGGCTATCAGGCGGGTGTGAAGGTAACCCGCTCGTAACGACCTGTCAACGAATGTAACCGGCTGAGCCAGGCCGGGCGAATGCCCTAGCGCTGAAGATGTCGTCAGATAGGCCGATTTCTGAGGCGAACGCACGTCGTCCATTCGGAGGCCCATGAGCACCTCGACTCTTGTTGACGCGTCACCACTCCCGCAAGCAACCGCGCGCGATCCAATCGCCGGCAAGTTCGCCGCCATTGACCGCAGTCAGGCGGTTGCCGAGTTCACGATGCAGGGTGTCGTGCTCCGCGCGAACGCCAACTATCTCAAGCTCTTTGGCTACAGCGAAGCCGACGTCGTGGGTCATCACCACCGCATCTTTTGCCGGCCATCGACGTACCAGGATCCGTCCTACGAGCGCTTCTGGGCGGCACTGAACCGGGGCGAGTTTCAAGCCGGAGAGTTCGCGCGCGTCACCGCCACAGGCCACACCGTGTACTTGCAGGCAAGCTACAACCCCGTGCTCGACAACCAGGGCAATCCGGTCAGCGTGATCAAATTCGCGATCGACGTCACCGCCAACAAGGCCCACAGCATCGAGGAAGCAGGGAAAGTCGCGGCGATCTCCCGGGCACAGTCGGTGATCGAATTCGACCTGAGCGGAAAGGTGCTGTCCGCGAACGACAACTTCCTGGCCTTAACCGGTTACAGCCTGGAAGAAGTGCTCGGCAGACACCACCGCATGTTCGTCGACAAGGATTACGGCGCATCGACGGAATACCAGCATTTCTGGGAGCGCCTGGCGCGAGGAGAGTTCGAAACCGGCGAGTACCGCCGGGTTGGCAAGTCCGGCGCCGAGGTCTGGCTGCAGGCGACCTACAACCCGGTCTACGACCTCTCGGGCAGGGTGGTGAAGATCGTCAAGTACGCCCATGACGTGACGCACGAAGTGCTGCTGGAGCGTCGCATTACCGAGAAATCGATCGAGATGTCGTCGAGCGTTCGGCACCTGGTGGAGAGCATCACCACCGTCGCCAACAACTCCAGCAACGCCGCCGTGACCGCCGACGAAGCGTCGAGCGCGGCGCAGTCCGGATCAGAGGCGCTGCAGAAATCGCTCACCGCCATCGACACCATTCAGCGCGGATCCACGCGAATGTCCGAGATCGTGCGCGTGATCGTGGAGATCGCCAGCCAGACCAACCTTCTGGCGTTCAACGCCGCGATCGAGGCCGCGCGGGCCGGCGCCCACGGCGTGGGATTTTCGGTGGTCGCCACCGAAGTGCGCAAGCTCGCGGAGAACAGCTCGAATGCCGCGCGTGAGATCACGCGGCTGATCGACGAAACCGTCATGCAGGTCGGTCACGGCGCCAGCGTCAGCCAGGCCGCGGCCACGAGCT
Organism: uncultured Acidobacterium sp.; assembly: GCA_964628295.1. Lineage (GTDB taxonomy): Bacteria > Acidobacteriota > Vicinamibacteria > Vicinamibacterales > UBA2999 > 12-FULL-67-14b. The sequence goes on from CAZVLS010000028.1 coordinate 5,401, forward strand.
TCGAGGGCGTGATGACCAGCGTGGCCCGCACTCGGACCAACGTGACCGAGATCGCCTCTGCGACGGAGGAGCAGCGCCGTATGGCTGGCGAGGTGCTGAAATTGATCGACTCGCTGGCAGGCCGCGCAGCGTGAGCGCGGCGCCTCACGACCAGGCGCCACCCGCCGGGGCTGCCGGCGAGTGGGGATGCTTCTCCGTCGGCGGCATGGATCTCGCGCTCCCCATGTCCGCGCTGCGCGAGGTCGTGCCGTGCCGCGGCCTGACATCGCTGCCCGGCCGTGCGCCGGGCGTGGTCGGCGGGCTCGACCTCCGAGGCGTGACGCTGCCAGTGCTCGATCTGTGCGCGCTGCTTGACCGGCCTTCGGCACTCACCGAAATGTCCTGCGCGGTCGTGATCGTGCTTAACGGTCGCCTGCTCGGCGTGGTTGCCGATCATGTCGGAGGCATCTTCACTGCGGACAGCGGCAGCCTCGCGCAAGCCACGGACGCCGCCCAGGCCCCAGTACTGTTCGCCGGGAGCATCCGCCGGGCTGACACTGGAGAGCGGCTGACGCGGCTTTCGCTCGACGCTTTAGCGGCGCTCCCCGACGTCCCGTGGCTTGCCGATCCCGAGCCGGAGCGGCAGGCCCAGGCAAGCGACCACAAACCCGGCGAGCTGGAGGCCGACGCCGACGTCATGTCGCTGCTGCTGGTGCGCTGCGGTCCGTTGCGGTTGGCCGTCAACGCCATGGTCGTTCACGCGACGCTGGCGGACCCCGTGCTGCGTCCGTCGACACTCGTCACCCCGCTGTGTGTAGGGATCGTGACCACGTACGGGCGTCGCGCACCGGCAGTCGACCTGTCGCAACTGGTCGGCGCCGATCCCCTCCCCCCCGGCGCAAGACGCCAGGCCATTGTGATCGCCCGCCAGGGAGGTCTCGTGGTGTGCCTGGTCGAACAGGTCATGGAGATCGTGCGGATATCTCCGGCGGCCGTGCGTCCCCTGCCAGCCTTCGCGGTGCCGAGACCGGGGCTGTTCGAAGGCACGCTGGCCGGCGCCGCGGCGGCCGGCCCCGGCACGTCCGAAGACGTGGCGTCCGGCACCTACCTGGTGATCAACGGAGCGGCTCTGCTGGAACTGCCGGAGATCGCGTCAATGGCGGCCGCCAATGTGATCGACGGTGACGCCACCGACGACGCCCGCCGGCAAACATCGGCGGGAGGCCGCGGCGTGATCACGGTACGCGCGCCCGGCGAACTCGCGATCCCGATTGAACACGTCAGCGAGATCCTGCCCCACGACGACCGCGCGCCGGAGTTCGGCAGCAGCCACCTCGTGAAGCGCATCACGGTGGTCCGGGGGCGCTCCGTTCCGGTAATCAGCCTTGAGCGCGTGCTCGGATCGCCGGAAGCCCCGGCCGAGACCGGCGCGGCCGTACTGGTGGTGACGTCTGGCGACGCGCACGTGGGCTTCGCGGTGCCGGGCTTAAAGTCGATCGAACACGCGCACTCCGAGTACTCGCTGCCAAGCCGCGCCGGCGGCGGCGATCCCGTCGCCAGCGTCCTGAGCCGGCGCTCGCTGGCGCAGGTGGGAAATGGCGATCAGCAGCGGACCATCCCGGTTCTGGATCTTCAGAACCTGGCCGACGCTTTCGTGGCTAACGGGGTATCGACCGCCGGCGTGCGCAGGCTCAGCCTGGAATCGTGACCGGGTCGCCTTTTTTAGTAAAGACGATGGCCAGGAACTTCACCGGCTTGGTCGCGCTCGGGTTGCTGGAACCCGAATGCACTTCGCCGGGCGCTTCGAACGATTCGAAGAACATCTCCCCGGCGTTGATCACCGTGGCGGGCTGATCGTTGACGGCGAAGCTGTACTGCCCTTCAAGCACGTATCCGATCACAAAACCCGGATGACGATGCTTCCGTCCAGGAGGTGCACCGGCGGGAATGGTGACCTCGGTCGCGGTCATCTGCCACCCATCGAGGTTGATCTTAGGCGTATCCTTCGTCGCGACCACGCGAGAGGGATTCGCGGCAGGCTGCTGCCCCGCGTCCACCGTCGTCTCACCGCCCGCTGCGACCAGCCGCTCGCTCAGCGTTGCCGCCAGCAGCGTCAGGCCGGCCGCCAGAAATTCACGTCTGTTATCACTCACAGGGCTCTCCTTGAGGGGCTTATCTTGGCGTGAACTGGTCGGCCTTCGCTATCGAATTCACGGCAGTCTCGATGACCTCCATGCCTTCGCGCGGACCGACGAATCCACGTCGATGCGCTGTCCCGGAAACGGGCCATCGGCAATCGAAAAGCCATCTCCCGGCGGGCCGGATGGAATTGCGGGTGCTAACGCACCTTCCGCAGGACAATCGCGGCTTCGCGATCGTCTATGTCCTTGATTGTCGCTTCGGTTTCCCACATCCCGGAGTCCAGCAAGTGCCGAACGACCTCGCCTTCGACGTACATGACCATGCGCGTGCCGGTGGGCGCGGAGTCGGCCTCTCCAGGATCGGTGAAGTAGTAGGTCCTGGCCAGCAAGTCCTGCCGGCCCGCCTTCGTGACGTGGAAACGCCAACGCGCCGGCGCGGCATCCAGGTTGCGGCGCAGGAAGACCGCGGGGATGCCATCAGCGCTGACGAGATGCCTGGCAACGCCTTCGAAATTCACCGAGTCGAAATAGAACGCCGAGCGATGGCGGTGATGGCCGAAGTAGTCCTCCACGAACGGCACCATGTAAAACGGGACCGCGGCTGCGAGCACGATCAGGCCGGCACGAAATGGCATCACGCCTGAACGCCACAGGGCACCGGCACCCGCGCCCGCGATCAACGCCGCAAACGGCACCATCAACAGCGCCCGTTGAATGGCACCCGCATGTCCGCTCACCGCGGCAGGAAGCGGCGCCAGCAGCAAACCGACGATGATCGGCCAGCCGACCACGTCCCGCCTCCGCATCCACAGCGCGATCAGACCAACCGGCACCAGGATCGCCATCGGCTTCAGGAACACGCCGATCAGCCCGGTGGACGTCGTGATGTTGTCGCCGCCGACGCGGAACAGGAACGTCCATCCGAAGTAGCTGGCGTAAAGCGGCGGCACAGCACTGGGACTCGCCATTCGCATCTGATCGCTCGGCGGGCGATTCGTCTCGAGGATGCGGTAGCGCTCGCTCGTGTCGCGCAAGACCGTGGGGTGAGCCGAGAGCCACACGACGACCAGGATCGGAATGGGGGCAAAGCCGGCCGCCGATGCCGCGACGGCGCGGACCCAGCCACCGCCGCTGCGCCAGTAGGCAAGCCACGACACCGCCAGCAGCATGGGCAGCGCGCCCCACGACGCGATGTAACTGAGGCATCCGACGCCGAGCACGATGCCGCCGAGCAGCGCTGACCGGACGCGACGCGTGTCCAGATAATCCGCAAGGAAGTAAGCCCAACCGGCGGCAAATGGAATCACCAGCGTGTAGTCGAGTGCTTCTCGACTCAGGATGAAATGCGTCGGCGCAAGGACCACGGCCGCCGCCGCCGCGATCGCGCCTGAGAATCCAAATCGCATGCGCCGCGCCGCGGCGAAGATCAGCAGCGGCGTGATCAAGCCGCCGATGATGGCGTTAGGCATACGAACCGCGGCTTCAGAGAACGGCAGGATCTTGAGCGCGAGCGCGACCAGGTAGAACAGATACGGGTGGTACCAGGTGTCGCCCCACGGCATCCCCACGGGATCGCCGAGCGGATCCTCGAGGTTGAAGAAGAGCGGCAGGCGATCGCCGTTGACGTTGCGGCCGGTGGTCGCGATCGCGTGTCCACCGATGGCGAAATGCGCCTCGTCTCCGCCCAGGTAAACCGGAGCGCGATCAAGCCCGAATACGTAGAAGCTCGTCGACGCCGCCAGCAGGAGTACAAGGGCGACGCGCTGCCAGAACAACAAGCGGTTAGCTTAATCGGTTCGGTGCGGGTTTGCCATGACCGACGGATTGACCCACTGGTCGAACTGCTCGCCGGTCACCAGGCCTGAGCCCGTCGCCGCCTCGCGCAGCGACAGGCCATCACGATGTGCCTGCAATGCGATGGCGGCGGCGTTCTCGTAACCAATGTGCGGATTCAGGGCCGTGACCAGCATCAGCGACTCTTCGACATGCTGGCGGATGCGATCACGGTTCGGCTCCAGGCCACGGGCGCAATACAGATCGAAGGAGCGGCAGGCATCCGTCAACAGCTCGATCGACTCCAACAGGTTGTGGAGGATCACCGGCTTGTAGACATTGAGCTGGAAGTGTCCCTGCGTATTGGCCATAGACACCGCCAGGTCGTTGCCAAACACCTGCACAGCGACCATCGTCATGGCCTCGCACTGCGTGGGATTGATCTTGCCCGGCATGATCGACGATCCCGGCTCGTTCTCGGGAATCCGCAACTCGCCGATGCCGGCGCGTGGGCCCGACGCATACAACCGCACGTCGCCGGCCATCTTCATCAGCGCGGCCGCAAGCGTCCGAACCGAGCCGCTGGCCGCTGCCATGGCATCGTGCCCGGAGAGCGCGGCCACGTGGTTGCGGGTCACGCGAAACGGCTGGCCGGTCTGCTCCGCCATGAATCGCGACGCCGTCTCGCCGAACTTCCTGTGCGCGTTGAGCCCGGTGCCGACCGCCGTCGCGCCGTAGGCCAGTTCATACAGTGGGTCGAGTGACGCCTGCACCCCGGCCAGCGCCGCATCGATCTGCGCGACCCAGCCGCCGATCACCTGCCCGAGCGTGATCGGCACCGCGTCCTGCAGGTGCGTTCGACCGATCATCACGACGTTCGCGTTGGCCTGTGCCTTCCCGGCGAGCGTGGTGCGCAGGTTCGTCACGGAGGGGATGAGTCGATGCACGATCCCTTCGACCGTGGCGACGTGCATCACGACCGGGAAACCGTCGTTCGACGACTGCCCCTTGTTGACGTGATCGTTGGGATGCACGGGCTCGTGCGCACCCAGCGGCTTGCCTGCCAGCTGGTTGGCGCGGTTGGCGATCACCTCGTTCGCGTTCATGTTGCTCTGCGTGCCGGAGCCGGTCTGGAACACGACGAGCGGGAACTCGCCGTCGAGCGCGCCGCCAATCACCTCGTCGGCGGCGCGGGCAATCAACTCCGCTCGCTCCTGTGAAATCGTGCCCAGCTCACCGTTGGCGAGCGCCGCACACTTCTTCAGCAAGCCGAGGGCGCGGATGACGGGCCTCGTCCACACGAAACGAGGGACGCCAATCGCGAAGAAATGTCGCGACCGCTCGGTCTGCGCTCCCCACAGCCGTTCGGCAGGAACCTCTACGGCGCCAAGGGCATCGTGCTCAGTGCGGAACATGCGCCTAGTCTACGCGGGCTCCACTAGAACCCCGGAGTCAACCCGAACTGCCAGAGCCAGCCGCGTCGTGAGCGATCGAGCGGACGGACGTAGTCGAATTCGACAACCGCGTAACCAAAGACGTTGGCGCGCAATGCCACACCAGCACTTCTCACCCATCCTCGTTCACCACCCGCAAACTTCGGCTTGACCGTCGAATCCCACGCCACTCCTGCGTCAGCGAACAGCGCCATTTCGATCGGAAACGGGCCGTAGTACGACTTGCGGCTGAAGAGCCCCAGCAGCGGGAACCGGAGTTCCGCGCTGGCCACCGCGACGCGGCTGCCGTTCAGCCGGTCGAAGGCTTCACAAGTATTGAGATCCACCGACTCGCACTCGTTTGCGTCGAACGAGCCGAAGTCATAGCCGCGCACGAGTCCCTGGTAACCGATGAACAGCGGGGTCAATCGTGAGTCCTCCGCATCTGCGCCATAGCGGCCGTAGTGGAGGCCGCGAACCGCGAAGGTGAACGGACGCACCGGCATGAAGTAGCGGCGATAGTCGGCAAGCACGCCGCCGTAGGTGAGTGAACCGGCCATCTGCGAGTACTCGAGCCGGTAACGGCGGCCAACCAGGGGGCTGGTGGCGCCGAGAATCGATGAGTCGTACACCAGCGCCGCCGACGCCTCGCCGAGGTGCAGCGCATCCGGGCGATCCAGGTCCCTGGTCTGCTGATCAAACAGCTCGCCGGTCAGCGGCGAGAACAACTGCGTCTCCACTTCCGCATCAAAACCAATGCGGCGCACGCCGGCCGAGAACTCGGCGCGCTGCACCTTGCTGAACGGATACTGCGCCAGCGCGCTCGCGCCGGTATTGAGCTGGGTGACGCGCACCACTTCCTGCACGATCGTCTGCTGCCCATCGATCTCGGCAAGGCCTTGCGAGTAACCGCCGGTGACGTAGGGCAGGTGCTCGGCGACGACGCCCCAACTCCAACGGTGTTTGCGATTGAGATACACCGCCTGCGCGCCGCTCTCCTGGATGCGGCTCGTGGACTGCACCGTGGCGCCAAACATGTGATCGTTCAGCAGGTCGCTGAACATGAACGACACGCCGCCGGCCGCGTAGGTGCCGAAGCGATCGGCACCGATCCCGATGGTCGGCTGGCTGATGCCCTCGAGTCGGAGCCGGGCGCGGTAGTCTTCGGTCGGGTAATTCGCAGGTTGCGGCAGACCGGTCGCGCTGCTCTCGAGAAACTGGTCCACGGTGTCCGGCCTGCGGTTGGCAGGCGGCAGCGCGGCGTTATTGGCCAGGTTCGCCGCCAGCGCGCCCACGGTCGTGGGCTTCGACGCATCCCCTGCATACAGGTTGTAGTCGTCGTTCTCGAACACGGTGAACACAAACGTCGGAGCCTGCGCGGCCGCGGTCAACGCCGGCGTCAGCGGCGTGATGCCGGCAACACCGGAGACGACGTTGGTGACCCGAGACGGCGTACCTCCACCTGCGGGGTTCGTCAGCCGGTAGACGTTGGGCACGCCATCGGGAGTGGCAAGGAAATAGAGCGAGCCATCAGAACCGAATTCCGGATTCGAGTTCCTGCCGGTGGTGAAGCCGGCATACGCGCGCGGCTGCCCCGCGGCACCTGCATCAAACGGCATCGCCGCAATCCGATAGTTGCCGAAGGACAGCGTGTCGAGGTTCGACGAGAAGCGATCCGTGACCCACACCAGCTCGCGCCCATCGGGCGACCATTCTGGATCCAGGTCCGCGAACGGATCGTTGGTCAGGCGTTGCAGCTGGCTGGATTCGAGATCGTAGACGTAGAGGTCCAGCACGCCGCCCGTGAGCGCCGAGAAGGCAATGCGCCGTCCATCCGGCGACCACGCGGGGTTATAGATCTCGCCAAGATCCTTGAACTCGAATTCATTCTTCCGGTCGCCGGTATCCACGTCGACGATGGCCAGCACCGGCTGCCCCGCCTGGAGCGCCGCGAACACGAACCGCCTGTTGTCCGGCGCCCAGTCGCCCGCCGACGCAAGAAACTGCAGGCTGTCGAAATGCGGATCAGTGGTCGTCTCGACCAGCTTGCGCGCGACACGGCCGGTTTCGACATCGGCGACGAACATGTCGATTGAAAACAGCGAACGCTCCGACAGGAACACCACGCGCTTGCCGTCGGGGCTGATCGACGGCGTCACGTTGAGGTGCCCGCCGCCCTTCTCTTCTGAAATCAACGGCCGTCCGAATGCGCCAGCCGGCCGCGCCGTCTCATACACTGCGGCAAACGATCGCTTGGTGGCCTCGTGCCAGTCCTTCGTCAACTGCACATGATCGACGCCGAGGATGGACTCGATCGCCGCTTTCAAGTCGCCATCGGGTCCGGCGCCACGCAGCAGCTCACCAACCACCCGGTCACCCCATCGCCCGGCGACGTAGGCCCAGAAGGCGTGGCCGTAGCGATACGGAAAGAAGTCGGGGTCGTCGAGCTTCTCGATCGACGGCATCGCATCCCGGGACGCAGCGTCACGCACCCACATCGCGGTGTTGGCATCGATCGATCCCAGCGAGAGGTACTCCGCCATGCCTTCGATGAACCACAACGGCAGCGCCTGGAGGCCCGGACCCGTGGGACGTCCCTGGAGATCGGTTTGCGACGCGATGTCGTACTGGAAGGCGTGCACCAGCTCGTGCCCGAGCACGTGATCGGTTTCCGCGAGGCCACCCGCAAACGGCAGGATGACGCGGCGGCGATTGCTCTCGGTCACGCCGCCCGTGCCTTCGCTGATGTCGCCGAGGATGTTGGTCTGCTGGAAATGGGGGTGCGCCGCATAGAGGATCAGCGGCTGGCGGCCTCGCAGCTCATGGGCAAGCACCTTCGTCAGGCGCGAGTGCCAGCGCTCAGCCATCAACGCGGCGAGCCGAACCGCCGCCTCTTCCTCTGGGTAGTAATAGATGTCGAAATGCTCGGTGGCGAGCACCTTGAAGTCGAAGCGTTCGTATTGCACCTTGTTGCGCCCAAAGTACTGCGCCTCGCTCGGCAACGCATTGCCGAACATCAGCACTGCGGCGGCTACGGCCATGAGTTGCATTCGCATTCACACCCTCCGTAGCTGCAAGGTGCAAAGGCGTTGCCGGTAGCACGATTGTTGCAACAGATGAACCGGAGGCACTACTGATGAACTTGCGCGATAAGTACAACCACGCCATCCAGACCGCGAAGGAACTGCGGATGCAGGGCTCTGCCGAAGAGCGGGACGGGAAGCTCTACTTCAAGGGTCTCGTGAAGAACCAGGATGAGGTGAACAGGATCTGGGACGCGATCAAGACCGTGCCCGATTGGCGGAACGACCTCGTTGGCGAAGTGACGGTCGATCCCAACGCGCCGAAGGACGTGAGCTACACGGTCCAGCCTGGCGATACGCTGAGCAAGATCGCCAAGCAGCACCTCGGCGACGCCAACGCCTACATGAAGATCTTCGAGGCCAACAAGGATCAACTCTCCGATCCGGACAAGATCAAGCCCGGCCAGGTGTTGAAGATTCCGAGCGCCGCGTAGCGTCCGAGTTCGCCATGCCCGAGCGCCTGCAGATGTTGTGGCTGTTCGTGCTCGCCGCGCCGGTTGCGTGCGTGGCGTGGACGGTCACGCACGAAGAGGTATTCAGGGAACTGAACCAGTGGTGCACGCGCAAGAGCAAGTCCTGCGCGCGGCTGTATCAACGGAAGTTCTTCTACCTGTTCACCTGCGAGTACTGCTTCAGCCACTACGTCGCAGGCGCGGCCGTGCTGGTGACCGGGTTCCGGCTGCTGCTCCCGGACTGGCGAGGCGCCATCCTCGCGTGGTTCTCGCTGGTCTGGGTCGCCAATCTCTACATGAGCCTGTTTGGGCGGCTGCGTCTCGACATCAAGCGTGAGCGCGTGGAGATCAAAGCAGAAGAGCTCGAGGTCAAGCGCGAGGAGCGCGCCGAGCAGGAAGAACAGGGCGACGCGGCGGCTACACCGCCGACGGCTTCACGCGCGCGTCGATCAGCCGGCGCAACGCGTCAGCCAGCACGTCCGGCGCACAGGGCTTGAAGAAGAACGCGGCGACACCTTCGTCGCGGGCACGCTGACGTACTGACTCGGTGGCGCACGCCGTCAGCATCACGACGGGAATCTCACTGGTGCGCGCGTCGGTCGACAGCCGCTGCAACAACTCCCAGCCGTTGCCATCCGGCATCGCCAGGTCTGTCACGATCACGTCGGGCTTCGTGTCGCAGGCGCGCACGAACGCCGCCTCGCCGCTCTCCGCCGCCAGCGGAGTGAATCCCTGGTTGCGTAGAACGAGGACACTCATTTGCCGGGTGTCTTCGTGGTCGTCGACAACGAGCACGACAGGCCTGATTACACCGTCAGTGGTACCGTTCATGCCTTCCGCCCTGGGGAGCCTTCACAACTTATCGCAGCTGATGTGCAGGCCAACCAAATTCGATGCGACAGCTACGTCACCTTTGGCAGGCCAACGTTCGCCGGTCCGTTGATCACGTCGCCAAAATGGTCGAATCGCGAGCCATGACACGGACAGTCCCAGGTCTTTTCGGCTTGATTCCACGCGACGATGCATCCCAGGTGCGGACACACCGCGGAGCGTTCGTGCAGCGCGCCCGTAGCGTCTCGATAGACCGCGACCTTGAGCGCACCGCGACGAATCACCGCGCCGTCATCTTTGCCTACCTGCTCCGCATCGGCCACATCGCCCGGCGTGACCCAGTCAGCGTACTGCGCTGCCATGTTCGCGGCTTCGCGCGCGAAGGCGCCGGTCGCGCGCAACGTGACGCGGCCGGGATCGTAGAGTGCCTTCCAGGGGTTAGGCCGGCCCAGGATGAGGTCCGTGATCAACACGCCGCCGATCGTGCCGTGCGTCATGCCGTTACCGGAGTCGCCGGTGACCGTATACACATTTTCGTGATCGAGCGGGTTGCGGCCGATGAAAGCCAGGCCGTCGTGCGGCTCCATCACCTGACCGCCCCAGCGGAACGTCACCTCGCCCATGTGCGGAAAGCGTTCCCGCGACCACGCCTCGAGCCGCGCGTGGCGCTGCTCGATATCGTCCGCCTGGCCGCTCTTGTGGTCCTCGCCGCCGACAATCAACAGGTCGTGCGTCGCGTCGATGCCGGCCTGGACGCGCACGTAGTGGTAGGGGTCACCGGTATCCCACAGCAATATCGAAGGCACAGAACCGGCCGGCACGGTCGCGCCAATGACGTAGGTCATGTACGGCGCCTGCTTCGTATGCACGACCACCAGGTCGTTCACGGGCGTATTGGTCGCCACCACGATCGCGCGGCAGGTGATGGTGCGGCCCTGTTTGGTCTCGACCCTGGCGTCTTTGCCGCCCCGGATCTTCGTGGCGTGAGTGCCGCCGTAGATGCGGCCGCCACGACGTTCGATTGCGTCCGCCAGACCGGCGAGGTACTTCATCGGATGGAACTGCGCCTGTTCGGGGAATCGGAGGCACGGCCCGGAGTCAAACGACACCGGCGCACGACTCATCTTCGAGACGTTGTGCAGTCCGGCGCGGTGAGCCGCCTCCAGCTCGCGATCCAGGTACGCCTCATCGTGTTCCGGGGCAAGGCATAAGTAACCGTCGAGGCGGGCAAACTCGCAGGCGAGCCGCTCGCGTGCCACGATCAGCTCGACCTGGTCGATGGCCGACGCGTGACTCTCTGCTGCGAGGCGTGAGCCCCGTTCGCCGTGCATGCGCTCGAGTTCGAAAAAGCGATCGTCGAGGGCACTGACGAGGTGTGCAGTCGTGACGGCCGTCATCCCGCCCCCGATCGCTCCGTCATCAACCACCACCACGGACTTCCCAACCTGGGTAAGCAGATAGGCGGTGGTGAGGCCCGAGATGCCCGCACCAATCACGCACACATCGGCCGAGGTGTCCGCGGTCAGCGGCGCATACGACGGAAGCTTGACGGTAGCGGTCCAGACGGAGCCGTAGGGTTCGGAAGCCATGGGGGCTTCCTAAGCAACGGCTATTCCAGAGCGGACTTCACGGCTTGAATCAGGCTGCTATCGGCGGGGAAACCGGTGCGGCTCTTCTCAGCGACCTTGTTGCCGTCGACCCAGACGGTGAATTCCCCGCGGCCTCCGGGCTCCAGGTCCGAGTCGGTCCCGAGCGATGCCTTGATGAGCGCCGCCACACGGGAGGCACGCGGCAAGTAGTTTCAAATCTCGCAGTAGCGGATGCGAACGCGGCTCATCAACTGGTACTATATCTGGATGCCTGCGCTTATTGAAGCCATCGAGATCAAGCGGAAGATGTACTTCGAGTTCGAGAACGCCCCCTACCACTGCCTGGATGTCGACATCTCGACGCCCACGGCCCGAGGCGGACAGACGCTGGTGCGCCTCAAGATGCGCAACCTGATCACGCGCGCCGTGTTCGACAAGACCTTCAAGGCGGCCGACAAGTTCGCCGAGCCCGACCTCGTGATGGCCAAGGCCACCTACACCTACAACGACAACGACGGTTTCCATTTCATGGACCAGGAAACCTACGAGACCCTGACGCTCAGCTCGGACGCCCTCGGCGAAGATCGCGGCCTGCTGGTCGACAACCTCGAAGTGCAGATCCATCGCTACAACGGGCAGCCGATCGGCATCGTGTTCCCGCCGCACGTCGAGCTCACCGTGGCCCGCACCGAAATGGGCGTGCGCGGCAACACGGCCAGCGGCAGCGTCACCAAGCCGGCGATTCTCGAAACGGGACTGGAAGTGCAGGTGCCGCTCTTCATCAAGGAAGGCGAAAAGGTGAAGGTGCACAGCGAGACCCGCGAGTTTGCCGGGCGCGCGAATTAGGGCTGACCAGCCCTGCCCGCCTGACCAGCCCTAGAAACGCAGCAGCAGGCCGAGCGTAAAGCGTGAATACGCGATGCGCCGGCCGACCAGTCCGAAGGACGCATCCTTCGACAGGCTGCGCAGATGACGCAGATCGAATCGCACGCCCACGTTGTTGGTGAGCAGCCCCACGGCGCCGGCGCCGAGCGTAATCGCCGGCACGGTGCGGCGCACCTGCAGGACTTCAAAAAAATCTTCCGCCTCGGCGTGAATCAATCCGCCACCGGCCACCAGGTACGGCCGCAGCCCGCCACCGGTCGCGCCAGGCGGCAACGCCAGTAACACGTTGCCCGTCAGGTCGATCACGTAGCTGCCGGGCTTGATCAGGCCCTGGTTACCCTTTTCGAAGTAACCGGTCACGCTGCCGAATTCAACCTCGTAGCCGATGATGCTGTTCGTGAGCTTGATCACCGACGCGCCAAGCGTGAGCGTCTTCTTGTTCGCGGCCAGCTCGAGATCGACGATCGACGTTGACCCGCCGAACTTGATGCCGGCAAACGGCACAAAGAAAATGTCCGCGCGTGCGACGCCCGGCAGCGCAAGCAGCATCGCGATGACGATGCACGGGACGCGAAGGGAGGGGCGGCGCATGCTGGTCAGATGAATAGGCGGAGAAAGATCTTCACAAACGGCGACGAGGTCACGTTGGCGCGCTCGAGATCGTAACCTTTTGCGAGCCCGCCGCTGTTGGCGACCATGATCAGCGTCACCTGCTTCGACGGCATCTTCACGATCAACGCGGAGCTGACGTCAGGAATGTGACCGAACGTCCAGACGACCTTCTGCCCCGACTCGTTGGTGACGAACCAGCCAAGACCGGTCGGCGTGGTGAGCGAGAAGTTCGGGAAATTGAACGTGGTGTTGCTCCACATTTGCTCGAGGGTGCTGAAGCTCAGGGGCACGCCGTTTCGTTTATCGAGCTCGCCTTCAAACTTCGCCAGGTCACTCGCTGTGGAGACCAGCCCGGTCGCCGCATCCAGCCCGTAGGCCGAGTACTCGGAGCGGGACGGCCGCCCTTTCGCGTCGATCTTGTAGGGCACGGCCAGCTCACTCAACGTCGACTGATACCGATTCCACGAGGTGGTGCTGAACTGGTCGCGCGCCGCAGCGCCTTCGGGTTGGCCGAGGTCCATGCCCGGCACCGATCGCGTCATCGCGAGCCGTTCCAGGACTTCGACCGCCATCGCCTGGCGGTACGACAGGTTCGCGCACCGTGGAGCGGTCACCACGTCGGTAAGCGAGGCGTAGTTGGATGGGCTGTACTCGAAGCGGCCGCCCGTGGCGTGGGCGAGCACCTGGCGAATCCGTGTCTCGGCCACCGGGAACGCCGGAACAATGTTGCGGATGTCCTGATCGATCTCGAACCCGTAGCGGTCGATGCAGACGCCGACGAGCACGCCGGTCACAGCCTGGGTAATCCCGCCAACCGGGATCGGGGTGTCGATCGTAAGGGGAATCTTCCGATCCGTATCGGCGTAGCCGTATTCGCCCTTCCACGCCACCCGCCCGCCCTGTAGGATGACCGCCGACAGGCCGGGCATGCCGATCTGCTGCATCAGGTTCGGGACGTAGCGATCGAAGATCTGGAAGGGGAAGTCTTGCTGCTGGGCGGCCCCCCGCACACCGGTAACCGCGTAGGCGGTCACTGCCAGGGCGATGCAAAAAAGCCTGTATTTCATGAACTTATGGGGGTATCCCCATCATATATCGGCCAATTATGCTGATCCGTGTGTTACAGTCTGCAGGTTGACTTTGTGAGGATGGTGGAAGCTCGTCTGTACTATCGTGCTGTTTTGCTGGCGATCTTCTTGTTTGCCGGCTTTGCCAACGTCGCCCAGGCCCAGACGCCCGGCGAGACGTTGCGCGTTCGCCCGTTGCAGCGCGACGGTCAAGTTCTCATCACCTTCTCGCTTGACGGCGGCCTGACCGACGAAATGAAGGCCGTCGTGCAGAGCGGCCTCCGCACCGTCTTTACCTACACTGTCGAGCTCAAGATGAAGGTCCCGGCGTGGGTTGACCGCACGGTGGCCACGTCGGTGATTTCCACCAGCGTCGACTACGACAACCTCACCCGCCGTCATACAGTTTCCGTGGCTCGTAACGGCCGCGTCGAACAGTCCTATGTGGTCGAGGATCCGGCGCAGGTAGCGCAGTTGGCCACCAACTTCGACAAGCTGGCGCTCTTCGACACCAGGCTGCTCGAACCCAACCGCGAATACTACGTGCTGGTGCGCGCCGACGCGCGCCCGCGCAGCAACTCGTCGCTCTGGCCCTGGGCCGGCACGGCGAGCGGCATGGCGCGCTTCACGTTCATTCCGAACTAGTAGCAAGATGTAAGTAGCACGTAGCAAGAAGAACCGTATTGTCTTCCTTGCTACCTGCTACTTGATACTTGCTACTTCTCATGTCGAACTCCCGCCTCGTCTACTCCACCGACGGCGGCCGCACCTGCCCCAAATGCGGGTGGCCCCTCACCAACTGCCAATGCAGCAAGACCCTGTCGACCGGCAAGGAGACCGTGCCTGAACGTCCCGTGGCCAAGCTGCGTATGGAGAAGAAGGGACGCGGCGGCAAGACGGTCACGGTCATCTACGGACTGCCGAACAACACCGAGTTCCTGAAGAATCTCTGCACGGAATTGAAGAAGGCGTGCGGAGTGGGCGGTTCGACGACGGAAGAAGGCGTAGAACTGCAGGGCGAGCAACGCGAACGCGTCCGCCCATGGCTCGAAAAGAAGGGGTTCATGGTCAAGGGCTAAGGCCCGGGGCTAACATGGTGTCGCAGTGAGAGTCCTCGTCGTCTTCGTCACGGTCCTGAGCTTCGCGACACCCCAGGTGTCGTGGGCGACGACGCAGCGCGTCTCCGGCAACACGATTGAATTCTCGCTGGCGTCTCCGTCCGTCGGCACCCAGCTCGTTCGCGCCGCGGTCAAGACCGACAAGACCTTCGGCGCTGGACTGTTCATCGCGGTTGACGTCCAGCCGCTCTTCCCGCCGTCTTCTTCGATCGGCCTCGTGCCGATCGACTCGCACGATCCGCCGAATCTCGACCTCGCCGGTCCGCCTCTCGCTCCACGTCCTCCACCCGCCTTCGCCTAAGAACGGCTACGGCGGGGCAAGCACAGCCTCCCTGTACGCCTGCTAGCCCGCCGGCCCGATGGCCCGCTGGCCTCTTCGTTCTTATTGTGTGTGTATGCAAAAGAACAAGGCACTAGTGATCGTTGGCGTGATCGTCACGCTGCTTGCCGGCATCCTGAATGGCCAGACGCCAGTCGAGATCCGCGCGGCCGCGTCCTCAGCTGTGTCCGGATGGGCGCAGATGAAATCACCCGGTGGCGACCCGCTCTGGGTCGCGCCGGACATCCGTCTGACATCGGCCGACATCGAGCGCGCCGAGGCCCGGCAACTCAAAGACGGCGCCCCCGCGGTCGCCATCGTGCTCACCACCGACGGGGCCCGCAAGATGGCGGCGCTGTCGACGGCGCAGATGAACAAGCCCATCGCTTTGCTGCTTGATGGCGAGGTGATTTGGGCGCCAGTCGTGCGCAGTGCGGTTGAGAAGGAAGCTGTTCTCACCGGTGGACCGGGCGGTCTGACCCAGGCCCAGATTCAACGGCTGCTGACGTCGTTGAAGCGCTGAACAAAAGGGCGCTCCCTTGCACAGGGAACAGGGGGCGCCCTCCTTTTCGTCTCTACCGGGAACAACCGTTTTCAGCTTTCTGGGGTCTAAGCCACCGATGAATATCCAGCGACCAGGGATCCGCCGAATTCTTCTGCTGCTTTTCGGAGTTTCGGTGGGATTGCAGAGCCCCGCGTTTGCGCAAGCTCGCACGGCCGATGAAGTCATGGCCGCGGCGCGCAAGGCGCTCGGCGGCGAGGCCAGGATTGCGGCCGTCAAGACGTTCATTGCCACCGGCCGGACACGCCAGGTTCGCGGTGAGAACCTGGTGCCGATCGAGTTCGAAATTCAGGCCGAGATGCCCGACAAGTACTCCCGTCGCGATGAATTCCCGGCGCAGGACGCGGGTCCGCAAACGGCGGGCTTCGTTGGTGATCAGGTCGTGCTGATGCCGCGCCCCGTGCCTCCCCCGCCGCGCCCGGGCGCGCCGCCGGCGCCGCCACAACAGATGGAAATGATGCTGCGCGCGCGCATGATGCAGGCGAAACAGGATTGGGCGCGCTTGATGCTCGGCATGTTTGCCGGAACGCCAGCGAGCTTCCCCCTCACCTACGCGTACGTCGCGCAGGCAGAAGCGCCACAAGGCAAGGCCGACGTCATCGACATCAAGGGGCCCGCCAACTTCACGGCGAGGCTGTTCATTCAAACCGAAACCGGCCTGCCGATCATGTTGAGTTGGGTGCCGCCAGGCCCGGCCGGTCCTCCGCCTGGTGCGGGTGGTCCTTCTGGAACTGGAGGTCCGCCACCGGGAGCCGGTGGTCCGCCGCCAGGAGCCGGTGGTCCGCCGAAGCCGGCGCCCGAGCAACGCTTGTTCTTCGCTGACTACAAGGATGTCGACGGCGTGAAGTTGCCGCATCGCATCCGACGAGCAACCGGATCCGAGACCACCGAAGAAACCACGTTCGATCGCTTCCGCATCAACGCCAAGGTTGATCCGCGACGCTTCGACACGTCGGGGAAGTAGACAGGGACCAGGGATCAGGGAACGTTATATGAAGACTCGCATCCTCCTTGTGTTGCTCGCCGTGCTCTGTTGCGTCACCGCGTCGTTCGCACAACAGCCGACGGCTGCCAACGGCACGCTCGTCGTCACCATCGTCGACACGACTGGAGCTGTGCTGCCGGGCGCCACGGTCACGGTGACGGGCATTGATCCGGGCAACAAGGCCGCCGTGATTGCTCCGGCGGAAGCGACCAAGGAAGGCAACGCGACGATCACGAAGCTCGCGCCAGGCCGCTACGCGGTGAAGGCCGAGTTCGCCGGATTCGAAACCCGCACCATCCCCGAAGTGCGCGTCCGCAACGGCAACAACAAGCAAGTGATGATGCTGCCGGTCGAAGGGCACAAGGAAACCGTGCTCGTGGGCCAGGACAAGCAGTCTGCTGCTGTCGACCCGCGCGGGCCGTCGTTCGGTTCCACGCTGACGCGCGAGCAACTCGAAGCCCTGTCGGACGATCCGGATGTGTTGCGCCAGCAGCTGCAGGACATGGCCGGCCCTGGCGCCGTGATCCGCGTCGACAGTTTTGAGGGCGGCGCGCTGCCGTCGAAGTCGCAGATTCGTTCGATCAGGATTTCGCGCGACCAGTTCGCGGCGGAGTTCCACGCCGCCGGCGGCGTCAACATCGAGATCATCACGCAGCCCGGTGCGGGTCCGTTCCGCATGGGGCTCAACTACCGCATGGTCGGCGATGGGCTCGGCGGCCGCAGCCCGTTCACGCCGGTGCGCGGGCCGGAATCGGATCGCAACGTCGGCGTCAACGGCGGCGGCACGATCATCAAGAACAAGACCGGCTACAACTTTTTCTTCAACGACAACCGCCGCTCGTCCACGCCCAACATCAACATCGCCACCGGCAACGGACAGCAGCGCGCGGAAGCCCTCGCGGCCCGGCAGCGAACGACCGGCTTCAACGGCAACTTCAGCGTCGATCACGCGCTGACGATCGACCAGACGCTGCGCTTCTCGGTGAACGTCAACAAGAACGACCAGACCAACCTGGGCATCGGCCAGTGGGATGACGAAGGGCGCGCCTACGCGCGCGACTCGATGAACGGTTCGTTCCGCGCGCAGCAGGTCGGCCCGCTCGGCCGTCGCGGATTCCTGCGCACGCGCATGCAGTATTCGTGGAGCGACACCGAAAGCACGTCCGCGCTCGAAGCCCAGACGATTCGCGTCCTCGACGCGTTCACGAGCGGGGGCGCGCAGGTTGCCGGCGGCCAGCATTCGAAGAGCGTGATGCTCGGTTCCGATCTCGATTACGTGCGCGGCAACCACACGTTGCGCGTCGGTGCGCAGGTCGATGCGTCGCGCTGGGAATCGGACGACCGCTCGAACTACCTGGGCACCTATACGTTCGAGAGTCTCGAGGCCTACAACGCCGGCCGGCCGCGCAGCTACACCAGGCGCATTGGCAATCCTGAGCTCGAATACGACTACCTGCAGGGCTCGCTGTACGCACAGGATGATTACCGCCTGCGCCGCAACCTGACGCTCAGTGCCGGCCTCCGGTACGAGGCCCAGGCGCACGTCGAAGACGCCAACAACCTGATGCCGCGATTCGGCGTGACCTATGCCGTGGGCCCGCAGACGTCGCCGACCACCTTGCGCGTGAGCTGGGGCATCTTCCACGACTGGCTCGCCAACAACACCTACGAGCAGACGCTGCGCATCGACGGATTCCGCCAGCAGGAGATCGACATCGTCAATCCCACCTATCCGCTGTTCTCGGATTCGACGCTGGTGGCCGCTCCCGTCAGCCGCTACGTGCTCGGCGACGGCGTGGTGTTGCCGCGTACCACGCGCGCGAGCGTGGGCATCGACAAGCGGTTCCGCCAGTTCCAGGCGAGCGCCACCTATTCGTATCAACGTGGCGGCGCGCTCGCGCGCGGGGTGAACATGAACGCGCCGGTCAACGGCGTGCGGCCGGATCCACGCTTCGGCAACATCATTGAAGTGGTGTCCGACGCCAGCTCACGGCAGCATCAACTGCAGACCAACATCACGATCAACCAGGGCGCGCTCTTCCCGCAGAGCCGCACCGCGCCGCTCATCAACTTCAAGCGGGCCACGCTGTTCTTCAACCACACGCTCGGCCGCGCTCGCAACAACACCGACGGCGCCTTCAACGTGGCGCCGACCGGCGACCTCGAGCAGGAATGGGGCGCCGCCAACAACGATGTGCGTCAGCGATTGAACGTGCAGCTCAACAACCAGATCATCAAGGGCCTGGGCATCGGCATCGGTCTGAACGTCAGCAGCGCGTCACCGTACACCATTCGCACCGGCCTCGACGGCAACGGCGATTTCATCTTCAACGATCGTCCCCTCGGCGTCGAACGCAACACCGAGCGCGGGTCCGGCACGTTCTCGATGAACCTCAACCTCAACTACAACTGGCAGTTCGGCCCCCCCGTGGCCGGACCTCCGGGGATCGGCGTATTCGTGAATGGCGGCCAGGCCGATGTGCGCACCTTCGATGCGCCGTCCCGCTTCCGCATCGGCGTATTCCTGTTCGCCAACAACCTCACCAACCACGACAATTACACCGGCTACAGCGGCGTCATGACCTCGCCGTTCTTCCGCCAGGCCACGGCCGTTTCGCAAACCCGGCGCGTCGAAGCGGGACTGAACTTCGGGTTCTGACGGGCGACGGACGTTCGACGACCGTTTCAAACAAGCTGAACGACCGTCGAACGTACGTAGAACGTACGTAGAACGTACGTAGAACGTACGTAGAACGATCGTCGAACGGCCAGTACAATCGAGCTCTTCATGCTCAGGTTGTTGTCGTTTCTCAAACCGTATCGGGCCCTCGTCGCGTTCGTCTTCGCGCTCACGCTGGCGCAATCGCTCGCCGGCTTGTATCTCCCCCGCTTGATGGCGGACATCGTCGATCACGGCATCGTTCCGGGTGACACTCGGCAGATCCTGTATTACGGCGGCTTGATGCTGCTGATGGCGGTGATTGCGATGGTCACCTCCGTCGGTGGCAGCTATTACGCCTCGAAGGCCGCTACCGGGCTCGGCCGCGATGTGCGGAGCCGCATCTTCGATCGCGTGGCGCACCTCTCCGTGCACCAGTTTGATCACTTCAGCACGGCATCGCTGATCACGCGCACCACCAACGACACCACCCAGGTGCAGCAGGTGCTGATCATGATGCTGACCATGGTGATCATGGCGCCGATGATGGCCATCGGCGGCACCGTGCTCTCGCTGTCGCAGGACGTGCGCCTGGCACGCGTGCTGATCGCGGTCATTCCGCTGCTCGGCATCGTGTTCTTCCTGATCATGCGGAAGGCCGTGCCGCTCTTCCAGTTGATGCAGGTCAAGATCGACAAGTTGAACCTGGTGCTGGAAGAAGGCCTGACCGGCGTCCGCGTGATCCGCGCGTTCGACCGCAGCAGCAACCAGAGCCGGCGGTTTGATGCGGCGAATTTCGACCTGACCGAAAACGCGATCCTCGTGAACCGGCTCGTCTCCGCGTTGATGCCGGCGATGTTCCTGGTGATGAACCTCACCGGCGTCGCGATCATCTGGTTCGGCGCCGTCCGCATCGATGCCGGCCAGATGCAGGTGGGCGCGATGATGGCGACGCTGCAGTACGCCATCCAGATCCTGTTCGCGGTGTTCATGGTGACGGCCATGTTCGTCACGCTGCCACGAGCGGAAGCATCAGCGGATCGCATCAACGCGGTCCTTGACGTCGTGCCGGACGTGAACGATCCGTTGCAGCCCAAACCGGCCCCGCCGGCCACAGGACGCGTCGAGTTCCAGGACGTGTCCTTCCAATATCCGGGCGCCGAGGAGCCCGCGCTGAGCGGCGTGTCGTTTGTCGCGCAGCCTGGCGAAGTCACCGCGATCATCGGCGGCACCGGCTCGGGCAAGTCCACGCTCGCGGGACTGATCCCCCGCTTCTACGACGTCAATGCCGGACGGGTGTTGATCGACGGCGTGGATGTGCGCGAGATCCGCCAGGAGGAGCTCCGCCAGAAGATCGGTTACGTGCCGCAGAAGGCGGTGCTGTTCAGCGGCACCATCGCGTCGAACATCCGCTTCGGCCACGACACCGCGACCGACGACGAGATCAGGAAGGCGGCGACGGTCGCACAGGCGGCAGAGTTCATCGATCAAAAGCCGGACGGCTACGCCGCACCGGTGTCACAGGGTGGCACAAACCTGTCCGGCGGGCAGAAACAGCGCCTCGCCATTGCGCGAGCGCTCGTCCGGCAGGCATCGATCTACGTGTTCGACGACAGCTTCTCCGCGCTCGACTTTGCGACGGATGCGAAGCTCCGGGCGGCGCTCCGCGCCGAAACGACCGCGTCCACGGTGTTCATCGTCTCGCAACGCATCGGCACCGTCATGAACGCCGACCGCATCGTCGTCCTCGACGACGGACGGGTCGCCGGGATCGGCACGCACGCCGAGTTGTTGCGATCGTGCGAGGTGTATCGCGAGATTGCCGAATCCCAGGCGTCGATTGAGGAGGTGGCATGAGTTCAGAACGCGCCTCCCTCAAGCAGCAATCAGGTCCACCACCGAGCATCTTCGGCCGTGGCCCCATGGGCGGGCTGGGCATGCCGGTCCAGAAGGCCAAGGACTTCAAGGGCACTCTGCGCCGGCTCACCGGCTACCTGCAGCCGCACAAGTCTGGCCTCGTCGTCGTGATCGGCGCGGGCGTGATCGCCACGATCTTCAGCGTCATTGGCCCGAAGCTGCTCGGCAAGGCCACGACGAAAGTGTTCGAGGGCTATCTTGGCCGCGCCCTGGGCCGCTCGACGGGCATTGACTTCGCCTACGTCGCCAGCATCCTCGGGTGGCTGGTGGCGATGTACGTCATGAGCGCCGCATTCCTCTACCTGCAGCAATACCTGATGTCAGGCATCGCGCAGAAGACCGTGTATGCGCTGCGCCGTGACGTCGAGGCCAAGTTCAGCAAGCTGCCGCTGAAGTTCTTCGACTCGCGGACGCATGGCGAGATTCTCAGCCGCGCGGTCAATGATCTCGACAACATCAGCAGCACGCTGCAGCAGAACCTGACGCAGTTGATCAGTTCAGTCCTGATGGTGCTCGGCATCATGATCATGATGCTGACGATCAGCTGGATGATGACGTTGGTGGTGTTGTTGACGTTGCCGCTCAGCGTCACGATCGTGGCCGCGATCGCCAAGCGGTCGCAGGGCTACTTCGTCCGCCAGCAGAAGGCGATGGGCGAGATGAACGGCCACGTTGCCGAGATGTACTCCGGGCACACCATCGTGACCGCATACGGTCACGAGGCGCGCGCCGTCGCACAGTTCAACGCGCTCAACACCTCCTACTACGAAGGCGCCTGGCGGGCGCAGTTTGCGACCGGCATCATGTTCCCGATCATGATGTTCGTCGGCAACCTCGCTTATGTTGCCGTCGCCGTGCTCGGCGGCATCCTGGTGGTACGGCGCGCGATTGCCATCGGCGATGTGCAGGCGTTCATCCAGTACAGCCGCCAGTTCTCCATGCCGATCACGCAATTGAGCAGCATGGCGAACACCATCCAGCTGACGATCGCCTCGGCTGAGCGCGTCTTCGAACTGCTCGACGAGCCGGAGGAGCCCGCCGAAGCGGCGGCGCCGAAGAAGGTGGCGTCGCCGAAGGGCCACGTGGACATCGACCACATGTCGTTCAGCTACAAGGCGGATGCGCCGCTGATCGAAGACATGTCAATCGACGTCAAGCCCGGCCAGATGGTGGCGATCGTCGGCCACACCGGCGCCGGCAAGACCACGCTCGTCAACCTGCTGATGCGCTTCTACGACATCAACAGCGGAGCTATTCACATCGACGGCGTTGACATCCGCGAGATGGCGCGCGGTGACCTGCGGCGCATCTTCGGCATGGTCTTGCAGGACACCTGGCTGTTCTCCGGCACGATTCGCGAGAACCTCGCCTATGGACGCGACGGCGCCACGGAAGAGGAAATCGTCAAGGCCGCCAAGGCAGCGCAGGCTGATCACTTCATCCGCACGCTGCCCGAGAATTATTCGACGATGATCAATGAGGAGGCGACGAACCTGTCGCAGGGGCAGAAGCAGTTGCTGACGATCGCGCGGGCGTTCCTCGCCGATCCGGCGATCCTGATCCTCGACGAAGCCACGAGCAGCGTCGACACGCGCACCGAGGTGCTGATCCAGCGCGCCATGGCGCAGTTGATGCGCGACCGCACGACCTTTGTCATCGCGCACCGCCTCTCGACGATCCGCAATGCCGACGTCATCCTGATGATGGACCAGGGCCGCATCGTCGAACAGGGCCGTCACGAGGAGTTACTGGCGGCCAACGGCCGTTACGCGGCTCTGTATCGCAGCCAGTTCACGGAACCTACTTAGGTCTCGGCAAACGGGGGATCTGGACGGGACCAACCTTGTTCCAGATCCTCTTCGATACGGCATCAGCCTCGCGAATCACGGCGGCTTCATCCATCGTCAACACCTTGTTGTTGCGCATGATGAATTCGCCGGCGACCATCACCGATTCGATATCCGATGCGTGTCCGCCGTGGATGACCGCTGATACGATGCGGCCAGCGGGCACAAGATACGGCTTCAGCGTATCGATCACGAACAGATCCGCCTTCTTCCCCACCTCGAGCGATCCCAGCGTCTTCTGCTGATTGACGGCGCGCGAGCCACCCTCGGTCGCGTCCGCGAGGATGTCTTCGGGCTGAGGCCGTACCCCGGGGAACGCATCCGTGCGGCGGATGCGTTCCGTCAGCAGCGCGATGCGCATGACCTCGAACACGTCGTTGGTGTTGTTGTCGGTACCAAGCGCGATTGGACATCCCGCTTCGCGCAACGCAGGAATCGGCGGGATCACACCGCGATTAGCCGCCATGCCGGCCTGGTGCGAAATGATCGTGCCGGTCTTTCCAAGGAGCGCGATCTCGGCTGCATCCACGTAGCGGGCGTGCGCCGCAAACAGGCGCGGGCCAAGGAAGCCGTGGCGATGAAGGTACGCAGCCGGCCGCAGCTGATGGAATTTCTCCATGAACTGGTACTCGGCGATGCTCTGGTTCAAATGAATCGTGTAGCCGAGGTCGTGCTGGTCGGCAAACGCGCGCACGTCGCGCAACAGCTCCGGCGATGACGTCTCGGTGAGCGCGGCAGCCGGGAAGACGCTGATGCGGCCCTGGTTCTTGCCGTGCCACGCCGTGAACAGGTCGTTGATGCGCTGCATGCCCTCTTCGCGCAACTTCTGCGAGAAGCGCGGCGTCTCGGACTTCGCAAGGCCTTCGGGCGACAATGGCCCCGGCACGTTCTCGCTATCACGGATCGATTCCGCAAACACCCAGCGCAACCCGGTCGTCGAGAGCGCACGGGCGTAGCGGCCAATCCCGCCTTCGTTCTGAATGAACGTCGTGGTCCCGGTTCGGATCGCTTCAAGCGCGCCGACGGTCACCATCAACTGCGCTTCCTCTCCCTGCAACAGGCTGGCGGGTTGAACGGGAAGCTTGGCGGAATTTGGAAATCCGAAATCCTCGTTGAAACCGCGCTGCAGAGTGGCGGTGAGGTGCGCGTGACAGTTGATGAGCCCCGGGAACAGCGCCTTGTTGCGACCGTCGTAGACGTCGGCGTTCGGATACTGCTTCAGGACCTGATCCGTCGGCCCGATCACCGCGATGGTGCCGGCAACCACCGCGAGGGCGACGTCAGTCTGGGTGCGATCCGGGTTGACGACCGTGGTGTTGGTGAACACGGTCGCCCGCTGGGTGTTGGGCTGCGCCTGAACGATCGACGAGCCGACCAGCATCGACGCCGCCGCAACGCCGGCGCCGCCAATGAGCTCACGCCTCGAGATGTCTGCCATGCGCCAGATTATGGACCAGGCCGCGCCCTTTATACGAAGCGACGCATCTCAGGCTGCATCCAGCATCGCAAGCTGACGCACCCCGTCGTAGAGCCGCTGGATGATGTCCCGTTCGCGAATGAAAGCACGGCGAGTGGGCGACAACTCCAGGATGCCGCCGGACGGGATTGGCGTGCGGTCGCCGCCCGGTCCGCAAACCGACAGGCCAAAATGCCGGCACAGCTTCGCGATGTCGACGCCGCTGCGCATCAGCCGGGGCAACGCGACGTGCAGCGACGCCCGCATGCCGGTGCCCAGGTTCGAGGGACACGAGGTGATGTAGCCGTACTTCGGATCGAGCGAGAAGCGTGTGCCCGGCAGCAACTCGATAACCGCTACCGTCTCGCGGAGGCGTTCAAACACGTCGTTGAGCATGGCGCCGGTCTTCATGCAGATGATGCGCAGGTGGTCCTCCTCGCCAATCCACACCAGCACTTCCCGGTTCTCCGACACGTAGCAGGCACGACCGTACGGCCAGTCGGCGGCAAGGCCGGCGCTCTTCATGAAGCGGTCCTGCTCCATGTTCCGGAACATCAGGTGCGCGGCGACCAGGTCCTGGTATTCTTCACGGCTCACGAGGTTGGGGTTCGCGTCGCCGGCCCCGAACTCCGGCGTCAGGCTGTAGATCCGCCCACCATACCGAGGGTCTTCGATCAGCGATTGCAGCCCCGCAATCATGGCTTTTTCGAGCCGCACGCGCTCGGCGCGATCCATGCTCGCCGGCAGGTTGAAACCGTCGAGATTTCGGGCGACGCGTACGCGCATGCTGGCCACCGGCAGGCCAAGGGCGGACAGGTCCATCGCGGCGCCGCCGGGGGCTGCTCTGTCTTCCCAACCACTGACGTGCGTCGCCGGCGCGGGAGCGAGGTGCCAGTCATGGATCAACGGGCTGAAGAACGCGCTCAACTGGCGCAGATTGCCGGCCTCCAACAAATAGCAGCCGATCTCGGAATCGAGTTCGACCGCCCCGCTGTGGCAGCAGCGGCGCAGCATGTCACGCTCTTCCACACCGAGCGTCTCGAGCAGTTCGCGGCTGACGAATCGAGCCGTGCGGTTTTCCGGATGCGAGCGGCGCGTGCGCGTCAATCGCTCGACGAACGCGATCTCATCGTCAGTCAGCGGCGCAGCGGCGGTGGCGCTCGGGCTCACTGCCGCGGTCCCCAGATCCGGGTGCGGGTGTCGGCCAGAGTCACGAGCAGCGACGGCAGGCTCTCTGCGTCCTCGAGCCGCTCGTCGAGGTGCATCTCAATCGCCGATTTCTTTATCTCGGTGAGGCGCTGGTCGAGCGCCCGTCGCTCGTCGGTCGTCCGGTCCGGCGTAGCCTCGGCCTCGACCTCCATCACCTCCTGGAGGAAGTCACTGACCGACTTGAAGGCGACCTCTTTTCGCTTCTGTTGCCATCCCTTCAACGCGCCGGCGACAAAGACATAGGCGGCAATGACGATGCCCCACACTTCCACGAGGCGTCCGTAGTTGGTGAAGGCGCTGTCGACATCGATCGGCTTGAGGGCGGCGAGGTACGCGTCCGTACCAGGGTGCCTGCTGAACTGGTAGTTCGAGTCGAGCAGCGCCACATCGAGGCTCGGGCGCACCAGGTCGCCGATCTCCGGACTCAACAGCACGTCCAGCAACTTCCGGACGACCACCGCGTCCACGTGCTGACCACCGACCAGCAACAGTCGCGACGCAATCGTGCGCGTATCTTCGGGAGGGACCGGCGGCAACACGCTGTAGCTGTAGGCCGGGATCACGAACTCCTCGATGAATGCCCGATCGACACGAAGCGACGCCTCACTCGGCACGCTGGCGGTGTTGTCCTCACGAAATTTTTCAAGGTTGAACGACGAGCCGAACGGCAGGGGCACCAGCTTGTAATTGTGATTGACGATGAAGTGACGGATGGTCTGGGACGGGAGTCCGCCAATCTGGAAGATCGCGTCAGGCAAGGCCTCGTGTTCCTTGATCGCCACGAGGTCCGGCTGCTGAAGATGCACCGATTTGAAGCGCCTGACACCATTGCCGTCGATCAATCCAATAAAGCGCAGCAGCTCGCTGGCCACCAGGTTGGTCGCGGACCGTTCACCATCGAGCGCAATGGACTTATCACGCAGGGTCCCGAAGTCCTTCGACACCGGCTCAAACAGCGGTTCCTTGACCAGCAGCTGCAGCGACTCCATGTAGAGCGGCATGATCTCGAGGATGTTGTTGTCCTGCTGGCTCTCGATCGCGCCGGTAATCAGGCCCAGGTCGGTCTTGCCCTGTTCGATCAGGTCGAGCGTCTGCGCTGAGCCCTCGGTGACCACGAGCTGGATGTCGAGGTTCTGCTGCCTGCCGTAGAGCGCCAGCTGTTCGAGGAAGTGGCGCCGGACCGGACCGCCGGAACCGTAGCCGATCTTCAGCACCTTCATCTCCGCGTTTTCGGCGCGGTAGTAAAGGAACAGGCCGGCACCCACGGCGAGCATGGCGACGATGCCGAAACCCACCGAGTAGATCACCTTTCGTTCCAGCCACCGCATCGCCTTCTCGGCGGATCCGGGAGCCTGCATCGTGGCGCTCATCTCTGCCCCTCAACGTTGTCAAACACCATGAAATCAATCGGCTCGGTGATGGCGGCCGGCGCCGTGGCGGCATGTCGCTTTCGAATCGCCTCGAGACCCGCTGCAAACTCGTTCGGATCGAGGCACGCCAGCGAAGTGTCGGCGCCGGATGACAGCTTGTCCGCGTAGGCGGCGTAGCTGTCGGCGATCTGTTGCACGACCGCGCCGGCAAAACGCCTGCGTAATCCGGCCGCCTCAAACGGGCGGCAACTCTCCTCCACCGACGGAAGTCGGCGCTCCAGCACCGGGCCGATGCCTGGGAAGAACGGAAAGTACGGATAGTTCGCAATCTGATCCCGCGTGATGGTGCGGACGCACACCTGGCCGCCGCGGCGCAACACGCGCGCGCACTCGCGGCCCACGGCCATGGGATCCGCAAAGTGGTGGAAGCCCATTGAGATGAAGACCAGGTCGATCGACTGCGACCTGAAGGGCAGCGTCTCGCCTACGCCGCCGGCCAGCATCACCCCCTCGTGCGCGCTGCACTTGGCCTGCGCCAGGCGCAGCATCTTGAACGACGGGTCGAGACCAACCACCGTTGCGTCAAATCGCGAGGCGAGGCTCGGCGCGAAACGTCCAGTGCCGCATGCCAGGTCCAAAACGGTGCGAACACCCGCCGGATTGGCATGGCCGGCCATCAGCGTCATCCACTGATCGAGCACGGCGTCGCCGTGATCATGACCGCGATCGTAAGTGGCGGGAATGTCCGTGCGGTCGTAGTCGACCGGCGCGTTCATGGCTTTCAACCTCGCTTGTCCGAATCGATCATCAAAGGGAAATTAGGATCATAAGGGCCAACGGCCAGCCGTGGCGGGCCGATCGCTGAAATTTCGAAGCGAACAGACACGTCACGCCGCCGGCCGTGGATGTCCTGATACGCGCGCGGACGCTGCTGCCGCCGGACCTCGGATCCGGTATGCACCATCAGCGCGCCGGTGCGATCGATTTCGATCAGTTGAGCGCGTCGACGTTCATCGGCAGCACGGAGGGATCGCTGCCGGGCGCGACGATAAAGCGTTGAAAGAGTGGCTCGGCCGACGCGGACAATAGCGGATCGGTCCTCCCTGCGGTCGGATCCGTTGGTCGGCCGGCGTCGCACGAAGTGAGCGCCCCAAGCACGGCGAACGCCAACAACATTTGCCCGAAACTGCGGCGCAGCATGGTGGCAAAATAGGCGCGCTCTGTGCGCCTCGTCCTTTAGAGCGCACTACAAAACGATTACAAAAAGATTACGGCTCTAAACCCCTTTATGTCAGGCACTTCGCGCGTCTTCGAGTTCGGGCCATTCAGGCTCGAACCGGCTGAAAGCCGGCTGACGAAGGGCGGCGCGCCCGTCCAGATCACTCCAAAAGCGCTCGAACTGTTGATCGCGCTCGCCCTCAGGCCCGGACGTCTGGTTCCCAAGGATGAGCTCGTCGCCGAGGTCTGGCCTGACACCTTCGTCGAAGACGGCAACCTCGCGGTGAACATGACGCGACTGCGCCAGGCCCTGAACGACGAAAGCGGGCAGGCGTATATCGAGACCGTGCCGAAGAAAGGCTATCGGTTCATCGCGCCGATTCGCGAGCTGGACGCGATGGCGGCTCCTCCTGCGGTCGAAACGGCACCGCCGGCGCCTCTCGCACCTCGCGGACGCAGCACCTATCTGTGGGGAGCCGGCCTCGCCACCATCATCTTCGCCATCGTCGGCGCGACCTACTCAATGCGGCCGGCGGCCTCGATCCCGGCAGACGACGCGGTGCAGTCGCTGGTGGTGACGCGTTTCACCTCGTTTGCCGAGACCGCCGGGCAGGGCCACCTCGAAGTGGGCATTCCCGACGCCTTGACGACGCGCCTGGCGTCGCTGAGGCAGTTGCGCGTGCCGCCGACGGCGGTCTTGCGCGCGAACGAAGATCCATTCACAACGGCCTCGCGGCTGGGTGTGGATGCGGTGTTGACAGGATCGGTGCAGCGCGATGGCGATCACCTGCGCGTCACCGCGCAACTCTCGCGAACGGCGGATCGCAGCCAGCTCTGGGCGGGACGCTTCGATCAGCCTTTCACTGACATCTTCGCGGTTGAAGATGCACTCGCTGAACGTATTGCGTCCAGCCTCATCACCAACCTCTCCTCTACCGAGCGCGCCTCCCTGCGTCGCCGTGAAACGCCGAACGCCGCTGCGTACGAGCTGTATCTCAAGGGACGCGAACTCTGGAATTGGCGCACCCCGGAATCGATCCGCTCCGCGATCGCGCTTTACCAGGATGCCATCGCGCTGGATCCGCAATTCGTCCTCGCGCATGCGGGGCTTGCCGACGCCTACGCGATCACCGCGTCGGGACTGCCCGGCCTCACGCGTTACCCCCTGGCTCGTGCGGCCGCCCGCAAGGCGGTGGAACTGGATGACACCAGCGCCGATGCACATAACGCACTGGCGTTTGTGACCTACAAATCGGAATGGAAATGGGAGGAGGCCGAACGCGAGTTCACCCGCGCCATTGAGCTCAATCCGAACCTGGTGCTGGCGCGTCACTGGTATGCCGAGATGCTCGGCCTGATCGGCCGTTATGACGATGCGGAAGCGCAGTTTCGCCGGGCGCGGGAACTCGATCCCCTGTCGGTGGCGGTGCGAGTGGATTTCGCGCGCATGCTGACGCGCCGCGGCAGGTTGCAGGAATCACTGCAACTGGTCGATGAGGGTCTTGCGGTGAATCCCGCGGAGTTGCGGCTGTATCGCGAGCGCTCGCTGGCGCTGATCGCGATGGGCCGCGAGCAGGAAGGCGTCGAAAGCCTGTTGCGCTATCGCACGCTGGCGGGCACGGCCGCGGATGACCTCGCGCTGTTGCGCCAGGCCTGGACCGATGGGGGCCTGCGCGGTTATCGATTGAAGGAAGTGGAGATCTTCCGCCGGCAGATCAAGGCCGGGGGCACATGGCCCTATGGCCTGGCCACGGCCATGGCCATCGCCTACGGCGCCCTCGGCGATCGCGATCAAACCATCGAGTGGCTGACGCGCTGCGCCGATACGCTCGAAGACGGCGCGCTGGGCATGAAGCAGGGGCGAGAATACGACTTCGTCCGCGACGATCCGCGCTTCCAGGCCCTCTATAAGCGCCTTCGCTTCCCCTGAACTGTTACCATTTACCCACGCGTCCGTAGCTCAGCTGGATAGAGCACCGGCCTTCTAAGCCGGGGGTCGCA
>CAZVLS010000029.1:0-35610 GCA_964628295.1 uncultured Acidobacterium sp.
AAGTGAGAAGTGAGAAGTGAGAAGTGAGAAGTGAGAAGTGAGAAGTGAGAAGTGAAAGGTTAGAAGTGAGAAGTAACGGACAAGTGAGAAAACCGATCACCAATTCTCACTTCTCACCTCTCACTTCCCACTTCCTACGTCTCACTTTCGAAGAATCGTTTCTGCGTATACAGCGGCGTCTTCACCAGCAGATCCACGATCCGGTCGCTGGCGTTTTCCTTGAAGTAGATGTGCGACGGCTCGTAACGGCCGTTCGCCAGCTGCGTCGCGATCGCGGCACCGATCTCGGTGCCGTCGTGGCCGACGTGCGTTACGTGCTCACCGCTCAGCCGCCCCTGTTGCCGCGCGCCAATGTTCACGACCGGCGTGCCGAGATACGAACACTCCTTGATGCCCGCCGACGAATTGCCGATCAGGCAGGAGGCGTGCGCCAGCAGCGCGATGAAGTCGTTGGCCGGCACGTTGGTGATGAAGCGCATGTTGGCGGTCAGCTCCGGATGCTTCTCGCGCATGTGGCGCAGGCTGTCGGCCATCTCGCCGGTGCCGGCATCGGGATTCGGCCAGAACCAGATCGTCGGCAGGTCGAAAGAGGCCACCACCTTGAGCGTCGTTTCGAGGTGCGAGCGATTGTTGGCGTCGGTCGTCACCGGGTGCTGCACGACCATCAGGAACGGCTGTTCGATGTCGACGTCGTGCCCCACGCCAAGCGCGTTGATCTGCTCGCTGGTGACGTTCGTGCTGACGTGCGCCGCCAGTTCCACATCGAGCGAGCCCGTGTTGAAGACGAACTGCGGATCCTCGCCCATCGCCAGGACGCGGCGCTCGGCGTCGGCGTTGGTCACGAAGTGAAAATGCGCAAGCTTGGTGATGGCGTGACGCACGCTCTCGTCAATGCTGCCGGTGACGTCACCGCCTTCGATGTGCGCGATCGTGATGTTCAAATACGCCGCGGCCATCGCAATCGCCAGCTGCTCGAACCGGTCGCCGCAGATCACCACCACGTCGGGCTCGCTGGTGTACAGGTTGTTGGTGAACTCGAGGGCCGTCAGGCAGGCGGTCTTGGCCATCGCAACGTGATTGCCGCCTTCGATCACGTTGAACAG
The DNA here is from genome assembly GCA_964628295.1 of uncultured Acidobacterium sp. Lineage (GTDB taxonomy): Bacteria > Acidobacteriota > Vicinamibacteria > Vicinamibacterales > UBA2999 > 12-FULL-67-14b. The sequence goes on from CAZVLS010000029.1 coordinate 1,104, forward strand.
CGACGCCTCGACGTCGAAACCACCGGCGGCGATGTCGCCCGCGATGTGCTTGCTGTACTTGTCGAGCAGGATCGATCCGCCGAGCATCAACTTCAGGTCGATGTCCGGGTGCGAGTGCAGCTTCCGGATCAGCATCTGGCTGCGCCCGTAATAGGCGCGGCTGGTGATCGGGAAGCAGATCTTTCGTTTCGCCATCAGACCCGTCCCGGCACGTGATTGATCACGACCGTCTTCAGTTCGGTGTAGACATCGAGCGCCTCGGTGCCGGGCTCGCGGAAACCATTACCGGAGTTCTTGACGCCGCCGAACGGCATGTGCGGACCGGCGCCGTAGGTCGCGCCATTGATCGACACCAGGCCGCCTTGATACCGCGCGATGAACTCCTGCGCGCGATGCAGGCTCATGGTGTGAATGGCGCCGGTCAGCCCGTAGGTCGTGCCGTTGGCCAGGCGCATCGCCTCATCGAACCCCTTCACGCGATACAGGCACGTGACGGGACCGAACAACTCGTGCTGTGAGACGTCATCCTGCGGCGAGACCCCTTCGAGCACCGTCGGTTGCATGTAGTAGCCCGCGCCGATTCCCGCTGGCGTACCGCCGGCGACCAGGGTGGCGCCGCGCGACACGGCGCCGCTCACTTGACCGATCAGGCGATCGAGGTTGGCGCGAGAAATGACCGGGCCGCACTCATCATCGGGGCCTGAGCCGAGCTTCACCTTCGCCACTTTCGCGAGGAACATCGACCGGAACGCGTCGTAGATTTCGTCGAACACGATGATGCGGCTGCCGGATGCGCAGCGCTGGCCGGCGTCGATGAACGCCGAGGCCACTGCAAGATCAGTCGCCAACTCGAGGTCGGCGTCGTCACAGACCACGAACGGGTTCTTGCCGCCCAGCTCCAGGCACACCTTCGCAAGCACGTCGCGCTCGCTGACCATCTTCTGGATCAGCTTTCCGGTCGCCGATGATCCGGTGAAGCTCACCACCCCGACGCGGTGATCCTTGACGAGCGGGGCGCCGGCGTCAGGGCCAAAGCCCTGAACGGCGCTATACACGCCAACCGGCAACCCGGCGTCCTTCAGCAACTGGCCGAACGCGATCGCGGTGTACGGCGTGAGCTCGTGTGACTTCACGACCACGGCGTTGCCGCACAGCAGCGCTGGAAACACCTTCCACGCGACACCGGCGAGCGGGCTGTTGAACGGCATGATCGCCGCGCAGATCCCGATCGGCGAGCGCAGCGTCTGCACGGTGCGATTCGGAATCGGACTCGGCAGCGTCTTGCCGTACAGACGGCTGCCCTCGCCTTCCATGAAGATCGCAAGGTCCGCTGACGATCCAACTTCGGCAATCGCGTTCTTCCACGGTTTGCCAGTCTCGGCCTGGACGATCTCGCCGAACATCGTCTCGCGCTCGCGCAACAGCTGCGCCGCGCGGCCGAGGATCGCGCCGCGCTTCGGCACCGGCGTGCGGCTCCACGCTTCGGCCGCGCCGGCCGCCGACGACAAGGCATGCGCGACTTCGGCAGCGCCGCCGCGGACGACCCTGGCGATCACCTGGTCGTTCGCCGGATTCCGCTTCTCAAAGAAGGCGGTGTCCTTCGGCGTCACCTCGACGTCGGCGATCCAGTGCGGAACGATCGATGGATACATAGAGTGCAGAGTGCAGAGTGCAGAGTGCAGAGTGAAGAGTGCAGAGTGCAGAGTGAAGAGTGCAGAGTGAAGAGTGCAGAGTGCAGAGTTAAGGATGCAGAGGCGAATGACTGCTCTGCACTCGCCACTCCGCACTTTGCACTTTGCGTATGATGCCCGCGGCATCAAGACCGTGATACGCGAGCACGTCGACGTTCGACCCGCACGCGGGGATCTCGGTCAACCCGATCGCCGACACGTCGGAACGCACGCCGTTGCGGGCCAGCGCCGCGGCAATCATCACGCCCTGGCTGTACTCGACGAAGTGATTGTCGAGCGTCAGGATCTGCTTGTAGGCGCCAAGCGACTTCACCCACGTGTCGTCGACGCGGTTCAGCCACGGCATGTCGATCACCGCCGCCGAGATACCCTGCCTGGCAAGTTCGTCAGCCGCCTTCCACGCGTTGGTGAGCAGGATGGTGCCGTAGCCAATGATGGCGACGTCGGTGCCCTGCCGCAGCGTCACGCCGCGGCCGACGTGCAGCGCGTAGTCAGCGGGCATCGTGTACGGAAGGTCGAGCGGCACGTTGCAGAACCGCAGGTACGTGCTCTCGGGATTCTGTTCAACCGCCCACCGGATCGCGAGGCGTGCTTCCTTTTCACTACACGGCTCGAACGCGACCAGGCCGGGCACGGCGCCGATTGCGGAAATATCGCGCACCGACTGGTGGGAGTGGCCGGGACCGCTCGGCACGAGGCCGGCGAGCGTCGCGGTGTAGATGATCTTTTTCTTCTCGGTGGCGTTGTTGTAGATGTGCTCGTTGGCGCGCGTCGACAGGAAACACGCGAACGAGTGCACGACCGGCAACATGCCGCGCAGCGCCATGCCGCCGGCGGCCGACACCATGTGCTGCTCCGCGATGCCGCATTCGATGAAGCGCTCGGGCAACTCCGCCTTGAACGCCTCGATGCCGCAGTCCGACAGCAGGTCCGCGTCCATCACGATGATGTCCTCGCGGTCCCGCGCCATCGCGAGCAGTTCGTCCCCGTAGGCCAGCACGATCTTCTCGGGCTGCTTCGGGGAAATGCGCACCGGCAACGGCGCGGATGTCAGCGTCGCAGGCGGCAGCCCGAGCGACTCGAGCTTGGTGTTGACTCGCGCGATCAGCTCGCGCGTCGCCTTGACGTAGTTCTCGAGCGACGGCGCCCCGGCATGGAAGTGGTAGGTCTGGTCGCCACACGCGATGCCTTCCATGAACGACACGCCCTTGCCCTTGATGGTGTCGGCAATGAACACCTTGGGCTTGTCCTTCACCGTGTCGAAGTGCTTCAGGGCGTCGCGCAGCACCGCGAAGTCGTGGCCGTCCCCGCGGCGCACCTCCCATCCGAAGATCCGGAACTTTGCCTCGAGGTCGCCGAGGTCGCTCACTGCCGCAACCGCCGTGTCGGACTGGAACTTGTTGTGATCGACGATCACGGTGATCTCCGCGAGCTTTTCGTTCGCAACCGGCTGCAGCGATTCCCAGATCTGTCCTTCCTGCAGCTCACCGTCCCCGGTCATCACGAAAATGCGGCCGTCCCGGCCGGTGTAGCGATTGGCGCGCGCCATCCCGTAGGCCTTCGAGATGCCCATGCCGAGCGATCCGGTGTTGGTTGCGATGAATGGCGTGCTGACGTCAGGATGACCGGGGAGCCCGTCCATCTGGCGCAGCTTCGGCAGCAGGTCGAAGCCGAGCTTCTCGATCGCGATCAGCAGCGAGTACAGCGCCGGAACATCGTGCCCCTTGGACGAGAAGTAGATGTCGGCGTCGTCGCTGTCGCCGTTGGGAACGTTCAGCTCCTCGGTCCACAGCCACGTGATGATATCGGTCGAGCTGAAGCTCGAGCCGATGTGCCCGGACCCCGCCTGCATGATCATGTAGAGCGTGTTGATGCGGCAGAGATCCGACAACACCTCCGCCCGGGCAATCGGGTCGCTGATGACGCTGCGCACCGAGCGAAACACGTCGCGACCCACGAACGACAGCGAGTCATCACCAACTAACGCACGATCCGAAAAGTCTTTTTCACCCATGGTCTATCTCGCCGTCCAGCCGCCGTCGACCACTACCGTGGCGCCGGTCATGTAAGAAGATGCCTGTGACGCGAGGAACAACACCGCGCCGTTGTAATCCGATTCCTTCGCCATGCGCCCGAGCGGCGTGCGCTGTTCGTATGCCGTCACGAACTCCAGCGCGTGACCGTCTTCACGCACCCCGCCTGGCACCAGCGTGTTGGCCCGAATGCCGAGCGGCGCTCCGTATTCCGCGAGCCAGCGCGTGAAGTTGAGGACACCCGACTTCGCCACGCTGTAACCCACCGGCTTGAAGTAGGTGGCGCCCGACGCGCGCTTGTATTCGTAGAGCGACTGGTCGGGCGTGACGACGCCGTAGGTCGACGACACGTTGATGATGCTGCCGTCCCGCTTGCCGGCGGCGCGATAGTGACGAATGAACGCCTGCGACACGAAGAACGTCGTCTTCAAGTGCGAGTCGATCATCGTGTCCCACGCCACTTCGGGGTAGTCCTCGAAGCGGCCGTTCTCGCTGCCCGCGGCGGCCGGTGAAGACCCCATGCCCGCGTTGTTCACGAGTATGGTTGGCGCGCCGAGGTCCGCGACGATCGCCTCAATCGCGCGGTCGGCATCCGCCTTTATCGACAGATCAGCCAGCTCGACATGGATCCGCGCCCCGGAACCCGTCAGGGACGCAAACAGATCGCGATCGCCAGCCACGTCGATGGCGCCGACTGCGGCACCCGCGCCGGCCAGCGTCCGCACGTACTCGCGGCCCAGCCGTCCAAGGGCCCCGGTGACCACGGCAACCTGACCATCCAGGCCGAACATTCCGGCGAGCATTTTGTCTCGCATCTTATTTATTTTGAGTGCTTTACGAGGATTTCATGCGCCCAGACACAGTACACACCCGGGGCACCTTAAGACACGCCTCCGGCATGGCCAGTCACAGATGGAGGCGCAACCGGGGCTGTCGTTCAAGAACTGAACGGGTATTATACACGCCTCGTTCACGGAATGAACGAAGAAGTCTGGCTGCTAAACAGCTATGTTCAAAGTGTGAACATGGCGCCGGTCGGCGCGACAAAAAGCGGGTCGGCGAGGCCGTAGCCTCGCTCGCTAGACGATCGCCCGGCCGGTGCCGGCGTAGGAGCGCTTTTCCTCGACCACGCGGTCGATGATCTCGTCCAGCCCGACCTTCGGGACGTAACCAATGGCCTTGTTGATCTTCGTCAGGTCCGGCACGCGGCGCGGCATGTCTTCAAAGCCCGCCTCGTACGCCTGGTCGTAGGGAATGGTCACGATCTCCGACGTGCTGCCGGTACGCGCCTTGATGCGCTCGGCGAGGCCGCGGATGCTGACTTCCTCGATGTTGCCGACGTTGTAGACCTGGCCGATCGCCGACGGCGTCACCATCAGCTTGATCAGCGCGCCGACCACGTCCCCAACATAGGTAAAACTGCGTGACTGCGTGCCGTCGCCGAACACGGTGATCGGCTCGTTGTTCAGCGCCTGCCGCACGAACGTCGGCACCACCATGCCGTACTGGCCGGTCTGGCGCGGCCCAACGGTATTGAAGAAGCGCATCACGATCACCGGCTGCTTGCTTTCCTTCCAGTAGGCGAGCGCCAGGAACTCATCGAGCGCCTTGCTGCAGGCGTAGGCCCAGCGGTGGCGCGTCGTGGCGCCCATCACCAGGTCGGTCTCCTCGTTGAAGGGGACCTTTGCGCTCTTGCCGTAGACCTCGGACGTCGACGCAATGAAGACCAGCTTCTTCTTCTTAGCCGCATGACGGAGGATGACCTCAGTGCCATGCACGTTGGTCTCGATGGTGTGTACCGGCTTCTCGACGATCAGTTTTACGCCGACCGCCGCCGCCAGGTGGAAGATTACGTCGGCGCGATCGACCATCTCCGCCACCAGCGGGTCGTTGAACACCGTGTCGATGGTGTAGTGGAAGTTCGGGTGGCCCTTGAGGTGCGCAATGTTATCGATGGAACCGGTCGACAGGTCGTCGAGCGCATAGACCTGGTGCCCGCCCTCGAGCAACGCCTCGGCCAGGTGCGAGCCAATGAAGCCCGCGCCGCCCGTAATCAAAATTCGCATCTGGTTATTCTACTCGCTCAGCGCGGCCAGTCGGCATCGGGAACGCGATTCTTCTCCAAACCTTCGATCGCCGCGCGCCCCATGGCCAGCTGCGCTTCCTGCGTGCTGCCGCCAATGTGCGGGGTGCCGATGAACGTCGGAAGGCTCAGCAGCCGCGGATGCGCGTCCGGCTCGACCGCGTAGACGTCGCAGGCCGCACCGGCCAGGTGGCCGCGCTCGAGCGCATCGGCCAACGCCTCCTCATCGACGAGGCCGCCGCGCGCCGCGTTGATGAGGAACGCCCCCTGCCGCATCCGCGCCAGTTCAGCGCCACCAATCATCCCTCTCGTCGAGCCATCCAGCGGCACGTGCAGCGTGACGATGTCCGATGCGGAGAGCAGTTCGGCGAGCGCAACCGGCGTGACCTGGTTGGTGCGATAGAAGTCCGGGTAGTCGCGAATGTCGTGCGCCAGCACACGGCAACCGAACGGCTGCAGCAACGACACGAGATCCTGGCCCACGAAGCCGCAGCCGATGATGCCGACCGTGCGCCCGGTCAGCTGGCGGCCGACAAGCTTCTGCCAGTCGTTATTGCGCAGTGCGAACGCGGTTTCGGGCACGCGATGCAGCAGCGCAATCGCAAACGACAGCGTCAGCTCGGCGACCGAGCGGCGATTCACACCTCCGGTCCACCCGAGCTTGATGCCGCGCTTCGCGATCGCCTCGATATCGAGACCGTCAAGTCCCACCCCGTACTTGCTGATGGTCTTCAGTTCAGGCAGTTGCGACAGGATACCGTCGTCGATGGGCTCGAGGCCGATGATCGCGCTGTCGTGTCCGCGCAGCAGCCGGACGAGCTCCGCGCCGGTGAGCACCGACGCCGATTCGCTGAAGGTCACGTTGGAATAGCGCGCACTCAACTCCGCGCGCAGCGCCGCGTTCCTCGCAAACGAGCGCGCCGCCACGGCGATCCTGGCGCTGCTCATGAAGCCAGATAACGGGCGATGGCGTCCTGCCACGTCGGCATTACATAACCGGCGCGCGCCAGCTTCTCGTTGCTGAGCGCGGCGTACTGCGGCCGCGACGCGCGCAGCGTGACGTCGTTGACCGATACCGGCTTGAGCGCCGCATCGCTGGAACCCAGGCGTGCCGCGATCTCCCGGCCGACCTCGAGCCACGTGGCGTGGCCGGTATTGACGCAGTGATACAGGCCCCACGGAGGGAGGCTTGCCAGCATGAACGCGGAGGCATCGGCGACGTCTGCCACAAAGCTCGGCGACACGATACGGTCGAAGAACACCGGCGCCGGCTGCCCTTGGCGGACGCCGTCCGCAATGCGATCGATGCTGCTCTTGCGGTTCGGGCCGCCAAACAGGCTCTCGACGCGAAGCACGTAGTGCTTCGGCGCATCGGCCGCGAACCACTCGCCCAGCAACTTGGATTGCGCATACACGCTGCGCGGCTCCGGCGCATCGGCCTCCGTGTACGGCGTGGTGGCCGTGCCTGCAAAGACAAAGTCCGTGCTGTAGTGCATGAACAACGCGTCCAGGGCCGCCGCCGAGCGCGCCAGCGTGCCGACGGCCATCGCGTTGACGTCCAGCGCCGTCATCAGGTCGTCCTCGGCCTGGTCGACATTGTTGTAGCCGGAGCAATTGATGATGGCCTCAGGCGCCAGCCGCGCGACGGCATCGCGCACCTCGCCGTGCCTGGTCAGGTCCACATCGCTGCGCGCCCAGGCGGTCACGGCATGCGCCGGCGTCAGGCGCGAGACCATCGCCCTGCCCAACTGACCCGCGGCGCCCACAATCAGTACCTTCACCGGCGCACGCGCTCCTTCACGGCGGCTCGGGTTTCGCGATCCGCCTCTCGCCGGCGCATCGTCTCGCGCTTGTCGTGCGCTTCCTTGCCGCGCGCCAGGGCAAGGCCGACCTTGATCTTCCCGTTCTTGAAATACAGCCGCGTCGGCACGAGCGTCAGGCCCTTTTCGACCGTCTTGCCGATCAACTTCCGGATCTCGTACTTGTGCAGCAGGAGGCGACGCTTCCGCTTGGGGTCGTGATCGACGTATCCGCGATGGCTGTAAGGATTGATGTGCACGTTGAACAACCACACCTGGCCGCGGTCGACGCGCGCAAAGCTGTCGCGCAAATTCGCCTGGCCCTCGCGAATGCCCTTCACCTCGGTGCCCAGCAACTCGATGCCGGCTTCGAACGTTTCGAGGATGTGGTAGTCGTAAAACGCCTTGCGATTGTCGGCGATCGGCTGGATCGTGTCCTCGCCGTCCTGCTTCGCGTCCTTCTTGCCGACCTTGTTGCCGTCTTTCTTTTCGCCGGCTCTCTGCGAACTCATTCCTGACCACCTGTCGAGGCCTGTCCGCCGTCGCGCGAAGCGCGACGGTGGACCATCTGCGCCGCCAAGGTCACCGCCGCGATCATGCTGCCCGCATCGGCGACGCCTTTACCGGCGATGTCGAACGCCGTCCCATGGTCAACCGACGTGCGCACGATCGGTAAGCCGATCGACACGTTCACCGCATGACCGAACGCCAGCAGCTTGACGGGGATCAGGCCCTGATCGTGATAGCACGCCAGCACGCAATCAAACTCGCCGCGTGACGCGCGGACAAACACCGTGTCACCAGGAATCGGTCCGGCCAGATCGATCCCGCGAGCCCTGGCACGGGCCACCGCGGGCGCGAGCACGCGATCGTCTTCGGTGCCGATGACGCCGTTCTCGCCGGCGTGAGGATTCAGTCCCGCGATCGCCAGGCGCGGACGCGGGGTGCCGAACGATCGCATCGCATCAACGGTCAGCGCAATCGTACGATCGACGAGCGCAGGCGTCAGCAGCGCGGGCACGTCCCCCAGCGGCACGTGCACCGTGATCAGCACCACCTTCAGTTGCGGCGAATGAAACATCATCGCCACGTCCACATCGCCGCACAGGTGCGCCAGCAGGTCCGTGTGCCCCTTCCACTCCAGGCCCGCCTGCGCAAACGCCAGCTTGTTCACCGGCGCGGTCGCAATCGCGTCCACCGAGCCGCGCTGCGCGGCGTGGACGGCACGCACGATGGTGTCGTAGGCGGCGCGGCCGGCTGCGGCGGAGACTTCGCCGGCGCGGATCCCGTCATCCTGCGGCGGCGCAAAGATCACCGGGTCACACACCGCGCGAACGGCTGGATCGGATGCCGCCTTCTCGGCGATCTCAGGCCCAATGCCCGCCGGATCCCCGACCGTGATCGCAATGCGTGGCAAACGCTGATGGCCAGATGGCCTGATGGCCTGTTGGGCTGCGTCCATCACATCTGCACGGCCAGCCACTCGGTGACGACCTTCGTGCCGGCGTTACGTTCGAGCGCGGTCAAGGCCCGATCGACGGCGCCAAATGCCGAGCGGGCGCGGTCGCCTGAGTACGAGCGGGCCAGGGCTTCCAAATCGCTCGTCAGGAGCGGATTCGCAAGCACCGAGCGATCGGCGCCGGCGTTGATCGCTTCGAGGTCGCGCAGCATCGACGCCATCAGCCGCAGCACCAGTGCCACGTCTTCGCGCGAACGCTCCTTCTTGGCGGAGCCACCACCATGCAGCGCCGATGCGGCCTGCACGCGAGACTGCGAATCGCTCCTGGACGCCGAATGTTGCAGCAGGCCGATCGCCAGCTCGCGAAACATCGACAGATCGTTGTCGATCAAGGCGAGTGCTTGTCCCAGGCTGCCGTCGGCCAGCGGCGCGGCCTGCCTCGCTTCGACGTCGCTGTACTCGTGATCGCGCGTCAATCCCGTGGACACTTCGGCGGCGGTGAGCCGGCCGAATCGCAACCGCATGCAGCGGGATCGCACCGTCTGCAACAGCGCCCCCGGCACCGCCGTCGTCAGGATGAACATCGTGCCCGGAGGCGGTTCTTCGAGTGACTTGAGCAGGGAGTTCTGCGCGGCAGTCTCGAGCGTATCGGCTTCGCGGATCAGGACGACGCGCTTGCGGCCTTCGAAGGGCCGGAACCCGGTCTTCGACAGCACGTCGCGCACCGGCTCGATCTTGATCGACGCGCGATCGTCGGGCTCGAGCATGATCACGTCGACGTGCACGCCTCGGGCAATGCGGTCGCACGCGCGGCACTTGCCGCAGGCGTCGATGGCGAGGTCGCCCGCCTGGACCCGCTCGAGGCAATTGACCGCCTGCGCCGTGGCCCGCGCCACCGCCCACTTGCCAACCCCCGAGGGTCCGGCAAACAACAGCGTCGGCGGCAGCGACTCGCGTTCAATCGCCCGCGCGATCAGCGTCGTGAGTCGACGATGCCCAATGATGTCGCGCAGCAACATGCGTGTCTGATGATGATAGCGCAGGGCTGAGCGCGTGGTTCGCGCTCAGCTGCGCGACGGCAGCGCGACCACGAACGTCGAGCCGGATGGCGAGGAACGCGCCAGCGTCACGTCGCCGCCGTGGGCCCTGGCGATCCAGCGCGCCAGCGCCAGGCCCAGTCCGGCCCCCTCCCTGGCGCTCGAGCGGCGGGAGGCATCGCCCCGGAAGAAGCGCTCGAAGATCTGCTCGCGGATCTCCATGGGGATGCCAGGGCCCTGATCCTTCACCGCCACGGCATAGCCGGTGTCCGTCTGGTCGAGCTCGACGCGCACCGAGCGGCCCGGCGGGGTGTGACGGCAGGCGTTGTCGACCAGGTTCACGATCATCCGGCGAATCAACTCCTCATCGCCGGTGAAAGCCGCTGAAGGCACGACCGCGACGTCGATCGACACCTGTCGGGTCGCCGCCACGATGCGCGCCGCCCGCGCGATCTCCTCGATCACCTCATCGAGATACATCGGCATGGACTGCACAGGATAGGTGCCGGCATCCGCGCGCGCGAGGGTGAACATGTCGTCCACCACACGCGACAGGCGGGCCGCCTGCTGTTCCACGATCTTCAGCGTGTCGCGGTACTCCGCTTCATCGCGGTGCGGTTGCTGAAGCGCCACCGCGGCGGCCGTGCGGGTCGTCGTGACGGGGGTCCGCAACTCATGCGAGGCATCGGCCATGAACTGGCGCTGCAGGACCAGCGATCCCTCGAGCCTGCCCAGCAACTCGTTGAACGTTTCCGCCAAGCGTCCCAGTTCGTCTCGTGGATTGGCGACGGGAAGCCGCTCGCCGAGATTTTCGACGCCGATCCGACGCGCGCGATCGGCCATCGCCACCACCGGCGACAGACTCTTGCGGGCCAGGAACGATCCGCCGAAGGCCGCGAGCGCCAGCGCGATCGGCACCACGTACGCGAGGCTGCGCCGCAGGAACTCGAGTTCTTCATCCATCGGCTCGAGGGCGGCCCCGACCACCACGATGTATTGGACCGGAGGGAGGGAGACGCTCCGAAATGCGAGGCGATGGCGATCATCGCCGTCCGACTCGACGACCGTTTGCAGCAACGCTTCGGAGTCGGGGATTTCGTTCACCGGCGGCAGCGTGATCAGCAGGTCGCCATCGCGGCCGCTCTCGGCAATCAGCTGCCCCTGGAGATCGTAGATCGCGAGCATCTGCTCGCTCGAGGATTGCTCCGCCGCGGTGCTGCGCGCCGCATCCGCGTAGTCCTGCCCCTCACCGAGATCGTTCGAGAGCGACGTCATGGCGATCCGCACACCGGCTTGCAGATTCTCGTCGACGCGGACAAACAGGGATTGTGCCAGCAGGACGTAGATCAGCCCGCAGACGATCGCGAGCGCCACCGCCAGGACGCTGACGTAGTAGAGCGTCAGCCGGCCGCGAACGCTTTCAATCTTCAGCGCTGTCAGCATCGCCGACGTCGAGGGTGTATCCGGATCCGCGGCGGGTGTGAATCAGCTTCACGTCATGGCCGTCGTCGATCTTGCGGCGCAGGCGTTGCACGTAGACCTCGATCAGGTTGGACATGGGATCGAAGCTGTCGTCCCACACGTGCTCGGCAATGTCGCTGCGTCCTGCGATCTCCCCGCGCCGGCGAGCGAGATACTCGAGCAGTCCGTATTCCTTGGTGGTGAGTTGAATCGTCTTGCCCGCGCGGGTGACTCGGCGCGCCTGTGTGTCAACGGTCAGATCGTCGATGGCGATCACCGGCGACGCCAGGGCGGGGCCGCGACGCAGCAGGGCGCGCACGCGCGCCAGCAGTTCCGGAAAGTGATAGGGCTTTGACAGGTAGTCGTCTGCGCCGGCATCGAGTCCTTCAACGCGCTGATCCGGCTCGCCGCGCGCCGTCAGCATCAACACCGGCGTGTTGACGCCCTCCGACCGCAGCTTGCCGCAGACTTCGAGGCCGCTCATGCCGGGCAGCAGCACGTCGAGCACGAGCAAGTCGTAGTCGTTGATCGTCGCCTGCTCGAACGCCGCGTCGCCGTCACCGGCCACATCCACCGCGTAGGAGTGCTCGCGCAACCCCTTTGCCAGCACCGCCGCGGCCACAGCCTCGTCCTCGACGACCAGGATCCTCATGAAGTCGAGCGGCGGTCGGCGACCTCGAGCCCCTGCGCGATCTTGGCCTTGATCTTCTTCACAAACCGGTCGGCCTGCTCGGGGCTGTAACCACCGGCGCGAAATGCGTCGCGCCACTGCTGGTCACTCAGACGGTTCATCAGCCGGCACGTCCACGCCACGTCTTCAAGACTCACGGTCTTGATCACGTCGCGATAGATGCCGCGATAGTCGAACTTCGGCCGCTGTTCGCTGTCGACTTCCTTGATGAAGTGCTGGCTCTCGAAGCCGTCGATGTCGTTGCGCGTGCCTTGTCCGAAGCCGCGCAGGCGGAACCACTTCAGGATGGTGGGGTACTTCGTGCGTCCAAGTGACGCGCCTACGTCACGGACCACGAACATCCGGTTCACGCCGTCGACGGGTGCGTCGAGCTGATAGATCTTGTTGTTCGACGTCTTCCAGTCCCAGTTGTTGACGATCAGGTTGGCGACGATCAGCCCGCCGTATTCACGCCGGCCGACGAACGGGTTTTCGTACCACGACCAGTCGCCCGTCACTTCGCGTCCCCTGACTTCCGGACGGAATCGTCCCGCCTCTTGCGGGCCCGACACCTGGCCTTTCAGGGACCACTCGTTCACGAAGTGCATCGGCGGCTGATGAAACCCGATCGCCCAGAGAATGCGCGACACCACGACTTCGACTTGCGCCTCAGGCCCCAGCTTGACGCTCCACTCGACACCGTTGCTGTCGCGCACATCAAATCCGGGACTCCAGCCGGTCGCGTCTGCGGCGACGAATTCAAACGTCGTGTCCTGTGGCAGAAGCTCCTGACCGCCAGGCCCGTGAAACAGGTCGCGCTGCTCGAGATCCTTCGGCTCCTGCCACAGCTGATCGACCGTCGCCGCTGGATCAGGAGCCAGTTTCACGTCGCGCATCATGCGGCCGCAGCCGCTGAGTGCAACGACGGCAACGCAGGCAACCGCGAACTGAGCGTGTCGTGTCATTTGCCCCTCGATTTGGGATTGCACGAGAACCGTGCAAAAGTTCCGGGCTGTCCCTTGCCGCCGCCTTCACCGGCAAGAAACACCGTGTTGTCCGCGCCGATCGCCACGCCCTCACCCTGCGGTTCTCGCAACGGCCGCAGATCGATCGTGGCCACCGCCTTGGACGCCCCCGCGAGTACCTCTGATGGATAGAACATCAATGCCTCTTTTGTCCGCAGCGCAACCCATTGCCCGTCCGGCGATACCGACCCATCGGTGATGCGATCCGCCTGGCCTGGCTTGGCCGTCAGCTGCAGAACTCGTTCCAACTTCATCGGGGCGCCCGCTTGCAGCTGGGCTGGAAAGCGGTAGATGGCGACCGGACCCGTGTCGCCCTTGGTGACGACGTACAACCGGCCGCTCGCCATAAGCAGCGTCTCGGCGTCGTGGCCTCCATCGGGATACACCGTATGGAAGGCTTCAGCGGTAGCCGTGCGGCTCGACGCGTCGGGCTCCGGTGCGCGATAGATCGTGATGCGCGAGCGCCGACCTTCGTTGTCGCCGATGTCTCCGATATAGAGGCACGATCCTCCAGCGCACGGACCAACGGCGATCGCTTCCCAGTCCTGTACGGCGGCGCCTGCGATCGTGATCTCGGTGGTCACCGCGCCGTGCTGATCGAGCGCCACGAGCACCGGCCTGCCTGAGTCGTTGTGCGTCCACAATCGCCCGGGGATTTTCTTGCTGACGGCGAGGCCGCTGGCTTCGCCCAGACCCGCCGGGCGCGCCAGGGCGCCACTCGGCGTACATTGGTTGGCGCCCTGGGCTTGGGCCCCCGCGGCAATGAGTGCGATGGCAGTCGTCATGACGACGGTGCGAATCTGTGTTTTCACATTTAGCTCCACGAACCCACCGTATCGTCTGCAACATGAATGCTGAATAAACGCCCGCCTCAACCGTGTCGCCGAGTCGTTCGGCACCGCTGTTGCTATGGGTGCAACTCAGGAGACCCGCGTGATCAAGCTGTCGAGCTGGTTGGTATTGAGCGTTGGACTGGCTGGCGCAGCGCAAGGCGTGCTGCCGGCGCCGGGAACACTACCCGCGCCAGCGTCCATCAAGTTGAACGCGAGCCTCGAGGCCGCGAAGCCTCACGCCAAACACCTGTGGCGTGATACGACGCCGATCAATGCCGACGGCACCATCAACGGCTACATCGAGATCGCGCGTGGGGATCTGCGGAAGTGGGAATTCAACATCGCGAAGCACGAGCGCGCGATCGATCGGATGATTCCCAAGGACGTCGGCGGATATCCGATCAACTACGGCATCGTGCCGCAAACGGTGTCGTTCGACGGGGACCCGTTCGACATCCTCGTCCTCGGTCCGCCGATCGAGGGAGGCACCTTCGTCCGCGGTCTGCCGGTCGGACTGATGCTGATGGAAGACGATCACATCGTCGATTCGAAGGTCGTCGTCAGCCCCGTCGATGCCAGCGGGCGCCCGCTGTATGAATTGACCGATGCAGTGCGAGACGAGGTGGGCAGCTATTTCAATCGCTACAAGCGGCACATCCCAGGTGCGTCGACTCGGGTGCCGGGCTGGGAATCAAAGGAAAATGGCGTGGCCCTCGTGCGCCTGACGCACGCGTTCTTCCTGGAGTGCCGCCAGCGGTCCACCGAGTGCGCCGTGACGCGCCCGAAATGACGGATTGACGCCCGGCCTAGCCGCTGACTACAATCGGAGATTCCGGGGTGTCGGGCGGTTAGCTCAGTTGGTAGAGCACCGGCTTTACACGCCGGCTGTCAGGGGTTCGAGTCCCTTACCGCCCACCAGCGTCACGGTGAGATTGATGATTCGCGATCGAGTGGTGACAGCTCGGTCAATCAAGCGATCATCATCTGCAATCAGCAATTCCCCTCCGGGGGGTGGTAGTTCAGTTGGTTAGAACGCTGCCCTGTCACGGCAGAGGCCGCGGGTTCGAGTCCCGTCCACCCCGCCAACCTTCGCTCACAGAAACACACTTTAGAGCTACGGTTGGCAAGCCACCGCGTGAGGGTTGTCCACCGTAGCTGCGCAGGTGGACTGTTCCAAGGTCAAAACTCAATGTGCGTCTGGAACAACAGGCGGCTCTCCAGCTTCTGGCCGGTGTCGCCGTTGATGCGGAACACATTCTCGAAACTCGCGACCAGGCCCACACGGCCGTGCGAGAGCTGCGACCAGTGCGCGGCGCCCACGATGTAGCGGCGGCGGTTGTCGCCTTCCCGTGACGCGTCGGGATTGAACAGATCGACGCGGCCGAAGCCCGCCCAGCCCGTCGGCCCCATCTTCGCCTCGCCAAAGAACGACATCCCCTGCCGCTCGACGTCGGTCACCACGAACGGATTGTCGGTGGACGACATGTACTGGCCCGTGCCCACGAAATGCTTGCTCTGGTAGCTCGCCATCACCACGCCGACGTTGCGCGGGCGATCTTCCGCGTACCATCCGTAGGAATAGAAACCGGTCACCTTCACCTGCGTGGTCTCGTCCGCATTCGCAAACACGCGGACCGTGCCGCGGCCCTGCACGCTCTTGAACTTGTCGAGTTCCGCCTGGCCGTTACCCTCGCCGTTGTAGACGCCGCCGTGGATCTCGAAACTCTTGCGCGAGTAAACGAAGCCTGCGCCGAGATCGCTTGGCCCAGGAATCAAACCCTCCCGTTCGACAAACATCGGGCTCTGCACCCGGTAGCGATTGATCGACTCCTCGAACGTCAGCCACGGCGTAGGCTGCATGCCGAACATGAATCTGCGGTTCGGCGTCCACGCCGCTTCAACGTAGGCGTACTCGAGCCGCGCCGTCAGGTTCGCGTCGAGGCTTGCGTCGGTGGTTGGCCGCACGTTGGTGGTGAAGCGCACCTTCACGCGATCCGATAGCCGGCCGGTGACGTCCAGGTATCCGCGAGTCACGTCGAAGGCGTTGTAGTTGTCGCGCTCATGCAGTTCGTAGTCGTACTGCAGGAACGTAACGACACCAAACGTCACGCGACCTTCGTTGGCGGTGTTGGTGTTTGCGGGATCCTGGGTCGATTGCGCGTTCGCGATGCCAACTGAGCCCAATACGATCACCAGCCACAGACAGACGATTTTCACTCGATACCTCTCACTTCCCACTTCTCACTTCTCACTTCTCACTTCTCACTTCAGAAGATCCCTGGCGCCCCTGCGCGGAAGTCGCCATTGAGAATCGGCACCGAATCGACGCCGAGCCATTGATCGAGGACGCGTGCATAGACGGATCGGAAATCCGTTTCGAATCGCACGTCTCCGGAGTTGTTCTCGAGAGTAGGATGCCCGGGCTGCAACGAGGCGGCGGTGCCGTAGAGCCCGCCCCGCACCGAGCCGCCGAGGACGAACATCAGGCCTGCCGCGCCATGGTCGGTGCCGCCGCTGCCGTTCTCGGACACGCGTCGTCCGAATTCCGAGAAGACGATCACGGTCGTGTCCCGGTCGAGGCCGCGATTGCGAATGTCGCTGTAGAAGGCCCACAGCCCGTCGCCGAGTGTGCCCATCAAGTTGCCGTAGCTGCCGCCGCCCGCGCCTTGCTGGGCGTGCGTGTCGTAGCCGCTGGTCTGCACCCAATACACGCGCGAGCCAATGCCGTTGTAGATCGCGCCGGCCACAGTTCGAAGTGCCAGTGCAAAGCCGTTGTTCGGGTACGCAACGGTTGGCGAATACGTGGTTGCCCTCGCGGCGCGATCGATGGTCTCAATCGCGGAGCGATGCGTGCTGTTGACGAACGCGAGGTGCGGGCGCCCGGGCGCGGCGTTGTTCGCCATCGCTTCCGCGGCGGCGCGCTCCTGGGCCGCTGCCGATCCCCGGTTCGGACTCGCGAAGGTGTAGGTGCTTGCGTTCGAGATCGCCGGAACACCGGTCCGACCGGAGACCAGCGCTCGAGGCGTCTCGGATGTCGTGTTCCACGCCGTCAGCGAATCGATCGGGCGCGGCAGCGTATCGAGATAGCGTCCCAACCACCCTGAACCGGTCGATGTCTTCGGATTGCCGGTCCCGAAAATGTCGGTCGCCTCGAAGTGCGAGCGGCTTGAATCCTGGTAGCCGGTACGCTGGATGATCGCAAGGCGGCCTTCATTGAAGGCGTTCGACAGTCCACCGAGGCGAGGATGCAGTCCGAGCGCGCGGCCGGCGGAGTCGGTTCCCACCTGCAGCACCTGGCCGGCGGGCACCGCGATGGTCGGACGCCGGCTGTAGTACTGCTGGTCCTGATACGGAATCAGCGTGTTCAGCGCGTCGTTGCCGCCGCCGAGGTAGACCACGACGAGCCGGCGCGATGTCGATACTTGTGCCTGCGCAATCGCCGTCAGGAACGCCGGCGCACTCAAGCCGAGCGCGACGGATGCTACGCCGTCGCGGATGAACAGTCGTCGTGAAATGCGCATCGTGTTCCTAGATCAGTTGGTACTCGGCCGACCCGACCAGCAGCCGGGCCAGTCCTGAGGCGCGAGTCTCGAGTTGCTCGGGACTGCCGGACCACGCGCCACCGGCGACGAGGTACGACGACAGCGCCTGGCGTGGATTGGTGTCGAGCGGGGCAGGCGAAATGCGATCGAGGAGCGCGGTCATCAGGCCCGACGCCGTTTGACCGTCCGCCGTCAGCGACGCGGCGAGTTCTGCCTTCTGCCCCGCCACGAGCGCCGAGCCAAAGTTGCTTCGCGCCAGCATCGTCGCGGTGGAAAACCACGCGGCGCCGACCGGCCATCCGCCGACGTTGGGCGGTTCGAACAGCGCCATGCCCATGTTGGCGAGCGGTGTCTTCGCGGCATCGAGCGACAAGCCTTGCCAGCCCACTTCCTTGACCGCGCGCACCATGAACTCGGGCGGCCACGAGTAACGGGCGAAGCGGACCGACGGGTCGCGGAACCACGGCGACGAAAAGATCGTGCGCACGACCGGCCGGATCTCGGTGCCGTTCTGGAGGTAGACGTTGGCGATGTTTTCCACAAACTGCGGATCGGGCTCGTGGACTTCGCTGACGAAGAAGTTCCAGAACTTGCGCGCCAGCCGCCGGGCCGTTTCAGGATGCGTCGCCAACGCGGTGATCAGGTCGATGCCGTCCTGCATCCCGGCTGCGCCGCCGCGTTCCGGGATGGTGCGGCTGCCGTTCGAATAGATCGGGAACGAAAACGTCTTCGAGCTGGTGTCGTGTTCCTCGGCGTTGAACACAAAGGCTGAGAACGAGTTGGGATCGTCCTTGCGGTACGGCTCGGACTTCTTCAGGTTCCAGCCAGTGAATACGCGCGCCGCCGCGTAGACGTCAGGTTCGGTGTAGCGTCCCACACCGATCGTGAACAGCTCCATCACTTCGCGACCGAAGTTCTCCTGCGGCTTCGCGGCGGTGTTGAACTGGCCATCGAGCCAGATCAGCATCGCGGCATCCTGCGCCACCTTGACCAGCAGGTCGCGGAAGTTGCCGAGCGCGTACTCGCGGAACAACTCGATCTGCCCCATCGGTCCGCGCAGCGCACCTGGCGAGTAAGCCATCATCTTCGCCGCCTGCAACGCGCCGGAGTCGGTGTTCACCTTGCTGTAGGCGGTGGCGAAGTGGTTGTGCCAGAACAGCGCCATCTTTTCCTGTAGCGGACGACGCGTGTGGATCATCCGGAACAGCCAGCGCTGCCGCGCTTCGTCGATGTCGGTGTCTGGCGAAAACACATCCTTCGACTTCACCTGCACGTGGTCAGGCCTGCCGATCCGCGCGTCCACGTCGTCCGGACGGCCTTCATAGTCAACGAGATAGTTGATCGCTGCACTCGCCGTCATGCGCGCGAACGTGGCGTTTTCCGCGGCGCCGGCGCCAAAGCCCGCCCGCCGAAGCAGATGTGCGATCTCAGGATCGAGCTGAGACATGCGTCAGACCGCGATCGTCACGACGCCCGCCGCAAACGTCGTCTGAAATTGTCGAAGCGCCGCGGTCGCGGGCCCGTTCAATACGCGGCCATTCCGGTCGTAGCGCGATCCGTGGCACGGGCAGACACAGGCGGAGCCGTCCGCATCGGTGACCGTGCACGATTGATGGCTGCACACCGCGTCGATGGCCGTGAAGCTGTTGGCGCTGGTTCGCGATAACAGGAAGACGCCGGCGATGGATTCCACCAGCACGGCGCCGCCGATATCGTTCAGCGCGCCGGCCACGTCAACGTTGACACCGGAACCTGTGTAGCGCCCGGCCGCGACGCCAAGCGTCACACCGCGACTGCTCGGCGAGGTCGGTGAATCGCCTCCTCCACAACCGGAAGCCATGGTGCCCAGCGTCACCGCCGACACGACTTGGCAAGCACCCGAGCAGAACTGGCGACGAGATACGGATCTGTGTGAGGTCGGCATTTTGATTTGCGGGCGGGCGAGCCCAGCGCGGCGCAGAGCAAGATCGACGCCAAGCCGGATCACTCGCGTTTTCGCGAGTGATCGTCTGCTACGAGGCCGTGCGGATTTCTATTTCGAGGGTGCAGCCGCGATTTCGTAATGCGGCGGTTTGTAGAGGCGAGTCTTCAGACTCGCCTGACGGTGGATCTAGAAATAGACCTTCGCGGCGAGGGCCATCAAGCCAGACAGCAGTCCGGCGATGGTGTGGTGCTCGCGATTGTAGAGGGCTCGCTTGAAGCTGAATACGCGTTCGACGCGCGGCGCCCGCTTCTGGGCATAGGCGTCGTACGCATCGCCGAACTTCTCGCGCAGGTGCGCCTCTTCGCTCTTCATCGCCGCGGTCAGCGTGAGTCCCAGGTAGGCGACGACGATCGTGACGACGATGAGGTTGTTGGAGACAACGGCGAGGCCGAGACCGATCAGCGAGGAGCCAAGGTACAGCGGATGCCTGGTGTACCGATACGGTCCCGATTGCGTGACCTCTTTGCTCTTCTCGAGATGCCCAGCCGCCCACACGCGAATCGACTCGCCAACCAGGGCGACGGCCGCGCCGATCGCCAACGACAGGGGCGTAGGGGTCGCCAGCCACATCACGGCAGCCGCAAACACAAATCCGAGGGTGACGCGCCATCGCGCGAGCAGGCGTATCACGGGGTCACGGCCTGCAGGCGGCGCCCGGCGGCGTCAGCCACTTCCTCGAGCGTGATCTCGTTGATGCACGGCGCTCCGCGCAGGCACTGACGCTTGTGATGGCATACGCAGGACGTTGCCCTGGAGATCACCACGTCGCTCGGCTCCCATGGGCCGTTGCGTTCCGGCCACGTCGGACCATACAACCCCACCAGCGGAGTTCCCATCGCGGCGGCAATATGGAGGGGACCCGTGTCGCCTGACACCACGAGCGCGGCGTCGCGCAACAGCACCGCGAGATCAGCGACCGTGGTCGGCGGCGCGGCAACGGCGGCCCCTGCGGACGCGCTGACAATCGCGTCGGCGAGCTCGCGCTCAGCAGGTCCCCACGTGATCATCGACGTCAGGCCGGTGCGGTCACGCAGCATCCCGGCCAGGGCGCCGAAGCGTTCTGGCGGCCAGCGCTTGTTCGGCCACGCCGCGCCGGGATTCAAGACCGCGTAACGCTTTGCGCCCGCAGCCTGGATCGCATCCACCGTTTCCGGCGACGCGTGCGGCTGCAGCGGCATCTCGATCGTGCTGGTGGTGATGCCCAATGCCGTGAGCAACGACAGGTTCTTGTGAATCACGTGCACGCCGGCCGGTGGCGTGACGGTCTCGGTATAGAACGACGCTGCCTGTCCTTCGCGGACATTGGCCTTGTCGAAGCCGATGATGCGCTTGGCGCCAGACGAGCGTGCCCATCCGGCCGACTTCAACAAGCCTTGCAGGTCGAGTGCATAGTCGTAGTCCTGCGCCCGCAGGTGCGCGACCGCCTGGACGTAACCCAGGGCGCCGCCGAACGACACGGCTTCGTCCGACGTGAAGCTGTTGCGCGCACGGCCAATGATGCGCCTGCGGAGTCCAGTGGTGATTGAAAGAATCGCGGCGTAATTCTCCTCGACCATCCAGTCGACCTCTGCCGACGGCATCGCCTGCTTGATGGCGGCGAGCACCGGCAGCGCGTGCACGATGTCGCCAAGCGCGCTGAGGCGCACAATCAGGATCTTCATTTCAGTCGCGATAGCAGGTTGCTGGTGGAGTGGTCTTTGGGATCGCCGACGATCGCAATACGGCCGCCGTACGCGCGCACGGTCTCGCGTTCAGGAACGGTGTCCACGGTGTAATCCGTGCCTTTGCAATGCACATCTGGCTTCAACAGTTCGAGCAGCGGCGTGACGGTCGGCTCGTCGAATATCACCACGTAGTCGACAGCGCGCAGGGCGGCAACCAGCTCCGCGCGGTCGGCTTCGGCGAGAACGGGACGATTAGGCCCCTTTAAGCCACGCACCGAGGCGTCACTGTTGATCGCCACGATCAGACGGTCGCCTTCCTTCTTCGCGCCTTCGAGATAACGGACATGTCCAACGTGCAACAGGTCGAACGCGCCGTTAGCAAAGACAATGGTCAGTTGGTTGGAGCGATCGGCCTCAATGCGGTCGACAAGCTGCGCGCGAGTTAGGACAGTACCTGCCATCGTTCGCGATCAATTCTCACTCTTGATGGCGCGGCGCAGCTCCGCCGCAGACACCGTGGCGGTGCCGCGCTTCATCACGACCAGGCCGCCGGCGTAGTTGGCCAGACGGGCCGCCTCTTCGAAGCTCCCGCCCGCCGCAAGCGCGAGCGTCATCGTTGCCATCACGGTATCGCCGGCGCCGGTGACATCGGCGATCTGATCGGACCCGTAGATCGGGATATGCACGGTTGGCTTGCCGGATTCGAACAGCGCCATGCCCCGGCTGCCGCGCGTGATCAGCACGCTGGTCATGCGCGTGCGCTTCAGCAGCGCGCGGCCCGCCCGCTCGAGCGCGGCCTTGTTGTCGTCAATGCGGACGCCGAGGACCTGCTCCACTTCGGATTCGTTCGGCGTGCATGCCGTGAGGCCGCGATACCGCGTCAGCGCATAGCGCGAATCGATCAGGATCGGCACGTGGCGCTTCTTCGACTTGAGCGTCGCGGCCAGTTCGGCGACAAAACGCGGCTGAACGAGTCCCGATCCGTAGTCCGAGATCAGCACCGCGTCGGCGTTCTTGAGTGCCGTGCGTGCGGCGCGCTCGGCGGCGGCGCGCTGTGAGTCGCTCACCGGCTCGCTGGTGTAGCGATCGATGCGCACGACCTGCTGCTTCGCTGAGTGGATCCCGCCGGCGAGAATGCGTGTCTTGAGCGGCGTGCGATACCCGCCAGGACGACTCAGCCCGGCACGCTCCACCGAACGGGGCAGGACCTTGAATAGTCGCCGCCCGGCCTCATCGCGGCCAACCAGCGACACCAGCCGGACGACACCGCCCATGCTCGCCACGTTGTTCGCGGCATTCCCGGCACCACCGGGCACGATCTCCGTGGCGTCGTACTCCAGGATCAGCACCGGTGCCTCGCGCGATACCCGCGCGATGCGGCCGTACATGAATTCGTCGGCAATGAGGTCGCCAAACACCACGACCCGCTTGCCTTTGCTGGCGGCAATCAGCGCGAGCAATCGCTCTGTGCCATCTGCGCCATCTGCGGCCCTGGCCTTCGTCATCTGTGGCCATTATGAAGGATTGGATTGCCAAGAATCACTGAAACCGCGTGAATCAGGTTGTCGCAGATCGCGTCGACCTCCTGTCCCGCGGGCCGCTTCTGTTCCTGCTCCGCCCCCCAGCCTGTGCGCACGAGGATCGAGCGCGCCCCGACGGCGCGTCCGAGATTCACGTCGAGCCATTTGTCGCCAACGACCCACGACTGCGTTGGATCGATGTCGAGGTCGCGCGCCGCGTCCTCGATCATGCCTGGCATCGGCTTGCGGCACCGGCAATCGACCGCGAACTCCTTGATGCTGCCGAGCGGATGATGCGTGCAGTAATAGAGCGCGTCGAGATCGGCTCCGGCCGGCTGCAGACGTCTTCGCATCTCGTCGTGACACACCTGGACGAATCCCGGATCGATCATCCCGCGCGCCACTCCCGACTGGTTGGTGACGACCACCAGCAGATAGCCGGCACGCTTCAACAGCCGCAGGGCATCCGCGGCCCACGGGAACAACTCCAGGTCATCGAGCCGGTGCAGGTAGCCGACGTCGACATTGATGGTGCCGTCACGATCCAGAAAGATTGCGCGTTTCATATCAAATGATCAAAGACCTCTCGCGCCGTAATGCGCGTCATGCACCGGTGATCGATCGGGCACTCCCGAAGCATACAGGGCCGGCAGAACACGTCGTGCGTGATGACCGCCGGTTTCGGAGCATCGGGGCCGGCAGCAAGCGGATACGTGTGCTTCTCTCGCGTCGGGCCGAACACCGCAACCACCTTGGTGCCCACCGCGCCGGCCAGGTGCATCGCTCCAGAATCATTCGACACCACGGCGCGCGCCTCGGCGAGGATGCCGGCCAGCGACGGCAGATCGCTTTTGCCCGCGAGGTCGATCAGTCGATTCATCCGCGTGCCGGTGTTCGGCATCCGCGCGCTGATCTGCTCGCATGCCGGGCGATCCGCGGCGGTCCCAACCATCAACACGCTCCAGCCACGGTCGCCAATGATCGTGGCGGCCAGTTCCGCAAAACGCTGTGGCAGCCACTGCTTCGCGCCGCCGTAGGCTGCGCCCGGAGCGAACACCACGTACGGCTCATCCGGATCGAGGCCGATTTCCTTCAGTAGTGACCGCGTGCGCGCGCGATCTGGATGCACGCGCGCAAACGGCTCGCCTGCCGGCATGCCGAGCGCGGTCGTGAGCGCCTGATAGTAGGCGCACTGGTGCATGGCCTCACCGGGCCTGGGAATGGCGCGCGTCAACCACGCGGCCCGGCGATCCGTCGCGAAGCCCCAGCGCTCAGCAATCGAGGCCTTCGAGGTCGCGAACGCCGTCGCGAAAGAGTTCGGCAGCAGCAGCGCGGTGTCGAACCTCCCATCCGCCAACACCCGCGCGTCGTCCTTCCATCCGGTCAGAGCGCGAAGCCCTCCCCCGCCGGGCAGCGTGACGACTTCATCAACACCGGCCACCATGGTGAACACCGGCGCGACCGATCGTCGCGCGGCCACCGCGAGGTGCGCCTCGGGGAAATGCCGGCGGACATCGCCAACGGCGGGCAGCGCCATCACGGCATCGCCCAACCAGTTGGGCGCGAGAATGACGATCCGCTCCGTCACGCGCCCGCGTCCTCACTCCCCGCGCCCTGATCCCTGATCCCTGATCCCCGATCCCTGTCGTCGTTCCTTGCCTTTGGGAACATCCCAGGTGTGTCGGGAGTCGGCGCGTCGCGCCAACGCCGATGCATCCACAGCCAGAGCTCGGGCTTCTTGCGGACGTGCATCTCCAGGACGTCGGTGCAGCGCTGCGTGAACTCACGGATCGCATCAGGACCGTCACCCTGTGGCGGCTCAACCGGCGATTCGTAGATGAACTTGTAGCGTCCGCCGGGCAGCGGCTCGGCAAACACCGGGATCACGGCCGCGCCGGTGCGCAGCGCCAGCGCCGCCAGCGTTGACGTGGTCGCCGCCGGGCGCCTGAAGAAGTTGACCCAGATCGCGTCGGGGCTGTGCATGTGTTGATCGATCAGCAGCGCGACACCTTCACCTGCCGCCAGCGTCTTCAGCACGCGCCGCACCGCACCCTGGCGATAGATCACGTGGTTGCCGGTCGAAGTCCGGATCCGTTCGAGCAGCTCGTTCAGTCGCGAGTTGTCGAGCGCTCGCGCGAGCACGCCGATCGGCCTGAGCGCCACCCCGTGGGCAATGGCCTGGCATTCCCAGAAACCGAAGTGGCCGGTGAAGAACAGCACGCCCTTGCCCTTGGCATAGGCGAGGCGCACGCGCTCGTCGCCCTCGTATTCGGCGCGCGCCAGCATCTCTTCTGGTGTCAACGCGCTGAACGTCAACAGCTTGAGCAGCACCTGCCCGAAGTGCGCGAAGGTGGCGCGGGCGATGGCGCGCCGCTCTCGCTCGGGACGATTCGGAAAGCACTGCTCGAGATTGGTCAGCGTCACCCGTCGGTGCGCGCGGTCGACCGCGTAGAACATCAGGCCGAGCACCGTGCCCCACGCGCGAACCATCGCATCCGGCAGTCGCGTGGCGATGCCGCGGACGATGACGACCGACCAGTATTCGATCGACTGGCGCACTACAACACCGCCTTCACGGTGGCAAACAGCGCAGCGGGCGGGTCGAAGGTCACCGTCAAGGGCACCCGAAACACGTGCACGCCGGGTGGAACGCCGTCCATCACCGCCTCGAGTCGCACAGCGTCCTTGTCCGTCGTGAAGACCGCCTCCGCGCCGATTGACGACGCCTTCGCCGCTATCGCGGCGACATCAGACGATGAATATCGATGATGATCGCGGAACGTCATTGCATCAGCGACGTTCCAGCCGGCGTCCTTCAGGGCTGTCACGAACCGATCGGGATGGGCAATGCCCGCCACCGCAAGGACTGCTCCTTCCGGTTCCCGGCTCACGGTTCCCGGTTCCCGGATCCCGGGTCCCGGTTCCCGCAACGACACCGGCGCACCAAGCGTCCGCACCGCCCCGCATGACTGCGAGATTCCAAGCGCCCACGCCTCGGCAGACGCGGCGCCGGCCGTCGCGTCCGACACGACCAGCACGTGCGCGCGCGCGGCCGCGTCCATGGGCTCGCGAAGGCGCCCGAGCGGAATCACCTTCCCGTTGGCGATCTCCCCAACCGTCGTGACGAGCACATCGACGTCGCGCGCCAACTCGACGTGCTGAAAGCCGTCATCGAGCACGTGAACCGTGGCGCCGAGCTGCTCCTCCGCAAGGGTTCCTGACAGGTACCGCTCGGGACACACGCAGACGATGGCGCCCGGGATGTGGCGCGCCAGCATCATCGGCTCGTCGCCAGACTGCTCGAGCGTTGCGCGAACTGCGTGACCGTCAGACACCACGACCACGCCATCCACGTCATCGGCGCGCCCGTAACCGCGGCTGAGAATCGCGGGACGGTGGCCCTGCGCGAGCAGCCATTCGGCAATCGCGGCGACGACTGGCGTCTTGCCGGTGCCGCCCATCGACAGGTTGCCGACACTGATCACGGGTTTCGCCAGGCGGCGTTGCCGAAGCGGCTGGCGCTCGAAGCGCCGGCGCCGCACGCGCATCACCTGGCCGTAAATGGAATCAAGCAAGGGGTCTGAAGGGCCTGACGTTGGCGGGATACGCGCGCGGTTCCTGCGGTAACAGCGTCGCGAGCACCGTGACGCTCTTTTCGTTGGCGCCGCGGTTGGCTTCCACCAGCGCGCGCGCGGCCGCACCGAGCCGGGCGCGACGCACCGGGTCGCCGATGAGCGAGACAAACACCTCGTCGAGTTCCTGCTCGTCGGCCAGCTGGACCCCGGCGCCGTTGGTGACGAAGGCGTCGGCAATCTCGAGGAAGTTCTGCATGTTGGGACCGAAGACGATCGGCTTGCCGAACACCGCGGGCTCGAGCACGTTGTGGCCACCCGTCGGCACGAGACTGCCGCCGACGAACACCACAGTGCCGATCTGGTAGATCGTCGCCAGCTCGCCGATCGTATCGAGAATGACAATGTCGACGCGCGGCTCGGAGTCGACGGCGAGGTCCGATCGGCGCGCCACCTTCCAGCCTTCGGCGCGCGCCAGTTGCTCCGCTTCACCGAAACGTTCCGGATTGCGAGGCGCCAGCACCAGCAACGTGCTGGGCGCGGCGGTGCGCACGCGGCGGAAGGCACGCAGCACGTGCGCCTCTTCACCCTTCATCGTGCTGCCGGCGACGATCACCGGCCGAGACGGGGGGACGCGGAAGTAGCGCAGCACACGCTCGCGCGAACGCGCCTCCACCCCAACGCGCACAACGCGCGCGCCGGGGGCCCCGGGTTGCGAGGGGGACGACAACTCGAGCGAATCGAACTTCATGCTGCCGGTAACGACGACACGCGCCGGGTCGGCGCCAAGATCGATGAACCGCCGGGCCGACTCCTCACCCTGGACCAGGAACTTGTCGATGTCGTCGAGCACGCGACGCATCATCGGGCGGATCATCCGGTAGCGCGGGAACGACCGCGCCGACAGCCGGCCATTCACCACTGCGGTCTTCACGCCGCGCGCGCGGCATTCGCGCAGCAGGTTCGGCCAGATCTCCGTTTCCATCATCACGAACAGCTTCGGGCGCACGAGATCGAGCGTGCGGCGCACGACGAAGCCCAGGTCGAACGGGAAATAGAACACCGCATCGACGTCCTGCACGTTCCGGCGCGCCAGTTGCTGGCCGGCCATCGTGGTCGTGGACAGAAACATCCGCAGGTTGGGATAGCGGCGCTTCAACTCGCTGATCAGCGGACGCGCGGTGAGCACTTCGCCAACGGAGACGGCATGAATCCAGATCGACTCGTCCCCGTCCATGTTGAAAGACACGGGCAGGTAGCCGAGGCGCTGCCCGAGGCTGCCGACATACTTCTTGTAGCGGACGGCCTGGTAGATGAACCACGGCGAGGCAATCACCGCGATCAGCAGCACGAGAATGCTGTAAAGGCTATACATTCAAGGACTTACGAATTGTATCGGCAAACCTTTGGCTTTGTCGATGCGTTCACGGCATTGTACAATTTGACGTTTGCCTTGGGTCCGGTTCGGGCCTACAGATGGGGCAACAACGTTCTGGAGGACTGACACGGATGGCCATCAAGGTTGGTATCAACGGGTTCGGACGCATCGGCCGCAACATCCTGCGCGCGGCACTTGCCCACCACGACGTCGACATTGTCGCCGTCAATGACATCACCGACACGGCCACGCTGGCGCACCTCCTCAAGTACGACTCGGTGCTCGGCAACCTGACGGTCCCCGTCAGCGCGGCCGGTGACACCATCAAGGTCGGCAGCGATTCCTTCAAGGTGTTCGCGCAAAAGGATCCGGCGCTGCTGCCGTGGAAGGATGTGGGCGTCGACGTCGTGTTCGAGTCGACGGGCCGCTTCACCAAGCGCGACGACGCGGCGAAACACCTCGCGGCCGGCGCCAAGAAGGTGATCATCACCGCGCCCGCGACCAACCCCGACGTGACCGTGGTGCTCGGTGTCAATGACGGCGACTACGACGCGTCGAAGCACTCGATCATCTCCAACGCTTCGTGCACCACGAATTGCGTGGCGCCGCTCGCCAAGGTCCTGCACGAAACCTTCGGCATCAAGAAGGCGTTGATGACGACGGTGCATGCCTACACCAACGACCAGAACCTGCTCGACCTGCCGCATAAGGACCTGCGCCGTGCGCGCGCCGCGGCACTGTCGATCATCCCGACCACCACTGGCGCTGCGAAGGCCGTCGGCGAAGTGATGCCCGCCCTCAAGGGCAAGATCGACGGCATCTCGATGCGCGTGCCGACCCCGAACGTCTCGGTGGTGGATCTGGTCGCGCTCGTCGACAAGAAGGTCACCGCCGAAGACGTGAACGCGGCGTTGAAGGCCGCGTCGGACGGCCCGCTCAAGGGCATCATGGAGTTCGTCACCGAACCGCTGGTGTCGATCGACTTCCGCGGCAACCCGCATTCATGCATCATCGACGCCGGCTACACGAAGATCATGGACGGCGACTTCGTGAAGGTGATGGCCTGGTACGACAACGAGTGGGGCTACTCGAGCCGCTGCGTCGACCTGCTGAAGAAGCTGTAACGATCTGTACCTAAGCCTGTAGCGACGATCCTGTAGCGACGAGCCTTTAGGCTCGTCGACATGTGCATGACCAAATATTCGATCAACGACCTCGACCTTCGAGGCAAGCGGGTCTTCATCCGCGTCGACTTCAACGTGCCGCTCAAGAACGGCGCAATCACCGACGACACCCGCATCACCTCGTCGCTACCGACCATTCAGTTCGCGCTCGACCAGGGCGCAACGGTCATCCTCGCGTCGCACCTGGGCCGGCCCAAGGGCAAGCCGACTGCGGAGTTTTCGCTGAAGCCGGTGGCGGATCGCTTGAGCCAGCTGCTCAAGCGCGAGGTCGTGTTCGCCACGGACTGCATCGGCGAGCCAGCCAAACGCGCCGTCGCTGACGCGGCGGCCGGATCGAAGGTGGCGCTGCTCGAGAACCTGCGTTTCTACTCGCAGGAGGAAAAGGACGACCCCGATTTCGCGAAGAGCCTGGCGGAGCTGGCGGACCTGTACGTCAATGACGCGTTCGGCGCCGCGCATCGTTCGCATGCGTCGGTTGACGGCATGGTGTCATTCTTCCCAGAGAACCGCGCCGCCGCCGGCCTGCTGATGGAGAAGGAACTGCAGTACCTCGGCATGGCGCTCGGCGATCCGGAACGTCCGTTCGTCGCGGTGATCGGCGGCGCGAAGGTCTCGGACAAGATCGAAGTGATCGAAAGCATGATGGGCCGCGTGGATCGGCTGCTGATCGGCGGCGCGATGGCCTACACCTTCTTCAAGGCGCTCGGCATGCCGGTCGGCAAGTCGCTGGTCGAGGAAGACAAGCAGGATGCGGCGCGTTCGATCATCGAGCATGCCAAGGCTCGCGGCGTCGTGCTGCAGCTTCCGGTCGATCACGTCGTCGCCGACAAGATCGATGCGGCGGCGGCGACCGAGGTGCTCAAGGTCGGTGATGCCGCAATCGGCGAGCGCATGGGCCTGGACATCGGCCCGGAAAGCGCGCGCCTCTACGCGGGCCTGCTGGCGGATGCGAAGACGGTGGTGTGGAACGGCCCGATGGGGGTGTTCGAAATGGCCCCGTTCGCGAAGGGCACGCTCGCTGTCGCCAACGCCGTAGCGAAGGTCCAGGGCACGACCATCATCGGCGGCGGCGATTCAGTCGCCGCGATCAATGCGGCCGGCGTGGCGGACAAGATGACGCACATCTCGACCGGCGGCGGCGCCTCGCTCGAATTCCTCGGCGGCGCTGAACTTCCGGGGGTAGCGGCGCTGCCCGAACGCGCGTAGAACGTACGTCGAACGATTTTCGAACGGGCTGTCGAACGACCGTCGACTATGCGAAAAACTCTGATCGCCGGCAATTTCAAAATGTATAAGACGGTAGCTGAGACCGTCTCTTACGTGGACGATCTGCGTGCGCTGGTAACCAACGTGCGCGGCGTTGACGTGCTCATTGCGCCGCCCTTCACCTCACTGGCGGCCGCGGCGGATGCTGCGAAGGGCTCCGTCATCGCTGTCAGCGCGCAGAACATGCACTGGGAGCGCGAAGGCGCATTCACCGGTGAGATCAGTGCCGCGATGATCCACGGCACTGGTGCCACGCACGTGATCATCGGCCACTCCGAGCGCCGCACGTTGTTCGGCGAGACCAACGACACCGTCAACAAGAAGATGCACGCCGCCCTGACGGCCGGCCTGGTGCCGATCGTCTGCATCGGCGAGACGCTGCAGCAGCGCGATGCCAATCAGACCATGGCGGTGCTCGACACGCAGATCAAGGAAGGTCTCGATCGGCTGACCGGTGAGCAGTTGTCGGGCATGGTGCTTGCCTATGAGCCGGTGTGGGCCATCGGCACCGGCCGCAACGCCACGCCGGCGCAGGCGGGCGAAGCCCACTTCCATATTCGGCAGCGCCTCAAGCAGTGGTTTGGCCTCGATGCGTCCGAGCGTTGCCGCATTCTCTATGGCGGCAGCGTGAAACCAGACAACATCGCGAAGCTGATCGCCGAGCCGGATGTTGACGGCGCGCTGGTCGGCGGCGCGAGCCTCGACCCGAAGTCGTTCTTCGCCATCATCCAGGGCGCCACCACCAAGTAGCCGAGGCTGCTCAAGAATCGGCGCTGGCTGCCGATTCAAGGAGCAAATGGCCACTTCACGTACCTACCGGCTGGTCCCTGTGCTCGTCGCCTGCCTCGCGGCGGTCGGCTTGGCCGCCCCATCCGCATCGACGGTCGGCAACGCGATCGACCGCCTGAAGGCAGGCAATGCGGCCTTCGTCGCCGACCCGGCCGGCTCGCTGCCCATCACTCTCGAAGCCAGGCGCGCCTCTGCAAAGGGGCAGACGCCGTTTGCGTCGGTGTTGTCGTGCGCGGATTCGCGCGTCCCGCCGGAGGTGATCTTCCACACCGGGCTTGGTGAGCTGTTCGTGGTTCGCGCCGCCGGCCAGGTCACGGATCGCTCCGTCCTCGCCTCGCTCGAGTACGGCGCTGAACATCTTCACATTCCGTTGATTGTCGTGATGGGTCACGAATCGTGCGGCGCGGTGGCCGCGACCATCGCGACGCCTCCAGGCAAATCTCTCAGCACGAATCTCGACTTCCTGATCAAGGCGATCCGCCCGGCCGTGCCTTCGGAGCGCTCGTCAGACGATGTCGCGTTTCTGCGTTCGGCGATCCTCAAGAACGTCGAAGAATCGATCAACCATCTCATCGACGACAGCGACGTGCTGCGGCACATGTTCGAGAGCGGCTCGGTCGGGTTCGTGGGCGCCTATTACGAGCTGGCCTCCGGCCGGGTGATCTTCTCGGAAGCGATCTCCAGGACGACGCATAAATGAGCGGGCGCCTGCGAGTCCTGGCGGCGGCGCTGCTGCTCCTCGGCGCGAGCAGCGTCGTCGAGGCGCAACACGCGGCCAAGCCGCAGGCGGGACACGGAACTCCTGCCGAGAAGGCTCCGGCGCACGGTGACGCCAAGCCCGCCAAGGCAGAGACCAAGCCAGCCGCTTCCGCACACGACGAGAAGCCCGCAGCGGCGCACGCCGAGAAGCCCGCGGAGGCGCACGCCGACAAGCCCGCGGGCGCGGCGTCTAACCATGCAGGACCGGTCCCGCCAGCGCCAAAGTCGGCCGCACCGAGAGCACCGGCCCCGTCAAGCGCCGCGCACGCCGTCGCGCGAGTCATGGAGGCGCTCGACCGGGAACTCGGCAAGCCTGGCACGAGGGCGCGCGCACCGCGACGCCCGCCCGCAAGCAAGCCTGGCAGGATCGCCGTGTCGTGGAAGCTCCAGGTAGAGTGGCCGGAAGGCAGCGCGCATGGCGACACATTGCGCGTGACGTGGCCGGAGCCAGTGCTCGAGTCGGCACCGCTGCGATTCAGTTACATCGGCTTGCCGAAATAGAGCACGTAGCCATCGGCATCCTGCACCTCAAAACCGCGCAGGTTGTCCGAGTTCGTTTCGACCGGCCTCCACAACGTGACACCACGCGACTCGAACTCTGCGGCCAGCGCATCTGGATCGGACACGTAGACGTAGGCGTCCCACGGCGCGTGGCCCTGCTTGATGTCGCGCGTGTAGTTGGGGATCGGATCGACGCCAATGTCTTTCAGCATGATCTCCGCGTGGCCGCGTTTCACCATCCCGAAGAAGATGTCGTCCGGCACCGGGCCCTGGACCGTAATGTCGAACCCGAGTTTGTCGCGATAGAACGCGAGCGCGCGCGGCACGTTCCGCACGACGAAGAACGGCATGATGATGCCGACCTCAGGCCTGGTCACACCACATCCTCCTACAAAAGCCGGACGCTGTGGCCCGGAACGTGGAGCGGCTTCTCGAGCGCACAAACTGCGAGTCGATTGCCGTTCGCTTTCGAGTCGGCTACCATGCCGCAGGGCGCGGCAGGGCGCCTCCCGTCCGCGGAGAGGACTGAGTCCACCTGTCGTGTTTGACTCCCGTCAGCTCTCACGAGCTCCTCGCCCGACGCCAGCGGACCCGGGCACCTGGGAGGCTCGTATGTCTTTTCGCCGTCTGCCGGTTCGTCCGGACCTCGATCAACTGAAGCACCAAGCCAAGGATCTGCTCCGCGCGCTGCGCGCGGCGGATGCGGAGGCGATCGCGCTGTTTGCCGCCCATTTCCCGGGCGGAACGCCGCCGGCTGCGGCGACACTCGCCGATGCGCAGCTTGTGCTGGCCAGGTCCTATCACGCCGCGAGTTGGATGCGCCTGGTCCAGGGCGTCAAGCTCGCAAATGCGATCTGGGATGATGATCTGGAGACCGTGCGCGAGTTGCTGGCGAGCAACCCGTCGCTGCTGCAGGAGCAGGTGTTGATCCGCGCTGACAGCAACTGGGGTCCGCCGATGACCTACGCGGCCAACCTCGGCCGCGACCGCCTCATTCGTTTCCTGCGGGATCAGGGCGCGACAGACCTCGAGTCGGCGGCCGGCCGTGCCGCGCTGCAAGGCCAGGTCGAAACCGCGAAGATGATCCACGAGATGGCGGGCCGCCCGCGTCCGGCCGATGATGCGCTCGGTGGACCGGCGTATACGTTAAGCGCTGAAGGCACCGCCCTGCTGCTGACGCTCGGCGCCCGCGTCATCGATGCGCAGGCTAACCGTCTCGCTCCAGTTGACGTGGTGCTCCAGACCGACAGCCGCCGCCCGGACGCCAAGCACGCCATCCTCGAAATGTACGCGCGCCATGGTCTGCATCTTCCTGACACGCCGGTGATGGCGTTGCATAGGGGACGGCTCGATCTGCTGGAGCAGCATCTCGAGCGCGATCCTGGACTGCTGACCAGGACTTTTACGCATCGCGAGATCTATCCGTCGGACATGGGCTGCGGGGATCCGCTCGATGCGACCGTTGGCACGCCGCTCGGCGGCACGACGCTGCTGCACATGTGCGTGGACTACAACGAGCTCGAGATCGCGCGCTGGTTGCTCGACCGCGGCATGAATGCGAACGTGCGCGCGGCGCGCGGCGCCAATGGGTTTGGCGGCTACACGCCGCTCTTCAACACGGTGGTGTCGCAGCCGAACTTCTGGATGAACCACGGCAAGCGCGGGCCCTTCACCGCGCCGTTCACCGAGTTGCTGCTGTCACGAGGCGCCGACCCCAACGTGCGCGCGGCGATCTGGAAACAGCTGCATCCCGGTCACGGCGATTCGACGCGCCACGAGTACCGTGACGTCACGCCGCTGTCGTGGGGGCGCCGGTTTCATGCGCCGATCTTCGTGAGCGAACCGGCGATGCAGTTGATCGCGGCTGCTGGAGGTACCGACTAAATTGACGTGAGGATCAGGGACGGCTACTCCGCGTCCTCGTCGAGCGCATACACCGCCGCAACCAGCGCTTCTGCATCGGCCTGCGAGATCTTCATGCGGTAGGCGACGTATTCGGCAGGGCTGAGGCTTGCCCGTTCCATGCCCTTTTCGTCATCCATCCAGCGTTTTGCGGCCAGCACCTGGCTGCGATTCTGTGCGGTGGGTTCGGTCATCTGTGATCTCTCCCAATGGTCGTGAGGAGGCCTGATGTAGAAAAGGCCCGCGTGGGCGGGCCTTTGTCAAATGGTGCGGAAGAAAGGACTCGAACCTTCACGCCCTTGCGGGCGCCAGCCCCTCAAGCTGGTGCGTCTGCCAATTCCGCCACTTCCGCGTG
>CAZVLS010000030.1:0-14405 GCA_964628295.1 uncultured Acidobacterium sp.
GCGGGCTGGAAGGATTACCGCGTCATAGAAATGGCGGTGAGGCAGGGATTCGAACCCTGGGTAGGACTTTAAAGGTCCTACAACGGTTTAGCAAACCGCCGCCTTCAGCCACTCGGCCACCTCACCGCGATGACGGCAAGCTCCAATCATACCTCTGTTCCCGCGGAAGCGGTCCTTCGGCGTGAAGCGGCGTGTAATTCATCCCTAGATTGCGTTTGAACGCGGCGTTCGAAGCCGATACGCTTTCAGCTTCGTGCAACAGGGCTCCTCCGTGAAGACATCCGTTCGCTCGTGGTTTGCCGCCAATGAGCTCCTGGGCACAATCGTGCTGAACGGCATCGTCACGCTGGTGATCTGGGGCCTGTCGGCGCTCATCCTGCTGCCCACCGTCAGCGGCCGCGCGATTACGCCGATCTGGCCGCCGGTTGGCCTGGCCGTCGCGCTGTATTACATCGTCGGTAACCGGGTGCTTCCCGGCATCGTGCTCGGCACCGTGGCGCTGGGCCTGTCGTATTACCCGGTTCCGCTCGCCATCCTGTTCGGCATCGCGCAGATCGCCCAGCCGGTCATCGCCGTGCGGATCATGCGCGCGCTCAAGTTCGATCCAAAGCTCGAGCGCGTGAAGGACCCGGTCATCCTCTCGGTCATCGCCGGCCCGATCGGCGCGCTCGCGGCCGCGGTGATCGCGATCGCGCTCTATCTCGTGTTTGGGCAGAGAACGCTCGACCAGGCGCCGTATGACCTCGCGCTGTGGTGGCTGCGTGACTGGCTCGGCGTGATGGTCACGACGCCGTTGATCTTCTCGTGGTACTACGGCAGCCCGATCGAGTGGACCTGGAAGCGCATCGGCGAAGGCCTTGGCCTGTTCTTCACGTTGTTTGCCGGCTCGCAACTGATGTTCGGTCTCTGGGGCATCTTCGCGACGCGCGACGTGCCGATCGCGTTCGTGTTCTTCCCGATCGTCGGATGGGCCGGCCTGCGTTTCGGCACGCGAGGCGCCTCCACGGTCGTCGCGCTGATTTCGGCCTTCGCGGTCGTGATTGCCGGGATGGGCGTGGGACCGTTTGGCGCGTTCAGTGTCGAGTTTACGCAGTTCCTGCTCTTCACCTTCCTCGCGCTTGGGTCGTTGAGTGGCCTCATGCTCGCCGCGATCATGGCGGAGCGCGATGACGCACTCACCAAGCGGCTGCTCCTCGAAGAGCAGCTGCGTCACTCGCAGAAGATGGAAGCGGTGGGCCGGCTGGCCGGCGGTATCGCGCACGACTTCAACAACCTGCTGACGGCGATCATCGGCTACACCGAGATCGTGCTGACGTCGCTCGATCCGAAAGACGATCGTCGCGCCGACGCGGAGGAAATCGGCCGCGCCGCAATGCGTGCCGCGGACCTGACCCGACAGATGCTCGCGTTCAGCCGCCGCCAGGTCCTGCAGCCGAAGATCATCGACCTCAACACCGCGCTCAGCAAGGTCGAGCCGATGCTGCGCCGCGTGATTGGCGAAGACATCGTCATGACCGTGACGGGCAAGGCGAGCAACGCGTTTGTCCGCGTCGACCCCGGACAGGTCGAACAGGTCGTGATGAACCTGGTCGTCAACGCGCGGGACGCGATGCCGCAGGGCGGGCGACTCACGGTTGAGACCTCGGATGCGCTCCTGGCGCCAGAAGACGTCGTCGATCAACCGGACGCGCGGCCGGGCGTCTACGTGATGCTGTCGGTGACGGACACCGGCACCGGCATGGCGCCGGAAGTACGCGGCAGAATCTTCGAGCCGTACTTCACCACCAAGGATGTCGGTAAAGGCACAGGCCTCGGCTTGTCCACGGCCTACGGCATCGTCCGCCAGAGTGACGGGCACATCTCGGTCTCGAGCGAAATTGGTCTCGGAACCACGTTCCGTATCTACCTGCCGCGCTCAGAGGCACCCGAGCAGCGCGAGCAGCAGACCGGCGGCGAGCGGATGCCCGAGGGCACCGAACACATTCTGCTGGTCGAAGACGATCCGTCCGTGCGCCGGCTCTCGAAGGAATTGCTGACCAGGCTCGGCTATTCGGTGACGGAAGCGGCGTCCGGCCGCGCCGGCCTGGCGCTTGGCAGCGACGACACCCGGCACTTCGACCTGGCCTTGTGTGACGTCATACTCGGGGATATGAGTGGTCCGGCCGTGGCGGAAGCGCTCAGCGCGCTTCGTCCCTCCATTCGCGTCTTGTACATGTCGGGTTACACGGATGAGGCTATTGTGAGGACCGGCGTTCTGGAGGAGGGCAAGCCCTTCCTGCAGAAGCCGTTCACACCCATGCAGCTCGCCAAGAAGATCCGCGAAGTGCTCGACGAACCGGAGACCGGCACGCTGTGATCGGCCAGACGATCAGCCACTACAAGATCCTGTCGCGGCTGGGCGCCGGCGGCATGGGCGTTGTCTACGAGGCCGAAGACACGCGCCTCGGCCGCAAGGTGGCGATCAAGTTCCTGCCGGACGACGCGAACACAGACGCAGACGCGATCCAGCGCTTCGAACGCGAAGCGCGCGTCATCTCCAACCTGAATCACCCGTACATCTGCACGCTCTTTGATATTGGTGTCCACGACAGCCGCCAGTTCATGGTGATGGAGCTGCTCGATGGTCAGCTGCTGAAGGACCGCATCGCGAAGGGTCCCCTGCCCGCAGAGGACGTGATCGAGCTCGGTGCGCAGATCGCGGATGCCCTGGATGCGGCGCACAGCCAGGGCGTGGTGCATCGCGACATCAAGCCGGCCAACCTCTTCGTCACCCGCCGTGGCTCGATCAAGGTTC
The DNA here is from genome assembly GCA_964628295.1 of uncultured Acidobacterium sp. Lineage (GTDB taxonomy): Bacteria > Acidobacteriota > Vicinamibacteria > Vicinamibacterales > UBA2999 > 12-FULL-67-14b. The sequence continues at coordinate 2,795 of CAZVLS010000030.1, forward strand.
TCGATTTCGGCGTCGCCAAGCTGTCCGAATCGGGCCGCTCCGATTACGGCGCGACCGTTGCCGGCACGGATCAACTCACGTCGATGGGGACGACGATCGGCACAATCTCGTACATGTCGCCCGAGCAGGCGCGTGGACAGGAGATCGACGCGCGCAGCGACCTGTTCTCGGCGGGCGTCGTGTTGTACGAGATGGCGTGCGGGCAATTGCCGTTCCAGGGCACAACGCCGGCGACGATCTTTGAGGGCCTGCTGACCAAGGCACCGGCGCCGCCCTCGCAGATCAAGGCGGACGTGCCGGCGGAGCTCGATCGCATTGTGCTCAAGGCGCTCGAAAAGGATCGCGCTACGCGCTACCAGGGCGCGGCGGAGTTGCGCGCGGACCTGAAGCGGCTGAAGCGCACTGCTGAATCTGCGTCAATCACGGCAGCGACCGCAGCGGCCCGTTCGACGCCGCCCCCACTGACTGCGCGAGTGGAGCCGTCGCTCACGACAGCGCCATCCGGGCGCTGGAAGATGCCCGTACTTGTCGGCGCCCCGCTCGTGACAGCGGCTCTTGTGGCCGGCATCTTTCTGTATCGACAGCAGGCGACGCCGGCGCTGACGCAGCAAGACTCGGTGGTGTTGTCGTCGATCGTGAATCGCACCGGCGACACGATGTTCGACGACACGCTTGGTGAGGCGCTGGCGCTGCAGTTGCGACAGTCACCATTCTTGAATCTCGTGCCGGAGCAGCAGGTCCAGGCGACCTTGCGCCTGATGGGCCGTGAACCGATGACGCCGATCACGGCGGACGTCGGTCGCGAGGTCTGCCAGCGCTCGTCGGCGAAGGCGTTGCTCGGCGGGACCATTGCAATGCTGGGTTCGTCGTACGTCATCACCCTCAACGCGCAGGACTGCGTTGACGGCAAGGTGTTCGCGGAAGAGCAGGCGCAGGCCCCATCGAAGGAAGCGGTGCTGAACGCAATGGGTACCGCGGTATCGGCGTTCCGCGAAAAGTTGGGCGAATCCCTCGCCTCGATTCAGCGCTACGACAGCGCTCGTACGAGCTGCGTGAAAAGGTCAGCGAGGTCGAACGCTACTACATCGAGGCCCGCTACTTCACGACCGTGGAAAGCAACGCCGCGAAGGCGCTCGATACCTACAAGCTCTGGCTCGCCACGTATCCCAACGACTACACCGCACTGACGAACTCTGCGTTGTTGCACAAGCAGCAAGGCGACCGCGCCGAAGCTGTTCGCAAGCTGGAACTCGCGACCAAGGCGGCTCCGGATCAGCCGCTGGCCTGGACGAATCTTTCGCAGACCTACTTCGAGTTGGGCCAGTACGCGGAAGCCCGTCGCGCCTCCGAGAGCGCCATCAAGCTGCAGGACTCGACGAGCGCGCGCATCTCGCTCTATCAGGTCGCGATCTTCATGGGCGACGACGCGCTGGCCGAGGAGCAGGTCGCCGCGGTGCGCGGACGTCGCGATGAACTGGACATGGTGACGTTGCGCATGTTCGCGGCCACCTATCGCGGTCGCATGAAGGAAGCGGGTGAGCTGGCGACCGATCTACAGGCCAGGGCCGTCGCACTCAGCCGCCGCAGAACGCCGGTAACGCCATGATGCAGTTGGCGATCAGCGAGGCCCTGGTCGGCTTGAGCGATCGAGCGACCGCGCGCGTCGAGAAGACCGAGGATGACGGGCTGATGAGCGACGAGTTGCTCGACGATCGCCTGGTGGTGGCGGCGATCAACGGCGACGGCGCGGCGGCGCGCGCGGCTCTTCCGGAGGCGCTCGCAGCGCAGGAAAAGGCGACACCCGCCGGGTCGCCTGCGGCGGCCGAAGGCATCCGCATCCTTCGCGCGCTCGCCGCGCTCGCTGAGAACAAGCCGGAGGAATCCGTGAAGCTGATCGAGCCGGTCACCTTCACGAGTGCCAGTACCGATCAGGTAACGGTCTGGTCGATAGCGAAACTGCAGGCCGGCGACCACGCCGCTGCGCTGAAGGGATTGACGTTCCTGGTATCGCAGGATGCCCGCCCGTCCCTCAGCCCCTCAGCCGCCTTCGCGCGCGCGCGGTTGGGTGACGTGCACGTGATGCTCGGACAGAACGGCGAAGCGCGCAAGCAGTACGAACGCGTGCTCGAGATGTTAAAGAACGGCGACCCCGACCTGCCGCTGCTTGTGAAGACCAAGGAAGCGCTGGCGAAGCTCGGTTCCTAGCGGGCGGGCGTAGAATGCTAGGCGCAATGTCCAAACGCGTCTTAGCCCTCATCATCGTCGTGCTCACCGCCTCCGTGGCGTGGGCGCAATCCCCGGTCGAATACACGCTGTCGTTCCCCGCGCCGCAGCATCGTTGGATGCAGGTGCAGGCGCGCTTCACCAGCGTGCCGGCCGGCACGCTCCAGGTGCGCATGGCCCGCACCTCGCCCGGCCGGTACGCGCTCCACGAGTTTGCGAAGAACGTGTTTGACGTGGCGATCGTCAACGGCAAGGGACAGCCGCTGAGCGCGACGCGTCCGGACCTGCATCAGTGGGACATCGCCGGCCATGACGGCACGGTGGTCGTGACCTACAAGGTGTTTGGCGATCGCACGGACGGCACGTACCTCGGCATCGACGACATGCACGCGCACATCAACATTCCCGCAGCGTTGATGTTTGCGCGCGGCTGGTTCGAACGCCCGGCGCGGGTGACGTTCGTGCAACCGCCGGGCAAGAAGTGGAAGGTCGCCACGCAGTTGTACCCGACCGCGGATCCGCTGGTGTTTACCGCGCCGAACATCCACTACCTGATGGACAGTCCGACCGACTTCAGCAACTACATGCTGCGGGAGTTCACGGTGGACGACGGGCGCAAGCGCAGCGGCCCACCGCCGACGTTTCGTATTGCGCTGACGCACGACGGTACCGAAGCGGAGGCCGATGCCTTCGCCAAGGATGTCGAGCGCATCGTCAGGGAGACGATTCCGGTGTTCGGCGAGCTGCCGAACTTCGAGACCAACACCTACACGTTCCTGAGCACCTATCTCCCGTGGGCGAGCGGCGACGGCATGGAGCATCGCAACAGCACGTCGCTCACCAGCTCCGGCGCACTGCGCAGCCCGCAGCAGCGGGCGGGCATTCTCGGCACCGTTGCCCACGAGTTCTTCCACGCCTGGAACATGGAGCGCCTGCGCTCGGCGGGCGTTGAGCCGTTCGACTTCGAGCAGGCCGACATGAGCGACGACCTGTGGCTCGGCGAGGGCTTCACCAACTACTTCGACGGATTGATCCAGCATCGCGCCGGCATCACCTCGATCGACACCTTTGCGGGTGAGCTGGCCGGAGTCATCAACACGGTGCTGTTGAGCCCGGGCCGCATGTTTCGAAGCGCCGTCGACATGAGCCGGCTCGCGCCGTTCGTTGACGCGGCGGTGTCGATCGACCGCACCGCGTGGCCGAACCTGTTCATCTCGTACTACACCTACGGCCAGGCGATCGGTCTCGGCCTCGATCTGTCGCTGCGTGACCGGTCTGACAACAAGGTGACCGGCGATGCGTTCATGAACGGCTTGTGGGCGCAGTTCGGGCGGCCCGGCCAGAAGGAACCGGGTAAAGTCAGCGCGCCGTACACCATCGACGGCTTGAAGGAGTCACTCGCAAAGACCTCAGGCGATCGCGGGTTCGCGAACGACTTCTTCGCGAAGTTCATCGAAGGCCGCGAAGTGGTGGATTACGCGCGCCTGCTGTCGCGCGCCGGCTTGGTGATGCGCAAGCGCCACGCCGGCCGCGCCTTTGCCGGCCAGGTCAACCTGCAGGCCGGCGGCAGCGCCCTTCGCGTCGGCGGCCTCGTGCCGTGGGAGTCGCCGCTCTACGACGCCGGCGTCGCGCAGGACGACCAGATCTCGATGCTTGGCGACACGCCGCTCACCTCCACGGCCGCGTGGGAAGAAGCCTTGACGAAGCACAAGCCAGGCGAACTGGTGCCGATCCGCTATGTGCGCCGCAGCGGCGAAGTCGTCAACGGCACGATCACGCTCGACGAGGATCCACGGATCGAGGTGGTGCCCGTCGAGAAGACGGGTGGCACGCTGACCGACGACCAGAAGAGGTTCAGGGATTCATGGCTGGGTTCTCTGCAAAAGCGCTGATCGTTGCGGCTCTTGCTGGGGCCCTGTCCTCCGTAGCCTTGGCGAAGGAGGAGCAGGCGATTCGCAATGTGCCCCGCATTTCGATCGACGAGTTGAAGGTGTTGATGGATCAGCACGCGGTGCTGATCCTCGATGTGCGCGATCCGGATTCATTTGCGAAGGGCCGCATTCCGGGAGCGGTGAACGTGGACTACACGATGATCCTCAAGCAGGCGGATCGCTTCGCCGGCGAGAAGCGGACCATCGTGGCCTACTGCGCGTGTGCGAACGAGATGACCGCGGCGAGAGCGTCGGTCGACCTGGCCGCGAAGGGCATCCCCGGCGCGAGAGCGCTGAAAGGCGGCTGGGACGAGTGGGTCGCCAGGGGAGAAAAGGTCGAGAAGTAGCGATCTGCTGATCGCGTGATCCGGGCGGCGTCAGCGCAGTCTCGCCAGTTCAGCCGCCTGCCATTGATCCCACGCCGTTTGGTCGGCCACCTGGTACTCCCCGCGCATGCGGTAGTGCCCGAGTCCGCAGAGCTGCGAGCAGGCAATCTCCCATTGGCCCGTCACGATCGGCGTGAACCAGACGCGCGCGGTCATTCCGGGCACCGCATCCTGTTTCACGCGCATCTCGTTCAGCGTGAAGCTGTGAATGACGTCGCGGCTGGTGACCTGCACGACGGCCGTGCGATTCACCGGCAGCATCAGGACATTCTGGACGCCGATGTCATCGGCCGCCGCCGGATCGCTACGATCGATGCCGACCGGGTTCGACGCGCTGATCATGTCCGCCTGCGTGCGCCCGAAGGTCCGATCCGGCCCCGGGTAATGGATGTTCCAGGCGAACTGCTCGGCGGTCACGCGGATCTCGATCGGATCGCTGCCGGCCGGCGGTGGTTCATTGCGCGCCGCCCACGCAGGCAGCGCCTGCGTTACGAGAATCAGCACATCGCCGGCGATCACCAACCCGATCGCGACGGCAGGCCACATTCCCCGGAGGCCGTCCTTGCGAGGTTCCGGGTTCGCGCCGCTGCGGAACCTGATCAACGCGATCACGAATAGCGCGAGCCACAGCGCAAAAATCAACGCCATGTGCGCGTGGACGCTGAGCAGCACGCGATCGAGTGCGGACGCGTGTCCTGACGCCGGGTCAGGGAGCCATCCCGCAATGAAGTCGGTCACGCTCGTTGCTCCGATCGCCAGAGGCGGACCGCAAACCTGGCAATGCAGCCGATCACGATGAAGGCCGCGGCGATCAGGACGGATGCGCCGGCGCGCATCGCCTCGCTGATCGCGGAGCCTTCAGAAGGTGTGCAAATTGGGCAGGACATAGGGATTTTGCGAGGGTTTCTGGCCCCTGGAGCGGATGGTCGCGTTCAACTGGTGGTAGTCCAATGGTAGAGCTTTGACTAGCATACCCATGGAACTCGACAGGTCATGAGCGAACTCTTTCACGTCGCCGGAAGCAGCACCCTCCAGGTGGCGGCGGCCTTGGTCTTCGCTCTGCTTCTACGCTACTTCGCGAAACGCGACGACCGCTCGTACCTACACTCGTGGTCCGGCAGCTGGCTTGCCTTTGCGGGCTACATTAGCATCTCGACCGCGTCCCGGCTGGCGGTCACCAGCCCTCCGTCGTCCGCGCTCCGCGTGTCGCTGTCGATACTCTCCCTCACGTGCGGCATGTTGCAAGTCGGCTTGGTCAGCTTGGGCACTTTCGAACTAGCACGCCGCCGCCGTGTCACTCGGGCCACTCCTGGCACCCATCGTGGTCGCATCCGTCGGGCTGGCCGCGGTGCTCACGTTGGCATGGATTAACGACCCCGCGGCCGCCAACCTCCGCTACTTTGCGCGTGTCGGCGTTCGGGCCGTGTTGTTGGCGGCAGTGCTGATGATGGCCGGCGCGTGGTTTGCCTGGCGGACGCGAAACGAAGGCAACGTTGGCAGTCGCATCTTTGCACTGGCGATGCTGATGTACGGCGCTGACCAACTCTTCGCCGTCTACGCGGCGCTGCCGGTCGGCCGGGACATCGGCACGCTTGATCCTGTCCGATTGCTGTTCGGCCAGCTCGATCTCTTCCTCCAACTCCTCATCGGCCTCGGCATGTTGATCTGGATCCTGGAGAAAGAGCGCGAGGATCGCGTCAGGCTCGAAGGACGTCTCCGTCAATCGCACAAAATGGAGGCGCTCGGTCGTCTTGCGGGCGGTGTCGCCCACGACTTCAACAACCTGCTCATGGCGATCGGCGGCAACGTCGACTTCTCGCTAGCGCAGGTCCCCGCGGACCACCCCGTGCGTCGACGCATTCTGGAGATTGGCCGCGCGACGGAACGCGCGGCGGCTCTCACGCGCCAGCTGCTGGCTTTCAGCAGACAGCGTCAACTCAAGTCTGAGCTCATTGATCTCAACGCGGCGGTGGCAGACCTTGGCGTGATGCTGCGCCGGCTGATCCCCGAGGACGTCATCGTCAACTTTGAGTTGAGCCCACAGCGTCCGCACGTGTTTGGCGATGTGAACCTCGTCGACCAGGCGCTGATGAACCTGGCGCTCAATGCGCGCGATGCGATGCCATCCGGTGGCCGCTTAACGATTGGCACGTCGGTTGTCGACATTGACGACGGGACAACCGGCGCACGAGACGACCGGCGAACAGGCGCGTTTGCATGCCTGCGCGTGGTTGATACCGGATCGGGTATAGCAGCGGTGGATCTACCGAACATCTTCGAGCCGTTCTTCACCACCAAGGACGTCGGGCGGGGCACGGGACTTGGCCTGGCGACCACTCTGGGGGTGATTCACCAGCACGGCGGCTGGATCGAGGTGTCGTCGACGGTCGGAGTCGGGTCCACGTTCACGGTGTTTCTCCCGCGAACCGACGGTGTTCCACTCCAGGCTGAAAATCCGACACCGCCATCGCTGCGGGTAGGTGGGAGCGAGACCGTGCTGGTGACGGAAGACGAACCGTCAATCCGCGCGATCATGGCAGAGGCGCTGGCAGGCCAAGGTTACCGGGTGCTCGTCGCCGAGGATGGACCGACAGCGCTCTCGGCGGCGGCTTCAGCGCCGACGCCGATTGACCTGCTCGTCACCGACATCGTCATGCCGGGTGGCGTCACGGGATTCGAACTGGCCAAAGCACTGCGCGAGAAGCAACCGCACCTCGCCGTCATCTTTGTGAGCGGCTACCATGAAGGGTCAACGGAACCGGGCGGCGTCGGTGCTGCCTACCTTGCCAAGCCTGTAAGCATCCGGGAGATGCTTCACACCGTGCGTCGATGCCTGGACGCGCGACACTGACCGTGCACGTCACGCCGAACACTCTCAGCTAGATCACGTAGAAGCTCACGACGACAACCAGCCAGACGAAGTCCAGGAATAACCAGTACAGCCGCGCCGAGTTGATGCGGGCTCGCCATCGATCCGGTTCGTCGACGGACAGTCGGTAGGACGGACCCGCGAGCCAGCCGGTGTAGATTGCGCCACCAAGCACATAGATGGCATGCACGGCAGTCAGCGTGAACCAGCACGCCCACATCAGGTTGGTGGCGGGCGTGATCCCTTTGTTGATCAGCGCGAGGTCGCTCAGCACCTTGATCGCCACGAAGGTCAGGCCGAGCGTGTTTGCGATGACCAATCGAATGCGCTCGTGGCTGAACACCGCGCTGGCACCGACCAGCAGAAGCGTTTCGATCCACGGCAGGCCGCCGGGTATCCGCGGCCATGCCTGCGGCGCGCCGGCGCGCAGCATCACGTAGCCAGACAGCAGCGACGCAAACAGCATCGTCGCCGACGCGATGAACAACCACATGCCCAGCTGCGCCGACATCGTTGTTGGGGTCAGACCCCGATGTCGCGCGTCGGCGGTCTCTTCACTGTGGGAATCGCCGGCTTGGCCGACCGGCGTTGAGTTTGGGGTCAGACCCCAATGACGAAGCAGATTCCAGAGAAAAGGGAGCTGGAAGACACCGAGTGCAAACGCCGCATACGTCATGTGCGTCTGCCACTGCAGTGTCGGCTGAGCGTGCACATAACTTGCGCCCGCGTCCCACAAGCGGCGATTCACGCCCATCAGACCGACCGCAAACATCGGCATGAAGATCAGGTTCATGCACACAAACGATCCCCAGAAGTGGATCTTGCCAAGGGTTTCGTTGAGCGCGCGGCCGGTGATTGTCGGCCACCAGTAGTAAATGCCGGCAAACAGCGCGAAGATCGTCCCCGGCGCCACGACGTAGTGAAAGTGTCCGACGACGTAATAGGTGTCGTGGAGGGTGACGTCGCTGGCAGCGAGACCCAGCGGCAGCCCCGTGAGCCCGCCGATGCCGAACATCGGGAGGAACGCGAGCGCGAACAGCATCGGCGTATTGAAGCTGATCGATCCGCCCCAAAGCGTCAGCACCAGCGACGAGATCAGGATCACCGACGGAATGGAAATGATGAACGTCGTGACCTGAAAGAACGACGTCATCGACGTGCTCATCCCGGCGAGGAACATGTGGTGCGCCCACACCACCATCGACATGCCGCCCATGAACAGCACGGCCGATACCATCAACCCGTAGCCCCACAGCGGCCGCTTCGCGTTGCTGGTGATCACCTCGGCGACGATGCCCATCGCCGGAAGAATCAGCACGTAGACCTCGGGATGGCCCAGGAACCAGAACAGGTGCTGCCAGAGGAGAGGATTGCCGCCCCCGGAGATGCCTTGCAGCGGAACGCCGCCCACCATCAATCCGCTCGGCAGGAAGAAGCTGGTGCCCGCAACGCGATCCATCACCTGGAAAATTGCGGCCGCCTGCAGTGCCGGGAAGGCGAGCAGCAGCAAGAGCGCCGACACCACTTGTGACCACACGAAGAACGGCAGCCGCGACAGCGTGAGGCCCTCACGCCGGTGTTGCACGACTGTCACGATCACGTTGATGGCATTGAGCGCTGAAGAGACGCCGAGCAGGAAGATCCCGATCAGCCAGAACGTCTGACCCGTGGCTTCGATCACTGCGAGAGGCGCGTAGGATGTCCACCCGGAACGGGCGGATCCGCCTTCAACGAAGAAGCTGGCGATCATGACGACGCCAGCGGCCAGGTAGAGCCAGTAGCCAAGCGCGCTGAGCCGCGGGAACGCCATGCCCGGCGCGCCAATTTGCAGCGGGACGAAGTAAGTGGCGAACGCGGCGGCGGCAAGCGGTACGACGGCCAGGAACACCATCACCGAGCCGTGCATCGCGACAAGCTGGTTGTAGAACTCCGGCAGGATGATGCCGCCCGGCGCATTGGCTTCGCCGAGAAATGGCGCGATCCACGCCGGCAGCGGCTGGCCAGGCCACGCCAACTGGATGCGCATCAGGATCATCAGGAGGAAGCCGACGAGGAGAAAGACGAGTGCTGTGAGCCCATATTGCAGCCCTACTCGCTTATGGTCGGTCCAGCGCACGCTTCAGATTCTATTGGCTATCGGCCCTGGGCCATCAGCTCTCGGCTAAAATACACGCACCATGAAATCGAGAATTCTCCTCGCGATCGCGCTGGTGTGTACGGTTGTCACCGCTGTTCCGGCTGGCGCCCAGGCGCTCGAGCCGATTCGCTACACGCTGCGATTCCCCGCGCCCCACACGCATTACGTTGAAGTCGAAGCCGCGATTCCAACGGCCGGCCGCGCGGAAGTCGAAGTCTACATGGCGACATGGACGCCGGGCTCGTACTTGATCCGCGAATACGAGCGCCAGGTCGAGGCCGTCACCGCGAGCGTCGGCACCAAGCCGACCGCCGTGGTCAAGTCCACCAAGAACCGCTGGAAGATCACGACCGGCGGCGCGCCGAACGTCACGCTGCGCTACAAGGTCTACAGCCGCGAGATGACGGTCCGCAACAACTGGGTCGAAACCGCGTTTGCGATGCTGAATGGCGCGCCGACGTTCATCACGCTGGTCGAGCGCGCCGCGCGGCCGCATGACGTGCGCGTCGAATTGCCCGCAGCCTGGAAGCGCGTGGAAACCGCGCTCGAACCGGTCAGCGGCTCACCCAACACCTTCCGCGCCGCGGACTTCGACACCCTCGTCGACAGCCCGATCATCATCGGCAACCCGGTGACGCGCGAGTTCACCGTCGACAACAAGCGCCATACCGTGGTCTTTGAAGGCGACACGTCGATGATCGACGCCGACAAGGTCGTCGCCGACGTGCAGAAGATCGTCAACGCCGGTAAGGCCGTGATGGGATCGTTGCCCTACCCCCACTACCACTTCATGACGATGGTGACGGAGGCAAGCGGTGCGCTCGAGCACAAGAACAGCTATCTCGGGATGACCAACCGCTTCGCCACGCGCACCCGCGGCGCCTATCTCAGCTTCATCGGGACGCTCGCCCACGAGTACTTCCACAACTGGAACGTGAAGCGGCTCCGGCCCGTCGAGCTCGGCCCGTTCGATTACGAGAACGAGAACTACGTGAAGACGCTGTGGGTGGCGGAAGGTTTTACCGACTACTACGCCGACATCCTCAACAAGCGCGCCGGCATCGAGACCAAGGACGAGTACCTCAACGCCCTCTCCAACCAGATTGAACAGGTGCAGACCATCCCCGGCCGCCTCGTGACGCCGGTGGCCATGGCCTCGTTCGATACGTGGATCAAGCAGTACCGCCCCGACGAGAACATGGCGAACATGAGCATCAATTACTACCCGAAGGGTGCGGTGATTGCGTTCCTGCTCGACGCCAAGATTCGCAAGGCCACCAACGGCGCGCGTTCGCTCGACACCGGCATGCAGTGGGCGATGCAGCGTTATTCGGGTGAGAAGGGTTACACGCCGGAGCAGTTCTACGCGGTGATGAGCGAAGCGGCCGGCACGGATCTCAAGGGTTGGTTCGCGCAGGTGGCGGAGTCGACAAACGAACTCGATTACACCGAGGCCCTCGATTACTTCGGCCTTCGCTTCCGTCCCGTTGACCCGCGCACTGCGGCGCCGTACATCGGTGGCGGCACGCGCAACGATGCCGGACGACTGGTGATTACCTCGGTTCGGCGCGGCACGCCCGGACTCGACGCCGGCCTGAACGTGGACGACGAGATCATCGCGATCGACGATGTACGCGTGCGAGCGGATGGTCTTGCGGCGCGCCTTGGCCAGTACAAGCCGGGCGACAAGGTTGCGGTCACGGTCGCGCGCCGCGATCGGCTGATGAAGCTCGACGTCACGCTCGGCGCCGACCCCGGTCGTCCGTGGCGCCTCGAAGCTCTGCCCAACGCCACACCGGAGCAAGCCGCGCGGCTGACGGCCCTCCTGGAAGGCAAGTAACGGTTACAAAGCTGTCCTTTTACTGAGAATTGCGGGTCAATCCGCCGATTCCGGCGGATTGCCCATCTCTTCCACGCATCTCGTCCCCAACCTTTCTCTCTGCATATCCGTCTATTCGTGTGCTTATGAAGTTCTTGAACGGCGGCCTGTTTGCGGCCGCACTTGCACTACTGGTTCCCACGACGTCCTTCGGTAACGAACGCTCGGCGAATGAGCGCTCCTCAA
>CAZVLS010000030.1:14505-22097 GCA_964628295.1 uncultured Acidobacterium sp.
CTGGTTCCCACGACGTCCTTCGGTAACGAACGCTCGGCGAATGAGCGCTCCTCAAACGAGCGTCGCGTGACGATGGCGGTTGAAGCGGTCGCGATTCCGGCGACCAGCCCCATCGTGCTCGACGGCAAGCTCAATGAAGAGATCTGGCAGCAGGCACCGGCGATCGTCGAGTTCCTGCAGCGCGATCCGGCCGAAGGGCAATCCCCCACGATGCGGACGGAGGCGCGCGTGGCCTACGACGCCAACGCGCTCTATGTCGCGGTGCGCGCGCACGACAGCGCCGCCTCGGACATCGTCGGCATCCTGACCCGCCGCGATCAGCGTTCGCCCTCAGACTGGATTCGCATCGTCGTTGACTCGTACTTCGACAAACGGTCGGCGTATGAGTTCGGCGTGAATCCGGTGGGCGTCAAGACCGATCGCTATTACTTCAACGACGGACAGAGCGACGATAGCTGGGATGCGGTGTGGGATGTCGAGGTGGAGCGCGACGGCGACGGGTGGCGCGCCGAGTTCCGCATCCCGTTCTCGCAGTTGCGCTTCAACAACGTTGGCGGCGGGCCGGTTGGCTTCGCGGTGATCCGCGAGATCGGCCGCCTGGCCGAGACCTCATCGTGGCCGCTGCTGTCGCGAAACGCGAACGGCTTTGTGTCGCAGTTCGGTGAGTTGCGCGGCTTGAAGATGTCGGGCACGCCGAAGAAGTTCGAGCTGCTGCCGTACACCGTGGGTGATCTCCGCACGCAGCCTGACGACGCGGGCAACCCGCTCAGCAAGCCGAGCGATCCGGGCGCCACGCTCGGCCTCGACATGAAGTACGCGCTGACCCCGGGTCTGACGCTGACCGCGACGGTGAACCCTGACTTCGGCCAGGTCGAAGCGGATCCTGCGGTCGTCAACCTCGACGCGTTCGAGACGTTCTTTCAGGAGCGCCGTCCGTTCTTCGTTGAGGGCTCCGGCACGTTCCGCTTCAACATGGACTGCAACGACGGCAATTGCACCGGCCTGTTCTACTCGCGTCGCATCGGCCGGGCGCCGCAAGGTTCGCCCGGGCTGGGCGACAACGAGTACTCGAAGCAGCCCGATTCGGCGACGATCATCGGCGCCGGCAAGCTGACGGGCCGGGTGGCCGGCTTCTCGATCGGCGCGCTGACGGCGGTCACCGCCCGCGAAGACGCGGAGATTGCCTCGACCGGATCGCTCGATCGCCGCGATTTCACCGTTGAGCCGCTGACCGGCTACACGGTGCTGCGCGCCCGCAAGGAGTTCACGAACCAGTCGTCGCTTGGCTTCATGACGACGTCTACCAATCGCCAGAACGACGCCGCGACGGCGTTCCTTGCCAACAACGCGTACGCGGGCGGCGTGGACTACGACTGGCGCCTGTCGCCGAAGTACAGCATCAGCGGCTTCTGGGCGGCGAGCCGCATCGAGGGCACGACCGAGGCCATCACCAGGCTGCAGGAGAGCACGGTGCACAGCTTCCAGCGCCCCGACGCCGACTACGTTGACACCGATATCTCAGCGACAACGCTGAGCGGCCATGCTGGATCCGTGTCGTTCGGCAAGATCGCCGGCGAGACAATCCGCTTCAGCTCCTTCGTGGGCTACAAGTCCCCCGGCTTCGACACCAACGACCTGGGGTTCATGCGTCGCGCCGACGAGCGCAATCAGTCGAACTGGATCCAGTGGCGCAACTTCAAACCAGGCAAGTACGTCCGCACCAGGAATTTCAACATCAACCAGTACGCGGGATGGAACTTCGGCGGCGACCGCACCTACCTGGGTGGCAACATCAACTCACACTGGACGTTCACCAACTACTACAGCATCGGCGGCGGCATCAACGCCGACGCGGCGCCGTTCCGCGATCGCGTCACGCGCGGCGGCCCTGGCGTGCTGGGCAATCGCACCAAGTTCAACCTCTGGTACTACGCGAACAGCGACAACCGCAAGCCGCTGTCGTTCTTCTTCAACGGCAATCACTGGGCCGATACCAAGACCAGCGCGCGCCACGGCTACGGGCCCGGGTTTAACTGGCGCCCGACGTCGTCCATGTCGCTCAACATGGGCTTCTGGTACAACACCAACCAGGACGATTCGCAGTGGGTTGCGAATGAAGACCTGGCCGGCGGCGGCAAGCGTTACGTGTTCGGCCGCATCGATCAGAAGACCCTGTCGATCAGCACCCGCTTCAACTACACGATGACGCCGAACCTGTCGCTGCAGGTCTACGCCGAGCCGTTCGTGTCCGCGGGTTCGTACTCGGACTACAAGCAGCTGGTCGACGGCCGCGCGGCGAAGTACGAGGATCGCTATCGCCCGTATGCGTATTCGGGCTCGGCCGACTTCAATATCCGATCGTTCCGCACCACCAACGTCCTGCGCTGGGAATACCGTCCGGGTTCGCAGCTGTTCCTGGTGTGGCAGCAGGGCCGGTCCGACTACCTGGATCATGGTGATTTCCGCTTCGGCCGCGACTTCAGCAGGGTGTTCTCGGCGCCGTCCCGCAACGTGTTCCTGATCAAGTTCAGCTACTGGTTGAACATGTAGGCCAGCGGGCCAGCAGGCTATCGGGCAAGCGGCCGTTCTTGCTGGCCTGATAGCCTGCTAGCCTGCTAGCCTGTCCCTGTGACCCTCCGCGACAACATTCGCGACTTCTTCCACGGCGCGGCTTACGGGGCTTACGAACGTGAGCTGCGCCTGCAAGCGGCGGAGCTGAACGACCTCTTTCTACTGCTTTGCTACATGGAGATCGTCGGGCTGCCGAACCCGGCCACGCTATATCTCCTCGACGTCTATCCCTACCTCCTCGAACAATTTCATCTCTGGCACCGTCGCATGGGCATGGACCGCTCGCCTCTCGGCAATCTCCCTTGCTGCTAGCCATGCGAGCCCTGATCGAAAAGAAAGTGCTGTTCTTTGGCGGCAAGGGCGGCGTGGGTAAGACGACGTCGGCGTCGGCGATGGCTTTGGCTGCCAGTAAAGCGGGCAAGCGTGTGCTGCTGGTGTCTACCGATCCGGCACACTCCACTTCCGACATCTTCGAGCGCCCGATCGGGCCCGAGCCGGTCGAGCTGCTGCCGAACCTTCACGGCCTCGAGATCGACGGCGAGTTCGAATCGAAGCGCTACGTGGCCGAGGTGAAGGAACGCATCACCGGGCTGTTTGGCCACACGATCCTCAAGGAAGCGAACCGTCAGATCGACCTCGCCGCCAGCATGCCCGGCGCCGAGGAAATGGCGCTGTTCGACAAGATCGGTGCGCTGGTGCGAGGCGGAGACGAGCAGTACGACCTGGTGATCTTCGACACGGCGCCGACCGGGCACACGCTGCGCCTGATTCGCATGCCCGAGTTGATGGAGTCGTGGATTCGCGCCCTCTCGAAGTCGCGCCAGGCGATGCTTGGCGTGGAGCAGGATGACGCCACCGATCCCGTGATGATCTCGCTCAAGGACCGGCTCGAGCACCTTCGTGAGTTCCGGGCGCGCCTGCTCAGCCCGAGGATCTGCTCATTCGTGCTGGTGCTGGTGGCGGAGCGCCTGCCGATCGAAGAGACCGCGCGCGCGATCGACCAGCTCGAGGAGGCCGGCGTGAAGATCGGTGGACTGGTCGTGAATCGCATCCTGCCCGAGACCAGCCCGGATCCCTTCCTGCGCTCCCGTCACGAGCAGGAAGTGATCTATCTGAATGAGATCAACCGGCGGTTCGCGTCGCACCCCCGAGTGCGCGTGCCGCAACTGCCGTCGGACGTGCATGGCATCACGACGCTCGAGCATCTCGCCGGGCTGTTAGTTGCGGAGAAAGCGCTCTCATCATGACGATTACCAGGCCCCAACCTTCAGAGTTCGCGCAGTACTACGCCGGCTATATCGGCAAGGTGCCGGATACCGGTCCGGTGCAGCAGTTGACCGACCAGATCGCTGAGTTCGAGAAACTTCGCGGGCTGTCCGAAGACACGGGCAACCACGCGTATGCCGAAGGCAAGTGGACGGTGAAGGAGCTGATCGGCCACCTGGCCGACGCCGAGCGCGTGTTCAGCTATCGCCTGACGCGCATTGCCCGTGGCGACCAGACGCCGCTCGCCGGGTTCGATGAGAACGCCTGGGCGAAGACCGCGCCCCACGGCAAGCGGCAGATGTCTTCAGTTGTCGACGAGATGATCGCGATCCGCCGCTCCACCCTGGCGCTGACCGATTCGCTCGATGACACGAGTGTCGGCAACAGCGGTGTGGCCAACAATCACCCGGTGTCCGCCCGGGCGATCTGCTGGATTCTGGCCGGCCACGGCCGCCATCACCTCGACATTCTCGCGGAACGCTATGGGGTAAAGTAAAACGACCGCAATGAAATTCGCCCCCGAGTACGTCACGCACGTACTGAACGAAAATTTCGAAGACGCCAAGAAGCTCCTGCTTTCGCCGCTGATGGCGATCAACTACGCGCACCTGGTGATGCTGGCCGAACAGGGCATCATCTCCAAGGAGGACGCGCGCGCGCTGCGACAGGCGCTCGACGGCATCTCGCTCGACAAGGTGCGCGAGGTGCTTTACGACGGCACCTACGAAGACCTGTTCTTCTACATCGAGCGCCTGATCGACCAGGCCTGCGGCGTGGACGTCGCCGGCCGCCTCCACACGGCGCGCAGCCGCAACGACCTGGCGATGACGATGTACCGCATTCGTCAGCGCGAGTTCATTGCGTCGCTGGCGCATGCCACGCTGGAGCTGCGCGAGGCGCTGCTCGCGCTTGCGGAGCGGCACAAGGAATCGATCTACGGCGCGCACACGCACACGCAACCGGCGCAGCCGACGACGATCGCGCATTACCTGCTCTCGATCATCGAACAGCTCGAGCGCGACACGACCAGGCTCGGCGCGGCGTACGACTCCACCAACCGCAATCCGTTGGGCGCGTGCGCGATCACCGGCACCGGCTTTCCCATCGACCGCACGCGCACCAGTGCGCTGCTGGGCTTCGATGGTCCGACGTGCAACACCTACGGCAGCATCGCGACGGTGGACTACCTGCTCGAGAGCGTCTCGGCGACCAGCATCCTGATCGTCGGTCTCGGCCGCGTCGTGCAGGATCTGCTGCTGTGGTGCACGATGGAGTTTGGCTACCTGCGGCTGAGCGACGGGTTCGTGCAGGGCAGCAGCATCATGCCGCAGAAGCGCAATCCGGTGGCGCTCGAGCATTCCCGCGCGATCGGCAGCAAGGCGGTCGGCCAGGCACACGCCATCACGATGACGGTGCACAACACGCCGTTCGGCGACATCAACGACACTGAAGACGACCTGCAGCCGCTGGTCGCGTCGATGTTCCGCGACGCGCTGCGCATGGTGACGCTCGTCGCCGCCGCGATGAAGCTCGCGGATTTCAACGTCGACAAGCTCGCGGAGCGCGCCGGCGACCACGGCACGACGCTCACCGAACTCGCCGATACGCTGGTTCGCGATCACGGCCTGCCGTTCAGAAACGCGCACGCAATCGCGGCGCTGTTGCTGAAGGCCCGCACCGAGGATCCTGGCGTGGCGCTGTCGGGCGCGCTTTCGAAGGCATCAGCTGCGATACTCGGGCGTTCGCTCGACTACAGCGAGGCCGATCTTCAGAAGATCATGAGCCCCGAACACTTCGTGAGGGTGCGAACCACCTTCGGCGGCCCTGCGCCCAGCGAAACGTCGCGGGCGATCACCGAGTCCGCGCGGTTGCTGCAGTCGGATCGCGTCCTCTGGCAGGCGAAGCGCTCGCAGCTCGAGAACGCGGAAGCCGAACTCGCCGCAAAGGCGGCCGCACTGTGACCGCCGTGCAGCGCACCTACGCGAAGGTGATCGCCGTGTGGATTGTCACGCTGGCGGCCCTCTACGTCTTTCAAGTGTTCTACACGAACTAAATGTCAGCTTTCGACTGGGGCATCATCGCGGTCTACTTGATCTGGATCGTCTGGGACGGCATCCGCCTCAGCCGCGATACCGGCAAGATCGAGGGCTATTTCCTCGCCAGCAAGAGCCTGCCCTGGTGGGCGGTTGGCCTCTCGGTGATGGCGACGCAGCTGTCGGCCATCACCATGACCAGCAGCACGGGCCAGGGGTACGCCGATGGCGTCGGCCTGCTGCAGCAGTACTACGCGCTGCCGATCGCGATGATCATCATCTCGGTCACCTTCGTCCCGTTCTTCCGCAACGCGAACGTCTACACCGCCTACGAATACCTCGAGAGCCGCTTCGATGCGCGCGTGCGCTCGTTGACGGCGTTGTTGTTCCTGTTGTCGCGCGGGATGTCCACCGGCGTCGTGATTTCCGCACCGGCTGTCGTGCTGTCGGTGATGCTCGGCGCGGATGTCAGCACGGTCTGCCTGCTGCTCGCCGTTCCGACCGCGATCTACACCATGTACGGCGGCGTGCAGGCCGTCGCGTGGACCGACGTCAAGCAGATGTACCTCATCGTCGGCGGCCTGATCGCCGCGGTGATTACGCTGATCGCCGGCCTGCCCGACACGATTGGCATCAGTGACGCCATGCACATCGCAGGCACCGCCGGCCGGCTGCAGGCGTTCAACTTCTCAACCGATCCGTCCGTGCGTTATACCTTCTGGACCGGCACGATCGGTGCGCTGTTTCTGTTCCTGTCGTACTTCGGCACCGACCAGAGCCAGGTGCAGCGCTATCTGACCGCGAAATCGGACGATGAAGCGCGCACGTCGCTCTTCATGAGCGCTTACTGGAAGATCCCGCTGCAGGCGCTGGTGATGATCATCGGCGTGCTGATGTTCGTGTTCTACCTGTTCACGCCGCCGCCGATGTTGTTCAACTCGGTGCACGAGAAGCGCGTCAGGGACAGTGCCAGGGCCGGCGAATACGCTGCGCTCGAACAACGGTTCTCGGCTGCCATTGGCGAGCGTAGCGGCGTGGCGCAACAACTGGCCCAGGCGGAACGGTCGGGCGACGCGACCGCGATCGCGGCGCAGCAAACGGCGTTTCGCGAGAGCGAGGCGCGCGTCAAGGGCGTGCGCACCGAAGCGATCGCACTGGTGAAGGACGTCACCGGTGATGGTTCCTACAACGACGTCAACTACGTCTTCCCGACCTACATCGTGACGCAGATGCCGGTGGGCCTGATTGGATTGTTGATGGCAGCGATCTTCGCCGCGGCCATGTCGACGATTGCCGGGGAGCTGTCTGCGCTGTCGACATCAACGGTGATGGACTTCTACAGGCGCTGGGTGAAAAGCGACGCCGATGATGCCCAGCTGTTGCGCGTGTCGCGGTATGCGATGTTGTTCTGGGCGGTCTTCGCTTCGCTGGTCGCCATCTGGGCGGCCGAACTCGGATCGCTGATTGAAGTCGTCAACCGCTTCGGGTCGTTCTTCTACGGCTCGATCCTCGGCGTGTTCCTGCTGGCGATTGGCTGGAGCCGCGCGAACGCCATCGGCGCGCTGATCGGCCTGATCGCGGGCATGAGCGTCGTGGCCTACTTCACGCTCTACACCAACGTCGCTTTCCTCTGGCACAACCTGATCGGCGCCGTCGTCGTCTTCGTGGTTGGCATGATCGTCAGCGAACTGACAGGTCCGCGGAAACAGGGATCAGGGATCG
>CAZVLS010000030.1:22197-35553 GCA_964628295.1 uncultured Acidobacterium sp.
GGACCAGGGATCAGGGCGTGGGTAAGCCGCTGCTGATTGCGCTATTCGGCGTGATCGCGCTGATGGTCGCGTCGTGGGCGCTCGGCGAGTTTCTGAGGCAAAGAAAAGACAAGTAGGACGACGAACCTGAAGGTTCGTCGCTACAGGTCCTCACAGTTGTTGCGGGTCCTCACAGCTTGTCGAGTTCGTCCTTCCCGATCACCACGTTCCACACCAGTAACTCATACTGCACGACGCCGGCCTGGTAGTACGGGTCCGCATCACGGATCGCGTCCAGCGACTTCTGCGGGTTGTTATCGTCGACCCTGAGCAGCATCATTCCGCTGAAGCGGGGGTCGTGCGGGCCGGCGGCCAGCAGCTTTCCCTCTTCCTTGAGTTGACGCTGGAAGGCGCGGTGCGCCTCCTGGTGAACGACGACTTCTTCGATCGGGCGGCGGTAGCGGATTAGGGCGAGCGCGTACATGCGGGAACAGGATACTCCAGTCCCACAAACGGACACTTTTTGAGGCTCTGCCAACCGTTTCAAGTCCGTAACCGTCAATTTATCAGCGGGTTACAAGAACCGGTCAGACTGGTACGGTAATCGCTATAGAACCAGACGGAACACGCCATGGCCACGCTGAAAGTCACCACAGATCGCCCGAGACAGGCTCCCAGGAGCCGCTTCTGGCAACGCCTGTTCGGCGCGGTGAGCGTCAGCGCGCTGGCGCTCGCGCCGGTGGCAACCCTGGCGTTGTGGCTGCTGATCAGCGACCCGGTGACGGCGGCGGCGGTGATGGAACGCGGCGATCTGTTGCCGGTTCTGGCGGCCATGCTCAAGCTGCTCGGCAAGGCGCTGATGTCGGTGATGTCAGCGCTGTAACGATCACCCCGATATTGCGGCTGCGGCGAGACGGGCGGGGCACCTAAGATATGGGTGATGCCGACGCTGACCTTCCTCGGAGCCGCCCGCACGGTGACCGGCTCCAAACACCTGCTCGAGGTTGACGGCCAGCGCATCCTGTTCGACTGCGGCCTGTTCCAGGGACTGAAGGAGTTGCGGCAACGCAACTGGTCGCCGCTGCCGGTTCCGCCAGAGACCATCGACGCGGTGGTCCTCACTCACGCGCACATCGATCACACAGGCTGGTTGCCGCGGCTCGTCGCGCAAGGGTTCAAGGGTCCGGTGTATTGCACCGAGGGCACGGCGGATTTGTGCCGGCTCGTGCTCCCCGACTCAGCGCATCTCCAGGAAGAGGATGCGAAGTTCGCCAACCAGCGCGGCTTCAGCAAGCATCATCCAGCGCTACCGCTCTACACCGAGGCGGATGCCGCTGAAGCGTTGTCGAGGCTGCGTCCGACAAAGTTCAAGCAGAAGATTCTGGTCGCGAAAGGCATCGAGGCGGAGTTCATCAACGCCGGCCACCTGCTTGGCTCGGCGTACGTGCTGGTGACGCGCACGGATCGCAGCGGTGGGCGCATCCTGTTTGGCGGCGATCTTGGCCGCTACTCGCGCCCGATCCTTCCCGATCCTTCTCCTGGTGTCGACGCCGACGTCCTGCTGGTCGAATCGACCTACGGCGATCGCGCGCACGCCCCCGAAGACAACGGCGAGCAGCTGGCGCGGATCATCAACGAGACCATGGCGCGCCGCGGCAAGGTGATCGTGCCGGCGTTCGCGATCGGGCGTGTCGAGGAAATGCTCTATTGGTTATTCAGGCTCGAAGACGAAGGCCGCTTGCCCAGGCTGCCGATCTACGTCGACAGCCCGATGGCCATCAAGGGTATCCAGTACTACGCCGCTCGCCATGACGAGCTCGACCCCGAGATCGCCGCGATGCGCCGGAACCTGCCGCGCTTCACGTCGGTCGATTCGGCGCGCGACTCCATGGCGCTGGTGGAGAACGACACGCCGGCGGTGATCATCGCGTCGAGCGGCATGGCCAGTGGCGGCCGCGTGGTGCATCACCTCTTTGCGGGTTTGCCCGATGCGCGCAACACCGTGCTGTTCGTGGGCTTCCAGGCCGCGGGAACCCGAGGCCGGCAGCTGGTCGACGGTGCACAGCACGTGAAGATGTTCGGCCAGCACGTGCCGGTCCACGCCAGAATAGAGAAGATTGACGGCATGTCCTCGCACGCCGACGCGGGCGAGATCATTCGCTGGCTGCGCACGTTTCCGCGCGCGCCAAAAACCACTTACCTGGTGCACGGCGAAGTCGTCGCGCAGGATGCGCTCAAGGCGCGCATCGTGAAAGAGCTTGGATGGACAGTAGAGATCCCCACGCACGGGCAGAAGGTCGACCTGCCGCTGTAGACACGGCGCGTCCGTACCTGCTCGAGCAGATTGACGACGCGGCGGTCGTACAGCTGTATGCCGACGGCTTTGAGCGGCTGCCGCTCCAGGAGAAGACGCTGGTATGGCACCTGTACTGCGCGGCGCTTGCCGGTCGCGACATCTATTACGACCAGCGCCATCGCCATAACCTCGGCATCCGTCACTTGCTGGAGCAGATCATTCGCCATGCGAGCGGAGTGCCCGCGGAGACGCTGGCCGAGATTACGCGCTATACAAAGCTGTTCTGGCTGAACACAGGGCCGTACAACAACCTGACGGCGCGCAAGTACCTGCTGAACCTCGATCGAAAGCGGCTGATCGAGGCGATGGAGGTGGCGACCATCAACGGCGCCGATTTCTGCCTCGACGGCGAGAGCATTGCAAACCGCGTCGAGCGCTACGCCCGGATGTTCTTCGATCCCGACTTCGAACCGATGGTCACCTGCAAGACACCTGGCGAAGGCCTGGACATCCTCGCGGCCAGCGCGAACAACCTGTATGACGGCGTGACGATGGCCGACCTCGAGGGCTTCCAGGAGAAGAACCAGCTGAACGCGCGTCTCGCCAAGCGCGACGGCATGCTGGTCGAGGAGGTCTACAAGGTTGGTGGCCTTTACGACCGCGAGCTGTCAAACATCGTGTCGCACCTGCGCAAGGCGATCCCGCTTGCGCCGGAACCATTTGCCAAAGCGCTGAGTGGGTTGGTGACCTGGTACGAGACCGGTCTCGACAGCGACCGCGAAGCGTTCGACATCGCGTGGGTCCAGAATCGCGACTCAGCGGTTGACACGATGAACGGCTTCATCGAGGTCTACATGGATGCCCGCGGCATGAAGGGCGCGTGGGAAGGCATGGTGTATTACACCAACCACGAGAAGACCGCGAAGATCCGCGCGCTGGCCGAACACGCGCAATGGTTTGAAGATCACCTGCCCATTGCGCCGAAGTATCGCAAGCCCCTCGTGCAAGGTGTGTCGGCTCAGGCGATCGAAGTGGTCGTCGAAGCCGGCGATTCGGGTCCGATCACGCCGATTGGCGTCAACCTGCCAAACGACCAGCGCATCCGCGAACAGTACGGCAGCAAGTCAGTCACGCTGTCGAACGTGCTCGAGGCCTACGAGAAGTCGATGCCCGATTCGTTCCGCCAGGAGTTTGCGTGGGACGATGCGGAGGTGGAGCGCGCGAAGCAGTGGGGCGGCTTCGCCGGTGAGCTCACCACCGAGATTCACGAAGTGCTCGGCCACGGCTCGGGCCGGATGGCCGACCACATCACGGTCACGCCGCAGGATCTGCTGAAGGAGCAGTACTCAGCGCTCGAAGAAACGCGCGCGGACCTGGTGGCGCTGTGGTTCGTGGCGGATCCGTATCTGGCGCAGATCGGCCTCGTTCCTGCCGACGAACAGCAGGCGGTGGTGCAGACCGAATACGAAGCCTACGCGCGCAACGCGCTCGTGCAGCTGCGTCGCGTTCGGGTGGGAGCGCAGCTCGAAGAGGATCACATGCGCAATCGCCAGGCGATCGTGCACTGGCTGCTCGCCAACACCAAGGCCATCGACGTCCGCCGTCGCGACGACAAGACATACTTCGTCGTCGTGGATACGGATGCGTTCCACCGTGGCGTCGGTACGCTGCTGGCGGAAGTGCAGCGCATCAAGTCAGAGGGCGACTACGCCGCGGCCAGGGAGTTGTTCGAAAGCTACGGCGTGCACTTCGATCCCGACATGCGCGACGAAGTCGTCGCCCGTGTCGATCATTTGAAGCTGCCGTCGTACACAGGGTTCGTCATGCCGAAACTCGAGTCCGTCACGGACGCTTCGGGCTCCATCACCGACATCAAGATTTCGTACCCTTGCGACCTGACCAAGCAAATGCTCGAATACTCGTCGCAGTAATGGCCACTTTGTAACGGGGACTGACGTCATACATGGCGAAAACGATTCAATTTCTGCCAGTCGCGGTGTTCTGTCTCGCGACATCGGCCTTCTCGCAAACGTTGCAGGAGCGGATGCTCCAGGCCGAGGACGCGCGGCCGACGACCGAGGCAGGTCTCGCGGCGCTCAAAGAGGGCTTGCAGGGCGGTGGTCGACGGACCGCGATCCGCGCCATTGGGCGGCTCGAGCGGCCGGAGATGATTCCGCTCATTGCTCCCGCACTGAACGATGGCGTCGGCATCCGCGCCGAAGCGGCGAATGCCCTTGCGCAGATGGCGCGGACGCCGGCAGCGGTCGCCGAAGTCCAGAAGCTGCTCATTGCTCGGGCAGCCACAGACGCAGGCCTGAACACGTGGGAGTCCTGGGGCGAGATCGCAGCGGCGCTCGGCCGACTGCCGTACGACACGGCCGCGCAAGTCGCAGAAACCGAAGCGGTGTTGATCACCGGACTGCCGTCACCCGATTCCCTCAACGACGTCGAGACCGCGGCGCTGATCGGCTCAGCGCGCGGCTTCGAGTCGCTGGCGCGCACGGTGCGGGCGAAGAAGCTGCCGACGCTCGGCGAACGCTCGTGGGATCTGCTGCGATGGGCGGCGACCGCTCAACGTCCGGCCACCGATCCGAGATCGGCGCTCACGCGCCGGCTTGCCATGGCCGCCCTTGTTACCGGCAACCAGGCGACCACGTCGGTGATCGAGCGCGGATTGAATGACGCCGACGCGGAAGTGCGACGCTTTGCCGCAGCTGCAGCCGGCACGGACGCCCGTCTCGACGAGCGCGATCGCATCATCAAGATCGCCCTTGCCGACAAGGAGCCGCGCGTCCGCTTCCAGGCACTGCAGGCGTGGGGACGCCAATTCCAGAAGACGTCCTGCGCGCCGGTGCTGAACGCGCTCAAGGACAGCAACATCCACGTGCGCCTGCAGGCGATCGATCAGCTCGGCAATCCGTGCCCGGCCAGCGAGTCGCCGGTGGCGCAATTGCAGGCGATCGTGTCAACGCTGAGCGCGCAGCCGCGCACCTGGCATGAACCGGCGCACGCCATCGTCTCGCTCGCACGGATCCAGCCGGCGGCGGCGAGATCCGCGATTGCCCCGTTCGCGGCACACCAGACCTGGCAGGTCCGTATGTATGCCGCTCGAGCGATCGGTTCCTTCGGCACCGCCGCAGATCTCAGTGCGTTGGCATCTGATCGCACCGATAACGTCGCCGAAGCGGCGCTATCGACGTTGATCGACATGAAGGCACCCGAGGCGGCGACCGCCGCTCTTGCGTTGCTCAACCGCAACGATCACCAGGTGATCCTGACGGCCGCGCGCGCGCTTGCCAGCAATGACGTGGCACCGCAGGCCACGACGCCGCTGCTGACAGCGCTCGGCCGGCTGACGAAGGAGAGCAAGGACACCTCGCGCGATCCGCGCATGGCGATCCTGAACCGGCTGCAAGCGTACGGCGACAAGTCACAAGCCGTGCATCTCGAAGGATACTTGCGCGACTACGATCCGGCGATTGCGCTGAAGACCGCCGAGATCCTGACCGCGTGGACCGGCAAACCGCGCACAGCCGCGCCGCAGCCGTTGACGCCGCCGGGCGTGACGACGGCGATGGTGACGGCGCTGCGTGGCAAGTCGCTGCGCTTCCACATGGCCGGACGCGGCCACTTCGACATTGGCCTCGACGTGGACGCCGCACCGCTCACCTCAATCCGCATCGCGCGTCGCGCCGGCGAGGGCTACTACAACGGCCTGACCTTCCATCGCATTGCGCCGAACTTCGTCATCCAGGGCGGGAGCCCAGGTGCGAACGAATACATGGGCGAGCAGCACTACATGCGCGATGAGCCCGGCCTGCACCTGCGCGGTACCGTCGGCATCTCGACGCGCGGGCGAGATACGGGCGACGCGCAGATCTTCGTCAACCTGATCGACTCACCGCGCCTGGATCACATCTACACCGTGTTCGGCACCGTGATCACGGGCATGGACGTCGTGGACGGCACGCTTGAAGGCGACGTGATCGAACGCGTCGAGCTCGTCAATCGTTGATGATTTCGTCGCGCCTTCCCAAGAGCCTTGAACCAAACGCCGTAGCCCGCGCGATCGCCGCGCGGCGCCACGGCCGCCCGATCATCGACCTGACCGCCACGAATCCGACGAGCGCCGGCTTCACTTATCCGCAGGATCTGCTGCTGCCGCTCGCCAATCCGCGCGCGCTCGATTACGAGCCGCAGGCGCTTGGCTTGTGGTCCGCGCGAGCCGCGGTCGCCGCGGACTTTCGTCGACGAGGCATCGTCATCTCCGCCGATCGCGTGGCGCTCACGTCGAGTACGAGCGAAGCGTATGCGCTGTTGTTCAAGTTGCTGTGCGACGCCGGTGATGCGGTGCTCGTGCCGCAGCCGAGCTATCCGCTGTTCGAACATTTGACTCAGCTCGAATGCGTCACGGCGATTCCGTACATGCTCGAATATCACGGCAGCTGGCGCGTCGACATCGACTCGATCAGGCGCGCCACCACCGATCGCGTCAAGGCGATCATGGTGGTGTCGCCGAATAACCCGACCGGGTCGTACCTGCACCGCGACGACCTCGCCGCAGTTTCCGCACTTGCACAGGCGAATGGATGGGCGATCATCGGCGACGAAGTGTTCGCGGACTATTCGCTCGACGCGGCTCCTGATGCTGCGGCCGTGCTGCCCGGCGCCGAGGTCCTGACGTTCAGCCTTGGTGGGCTCTCGAAATCATCGGGATTGCCGCAGTTGAAGCTTGGCTGGATTGGCTTCGGTGGTCCGACCGGCGTTGTCGATCGCGCCCTCGCGGCCTACGAGATCATTGCCGACACCTATCTTTCAGTGTCGACCGCCGTGCAAGCCGCTGCCGGTGAGTTGATCGACCAGGGCGCCGGCATCCGCGCGCAGATCCTCTTGCGCGTTCGTCGCAACCTCGATGCGCTGCGTAGCGCAGCCGAGAGATATCCGGCGATAGATGCCCTGCGCGTCGAAGGCGGATGGACGGCCGTGCTCCAGGTGCCGCAGATCCGCTCGGAAGAGTCGCTCGTCCTCGACCTGCTCGAGCACGACGACGTACTTGTGCATCCGGGCTATTTCTTCGACTTCCCGCGAGAGGCATATGTCGTGGTCAGCCTGCTGGTGGAGCCAGTCGCGTTCGACACCGCGATCGCACGCTTGCTGAAACGAGCGGCGTCGTGATGCAGCGCCAGAGCGGAATCATCGTGCCGCTCTTCTCGCTGGCGTCCAGGCGGGGCTGGGGGCTGGGCGAGTTCGGCGACGTGCCGGCGTTCGCGCGCTGGTTGCTCGAGGCCGGCCAGTCGATCCTGCAGATCCTGCCGATCAACGAGATGCCGCCGATCGAGACATCGCCGTATTCCGCGATGACGTCGATGGCGCTGGATCCGGTCTACATCACGCTGGCGAATGTCCCGGATTTTGCCGGCCTCGGCGGCGACCTGGCGCTCGACGGTGCGGAGGTATCCGAGATCGCGCGGTTGCGTACGGGCCCTCGCGTTGAGTACGGATCCACTCGACGCTTGAAAGACCGCTGGTTGCGGCGGTCGTTCGATCGCTTTCTCAGGCTCGAAGTCGCGCGAGGATCTCCGCGCGCGATTCGCTTCGATGGCTTCTGCCGCGACCAGCACTGGTGGCTTGACGAGTACGCGCTGTTCCGCGCGCTGCACGCCCTGCACGAAGAACTGCCATGGACGAAGTGGCCAGATCCATTGTCGCAGGCGGACACCAAGGCGCTGGCCGAAGCGCGCGGCGCATTGCACGTCGAAATCACGTATCGCCAGTACCTCCAGTGGCTGGCCGCCGAGCAATGGACCGAGGCCAAGCGATTGTCGTGGCCGATTCGAATCTACGGTGATCTGCCGTTCATGATCTCGTCCGACAGCCCCGATGTATGGGCACGGCAGGAGGAGTTCAGATTCGACGCAACGGTCGGTGTTCCACCGGACGCGTTCAGCGAGACGGGACAGGACTGGGGCCTGCCGCCATGGCGCGCCAGCGTGATGGCCTCCAACGACTATCGCTGGATGCGCGCCCGCGCACGACGCTACGCGGACCTGTATGACGGCTACCGCATCGATCACCTCGTCGGCCTGTATCGCACCTACGTCCGTCCGATCGACAAGTCGACCCCGGCGTTCTTCGATCCAGGCGACGAGGCCGATCAGCGCGCTCTCGGCGAAACGCTCGTCACGATCTTCACTGGCGCGGAGTCCAAGCCGGGCGTCATTGCCGAAGACCTCGGGTCGATTCCGCCGTTCGTGCGTGAATCGATGGCCAGGCTCGGACTGCCTGGCCTGAAGGTCCTTCGCTGGGAGCGGCATTACGACCGGGACGGGCATCCGCCGATCGATCCCGCCGAGTTTCCGGAGCGCTCGGTCGCGACCACCGGGACTCACGACATCGAACCGCTCGCGGCGACGCCAGAGGCCGACACCGACGACAAGAGACACGCAATTGTGCGATCGCTGCTATCGTCCGGCTCGTACCTGACTCTGATGCCGCTCCAGGATGTGTTCGGGTGGACCGATCGAATCAACACGCCTGCCGTCGTAGACGACGTGAATTGGACGTGGCGGCTGCCGTGGCCCGTTGACACCTGGCTCGATCGCGAGGAGACCGTGGCGCACGCCGACCAACTGAAGGCCTGGACGCGGGACGCAGGCAGATGATTCTTCGAGTGGCGCTCGCGGCGTTGCTCGTCGGCGCGGTCCAGGTCACGCCGCCAGTGGAAACGACGCTGTTGGTGTCGCTGATCAATCGACCGGTCGGCCGCGAAACCTTTTCCGAGACCAAGGACGGCACCACCACGGTCTATACCGGCGCGCTTGACCTCACCGAGCGGGGCGGTCGACTGCAAGTGTCATCCTCGCTGCGCCTTTCCGAAGACCTGACGCCGATCTCGTTTGAGGCGAAGGGCAAGTCGTACCGCTTCGTGAACGTGGACGCGTCCGTTCGTGTCAGTGGCGGCGCGGCAACGGTGACGAATCTCGGTCAGACCAGCACCTTCGAGGCGCCGCGTCGATTCTTTACGGCCGAATCGTATTCACCTCTCTCGGCGCGTGCGCTCCTGATTCGCTATTGGGAGCGCCACGGCCGCCCGGAGGTCATCCCCGTCCTCCCCGGCCCGCGTGATGTTCGCATTACCTTCCGCGGCACTGATCCAGTCATTGTCCGCGGCGTTCCCGTCACGTTCCGCCGCTTCGATGTGGACGGCGTCGTGTGGGGACGCGAAACCGTCTGGCTGGACGAAGAGGATCGGCTCGCGGCGATCGTGTCGCGGATTCACATCCTGCCGCTCGAAGCGGTGCGCGAAGATCTCGCGGGTCAGTTGCCGGTGCTGCAGTCGCATTCCAGCGCGGATCGCGTGGCTGATCTCGCGCAGCAATTGAAAGACATTCCCGCGATCGCGGATCGATCGTTCGTGCTGTCCGGCGCAAAGTTGATCGACGGAACGGGACGTCCGCCGGTTGACGACGCGGTGGTTGTGGTCCGGGACCGACGCATCGAATCCGCCGGACCCCGCAGCGGCGTGAAGATCCCGTCGGGTCTGCGCGTCATCGACGTCAGAGGCGCCACCATCGCGCCGGGTTTGTGGGATATGCATGCGCATGCCGCGCAGATCGAGTGGCTGCCGGCGTACCTGGCCGCGGGAGTCACCACGTTTCGCGACATGGGTGGCGAGCAGCCGTTCCTGGTGGCGATTCGTGACGCCGTTGCCAGCGGCAAGGGTCTCGGACCGCGCGTGCTGCTGGCCGGACTCGTGGACGGCGACGCGGCCGGCGCATTCGGTTCGGTCGTTGCATCGACGCCCGAGCAGGGCAGGGCGATCGTCGATCGTTACCACGCTGCCGGCTTCAACCAGATGAAGCTGTACTCATTGCTTCAACCGGACGTTGTGTCGGCGATCAATGCGCGCGCACACGAACGTGGCATGTCGGTGACCGGTCACGTGCCCACGGCGTTGGGTTTGCGTCGAGCCGTCGAGGCGGGCATGGATCACATTGCGCACATGCCGGTGAACGGTGATCCCGAGTCCGCAGAGACGAAGGCGCTGATCGCATTCCTCGCCAGCCGCAAGACCGTGTTCGATCCGACGATGCCCTGGAACGAGATTCTGGGCCGCGCACCGCAGACGCCGCTCGAGAGCCTGGAACCGGGTTTCGCACACGCACCGCCGGCGATGCGCGCCAACTATCGCAGCGTGGCGAACAATACCGATCCCGAGACCGCTCGCCGCAGGCTGGCTGAATCCGGGCGTACGATGAAGGCGTTGTTTGACGCCGGCGTGCCGATCGTCGCCGGCACCGATGGCGGCTTGCCCGGTTACAGCCTGCTGCGGTCGATCGAGATGTATGTTGAAGCAGGCATGACGCCGATGCAGGCGATTGAATCCGCCACGAGCGTCCCGGCAAGCACGATGGGGATGTCGAAGGACAGTGGCACGATCGAAGTCGGCAAGCGCGCGGACCTGATCGTGCTCCATGCCGATCCCTTGAGCGACATACGCAACATCCGCAAACTACGGTGGGTCGTCGCGAACGGGCGGGTGATGGATCCAGCGAGGCTGTGGCGCGCGGCCGGATTCCAATGACGGCGATGACGCGCAGAGTCGTCCTGGCGTCGTGGCTGCTGTTGACGCTTGCGGCATGCCGGCAGCAGCCGCAGCCGCCAGCCTCTGCCAGCCGGCCGATCGTGATCCTGGTGTCGATCGACGGATTTCGCTGGGACTATCTCGATCGATATGCGCCGCCGAACCTGTTGAAGCTCGCGACTGCCGGCGTGCGAGCGGACGGACTGATCCCGCAGTTCCCGTCGAAGACATTCCCGAATCACTACACGATCGTGACCGGCCTGACGCTCGCGCATCACGGCATCGTCTCGAACAACATGAAGGCGCCGGACATCCCTGGTGAGTTCTCGCTGTCGAATCGAGAAGTGCAGAGCGACCCGCGCTGGTGGGGCGGCGAACCGATCTGGAACACCGCAGAGCGCCAGGGACAGAAGACCGCGGCGATGTTCTGGCCGGGCTCCGAGGTCGTGATCGGTGGCCGTCGTGGCACCTACTGGACACCGTATCAGGACGACATGCCGCACGAGGAGCGACTGAAGCGAATCCTCGGCTGGCTGCAACTGCCGGGAAACGAGCGCCCCTCGTTTCTGACGCTCTACTTCAGCGACGTCGACAATTCCGGACACCGCTACGGACCGGAAACCGAAGAGACGCGAGCGGCCATCGCAAAAGTCGACCGCTCGATCGGCGAGCTCGTCGCCGGGGTCGAGCGCGCCGGGCTCACGGACCGCGTCAACTACGTCATCGTCAGCGATCACGGCATGTCGGCGCTGAGCACCGAGCGCACCATCGTGCTCGACAATTACATCGACGTGTCGAAGGTTGACGTGATCGACTGGTCGCCGATGCTTGGCATTAATGCGCTCGATGGTGACAACGAGACGCTGTACCTGGCTCTCAAGGACAAGCATCCCGCGCTGACCGTGTATCGCCGCAGCGAGATTCCGGATCGCTACGGGCTTGCGAACCATCCGCGTGTTCCCGCGATCTTCGGCGTCGCAAAGGATGGGTGGCAGATTGCCTCAAAGGTGGACATCAGCCGCTGGCAGCAGCACGATCGGCGCCCGCCCGGTGGCGCGCACGGTTATGAAGCGACCGACCAGTCGATGCAAGGCTTGTTCGTTGCCGCCGGCCCCAGGATCCGCTCCGGCATGCGCGTCAAGCCGGTCGAGAACCTTCACCTGTACGAGTTCATGTGCGCGATCCTTGGCCTGCAGCCGGCCAGGAACGACGGCGATCCAGCCGTGACCCGCGATATGCTGCGCTAACCCATGACTTCTTCGGACCGCATTACCGCTGCCGGCTGGAAAATCGTCCTGCTCGCCAGCCTGGGTGGAACCCTCGAGTTCTACGATTTTGTGATCTTCGGCGTGTTCGCCAGGGACATCGCGCAGGCGGTATTCCCGGCGACCGATCCGCTGGTGTCGCTGATTCTTTCGTTCGCGACTTTCGCGGTCGGCTATCTTGCCCGGCCGATCGGCGGCATCGTCCTCGCGCACTATGGGGATCGCTACGGCCGCCGCGCGGTGTTCTTGTGGTCGGTCTTCATCATGTCGGCGGCGACGCTCGGCATGGGCCTCGTTCCCGACTACGCCACAATCGGCGTGAGCGCGGCGATCCTGATGGTGACCCTTCGCTTGATCCAGGGCTTCTGCCTTGGTGGCGAACTACCAGGCGCGTTGACCTACGTCGTGGAGACCGCACCAAAGATCGCGCCGTTTGTCTGCGGCGTCGTGTTCTCGTGCGTGACCATGGGGGTGGCGGTGGCCACCGGTGTGAGCCTCTCCGTGCGCACCTACATGGATCCGGCCATGGTGCCGGCTTACGGTTGGCGATTCGCGTTCATCCTTGGCGGACTCGGCGGCGTCCTCAGCTTCGTGTTGCGGCGATCGCTCGAGGAGTCGCCGGAGTTCGAGCGCATGCGCAGCCTCGCGGCGCGTCAGCCGTTCAAGGAGTTGCTCAAGACCAATCCGAAGCACGTGCTCGTCGGCTGCCTGATTCTGGCCGGCACCGGCTGCTTCAACGGTCTGTTCTTCTCGCATCTGCCGGCGTACCTCTCCGGCGTGCTGCAGTAC
The DNA here is from genome assembly GCA_964628295.1 of uncultured Acidobacterium sp. GTDB lineage: Bacteria > Acidobacteriota > Vicinamibacteria > Vicinamibacterales > UBA2999 > 12-FULL-67-14b. Next base: position 35,111 of record CAZVLS010000030.1, read on the forward strand.
GACCCGCGCCAGGCGGTGTTGTCGCAGACCGTTGGCGTGATCGCGTCGGCCATCGGCATCCTGCTGACCGGCTGGATTGGCGATCGCATTCCGCCCCGTTACTTGCTGCGCGCCGGCGTCGGCCTGCTGTTCCTCCTGGCGTTCCCGTTCTACGGCGCGCTCGAATCGCGCTCGATGGACTTGACGCTGGTCTGCGTCCTCGCCGGTCTCGCGGCCGGCCTCACGAACGGCTCGTTCGCCGTGTTGCTGACCGACCTGTTCCCGACGCGCGTGCGCTTCACGGGCGTCGCACTGGTTTTCAACGTCAGCTTCACGCTCTTCAGCGGCACCGCGCCGCTGATCGCGACCACGTTGATCAGGGACACGGGCATGGCCACGTCACCGGCCTACATGATGATGGGCAGCGCCGCGCTCGCCCTGATCGGCAGCATCTGGGTCGATCG
>CAZVLS010000031.1:0-33682 GCA_964628295.1 uncultured Acidobacterium sp.
ACTCCTTGGCGCATTCTGCGCCACAAAAGGTGTCCACGAAAACGGGCCAGGCTCACCTTCTTGCATCTTGCATCTTGCTACTTGCTACTCTTTCTTATTCTTCTGCGCGAAGCTCTCGACGTTGGCGGCTTCGGGCGTCAATCCCCAGTCAATGCCGGCGCGATAGCGCGTCGGCATGCCCTTGGGCATCTCGAACGCAGCCCATGCGATCGCGCCCGCACACTTCACGGGATTCTTCGCATCACCGAGGACGACGCGCACGCGCTGATTCGGCTTGAGGATGGTGGGTGACACGACCTGTGCGCCAACCTTCGACAGGTCGACCAGCGCGGCAGGGCTGCCGTCGACCGCGACTTCCACGCCTTCATTGATGCGCACCCGCGGTGCGCGGCGTGTGCCCTTTTGATCGAGCGCCGGCTTGGGCTGTTCTTCGACGGCGACGGCGGAGCCGCCCGCGCCGCCGCGCTTCACGGCCACGCGGTTCTGGGCCGCGTCGCGCGCCATGATCCGCACTTCGCAGTTGACCAGCGTCGGATCGTCCTTGATGCGATTGATCAGCGCGGTGCCGCGCGAGGTGGCCGAGAACTCATCCTGCATCGCGACCAGCACCGGCTTGGTGCGCATGATGTGGTCCAGGGCTTCGAGCGCATCACCGTCGGTGAATGTCTGGACTTCAGCGGCAGGGTCGAGCCGTTCCTGCAGGCCTGGCAGCGAATCGACGGGTCCGATTAACACGATACGCGACGACACAGAACGTCGAGTGTACCACGCCTGCCCGTTACGTTTCCGTCAGCCGCCCGGTGACGAATCCTATTTCTTCGCGCCTTCGAGCACCGACGCAACCGAGCGCAGCAACGCCTCTGGCGAGAACGGCTTGAGCAGGACCGGCGCGCCGCCGGTCGAGTCGAGCAGCGCCTCGCTCTGTTCCACGTAGCCGGTCACAAACAGGATCGGCAGATCCGGGTGGGTCTTGCGCAGACGCTCGGCCAGCTCGATGCCACCCATGCGCGGCATCACCACATCCGTGACCACCATGACGATCTGCCGTGAGTGCACCGTGAACATGTCGAGTGCCTGCTGACCGTCGCTGGCTTCGAGCGAACGATAGCCGGCTTGCGCAAGGACGGTCGCGGTCAGGCGGCGCAGCGCGCGCTCATCCTCGGCAATCAGGATGGTGCCGCTGCCACGCTCCGGCTGCGGGGCCAGTTGCTTCGGCGTGGGCGTGCGATCCGTCGACGCGATCGTGCGTGGCAGCAACAGCGCGAACGTCGTGCCCCGGCCGGGCGCGCTGGTGATGCTGATGGTGCCGCCGCTCTGCTTCACGAAGCCGTAGACCATCGACAGCCCCAGGCCGGTGCCGGCGCCCTTCGGTTTCGTGGTGAAGAACGGTTCGAAGATGCGGCCCTGCACTTCGAGTGGAATGCCGATGCCGGTGTCGCGTACGCGCAGCTCGACGTAGGGCCCGGGCGTGATCTCGAGTGCCTGCGCCTCGGACGCCTTGACCTCGCGATTCGCGGTCTCGATCGCCAGGCTGCCGCCTTGCGGCATGGCATCGCGCGCGTTCAGCGCCAGGTTCACGAGCACCTGCTCGAGTTGGGCGGCATCGGCGCGCACCGTCCACAGATCGGAGGCGAGACGGAGATCGATCGCGATGTGTTCGCCGATCAGCCGGTCGAGCATGCGGCTCATGTCGCTGACGCGCTGGTTGAGCACCACGATCTCGGGCGTGAGGATCTGCCGGCGGCTGAAGGCCAGCAACTGGCCGGTCAGCGTCGCGGCGCGGTCCGCGGCGTTGAAGATTTCCTCGACGTCCGAGCGTAGCGGCGAGCCCTTGAGCTCCTTCAGCAACAGCTCCGAGTAGCCGCGAATCGCCGTCAGCAGGTTGTTGAAGTCGTGCGCGATCCCGCCGGAGAGGCGGCCGATCGCCTCCATCTTCTGCGCGTGCCGCAGCTGCTCTTCCAGCTGGCCGCGTGCCGATTCGGCGGCCTGGCGCTCGGCCATCTCGCGGCGCAACTCATCATTGGCCCGGCCCAGCGCGGCGGTGCGTTCTTCGACGCGACGTTCGAGATCGCGATGCGCTTCGTGCAGGGCGAGCTGGCTGGCGCGCAGTTGCTTCTCCGCGTAGTGACGCTCGGTCACGTCGCGCAAGATCATCAGCACCTGCGCGTCTTCGAGCGGCAGCAGGCGCGCTTCGTAGAAGCGGGAGCCGGCTTCGAGCTCGGTACTGGCGGCGACCTGTTGGGTGGCGACGCGATGCAGCGCGTCGAACAGCGGCGCGCGTCCTTTCGCGTCGAGCGACTCGAGAAAGTCGTAGCCGGGGAGCCAGCGCCGTGATTGTTCCGACGGTGCGCCCTTGATGTCGACGATGACGCCGCTTGGCCGCAATGTCAGGATGTGGTCGGGAAAGGCGCTGACCAGCGCGCGCAATTCGGCGTTGGCCTGGAGCAACTCCTGCGAGCTGAGGTCGAGCGAGCGTTCCAGCATCGACCGGTCGTTGTCGAACTGCCGGTAGGCCTGGTCGATGGACTCGAGCATCGGCTCGAGTTCGGCGGGGATGCGATCGTCGGGAAAGAAACGTTTCAGTTGCCGGCGAAGCAGGCTATGCGGATCGGTCATCGTCACCGCTCGGACAGCGTCGTGACCGTCATGGTCTGGTTATGGAGTTCGCAGCGCGCGTTGGGCGTGAACGGGGAGATCTCGCCGTAGGAGTAGAACCCGGCGATCGCGGCCGTGGGGCCGACGATATCGCGCACGCCCTCGACTTCTTCTTCCACCCGCTGGCGCAGCACCATGCGCCGGCCGACGCAGCTGATCAACAGCGCCAGATCGGCCGGGGTGCCAAGCGCGTCGGCGCTGACGCGCCCGGCGCCGACCGCGCCGTCGATCAATCGATCAAAGTTCGCCTTCATCAGGCGCACGTATCCGCCGGTTGGCACGTCACCGGCGAACGTCAGGCTCTGGTCCGCTTCGTTGACCGACAGGATGGTGCGCACGACCGGCGCGCTCACCTGCCGGGTGCGAAGCGACAGCGGGAACAACAACCCGGATGCCGGCAGATCGGCGGCGTGCTCTCCGAGGTAACGCTTATAGAGGGCGAGCGCCGAGTGGCCGTCGAGTTCGTAAAGGACGTTGCCGTCTGATCTGGTGATCTGCCGCTCGGGACCGAAGGAATCCCATCCGCCAAGCGACCCGCAGCCTACCTTCAATCGCGACCCGTACAGGCCGATGGCCGCGACGACGTTCTTCTGCGTCCTGCCGTTCACGAGCACGAACGTGTCGCGGAAGTGCTCGCCATCCGCGGACAGGCCACCGCTGACGGACACGGCTGCCGCCTGGTGCTCGACGATGCCGCGGACCAGGGCCTCGCCGTTGATGTCGAGGCCCTCGGAGATGATCAGAACGTGGACGAGATCAGGCGCGGCGAGGTCGCGGGCCAACGCCGCTCCCGCCGCGGAACTCTCCGCGACCGTGACATGCGCCGTCGCGACCTTGACGCGCGTATGCTCGAAGTGGATCGCGGTAGCAATAGCGCCGTCGTCGAAGACCTCGGTGCCGTGGATCTGCCCCGCGGTGGAGCAGCCGATGATGGCGGCCTTGGGCCATCGGCCGCCGAGCGATGCGGTGAAGCTGGTGTTGGTCAGCGCCGCGCTGTGGCCGAAAACCAGCACCAACTGCGCGTCAGCAAGGGCTGGCGGCGACTGCCAGCCGTCTGGTTCAGCCCACGTGATCTGTTCGACCTTCAAGCAAGTACGAATATACCCGGGAACCGTCAGCCGGGAGCCGGGAGCCGAAGAAAATCTTGCTGCTTTTGCCGGCTCCCGGCTCCCGGTTCCCGGCCTCTTAACTCTCGTGCTGTGCGGCGTACCACTCCTGCAGGAAGCGCTGGGAGTTGAGCGGCGGCACGCCTTCGGGTGCAGTGGCTCGCACGTAGCTGCCGTCCGTTTGCAGGGTCCAGGCGCGGTCCGTGTCGCTGAGCAACACCTCGAGCACGGCATCGCGAAGCAGCTGGCGCATCGCGGGATCCAGAATCGGGCAGAGCACCTCGACGCGGCGATCGAGATTGCGCTCCATCAGGTCGGCGCTGCCGATGTAGACCTCGGGACTGCCGCCGTTCTCGAAGTAGTAGATGCGTGAGTGCTCGAGGAACTGCCCGACGATCGAGCGCACGTTGATGCGATCGCTGATCCCGGGAATGCCCGGGCGCAGGCAGCAGACCCCGCGCACGATCATGTCGATCGGCACGCCGGCCTGCGAGGCGCGGTAGAGGATCTTGATGATGCCCGGATCGGCCACCGCGTTGTTCTTGACGATCATCCGCGCCGGGCGCCCGGCCTTGGCGTGTTCCATCTCGCGCTCGACCAGCGCGCGCAGGCCCTGGCGCAATCCGACCGGCGCCACGAGCAGCGCGTTATGCGAGCGGCGGTTCGAGTAGCCGGTCAGCGAATTGAACACCTCGGTCACATCGTCGAGCACCGCTTCGTCGGCGGTGAACAGCCCGAGGTCGGTGTAGACCTGCGAGGTGTTGCGGTTGTAGTTGCCGGTCGAGACGTGCGCGTAGCGATGGATGCCGTCGGTTTCCTGTCGTACCACCAGGCACAGCTTGCAGTGCACCTTGAGGTTCATCAGGCCGTAGACCACGTGGATGCCGGCCGCTTCCAGCCGCGTCGCCCACGCGATGTTGTTGCGCTCGTCGAAACGCGCCTTCAACTCCACCAGCACCGCGACCTGCTTGCCGCGTTCGGCGGCTTCGATCAGCAGGTCGACGAGCGGCGAATTGGCGCCGATCCGATAGAGCGTGATCTTGATCGTGATGACGTGCGGATCTTCAACCGCGGCACGGAGGAACGTCTCGATCGACGTGAACGAATCGAACGGGTGGTGGATCAGGAAATCCTGGTCCGCAATCTGGTCGAACACCTTGTCGGCATCTTCGGGCGGCCACATCACCCGAGGCGTGAATGACGGATACTTCAACGCCGGGCGATGGAGCTTATAGAGCGAGTGCCAGTCGCCGTAGCCAAGCCGATCGGCGGTTCGCACGACGACATCCTCATCGACTTCGAAATTCTCGATCAGGATGCTCAACACGCGCTTCGGCATGTCGGCTTCGACCTGCAGCAACGACAGCGCGCCGTAGCGCAACTGCTTCAGGCCGCGATCGACGGTTTCGAGCAGGTCGTCCGCTTCGTCTTCCTGGATCACCATGTCGGTGTCGCGGATGATGCGGAACAAATGCGCGCCTTCGACCTGCGTGCCCGGGAACAGCTGCTGGATGTTGCGGCGAATCACGTCCTCGAGGAAGACGTGCGACACGCCGGCCTGCGGGGACAGGTTGTCAGGCAGCGCGATGAATCGCGGCAGCATGCTCGGCACCTTCACGCGCGCGAACTTGGTGCGGCCCGCGTGACGCACGCGCACCGCCAGGTTCATGCTGAGGTTCGAGATGTACGGAAATGGATGTCCCGGGTCGAACGCCAGCGGCGTGAGCACAGGGAAGATGTGATCCTTGAAGTACTGCGCGAGCCACGTGTCGATCGCCGGCGTATAGTCGCCCGGCTCGAGCAGGTGAATGCCTTCAGCGGCGAGCAGCGGGCGGAGCGATCGGCTCCAGCAGGCGGTCTGGTCGTCGATCTGCGCCAGGGCGCGGCTGCGAATGGTGGCGAGCTGCTGGTCCGTGGTCTGCCCGTCGATCGAGACGTCCTCGATGCCGGCGCGGAACTTCTTGAGGATCGTGGCGACGCGCACCATGAAGAACTCGTCGAGGTTGGTGCCGGTGATGGCGAGGAACTTGACTCGTTCGAGCAGCGGATGGGTCAGGTCCTGGGCCTGCGACAGCACGCGCTCGTTGAACGCGAGCCAGCTCAACTCTCGATTGATGTACAGCGCCGGGCTGCTGAGGTCGTTGGGGTCGAGATTCGACCAGTCCTGCTGAGCTGGAGGCGCCGCAGCCGCAACTGCCTCAGCCGCTCGGCGTTTGCGCGGGCGTCGGCTGACAGCGGTCGGCGGGGTCATAAGAGGCTCAGCATATCAAAGCGATGTAACAGCCCAGGTCACCTGACCGGGTGACCTGCAGGAATCAGGCCGGATTCTACTGAGGAAGGATTTTTAGTATGCGACCGCGGGAATAACTGACGAGGTAGAGCTCGCCTTCAGAGTCGACCCCAAACGAGCTGATCAGTCCCAATTCGCTCGTGCCACCGAGCATCGTGGTCAATTCAAGCATGTCCACGGCGGTCGCTTCCTGCCGCGCGTCGAGGCTCACGCCGATCGTGTAGACCCTTCCCGCCACATAGTCGGCAAAGAAGTAACGACCGTTGAACATCGGGTTGAGCGCCGCGCCGCGATACACAAAGCCGCCGGTGATCGACATGCCGTCACTGCGGGGGTAGTCGTGGATCGGTTCGGTCAGCGGCTGATACGCCGCGGCGGTGCGCGCGTCGTACGCGCCTCGTCCCTCTCGCAACCGCCAGCCGTAGTTGCGGCCGCCCTGGCCGGCCGGCTCCCAGTTCACTTCCTCGCGCGCGGTCTGGCCCACGTCGGCGATCACCAGCGCGCCCGTGCCGCCTCGCGTCCAGTCGTCGAAGTTGTAGCGCCACGGGTTACGCAGGCCAAACGCCCAGATCTCGGTGAGCGCGGTGATCGGCTGGCGATCGACGAAGGGATTGTCCTCGGGGACGCGATACCCGCGCGCGTGGCTGTCAGGCACATTGACGTCGATGCGCAGCATCTTGCCGAGCAGGCTGTTGGGGTTCTGCGCGAAGTTCATCGGATCGCCGCCGCTGCCGCCATCACCCATGCCGATGTAGAGATAGCCGTCGGGTCCAAATGCCAGGTGACCGCCGTTGTGATTCGAGAAGGGGTGCTCGACAAACGCGCGGCCATCCGGCCACACCAGGTCGAAGCGCGAATTCAGATCGACGGCGCCCTGCGACGTGCGCGTGAACCGCGCGACCACGAAGTGGCCGGCGGGATTGGTCAGCGTGACGTAAAAGCGGCGCGAGGTGGCGGCGTCTGGCGCGAAGGCGAGTCCCAACAAGCCGCGTTCGCCGCCGGACGAAATCTGCGAGCGAATGTCGAGGAAGAGGGTTGACGACACCGTGCCGTTGCGCACGGTGCGGATGGTGCCGCGTTGTTCAACCACATAGAAGGTCGAGGGGTCGACCGGATCGACGACAAACGCGACAGGCTGGCTGAACCCGGTTGCGACGACCTGTGTCCGCAACTGCGCCTGAGCCACGCCGGCCAGGCCGAACAATAGTGACGCGATGGTGACGGCGACGGTCGCCCTCTGCATACCCCCACAGCTTACGGCACCTCACGCACCGTTCGCACCTTGCGCACTTTCGCAATCTATTGGAACCACAGGGCAATCGCGAAGAGCACCACTGTTGTGGTGACCACGCGTTGCAGCCAGGCGTCGCCTTTGTAGACCGCGAGCTTCACGCCGTAGAGCGAACCGACGACCGTGCCGGCACTCAGCGCGAGCCCGCGCGGCCAGTCCACTTGTGCTGACGCGGCGAACACGATCAACGACAGGATGGTGATGAGCAACACCGTGAGCAGTTTCGCGGCGTTGCCGCGCAGCATGTCGAGTCCGGCGTACGACGTGACGGCGAGCACGATGAAGCCCACCCCCGCCTGGATGAATCCGCCATAGACGCCGACCACGAAGAAGCCCAGCATGACGCCGGGATGCCAGGGCGACTTGACCTCCGCCTTCGCACCGCTCTTGGCGGGACTCAGGATCGACCACAGCGTCATCGCCAGCATGAAGATCGAAAGCGTGCGCTTGAAGGCCACGTTGGGCAGCTGCAGGGCCAGCCACACGCCAATCGCCGCGCCGAACAGGGCCGGCACGCACGCTGCCCACGACCATTTCCAGTCGATGGCGCCGTGACGATGAAAGCCAAACAGCCCGCCCAGATTCTGCGCAAGCACGCCGACGCGGTTGGTGCCGTTGGCGACCGCCGCGGGCAGTCCGGCGAACAACAGGATGGGCAGGATCAGGAAGGAGCCGCCGCCACCAATCACATTCAAGGCGCCGGCCACGACACCGGCCGCCGCCAGCAGCAGCAATTCAACGGAAAAGGGCACGCGTGGCTATGGTACATCGCATGTAGAATCGGGCCGCCTCTCCATATGAGCACCCTCAAGCGGGCAATTGGTCTCCCCGGCGCCACGGCGCTGGTGGTCGGCACCATCATTGGCTCGTCGATCTTTGTCCAGGCCTCCGAACTCACCAGCCTGGTCCCGGATCCCGTGCTGGTCGTCCTGGCGTGGGCGGTCGCCGGCGTGCTGACGCTGATCGGCGCGCTGGTGTGCGCGGAGCTCTCGTCCGCGTTCCCCCGCACCGGCGGCGTCTACATCTTCTTCAAGGAAATCTACTCACCGACGCTGGGCTTCATCTGGGGCTGGGCGATGTTCTGGACGATGCACAGCGGCATCCTCGCGGCGATCGCGACGGTGTTCGCGCGCTATGCCGGTTACTTCGTCGAGCTCGATGTCACCGGCCAGCGGCTGGTCGCGGTCTCCGCCATCCTTGTCCTCTCCGCGATCAACTATCGCGGCGTGACCTTCGGCGCCAACCTGCAGTCGGCGTTCACGCTGGTGAAAGTGCTGGCGGTAATGGCGATCATGATCGTCGGGTTCGCGTTGTTCCGCAGCGCACCGGCCGCGACGACAACGGACGCGTTGCCGCCGGTCACGTTTGCCAATTTCCTGCTGGCGGTGGGCGCAGGCCTCTTCGCATACGGCGGCTGGCACATGGTCACCTACACGGCAGAGGAGACTGTTGATCCGACGCGCACCATCCCGCGCTCGCTGCTCATCGGTGTCATCGTCGTGACGCTGTGCTACATGGGACTCAACGCGGTCTACCTGATGGTGCTGCCGATCCGCGACGTGATGGCCTCGTCACGCGTCGCCGCCGACACGTTTGAAGTGTTGATCGGTCCCGGCGCCGCGGGTGTGATCTCGGCGCTGGTGATGTTCAGCTCGTTCGGCGCGCTCAACGGCATCGTCCTCGTCGGGCCGCGTGTCTACTACCAGATGGCGCAGGACGGCCTGTGGTTCAAGTTCAAGGGCCACCTGCATCCCAGGTTTCAGACGCCGGGCCGTGCCATCATCGCCCAGGCCATTTGGGCGTCGGTGCTGGTGATGACCGGCAGTTACCGCGCGCTCTTCACGCGCGTGATCTATACCGAGTGGATCTTCTTTGCGCTGCTCGCGCTCGGCGTGATCATCATGCGCCGCCGCAAGAACTACACCCCGGCCTGGCGCATGGCCCTGGTTCCCGCCGCGCCGATCCTGTTCATCGTGGTCTCGCTGATGATCGTGGTGAACCAGATCCGTGTCGACGTGTCGAGCGCCGCGATGGGGCTCGGCATTGTCGCCACCGGTTTCCCGGCGTACTATCTGTGGGCCCGACGACGTTAACAGTATGAAAATTGACTTCCACAACCACTATTACCCACCCGAGTACCTCGCAGCGGTCAAGCGCGGCCCAACCAAGGTCCGGATGGACTACGACGCCGAGGGCAATCCGCGGCTGCACTATCCGGGCGACTACAACATCCTGGTGCCTGGGCATCGCGACCTCGACTACCGTGAAGACGTGCTGAGGAAACACGGTGTCGACAAGCAGGTGATCACGTTCACCACCCCGGGCACGCATTACGAAGAACCCGCGATTGCCGTCTCAATGGCGCAGCACATCAACGATGCGTTTTCGACGGCGGTGAAGCAGCGTCAGCATTTCCTGTCGCTGGCGACACTGCCGCTCAACGATCCCGCAGCATCGGTTGCGGAACTCGAGCGCGCCATGACGGTGCTGGGCCTGCCCGGCGCGATGGTGTTCAGCAACGTCAACGGCGTGGCGCTGGCCGACAAGGTTTACGAGCCGCTGTGGAAGAAGGCCAACGACCTGAAGGCCGTCATCTATATCCATCCGGCGCATCCGCTTGGGGTGGAAGCGATGGAGCAGTATTGGCTGATGCCGCTGGTCGGCTTCCTGATGGACACCACGTTGGCCGCGGCGCACCTGGTGTTCGCCGGCGTGCCGGAGCGCTATCCGAACATCAAGTGGGTGCTGTGCCACATGGGTGGAGCGGTGCCGTACCTGGCAGAGCGATTCGATCGCGGCTACGAAGCGTTTGCAGAATGCCGCGCGAACATCAGCCGCGCGCCCAGCAGTTACCTGAAGCAGTTCTATTACGACACGGTGAACTTCGACCAGAATTGCATCGAGCTGGCGATCAAGTTCGCCGGCGCCGATCACATTCTGGCCGGCAGCGACTATCCGCATCAGATTGGCAGCATCCCGAAGATGCTCGACGCCGTCAGCCGTCTACCGGTGACGCCCGCGCAACGCGAAGGCATTGCCGGACGGAATGCCGCGGCGCTGCTCGGCGTCGGTTAACGTTTTGTTCACGAGGAGATCAGCAATGACCTTGAAGCTTGTTGGAGCAGTGGCCGCAATCGGAACCATTTTCGCCGCCGGTGTCGCAATCGGGCAGCAGTCGACCAGCCGTCGCGAGCCCCAGTTCGAGAACAGCGAAGTGCAGGTGTGGAAGTCGATCATCTCCCCCGGCAAACCCCTCGGCCTCCATCGTCACGATCACGGCCGCGCGTTGATCTCGCTTAACGGCGGCACGTTGAACGTGGTGGATGGCGCCGGCAAGGTCCTGGATGTCTACAAGCTCGAAGCCGGCAAGGCGATGTGGCTTGATGCGGACAAGGCCGGTACTGAACACGCCGACGTCAACCCGGGCACGACGCCCGTCGAAGTGATCGTCGTGCAATTGAAGAACGACAAGCCAAAGATGTAGCGACGAGCCTTCGGGCTCGTCGCTCAGACGCCATGAAAACCATTCTCCTGCTCGCCGCACTCGCTACCCAGGCGCCGGCCACACAGCCGGCTCCGGCCCCGGCACCAACCCCGGGAACGGACCTGTATCTGCTCCCGCTCAAGGGCGGCGCCGACTCGCTGAAGACGGCGAAGCCGACGCCGATTTCAGCTGCGCCCGGCTACGACAACCAGCCGAACTTCAGCGCTGACGGCAGTCGCATCCTGTTTGCCGCCAACCGCGACGGCAAGCAGATTGACATCTACGCCTTCGATCGCGCGAGCGGCAAAGTGACGCAGCTCACGCAGACGCCCGAGAACGAGAACTCGCCGACATTCGTGCCGTCGGGCGCAGGCCCGGCCGGCAGCTTCGGCGTCGTGCAGTCGGAGTTCGACAAGAACGGCAATCGGCCCACGCCGGCGATCCAGCGCCTGTGGCGCTTCAACGCGGACGGCAAATCGCCGTCGCTGATGCTCGCGAACATCGACCCCGTCGGCTATCACGCGTGGATCGACAGCGATCGACTCGTGCTGTTCGTCCTCGGCGCACAGGGGAAGCCGGCGACGTTGCAGATTGCCAGCGTCAAGACGGGCAAAGGCGAAGTCGTGCTCGATGGTCCCGGCCGATCGCTGCATCGCATCCCCGGCACCGCTCTCGCGAGTTTCGTGCAGCGCGACGGAGACGACTACTGGGTCAAGCAACTCGATGTGACGTCGAAGAAGATCGACCCGCTCGTAAAGGCCGTGGCCGGCAGCAGCGATCGCGACATGGCCTGGTTGCCTGATGGCAAGACGATGTTGATGTCGGCGGGAACGAAGATCTTCTCGTGGACGAGAGGCGCGGCGGGCTGGGTCGAAGTGTTTGATGCGGCCGCGCACCAACTCGGTAACGTCAGCCGCATCGCGGTCTCGCCGAAGGGCGACGCGGTGGCGATCGTGGTGGCGGAGCCGGTAGCGAAGAAGTAGCGGCCGGTCAGGCACCCGCCGGCAGGCGTTTTCGCCAGAGCAGTGCGGTCGCGATCAGTGCGGCCGCACAGAGCGCCAGGCCTTCGTAGAACCAGGGCGGCACAAAGCTGAACGAGTAACGGCCTGAGACACCAGGCGGCACCGTTACGAACGACACTTCGGTGCGTGGGCCAACGGTGATCGCGCCGGCATCCGTGCGCCAGCCTTCTCCCCAATTCTGGTTGAGCACCACTCGTGCGGGCTCCGCGCCGTCAGCCACGCTGAAGGTGATGCGATTCGGCGTGAAGTCGATGTCGCGGACGCGCGCCGATGCACCCGTATCAGCGACCGGCGCGCCACCGTTCGCGCTGCGCGCCAGTTGCAGCGATTCGTAGCAGTTGAGGAAGGCGCGGTCCTGCACCAGTGCCTTCAGCATTGGCGAGTCAGGCGTGTAGGCGCTGCTGTCGCTGTCGGTGGCGATCTGATGCGGCCCGCTGTTCCAGGTGAACTGCGTCCCGAAGGGCGCCAGCGTGAAGACGTCTTTCAAGTTCCAGCGATTGACGGCGATCAGGTGAGCGGATGCGGCCAGTGCCACGAAGGCGACGGCGATCCGCGCCGGCTTCGGCAACCCGTAGCGCGTGACGATCGAGTGGAAGGCCCACGCCAGCGTGAGCGCGCCAAATTGCAGGAATGGGATCGAGTAGCGGCTCGGTATCCGGAAGCTGGAGAACAGTGGCAGCTCGCGGATCAGGACGGCGGGCGCGTATGCGCTGAAGTCGCCCAGCGACAGGAGAAACAGGAAGACGGTCGTGATGGCGAGAGCAATGCCGAAACCCGGGTTGGCTTCGCTCGTCCGGCTGCGACGCTGGAGGCTGGTGAACAGGGTCCAGGCCAGAGCCACGACGAGCGCGAGCGCTGATCCGAGGCCGATATAGTTGCCGTACTCGTGCCAGCCGTGGCGCTGCATCGGCAGCCTCGACCCAACATCCTGCGTCGGCGTCAGGTAGGTCTGCTGGAGCATGTCGAGCGTAACCAGATCGGGCTTCTCGGTTGGGTTGCGCGTGTCCCAGAACTGCTCGCTGCCCACGAACTGCACCACGGGAAGGAGCTTCGGAGCGGAGTAGGCGAGGGCGGCGACACCAAACGCGACAGCCAGCGCGATGGGCCGCCAGTCACGCCGCGCCATCGCGGCGACGATCGAGAAGCAGCCGACCGCTGCGATCGACATCGGCAGGATGTGCGTCCCGCCGTTGGCCACCATCAACGCCATCGTCACGCCCGCCAGGCACACGTACTTCCATTCGCCTGTCTTGATCGCCTTGAAGAAGAAGAACAACTGCAGCGGCAGGTAGAAGCCGGGCAGGAAGACGCTGTGCCCGACGCGCAGGTGGATGGCCGGCGCGCCCGACGCCGTGACGAGGGTGGCGAGGTAGATCACGGCCGGCAGGAACGTGATGCCGATCACGCGCGTCACCAGCAGGTGCATGCCGGCAAAGCCGATCCAGTAGTGCAGGACGATGTTGATCTTCATCGCCATCTGTAAAGGAACGATCAGTGCGAGCGGATAGACCGGGCTGAGCACCGCGATCTGCGGGTTCTGCCACATCACGTTGCCGCCGCAGTACCACGGATTCCAGAACGGCATCTGGCCGTATTCGACGACGTTCTTGAGGACAACGCCGTAGTAGAAGAGGTGCTGATCCCAGTCGTTGGTGCCGAGACCAAGAGGCTGAGCGAAGAGCGGCCAGCAGAACGCGACGCTCAGCACGCCGTAGAGCGCGCCGATCGCCAGCGTTCGGGAGTGTGTAGTCACTAGCGAGGGAAGCCTGCGGCGCCTTCGGGATTCAGCAGCCAGGCGATCGCTTCGCGTTCATCGAGGAACGCGGCCGTGGACATCCACGGTACCGCGGCCTGGAACTGCTGCAGCAACGTCAGGTGCAGGCCTGGGTTGATCAGGCACGCACGCCGCTTGGGCATGCCGGTCCGGAGCGCTTCCGCAATCGTCCCCAGGAACAGCGACGGGTCGAGCGGCACCTCGACGTCGCGCAGGTCGAGCAGGCTGACGCTGTCCTTGGTCAGCAGGCCCCGGGAGACGAGATCGTCACGCAGGCGCGCCTGTTCCTCGGGTGGCGGAATGGGACCCGCGCACCGGATGCGAATCAGCGCCGGTGCTTCGTCGGTATTGACTTCAATCGCCACGCGTTCGACCTCAGCGCGAATAGGCGACCTTGCCGCCGACGATGGTATAGACGACCTGCGTGGACGGGATCTGGTCCTCGGGGATCGACATGATGTCCTGCGAGAGCACGGTGATGTCTGCGAGCTTGCCCGCGGTCAGCGATCCCTTGATCGTCTCTTCCTTCGCTGCGTAGGCGCCGTTCCACGTGTAGGACTTGAGCGCCTCGGGGCGCGACATCTTCTGGTCGCCGTAGAAGACCGAGCCGTCCTTCGTCTTGCGCGTGATGGTGGCGTGGAAGTTGGCCATCGGGTCAATGCGTTCGACCGGCACGTCGGTGCCGTTGGCGATGATGGCGCCGGACTTCATCAGCTTCTGCCACACGTAGGCGCCTTCCTCGGCGCGACGCGCCCCCAGGCGCGCGGGCACGTACGGCGCGTCCGACGTGGCATGAATCGCCTGCATCGCCGGGATGATTCCCAGCTGGCCGAAGCGCGGTATGTCAGCCGCGCTGATGTGCTGCGCGTGTTCGACGCGCCAGCGGAAGTCCTTCTGACCCGGACGGGACTTGAACGCCCGCTCGTAGACGTTGAGCACCTCGCGGTTGGCCCGGTCGCCGATGGCGTGCGCGCACAACTGCACGTCGTGCTCCAGTGCGATGCGCGAGGTCTGCGCGATGCTTTCGGGTGAATTGGTCGGCAGGCCCACACTCGACGGCGAATCGCTGTACGGCTCGAGCATCCAGGCGCCGCGCGAGCCGAGCGCACCGTCGGCGACGACCTTGATCGCCGCGATCGTCAGGTGGTGCTGGTTGAGGCCGATAGCGCGATATTGGCCGAGCTTGGCGGCGAGGTTCTCGTTGCTGTCGCGCACCATGACCCACAGGCGGATGCCGAGCGCCCCGTCATTCGCGGCCTGCTTGATGATGTCCAGAGTGGAGAAGCTCGAACCCGCATCTTGAAACGACGTGATGCCGGCCTCGAGCGCGGCCTTCACGGCAAGGTCGATCTGCCGGCGCGCGTCGAGATCGCGTTCGGCGGGGGTCTTCTTCGAGCGCCACGCCTCGAGCGCCCGGCTGGCGAGACCCGATGCCGTCTCACGAAGCAAGCCGATCGGCCGGCCCTGCGCGTCCTTGAGGATTTCGCCGCCGGAGGGATTCTGTGTTGAGCCGGTGATGTTGGCTGCGGCCATCGCCGCGGCATTGACGAAGCTGGCGTGCCCGCTCGCGTGCGTCAGCATCACCGGGTTATTGGGCGATACCTTGCTGAGCGCGTCGTGCATCGGGAAGCCTTCGACGTTTGGCGTCGGCACGGTCGCCCATTTTTCCTGGTGCCATCCGCGGCCGATGATCCACTCGCCTGGCTTGGCTTGCTTCACCGCGGCGCCGACCATTGAGACGATCTCGTTCCAGTCCTTCACGTCCATCAGGTCGAGCGTCATCTTTGACTGCCCGAGGCCCATGAAGTGGCCGTGGCTTTCGACGAGGCCTGGGATCGCGAGCTGTCCCTTGAGGTCGATGACCTGCGTCGACGGCCCGATGTAGCGCTGAATCGCGTCATTGGTCCCGACCGCGGCAATCCGATCGCCACGCACCGCGATTGCCTGTGCTTCGGGCATCGCGCTGTCGACGGTGACGATCTTGCCGTTGCGCAGCACCATCGTGGCGGGTTCAACAGCGGGCTGGCCCATGGCGAGGCCGAGCAGGGTGGCGAGAGCGAGGATGAGTTTCACGGTGGGCGGAATGTTACCCGACAACGCCCGGCAGAGTGAATCAGGTCAGCCTGATCATCCTGCCGGGCGTTGGATGTCTGTGCCGGCCCGGAAGGGCAGGCCCGTCAGCTAGTAGCGAACGTTGCTGCCGCCGTATGACGTGAAGTCACGTTCGAGTTCCTTCGCCTGCTCGTCGTCGCGATAGCGCGTACCGATCAGGATGCCGCCGTCGTTGATACCGCGCTCGTATTCCCTGGCGCGGTCTTCAGGAATGCCGGCGCCGATCAGGGCGCCGATGATGCCCCCGGTTGCGCCGCCCGCGCCCGCGCCGGCCAGTGCCGCCGCGATCGGACCCGCGACGACCAGGCCGAGACCCGGAATCGCGATCGAGGTGCCGATCGCGAAGAGCGCCGCCAGTGCGGCGCCGATACCACCGCCGATTGCCGCGCCTTTGCCGAGGCCTTCAGCGGCCTTCGTGCCGCCGCTCAGTTCGGTGCCGGGTGTCACGTCGCCGAAATGCTTCGTGCGCGTCGCGTCGGACATCATCACGCTGATGTCATCCGGCTTGTAGCCGTGCTTCGTAACCAGGCCGTCGTAAGCGCGGCTGGCGGACTCCGGCGATGAGTACAGGCCGGTGACATAGCGGCCCAGGTGGGCATTGGAACCGTCCGCGCCGGTCACGTCATTGGACGCCTGGCGCGCGCGCCCGGTCGCGTTCTCGACGCGGCCTTCCGCTTCCATCTGTTCGTCGTCGATCATGTCGCCGACGAACGTCTTGGCCGCGCCCTTGGTGCGCTGACCGACTGCCGAAACTTCTTCGCCGAGCGTGCCGTCATTCTTGCCACGAGTTTCCACGGAAACCTCTTTTCTGGGTAAGTGTGGCGCGCCATCGCGCGCACACCGTCCCACAGTGCAATTGGTGTTCCGTATATGCGCGCATGCGACTCGACGATGGGTGTGATTTCGCGGGCGGAGGATGCCGCGCGCGGACGCGCTCGGTTCGTCGCGCTCCCGTCACCGCGCGTCGCGGCGGGGATTCTCGATGATCGGATGGAAGTCTCGCACCGCGAGTTCGGCTCCTGCCGTGCCGGCCGTCAACCTGATTGATATGGTTTCGACCTGCATGTCGCCGTTCCAGGTGAAGAACCGGTAGCGGCTGCCGTCAGCCGGAGTAAGGTTCTGCGGCCCAGTCACCACCGTGGTCCGACCGTCCCCCAGGAGGAGTGAGGCCTCAGCCGACCCTGCGGTCAGGCGCGCGTAGAGGAACGCCTTTACGCGGTCGGTTCGAAACCCATCCGCAGCGCCGATGTCGATCGACTCGCCAGGCTTCAACGTGATGTGCAACTGCTGATCGACGATGCGAACGTTAGCGCTGGTTGGGTGACCGACAGTTGGGACCTCGAGAAAGCCCGGCCTCAGGTGCGCACCCCTGACGAGACGCGTGTGGGTCAGCTCTTCGAACAGGTCACCATACTTCTGGCCATTGGGTATCGTGTTGTACAGGTATTTCGCAAGCCACGCCGAGAATGGGCCGTCGGTGCTTTTTTCCAGCGCGCGAGAGTACAGCGCCGGCGCCGAGGCCGGGTCCAGGATCCAGGCAAATGTGCCGACCCACTGGTCGTCTGGCGCTTCCGCCTGGGCCTGGCGGAAATAATCAACGGCATATTGTTCCGCGCGCTTCCGCTCGGTTTCGACTTCGGCCGCTGTCATCGCGAGCCGATCGCCCAAGGATGGCACCCACACCTCGAGTGCCAGTCTCGACATGGTCCACGCGCCGTACATCGAGATGCTGCCGGGTGACGGCTCCCCGAAGTGGCGCAGCCCTTCGAGCCGCGCCGCGATCACATCAGGCAACAGATCGGACTTTACCGGACGGACGTCTTTACCCAGCCACGGTTGGTACCAGATATCGAAAGTGGCCAGCTCTTGACGGACTTCCCGAGACGCGTACAGGCCCACTAGCAAGAACGCCAACAGGAACCCTACGGCGACGGTGATGCGTGTTCGCGCCGTCGCTCGCCATTGGCGGTAGGCGGCGACGGCAGTGGCGCTTTGGCGCCCGAGCAGGATGACGAGCAGCGGCCCGAGAAGCACCAACTGCAACAGTCCCACCACGAAGTAATTCATGTGGGTGTGGACCAGGTGAGTGAGGCCCTCGATGCCGAAGAAGTTCCAGAGCGCGATCCCGACGATCGGGAACTCTGTCGCCCACGCTCGGCGCCGGAACAGCGCGACGATCGCGACGAGCAGCGCCGCCGGCGCCAGCGCCTGGGCCGCGTCGATTGCCCAGGGCACGATCCGGTACGTGGTCCTGATGATCGTGGGCAATCGCCAGACCAGCAGCGCGCAGCGCTTCCAGATGTTTTCCAGGTAGAGCAGTGGATGCTCAAAGAGCATCTCGGCCAGCAGGTCGCGGCCGAGCAGCGAGAAGCCCTGATATTCAAAGCTCGCAGGGGCGGAGGCCCAGACCAGCGGCTCAGATGCCACCGCGGCAAACACCCCGACATCCCCGAGTGGGTATGACCACGGGTTCGGGCGCTCGGTCCAGAAGCCGGTGGTAAGGGCGAATTCTCCAAACGATCCAGCGCTGGCAAAGTTTGCCGAACTGATGGGCGCCAGCTGTCGGCGGACAAATCGCGAACAGTCAAACAGTCCGAGCAGGACGATGGCGGCGATCACCACGAAACTGGCGACACGGGCGCGGCCAGGTGCCGCGGCGACGGCCACGCCGCAAATGAGGAGCGGCACCGCCACCGCGAGAAACGCGGACGAGTGGGCCACGGCCAGGTATCCGAGGAGGTTGATCGAGAGTGTGGGGACGAGCCACGCCATCGACAAGGATGAGCGCTGCTGCGGCCGGACCAGCGCCATGATCAGCCACGCCGTCGAAAAGCCGTACCACGCGCCGAGGATGACCTGGGCAAACCAGGGGGTGAGGGCACGGTCGATGGCGAGGACGCCGGTGAGCGTCAGGGCCGCGATCACGTTCGACCCGGTCAGGAAGTACGCGATGCGCGAGAGCCCGAAGGCGCCGAGGATGACGCCGGCCAGCGTCAGCACCACCGCCCACGCATCGGTGATGCCGAACCGATCGAACAGCCAGGCGGCCCATGCATCACGAGCGAATTGCGCGAACAGATGCGCGCCGGAGCCGGGCTGCCAGATCCACTTTCCCCGGCAGGGCGCCAGCAGCAAGTCGGACGCGTCGGCGTCGAACGCGCGCAATGCCGCCAGGCTGCCAGACAGTTCGGTGGAACCCGCGTATTGCTGGTGGATCGCCGTCATGCGCGCCGTCTTGTCCGCGACGTAGGTGTCGCAGACCTCCATCGGACGATGGTGAATCAGGCTGAAGACCGGAGGGCTGTGACCGCCGTACTTGGTCGCCGCATAGCTGACGAGCGACGACAGCGTTGCCGGCGTCAGGAGGGCATGCGACTGAATCGTGATGATCGCGACCGCGACGCTGATCACCAACGACAGTCCGTTTGAGCGATCGAGTCCGCGCCAGCCAGGCCAGAGACGGCTGAGCCTAACTGAGAGCATGGCGAACGGCATGTCCTCCCTATTGCCGCCGCAGCGTAATTGCCACACTCGTCGCGGGGCGCTCTTCGCGAGCGTCGCCGGGGCCGGCTTGCGTTCGCGAGAGCGTGAATGTCCCAACGATCGCTTCGCCGCTCAACGCGCCGTTGAATGATGTCGTGACGGTGATCGTCGTGCCCGCTGCCGGCGAGCCGCGATCGATGCGATCAAAGTGCAGGCTGCCGATCTGCTGCCCCGAGACGTCATCTACCTGCGGTCCCGAACCCGGAAAGGTGCCGCCGGTGGTGACCGTGGTCGGGCAGCTCTTGTTGATCTCGGTCTCGGTCCATCGGCTCGAGAACTCGCCCCTGGTGATCACGCCCTGCGAGTTGTCCTGGAGTTGGGCGTTCATGGTGATCGCCACGGCGCGCGTGAAGGTGCAGACTCCGCCCGAGTTGCCGGGCGCGTTCTGCAGGCCCGTAGACCGTGCGGTGTCCACCACTGTCATCGTTGCGGTTCCGGTGTAGCGATTTGCGGCCGAACCTGACGAGTTTGCGCTCGGATCCGCGTCGTCGCCGGCCGCACTGATTGCCGCCACCGCGCCACCGGCGACCGCTGCGCCGACGATGCCGATCGTCGTGCCGGACAGACCGCCCCCGCCGCTCGCGGCCGCGCTGCCGGCGCTCGTACCCGCTCCGCCTCCCGCGCCCGCACTTCCCACGCTAGCGGCACCAGCCGCTTCGGCCGCCGTCAGCACGTTGGTTTGGACGATGGTGGCGACGGCCGTCTGGCCTTCGAATGCCGCGGAGGCGCCCATCTGTAGCGCACCGGCGCCCGTTGGCGTGAGTCCGGTCGCCGCGGCCCGGCCGGCCGCGTTCGTGGCCACGGTGATCGTGCGAGCGCCGTTGAATGCCGCCCGCCCGCTCCGAACAGAGAAGGTGACGATCGCACCGCTTACCGGCTGGCCATTCCGGTCGCGCACCTCGACCACGGGTGCCACCGCGGTGCGCTGCTGAATGACGTTGACGGCGTCTTCGCCCTCGATGACAACAATGGTCAGGGAGGACGGCGACTGCTTGCCCGCCTGGGGCAGGGCAGGGAGCGCGGTGATGCACAGCGCGACCGCGAACGAAAGCATAGTCACGCGCGAGAGTATAGCGAACGGATCATGCGTGTGGTTACGCTCAGTTCTTGCCGAGTATGATGCTGGCGCGTGGCACGTCTTAAGGTCTGCTCGTTGCTGGCTTCGCTGTCTCTAGCGTCCCTAGGCGTCGGATGCGGCGATGGCGCCCTAACGTCACCGACATCGGTCTCGCTCACGGGCACGGTCTGGACTGGCCCCTTTGCAGACACGGACCTAGGCTCGGGGACGATGACCCTGACCATTGGGGCTTCAGCATCGCAGCGGGACGGCTGGACCCTGAGTTCACCTGGCTCATTGCTGGGCGGATCGCTTCGTGTGATCCCGCGTTCGGCAACCGATCCGATTGATGTTGTGACGCTTGGACTCGGGACGGCGATACTCGATCCCAACTGCGACATGCTCCTCAGTGCGCGCGTCAACGGCACTCAAATGACCGGGAACCTGCGCCTCGGACAATGCGGACGAGACGGCGAGCGCTTAGTGGAAATCAGATTCAGCCGCCGCTAATCACACGGCAGACAACCTTTAGATGTTTTGGCGTCCCCGACGGGATTCGAACCCGTGTTTTAGCCTTGAAAGGGCCACGTCCTAGGCCTCTGGACGACGGGGACGCGAGGTGAGAAACAACCGATTGTAGCACGATGCCGGCCCATATCGTGCGCCGGCGTTTGAAACACCGGCGTTGCCCATCTCCATTTCATATCAATCCGGCCGGTTCTCAAACCCATGGTTCCGTGTAGGATTTGGCCCCATGAACATTGTCGAGTTACGAAAGGCCGTTGGCGCGGTGGCGTTCGTGACGCTCACGGCGACGACCCTCGGAGTGGGCGGACAGGCGCCCGCCGCAGGGCAGGCACCCGCAGCGCCGGCGACGCCGGCAGCGGCGCGTCCGGCAGGGCAGGCGCCGCCCGCGGTGCAGAGCCGATTCCCCGATATTGCCGGCATCTGGAACGGCGGCACGCGCGCCAGGCCGATCAACAGCGAGACCGCGCCGTGGACCAAGACCAACTTCCCGGTGGTCAACGAGCGCGCCCAGGCCTTCATGAAGGTCTTCGATGAGGCGATCGCCCCCAAGTACGACTGCGTGCCGTCATCATCACCGGCGATCCAGTACGACCCGTATTACATGCAGGTCGTGCAGTGGCCCGATCGCGTGGTCATTCGCTACGAGAAAGACGACCAGACGCGCACCATCTATCTCGACGGCCGCAAGCCGACCGTGCAGGACTACTCGCTGCAGGGATTCTCGGTCGGCCGCTACGAAGGCAACGCGCTGATCGTCGAGACCGATCACTTCCTGTTCGACATCACCGGCTTTGACGACTACAACGGCATCCCCTCGTCCACGCTGAAGAAGGTGACCGAGAAGTATTGGAAGGAAAACGGTGAGCTCAAGCTGACGCTCACCGTCGAAGATCCGCTGTTCCTGCGCCAGCCGGCGTCGTACACCACGCGCTGGCTCGCCGCGGCGCCCGGCTATCAGCTCGAAGCGTGGGAGTGCGACCCCGAGTCGTCGCGCGCCCCGATCAAGATGATGATCCCGAAATACAAGTGAAAAGGACACCCAGCATGAACGCGAAGCGATGGTTTGTTGTGGCGGCGTCGATCGCCGTCGGGGCGTTATTAGTAAGCGTCATAGTGGTGCCGGTGATCGCGCATCACTCCAGCGCGCCCTTCTACGATCCGACCAAGACAATTGAAGTGGTCGGCGTGGTGACCAAGCTGCACATCAAGAATCCGCACTCGTTCCTGTATCTCGACGTGACCGACAAGGATAAGGGCAGCGCGAAGGTCGAGTGGCAGGTCGAAATGGGCACCGGCGCGCAGCTGGCGCGGAACAACCTGACGGTCGACACGCTGAAGCCCGGCACCGAGATCAAGGTCTCCGGACAGCCGTCGCGGAATCCCGACGCGCACGGCATCTGCTGCATCCGTACCCTGATGAAGTCCGACGGCTCCGCGATCCTGCGCGGCACCGTGCCGAAAGAACCGCCGCTGCGTTGAGCGAGTTCCTCACCTCGATCGAAGGGTCGGCTCTGGCGGTCTGGACGCGAGAGTCGACCTCGATCTGGGCCTATCCCACCATCCTCACCCTGCACACCGTCGGACTGGCGATCGTCGCGGGCGTGAGCGCGGTCGTCGATGCCCGATTGCTCGGCATGGCGCCGCAGATTCCTGTGGCCGCCATGCGGCCGCTGTTCCGGATCTTGTGGTCGGCGTTCGCGCTGAACTTCATCACCGGCGTCGCGCTGTTCATGGCCGATGCCACCACCAAATCATCGCAGACCGTGTTCTGGGTGAAGCTCGCGCTGATCGCGCTGGCGCTGATCGTAACGCAACAGGTGTCGCGCGTCGTGATCGCAGATGATCAGCCGAACGGCCGCGCACGCGTGCTGGCGATCTCGTCGCTGGTGCTGTGGACCGCTGCGATCGTCGCCGGCCGGCTGCTGGCGTATCTCTAAGCCGTGATGGATATCACCGTCATCGTCGAGTGGCTCAAGGCATCGTCTGCGTCGACGTGGATCAACGAACGCACGTGGGTGTGGCCGCTGGCCGAGATCCTGCACTTCATCGGATTGAGCCTGCTGATCGGCGTCACCGGCGTCTTCGACCTGCGCCTGATGGGATTCTTCCGGCGCGTGTCGATCCGCGCCGCGCACAGCCTGGTTCCGCTCGCGATGATCGGATTCGCCATCAATCTGCTGACCGGGCTGGTGTTTATCGTCGGCTTGCCCGAGCAGTACGCGAGCAACAGGATGTTTTGGTGGAAGGTCGGGTTCATCGCCATTGCGGGCCTCAACGCGATGGTGTTTGAATCGCGATTGTCGGCACGACTGGTAGCTCTTGAGCCCGGCGTCGATACCCCGATTTCAGCCAAGATAGTGGGGGTGATCTCCCTGGTGGCGTGGTTCGGCGTCCTTTACTGCGGACGAATGCTCCCGTTCCTCGGCGACGCCTACTAGCCATGACGATAAAGAGCGTGGCGCTTGCTGCCGTGATTGTGACCACCCTGGTTTGTGTTGCGCCCGCTCACGCGCAGACGTTGCGATGGGGAGGCGATGCCGAGGGCGGCGCACCATTCGTGGAGGCGGATCCGCAGGACCAGGCGAAGCTGGTGGGCTTCGACGTCGAGATCGCCGAACTCATCGCTCGCAAGCTGGGACGAACCCCGCAATTCATGCAGGTGCAGTTCACCTCGCTCGACCAATCTGCAAGAAGGGGAGACTTCGATATCGGCCTCAGCGGAATCGAAGACATCCCTGCCCGCCGCCAGTCCCTGGCCGCGAGCGTTCCGTACTACGAATTTCGCGAAGTGCTCACCGTTCGTGCGCGCGACCGGGACCGCTATCGCACGCTCGCCGATCTGAAAGGCCTGCGCGTGGCCACGCTCGGTGGCACCATGGCCTACGACCTCCTGCTTGCAGCGGAGAAGTCTCATGGCATCACCGCCGTGTCGTACGACGATGACGTGCATCCGTATTCGGACCTGGCGCTTGGCCGCGTCGATGGCGTCGTGCTCGACAACGTGCTGGCCGATCGCGCGATGCGGCGGAACGCCGGCCTGGTCACGCATCCGGACGCTCTCGCCGTTGGCTTCTACATCATCATCACCGCGCCGTCGAACACGGCGCTTCGTGACCAGGTCGATCAAGTCCTCAAGGATGCGATGCGTGACGGCACGCTCGAAGCCATCTTCAGGAAGTGGAACGTCTGGAACGCCGATCAGCCCGCACTGTACGATCGAGTGCTGAGCGAATCGCAACCACTCGGCACCACCCCCGTAGGCACCACCGGCACCGCAGGCACCCTGGGCGCCGTGCGCACTTATCTGCCTTCGCTATTCCGTGCCGCAGGCATCACTCTGGTGTTGTCCGTCGCGGCGATGGCGCTGGCGGTCGCCCTCGGCATGGCCATTGCGGTCGGTCGCGTCTATGGCGATCCGGTGTCGCGCATGCTGCTCACCGGCTATGTTGAAGTGATGCGCGGCACGCCGGTGTTGTTGCAGCTGTTCGTGATCTATTACGGGCTGGCCTCGGTGATCAGGTTGCCGGCGTTCCTCGCCGCGCTTCTGGGACTGGGCCTGAACTACGCGGCGTATGAGAGCGAAATCTACCGCAGCGCGTTGCTGGCGGTGCCGCGCGGGCAACTCGAAGCCGCGCGCATCCTTGGCTTCACGCGCATGCAGGCGCTGCGGCTGATCCGCGCGCCGCAGGCGTTTCGGCTCGCGCTCGCCCCGATGACCAATGATTTTGTCGCGCTGCTCAAGGATTCGTCCCTGGTCTCCGTCCTGACCGTCGTGGAGTTGACCAAGCAGACGCAGATCTTTGCCACCAACATCGGCAGCTGGGTGATTCCAGGCGTGCTGTGCGCGTCGCTGTATCTCGCCATGTCGCTGCCGCTTGGTTACCTGGCGAGGAAGCTCGAAGAGAAATGGAGGATGCCCTCCGTATGAGCCGCGCCCTTGACGTGAAGCAGTTGCGATTGTCGCGAGGGTCGCGCGAGATCCTGCGCGGCGTTGACCTCCACGCCGACAACGGCGAGATCGTGGCGCTGATGGGCCTCTCCGGTTCCGGCAAGACGACGATGCTGCGTGTCATTGCCGGACTTGAATCCGGTGACAGCGGCACCGTGACGGCCGGCAAGGTGGGCATGGTATTCCAGTTCCACTACCTGTTCGAGCACCTGTCCGCGATGGACAACATCACCCTCGCGCCGGTCGAGGTCCACAAGCTGCCTCGGGCCGAGGCGCGGACCCGTGCGCAGGCGCTGCTCGATCAGCTCGGCGTCGGTCATCGTGGTGCGGCGCTGCCGCGTGAACTCTCTGGTGGAGAGGCCCAGCGCGTGGCCATCGCTCGCGCCCTGGCAGTGGATCCGCCGCTGTTGCTGCTGGACGAGCCGACCGCATCCCTGGACCCGGCAAGGCGCAACGACCTTGGCGCCGCGCTCGTGAAGCTCGCGCATTCGGGGCGCGCCCTTGTCCTCACGTCACATGACGACGATTTTGTCCGCTCGTTTGCGACCCGCGTCGTGGTCCTGGCCAACGGGGAGGTTGTTGAAGCCGGTCCGCCTTCGGACGTCCTGACCGCGCCCCAGCACGAAGCGACGCGCGCGCTCCTCGATCACGCCCGTCATACATGATTCGCTATCGTCTCGCCGCCATTGCCGGCTCGTTGCTGCTGTCGATTGTGCTGGTCGAGGTCGCGCTGCGGCTGATGAACCTCGGCCTCGGTAACTCGCCGATCGAGTCCGATCCGGTGCTGCATCACGTGCATCCGAAGAACTACAGCTTCGTGCAGCAGCACCCGTCCGGCGAGCTTGGCGGATTTCCAATTCACTATGACGACAGCCGGCGCGTGGTGCGCGATCGATCGGCGCAGCCGGAGCCTGGCCTGAAGTGTCGCGTCGCGCTCATCGGCGATTCGTTTACGGAGTCAGGGCAAGTGCGCTACGAGGCGAGCTTCCCCGGCCTGCTCGAAGAACGCGCGCGCGGACGCTGCGAGGTCCGCAATTACGGCGTTCGCTCCTACAGTCCGGCGATCTACCTGCCGCTGTGGGAGCAGGACGTGCGTGCGTGGCAGCCCACGCACGTCTTCGTGCTGCTGTTTGGTAACGACGTCGGCGACGATCTCACCTACCTGCGGTCGGCGATCCTGGACGGGCAGGGTTTCCCCGTGGCGATCCAGGGGCCTGGTGGCGGATGGGTGACCGCCCAGCTGCGCAAGTCCTACATTGCGCGCTACGTGCGGGCCACCACGCAGAAGTGGGAATGGACGCGTGCGCATGCCGGGCAGCCGATCTGGACCTTCGGCGGCCAGGCGGAGGAGAATCCCGATTGGCCGGAAGAATCCGCGCGATTGATTCGCGAGCTGAGCCGCCGCGTGACAGCGACAGGCGCACGATTCACGCTGATGGCGGTGCCGTCACGTTACCGGTTGATGGGGGATGGGACGGTCGCGGTCGGAGAGCTCGACTTCCACGAAAAGATCAGGCGCTGGGCCGACGGAGAATCGATTGCGTTCCTGCCGTTGTCGCCGGCGTTTGAGACCGCCTCGAAAAGTTCGGCGCTGTACTTCCTGCGCGACATCCACTTTACGGAGGCCGGACATCGCGCCGCCGCCGACGAGATCACGCGGCAGTTTGGAGACTTATTTCGCGCGCCCTGACGGTTTGCCGCTGGGCGGCGTGCGTGAGTCCCAGCAGAAGCCAGATGTGCCTGGTGTCCTCGAACGATCCAGACAGGCTGGGATAGAGCAGCGCCGCCACCAGTGCGAGCTCGCAGCCGGTCCGCCACGCGCTCGCTGGCGTGATCACTACAGGAAATCGCATCCTGGCGACCAGCATCGCAATGATCGCGGCGAAGGCCGTGAAGCCGAGCAGACCGTACTGCCCGAGCACGCTCAGCCAGGTGTTGTGCGCGTCGGTGAGTAGCTCGGAGCCGCGCGAGGCGTTCACGTAGTTGACATGCGCCACAGCGGCGCCCGGTCCCGCGCCGAGTAACGGGTGCGCCGCGAACGTCAGCGCCGCGTCCTCCCACGCGAGTACCCGTGACGACGGCTTGAAATCGAAGCCGGGAACATCATCGCGGAGCAGCATGGTCGGGGAGCCGAGAGTCGCGAGGACAAACAGCATTGCCGCCGCGGCTCCGGCCAGGCGGATGCGACGGGCGCTGGGCGCGGCGGCATCCGCGCTCCACCAGAGCGAGAGCGCCAGCGCCAGCCCGCCCAGTCCGGGTGACAGCGTGAGCACGGCCACGGCAATGATCGCGAGGGTGAGTGGTCGCGTGATGCGTCGATCGACCAAGCCCGCGCGGCCGGCGGCCATGATCATGAACACGCTGGCTGCCAGATAGGTGCACAACATGTTCGCGTTCACGAACAAACCCTGTACGCGAGGGTAACTGCCCGCGGGTAGGCTGCCGAAGCCATAGAGGAACCAGTTATCGGTTCGGCCGGCGAGGAAGAGCGCGACGCCAGTGGCCGATGCGGCTAGCGTCGCGACGGTTCCCGCCATCCACGCCATGACGATCGACTTTCGCATTTGCTCGTCGCGGCCATAGTGGGCGCCGAGCAGGGCGAGGGCTGCGAGGTACCCGGTGCCGGCAGCTCGCAGGATCGTGGCATGTGAGTCGCTGGATGCCGCTGCCGACAGGAGTCCGGCGGCCACAAACGCCCCGACCGGCGCGTACCAACGCGACCAGATGAACGTCTCGGTGCGGGCCGCGACACCTATTGCGAATAACCCGGCGATCGCGACGAACAGCACGTCGGTCACCAGGACCGGATAGCCGCCGAGCGCACCAAGTGACGGCTGCGCGATCGGCAACGCCGCGACGAGAGCCAGAAATAGGTAGCGATCCATTTCGAACGGGACCCAGCAGTGTACAATAAGTGGTTCGGGCGGGTAGCTCAGTGGTAGAGCAGGAGCCTTTTAAGCTTCTGGCCGTGGGTTCGATCCCCACCCCGCTCACCAACCTTCGCACCCGTTCAGGCGAAGGTGGACGGGCGCTACGGTTGGCAAGCTACCCAATGCATCCACACCTCGAGACCTGCCTCGCAGCCGTCTTGTCCGCGACCAAAGGTGCGGGCGACGAGTCGCGCGTGCGGCGCGATCCCGCAAAATGGTCGGTCGCGGAGGTCGTTGAGCATCTCTCGCGCGCCTATTCAGGAACGGCGAAAGGGTTCGAGCGCTGCCTGGAGAAGGGCGCGCCATTGGCCGGCCGCACCACTTTCAAGCAACTGGTCTCGCAGTTTGTGGTCATCAACCTCGGACTGTTTCCGGAAGGCCGCCCGGCCCCCAAGCAGATCATCCCGACCGGTGAACTCGATCTCGCCGCGGTGATCGACGCGACCCGCACGCACCTGCAATGGCTGGACGCCGCCGCCATCAAGACGCGTGACACGCTCGGCACCGGCAAGATGCTCGATCATCCGATCCTTGGCGCGCTCACCGTCGATCAGTGGCTGGCGTTCCATGTGTCGCACACGCATCATCACGCGAAGCAGATCCGCGCCCGCCGGTAGCGGCGACCCGCCGTGTCGGTGAAGTCCGTTGTACGCACACCACGGCCGGCGATGTCCTACCGTTCTCCTGTATCTTTGCGAATGAAATAGTCCGATAATTCTGCCGTGGTCCGCGAAACATCTCCGGTCGTGCTCGTTGTCGAAGACGACAGCGCCGTGCGTCAGCCCCTGGTCAAGTTTCTCCAGATGCGGCAGTACACCGTCGTGACGGCGGAGACTGCTGACGAAGGACTCGACGCCATCAAGGCTCATCGTCCCGCAGCAGCCATCGTGGATCTTCGCCTGCGTCGCGGCTCCGGCCGTGAGGTGGTGGTTTCGGCTCCGCCCGAAATTCCCGTGATCATTTTCTCGGGCCTGCGATCGGAATCCGCCGACCTCGAAACGATCCGCCCGAACACGCGCCTCGTCGAAAAGCCGTACTCGCTCGTGATGCTGATGGACACGCTCGAAGACATGCTCGAGCAGTCACGCGGCAACTCCAGCGGTTTCGGCCGCATCGCCGCGTCGTAAAGCGGGCGACTGCTGTAGCGACGAACCTTCAGGTTCGTCGACCCTTTCAAAGAATCGATTTGCCGAGCGCGCTTAGCGCGAGCTCTGTCCCGAGCTGCGCCGTCATGTTGCGCACGTCGAGCGTGGGATTCACTTCGACCAGATCGAACGACGTCATCCGGCCGGACTCCGCGACCATTTCCATCACGACGTGCGCCTCTCGATAGGAGAGTCCGCCCTTGACCGGCGTGCCCACGCCGGGTGCGACCGTCGGATCGCAGGCATCGAGGTCGCATGACACGTGAAAGCCGCCGGTCCCCCTGGACGCGATGGCAATCGCGCGTGCCATCACTTCCGCAATGCCGAGACGATCGATCTCTTTCATGGTGAACGCGTGCACCTTCGACGCGCGGACGATCCTCTTCTCGACCTCGTCCAGGTTGCGAATCCCGACCAGCACGGTGTGCTTCGCGGCGATCGCCGCTGTCGCGTCACCGAAGTGCGACAGTTCGGTTGGACCGGTCCCGAGCAGCGCGGCGAGCGGCATCCCGTGCACATTGCCGGATTCGGTTGACGAGGGATTGTTCATGTCGGCGTGCGCATCGACCCAGATCAACCCAAGCGGTTTGTTCTGCGTGCGCACGTGCGTCGCCGCGGCTGCTACCGATCCCGCCGCGAGGCTGTGATCGCCGCCGAGCACGATCGGCATCGCGCCTTCGGAGAATGACGCGAGCGAGGTCTGATACACGCGCTGGCAGACCTTCGCGATCTCCCGCACGTAGCGCTTCTTCGGGTCGCCGGCGCCCTTCGCCTCGGGAATCGGCGAGGGCACGTCCCCCTTGTCGATCACGTGCAAGCCAAGCTTCGAGAGCTGCTCGCCGATGCCGGCAATACGAAACGCCGACGGCCCCATGTCGGTGCCGCGCCGATTGCCGCCGAGGTCCAACGGCACGCCTATCAGGTGCACTTGTCTCATGATCGTTCTCCGTTCTACGGTCGTTCGAAGAACGTTCGCCGAACGTGCGCCGAACGTGCGTCGAACGCTTGTCGAACGCCTGTCGAACGTGCGTCGAACGCCTGTCGAACGTGCGTCGAACGCTTGTCGAACGTACGTCGAACGCTTGTCGAACGTACGTCGAACGCCTGTCGAACGTTACCGCTTCTTATAGGTCATCGAGATTCCCTCGTGACCCGCCGTCACCGTCGTGGTGAACGCGGCCGGATGCGTCTCGATGGCCTTCAGGAAGTCGAGCATGTCGTTGCGTTTGTTCACCACGTTGTGGGCCATGAAGAGGCCGCCGGGGGTCACGCGCGGGAACACCATGTTGAAGAACTTGATGTAGTCGGGCTTCCACGCATCCAGGAAGACGACGTCGAAGTTGCCCTGCACCTTCGGGATTTCCTTGAACGCATCCCCCGCAACGACCGTGACGATATCGGAGAGGCCGGCCTTCTGGACGTTGGCCGCGGCCTCCTTGGCGCGGACGGGGTCGTATTCAATGGTGGTCAGCTTGCCGCCGGTCTGGCGGAGGCCCATGCCGATCCAGATGGCGGAATAGCCGCTGGCGGCCCCGATCTCCAGGACGGACTTGGCGTTGGTGGCCCCAACCATCAGGCGGAGGAAATTACCGTCCTCGGCGGACACAGCCAGCTGGCCTTTATCGGCCGCCTGGATACCCGCCAAAAGCTTGACGATGGCCGGATCCATGCCCTGCACCGGCGCCGGCGGACGCGTCTGGGCCGATAAAACACCAAGATAAAGCGTGAAAAAGGTAACGGCTACGCACGATAAGGCGTAATTACGCTGTAACATCCGACCATTCTGCCATGTCCCCTGCGTGTTATAGTTTCGCGTTTCTTCAGATTCCGGAGGCATAGTGAGCCCGATTCTCACCCGGCCGGTCCGTGAGCAACTCGAGCACGACCGTGTCATCCGACAGCTCCAGGCCCGCTACAAGCGCAAGAACGAAGTCGTCATCAACCCGGGGAACGAGCAGAACCAGTCCGTCACGGTGGGCGACCTCGTGGTGTTTCCGGACCTGCTGCTGTTTGCCGAAGGAGGCAAGCGGCTCCTCGGAACCGTCGAAGTCGAGACGGGTGAATCGGTTAACTCGATCGAGGCCCGGGCTGAGTGGGGCGTCTACAGCAAGCTGCGGGTGCCGCTGCACCTCTACGTGCCGCCTGCCTCGGTCGATGCCGCTCGCCGCATTTGCGACGAGTATCAAATCGTCGTTGCGGAACTCTGGACCTACAGCACGCAGTTCGACCAGGTTCGTTTCACGATGGTGCACCGCTCACCGGACGCCCCGGTGATGAAGGTCATCGTCAAGTCCACTCCCAAGGCAGCCGCGCCGGCGCCCAAGCCTGTCGCCAAGAAGGCACCAGCTCCAGCGCCCAAGGCAGCCCCGAAGGCCAAGGCTGTGGCCAAACCTGCGGCGAAGGCAAAGGCGAAACCGGCACCCAAGAAGGCAGCCAAGCCGGCCGCCAAGCCGAAGCCCAAGCCCAAAGCCAAGCCAAAGGCCGGTAAGAAGCGCCGGTAAACTTGCCATTTTTGAGATTGACCCGCGACCGACGCGGGACTGAAAACACGTTCCTGCTCCATGCCGATCGTCCTGGCGATCGGCCGCGCCTGCTGTACTGGTATCGCACCGCCCCGGGCATCCTGCTGGGGCGTTCGCCGCTGGACGAAGACGCGATCCGCACCATCGAAGACAATCATCCCGATATTGACTTCGACTGGCCGGCGATTCTCGCGCTGAGCGAGGTGATGACGCCGGAAGACGAGGCGCCGGCGCGCCCGCAAAAGAAAAAGAAGCCTCAGGGCCCGCCACCCCGGGAGCAGCGCGATCACCGTTCACGCGAGCCGAGGCCAGATCACGCGCCGGTTGACGACGCGCCCGAGGAGCCTCCGCAGGAATTTGGCGATACCCCGGAGTCGCCCGAACCTGAACCGGCGCACGAGCCGATCGTGGCCGCCCCGGTCGGATCCCAGGGCAACCGCTTGCTCGAGGAGCTGGTCGGCCGGGAAATCGCCACGCGGCTGCGCGGGCGCTATGCCGAGATCATCTCGCGCATCGCGGAAAAGGAAGGCGAGGGCGCGGGTCGCGACGCGTGGGTCAAACGCGCGGAGCCGCTCAACCCTGACTTGTGGGCCACCCCCGACGCTATCCTCGATGGGGTACGCGCCGCGGATGGGCTGTTCGACAAGCTAAAGGCAGAGCTGGCCTAAAGGCCTTAAGACCCCTTCGTCCGTCTTATACTGTCAACATGAAGGCAACCTCACTTCGACTGGCCGGACTGGCTGCGCTTGCGCTGACCACGACGCTCGGGGCTCAGGCACCGCAGGCTCCTGCGGCTCCCCAGAACCCCAACGCCACGTTCCGTGTCGCGATCGACTTCGTCACGACCGACGTCATTGCCCGGAACAACCGCGACCAGTTCGTTGCCGACCTGACCAAGAACGATTTCGAGCTCTACGAAGACGGCGTCAAGCAGGACATCACGTCGATGACCCTGGTCCACGGCGGCCGCGTGCACAACCTGGCCTCGCCGCCCGCACCTGTCGCGCAGGAAGGGCTCGTGTTGCCGGTCTCGCGTCCGCGCAACGACACCGCGGGCCGCATCTTCCTGATCGTCGTGGACGATCTGCATCTCGACTTCCGCAACACCGGCCGCATCCGCGACCTGTTCAAGCGCATCTCGAAGACCCTCGTGCACGAAGGCGACATGTTCTCGATCGTGTCGACCGGTCCCTCGTCTTTGGCGATTGATCCAACCTACGACCTGAAGGTGCTCGAGGAATCGATCAAGAAGATCACGGGCAGCGGGTTGAAGCCGGCCGACATCATCCAGGGTTCGGAGGGCGCCGACGGCCCGAGCGAAGTGCGCTACCGCGCGCACGTCGCGTTCTCTACCGTCTACGACATGCTCACGCAGATGGAGAAGATCAACAACCGTCGCAAGGCGGTGGTCTGGGTCAGCAATGGTTACGACTTCAACCCCTTTGCGGAGTCGCGGCTCGGGGAGGATCCGGTGTTTGGTGGCCGCTTCGGCCAGACGCGCGAAGAGGGCCGGCAGCAGCAGGGCATGACCAACCAGAACCAGTTTGCGGATGCCGACCTGGTGCGCGAGCTGACGGAAGTGACACGCGCGGCCAACCGCGCCAACGCCACGCTCTACACCATTGACCCGCGCGGCCTGGTAGCCGGCGCCGACCTCGACGAAACGCTGGACCCGGTGGAGTTCGGCGACTACGTGCGCAAGACGCAGGACAGCCTGCGCGTGCTGGCCGAGCAGACCGGTGGCATTGCGGTGGTGAACCAGAACAACTTCGACAAGGCGCTCAAGCGCATCGATGCCGAGACGAGCGACTACTACATGCTCGGCTACTCGTCGACGAACCCGGATCCGATGAAGCGGACCCGGAAGATCGAGGTGAAGCTCGTGAACCGCCCTGGCGTCAGCGTGTGGTCGCGGACGTCGTATTCGCTGCGGCAGTTGCCGAAGCCTGAGACGAAGCAGTAACGCTGCTGAGCGACTCCTGGATCCGTTCGCGGATCCAGTTCACCGGCTGCGGATGCAGGCTGACGAACTTCTGCCACTCGCTTTCGTTCAGGCTGATGGAAATGACTCGTTCGCGGGAATTGTCCATTAATTAAGGCCTCGCAGCTCCAATCCTACGACTCCCGATTGGATTCAAAAATAGAATGTGCGGATTTCACCCATGCAGCAATTGCATGGGTGTTTTCCTGTCGGCCCGCTAGCCCGCTAGCCCGCTAGCCCGCTAGCCCGCTAGCCCGCTAGCCCGCTAGCCTGCTAGCCCGCTAGCCCGCTAG
>CAZVLS010000032.1:0-32815 GCA_964628295.1 uncultured Acidobacterium sp.
GTCGCTTTTTTTAGGATCTCGCGCTCCATCCGCAGCTCGCGCACCTCTTTGCGTAACCGTTTTAACTCCGTGCGCTCATCATCGGTGAGTAGCACCTCAGGCTGCGGACGACTGGCGTCGACCCATCGCCGCAGGGTCGGAATCGCCACGCCCAGATCCGTCGCGATCGCGACGACCGATTCATCAGAATTCCGAACGCGACGCACCGCCTCGGCGCGGAACTCGGCCGGATACACCACATGTCGTCGTCGAGCCATCGTGGACTCCTTCGCGCATTGTGCGCTACAAAAGGTGTCCACGAAACTGGGACAGGCTCAGTATCTTTGCAAATGAGTTTCGGTAAACCAAGAGGTGATGCTGGTCCGGCCCGGTCATGACCAGAGCGCCGATGGCGCTGATTGAAGTGTTGTCGGTAGCGGTCATCTTTCGCTTCGGACCATGACCAATACCAGTCGCATGCGGTGATCCTGTACCGATGGGTGGCACCGCAATATGAACTTGCTCCAAGCCGTACATCGCCACGCGGATGTTGTACGGTTCGACGTGTCCGACGACTCGGCCGCCGTCAAACACCACCAACAGGGTTGGCAGGACACCCTTCGCACGCGCCTTCAACTGCTTGGAGCACGATTGGATCTTTCGACGAACTCGCTCGCCTGGCGTGTGCGAGATAACGTTTCCATAGCCGCGTTCTGCGACCAGTCGATCCGATTCACGTTCTTCGTCGTTGCGCTCCATCTCTTTGATTTCCACGACGACGCGTGACGTGCCGAGAACGAGTTCATAGTCGGGAGTTCTGCTATCAGTTTCCGGTACGCGCTCAAAGGGAATCCCGCGAGCCCGACAGAACTTTTCAAACTCGCGTTCGGAAATGGTCTGAACCATCGCGCCGAGTATGGCAGCAGTCTGCTAAACAGCGCCAGATTCGAACCAATGGCGCAACAGACTGTCGATAAACTCTTTGGCCTCGCCATGCGACATCGGGTTCGACGGCGGATTCGTTGTCTCGACCCCATGCCTGGCGTCATCGCCCGCTACGGTAACGCTGCTGGCAGAGTGCTTGAACCGGCCGATGGTCACCCGCGAAGTCCAACCATTTGAGATCAGCTGGTTGTCCCCGCCAACACCGGCGCTGATTACTTCGAAGAGGCGATAGAGGTCCGTCCACGACAGGCTCTTGGCGTCACGGAGCGCCAGTGCCCTGGCTATCGTGGGATCGGTCAATGCGGCCGAGAGCCATTTTGGCGCTGGGTCCGATGCACGACGTTCTTCGACGTTGCCATCTGCTCGCGTCACTACGGTCGATATCAGCCCGCCGGTGATTCGCAGAACAGCAGGTTCCAGCCTCATGAAGATGTTGCGCTTCCCGTCGTCCCGAATCTGCGTGAGCGCATCCACCCTAAGTGGTTCGTCACTACCAATCAGCAGCCGGCAGATACCTGATAGCGCAACCGCGATCCGATCGGCCTCCGATCGTGCTGTATCTGGACTGTCGGCGCCATCGATTGTCGACGATCGCAAAATACCTTCGTTAGTGATCAAGAGGTCCGCAGCGGTAAATTGTCGAGCCACCTCTGCGATTGCATCTCTAGGGCCGGTAAGTCGCGCTTCCCAATACATTTCTGACTCTTAAGACGGTCAACGATTCGCGCTGAGTCGCAGTGAGACCAGACGGTGGGACCTACGTAACCTTCCCTGCCGCGAAGTTGCTGACGATCTCATTAAACACTTTGCGATCGAAGCGCTTGAAATCGAACAACATGAACATTGGCTCAACAACTTGAACGACGTGATCTGATAGGTGCTGACGAAGTGCAGCGATCGAGGCTTGTGTATTCGACTCGCTGATATCCTCGAGCGTTGTCGCAGGTGTGACTATGCGATTTGGCGACGCGGCGGTCAACGTTCGCCCCTTCAGTCCTCGATGCGTCACTCGAATGCTCAGCGGGGCATCACCCGCTACACCTAGGTTCTCGTAGAGGTTTGCGCAGAACATAAGCGACTCAGTTACACGAACCACCCTTGTATCTACAAAAACTCTCTTCTCGCTGCGTTCGTCTTCGAACAGGCTTTGACGAAGGTAGAAATCACCGTTGCTGCGCAACGCCCAAAAGTCGTACGAAGGCTTGCCTGATGACTTACCCTCCGGCAGCGACACTTCGGCGACGACTCCGTCGGCGACGGGTCGCGGTCTGAATTCGTCGCGATTCTCGAGCAAAACGCCTATTGGCCAACCGAACGTGTGGATCGACGAATTCCTGATGGCATTCAGCAGCTCTATTTGGGACTTATTCACCGGATCGTGAAGCGCGAAGCGTAGCTCCATTGACCCAGGGACGTTTAGTTTGTTGAGCCCAGCCGACGCCTTGTCGTCTTGTTGCTTGAACCACTCATCGTTCAGGATTGAGTGGCCGCTGGTGGTTAGGCCCGAAGGCCCCGCAAGTCTTGCACCTGACGAAACCGCAGGCGCCGATCCCGCAAACGGATTTGACCCGAGCGGTGGCTTTGACGTCGACGGCGTGCCGTGAATCTCTCGAATCAGTTGCTCCAGCTTTGCCGCATAGTCTGTATCGACCGTAAAGTCGATATAGAGCCGAGGACCCAGAAAGTTTGGCGTCTTACTCGACGAACTATTTCCACGCAAGACGGGCAAGAACTTCTTGGTGTCGATCGTTTGAACAAGTTCGGCAGTGACGATGAGCCGTTCGAACCCGACGCCACCCGTTCCCGACTCTGCTTTCTGTACGTATTGGGATGAGCAGACAAGGATGACTCTATCGGCAGTTGAAATGCCGTTGGTCATGAAGGCAACTATGTCCTGGCCAGCTGCCAAATCCCACTGGTCAAGAGTCGCGTCGATGCCGGCGGCTCGCAGGTCGGTGGCCAATCGAAGAACCCAAGACTTGTGCGGCTCGGAGTCATGAGAGTACGAGACGAATACTTTCGGTTCGGCCATCTGTTCTATACCGTCCAACCAATCAAGGAGACTCCGTGAATGTTACTCTCGCCCGGCGACTTCCGCCGGCAGAGTCTCCAAAATGTCTCCACGACGAGGGTGGAATCGCGAGAACTCGCGTGGACGGCAGTGAACGAAACGGAGCGACGTAACCGCCTGTGACTCAAGCGCTTAGAACCAGAAGTCGCGCGCCATCACCAAGTTAGAAAAACACCTCTCTCAGAATTCGAATCCCTGCCTCCCAGCCAAACTCTTCCGTAGGGAGAGGCCTCTCTCAATAGAACGCCAGTTCTCGGTCAAACCTTACAGCTGGCCCATCACGTCGTCGGCCAGAAGATCTCGTTCGCCTCGATCTCCCGAAAGCACTCCGCGGCTGTGAGCCCACGGTGGACCGTGAACCACTTGTTGGTGTGGCGAAAGTACGCCAGGTCGAACCTGCCGAACCCGGTAAGCGTCATCCGCGTGCGCCGGACGACGAAGTCATCCTGGGGGCGTCGGCTCCTCGCTCGATACCGGACGGATAGGTAGAAGGCCTTGCCCCGCCATTCAGAGAACACTGCGATCGGATAGTTGAATGGGCCGGGATCGAGGGCGCGAAGTTCGAGCAATCGCGAGAATTTCGCACGGAGCCAGGCCAAGGCCCCTCGGTCGATTTGTTCGCGTACTAACCCGGGTACGGCCGCAAGGGTCATTGACCCTGGTCCCGGCTGATCCCAATCGCCTTCTCGACATCCGCGAGGGTGATCATCATCGTCATGGAATCGACCGGTGACTCCGCAAAGCCGTGGTGAACGTAGAAGCGCTTCGCCTCCTCCGAGATGGCGTGCAGCAAGATTGCGCGGATGCCCACGGTGTCGGCCACCGCGATCGTTCGGAGGAGCGCATCCCGCAGAAGTGCGGAACCGAGGCCAGTCCCTTGATGCGCCCGGTCGACCGCCAGCCGAACGAGGACCATGACTGGGATCGGCTCCGGCATGTTGCGCCGCACCCGGCCAGTGGCGGCGGCGTGAGCGACGGCACCGGTGGCCAGGGCGTAGTAGCCAACGACACGTCCGTCACCGATGACCACGAACGTCCGCGAGGCACGGCTACCCTCGTTCTGTAGTGCTCGCCGCTTTAGCCAGTCGTTCAGTTCTGGGACGGCGCAGTCGAAGACCGAGACGTCGTGGTCGCTGGTGAGATGCTGCGGCGAGCTGATCGGACGGCTCATCGCTCCCAAGGCGCGCGCTTCGCGAGCAGCTTGCGCAGACGCGGGTTGTCCGCCGGCGGAGCATCGAGCGCTTTGGCAAATCGTCTGAACGCCGCGTCGTCCAGATGGAACAGTCGGCGATCCAGCAGGACCGACCGGGCCTCGCGGGTGGCAGCGTCCAGCATGAACTCCGTCCGGTCCTTCCCCATGGCCTCGGCTGCCCGATCGATCAGCGAGCGACGTGCCTCGTCTGTGCGCAAATTGATGACCTTGGTTCGTGCTGTCGCGGTTGCCATGATGAGCCTCTGCTGGTTCGGCGGCCGAATGTCTCTGCGATTACGATAGCTGGGTGTATACACACTGTCAACACCGCCAGGGCGTCGGACTCGGCCTACGAGTTGGACCGGGCGCCAGGCGTGAAAATGGCGAAGCGTGAAGAGCCAACCCCTCCCATGCCCGTGAACCCTGTTAAGAACCGCCTTTTCAATAGATTGCGGCTTTTTTGTTACAGGGTTTACGAATCAAGAAGTGCGACAGATTTGCTTCAAATCGACTCCAACCTCTTAGGGCTCAAGCCGTTGCGGGTTCTGATTTCGACTGAGAGCGTCGGGCCGTGCGCTCACGCGCTTCTGGACGCGCATCAAGCTCTGAAGCGCGGCGGCGGCCAGCGCTTCAGAGTATACTTCTGAGCTCGTGGACCTGCTCGACCTGCTCAAACGTCCGGAGGGGAAGACGCTCGAGTTCAAGCGCGACCTGTCCTCCCCCAACGGAGTGCTCCGCAGCCTCGTCGCATTTGCCAATACGTCGGGAGGGGCGGTGCTGATCGGGGTCGAAGACCGGACGCGACATGTCCGCGGTGTCAAGGAGCCACTCGATCTCGAAGAGCGTCTGGCC
Source organism: uncultured Acidobacterium sp. (assembly GCA_964628295.1). Classification (GTDB taxonomy): domain Bacteria; phylum Acidobacteriota; class Vicinamibacteria; order Vicinamibacterales; family UBA2999; genus 12-FULL-67-14b. The sequence goes on from CAZVLS010000032.1 coordinate 5,040, forward strand.
AACCTCATCAGCGATCACATCGTGCCGCGGCTGGTGCCGGAGTTGGAAATCGTCCCCTGGCGCCGAAGCCATGTTCTGGCCATCCAGGTGTACGCCAGCCCGGTTCGGCCGCACTACATACGGCGGGAGGGCCTGGACCGAGGCGTCTACGTCCGGGTGGGGTCCACCAATCGGCGGGCCGACCGTGAGCTGATTGACGAGCTGCGCCGCTTCGCTCGCGGAGAGGCGTACGACGAGCAACCGATGCCGGGACTGGACTCGGAAGCGTTGGACTTCAGAGGAGCTTCCGAGTCGTTCGCGCCCGTTCGACGTCTTCGGCGGACCGATCTGCACACCCTGCGGCTGGTGACCAGCCATCAGGGCCGAAATGTGCCGACGGTCGGTGGCATGCTTCTCTTCGGCGAAAGCCGCGAGCAGCATTTTCCGGACGCCTGGATCCAAGCCGGACGATTCCATGGTGTCGACAAGAGCCGAATCGTGGACCGCACGGAGATTCACGCTAACTTGATCCGCTCTGTCGAAGACGCAATCGCGTTTGTCGAGAAGCACGCCATGCACGGAGCGGATATTGGCAATGTCCGGCGTCGCGAGCGCTGGAGCATTCCGCCGATTGCGGTCCGCGAGGCCGTGGTGAACGCGGTGGTCCATGCGGACTACGCGCAGCGAGGCGCGCCCATTCGCCTCGCTATCTTCGACGACCGGCTCGAGGTGGAGAATCCCGGGCTCCTGCCGTTTGGGCTCACCCTGGAAGATTTGCCGCGAGGGATTTCCCGATTGCGGAATCGCGTGATCGGCCGCACTTTTCACGCGCTGGGCCTGATCGAGCAATGGGGCAGCGGCATTCAGCGCATGACTGCTGCCTGCCGCGATGCTGGGCTGGCACCGCCGACGCTCGAGGAGATCGGCAACCGATTCAGGGTGACGCTGTGGCTCAAGCAAGTCAGCGCCACGGCGCTCGACCAGACGGAGCAGGCCATTCTTGCGACCCTCAGCGACGGCACTGGGCGGGTTACCAGCGAGGTCGCCAAGGTGATCGGCCTGACGCCGCGCGCCACGCGCACGCGCATGGTTCGACTGGTGGAGCGTGGGCTGGTTCGTGAGGTCGGCACCAGCCCTCAGGACCCCAAGCGACGGTATTTTCTCTCGAGCTGATAACCGAGCATTGGGTGACGCCATGAGGCACGACGACCAGGACGAAGAACGCCGCCGATGCGGCCTATGCGGAAAGGTTCTGCAACCCTACGATTCAGTCTCGGTGGCGGAGGTGGGCGAACGTTGCTCCCGCTGTTTCAACCAGGAGACGGCGGAGCGCCTCGGCATCGACTTCGACAACACGCCGATCGCGCCCATCGTCGTCACCGATGTCGATGGCGTGCACCACCGCTTCGAGATTCGGTCGATGCTGGTCGGCACCGGACACGCCATGTACGCGCGTGAGGTCAGGAAGCGAGGCGCGCGAGGCGGCTATCGGTTCGAGATCCTCGGCGATTTCGAGACCGACGCCCGGGACCTGTTCGAACTCTTGCGCGAGCGGATCCGGAAGGAACTCAGCGTTCGGCACGTCGAGAAGACCGAGCATGGGTGGCAGCTCACGCAGGCGCACCGACTGAGCGGCGTGATCGAGTGGGATCCGGAGACAGAAGGCGCGCTCCCGCTTCTCATCGTCGATGGCCGGACGTTCACCTGGGATCAGATCGGCCGCATGCTGATGACCTTTGAGGGCTTCACGCTGAACGCGACTGTGGCAGACACCATCGAGGTCGTCGGCGCCCCGCTTGCTGAGGGCCGACTCGACAGTCACCCCTCGCATGAGCCGGCGGCCGCCGTGCCCGCGACGGTGGTCAGGCGCGGAGCCTCGAATCGGACTGCTGCCAAACGGCGGAGGCCAACCCGCTCATGATGAAAGACCGGACTCAGTCTGAGCGTTCAAGAGGATATGAAGGGCGACAAAGTGATCAGGCTGCATGGACGAGGTAGTTGCGAAGATCGTCCCAAACAGCCAGCCACTTTCTCGACTCCGCCTACTTGACGACCGCGGCACCAGCCTTGGAGATGATTTCGTCCTGCTGGGCCGTGACCCCGCTGGTGCCGACCGCGCCGATGAACTCCGCTCCCCGCATGATCGGCACACCACCCGCGAAGGTGATGCCGTTGGGCACTTCCGCGACCTTCTTCTCCTTCAACTGCGCGCCGTAGTCCGCCGTCGTCAACTTGGTGGCGACCACCGTCGCTGCCTTGCGTGAAGCGATGTCATAGGAGCGCGCGCTTGCGCCGGTCAGGCGGCGCAACACGACGGGCGTGCCCGCCGCATCCGTGACGACAATGGTCACGTTCCACTTGTTCTTGCGGGCTTCGGCCTCCGCCGCATCGATGATCGGAAGCGCCATTTCATAGGTCAACACCTGCGGTGCGGGGGCAGCCGCTGGCGCTGCCGGCGCCTGGGCAAACGCAGCGTTGGCGGCACACCCGATGCCGATCAGCATCATCGTCAATCGAACAGCAATCACACGGGTCATGGACACTCCTGCCAGGAATTCTACGCCGGGAACAAGCCGTAGACGGTCTACGTATCAACCGTAGACCGTCTACATATATGGCGAAATCTCCTGATCCCGAGCGCCTGGAACTGCTCCAGGGCACCCTCGACATGCTGGTGTTGCGGACACTTCAATGGGGTCCGCGCCACGGCCACGGCATCGGCCAGGCGATCAGCCAGCAGTCCGACGATCTTCTTAAAGTTGAAACCGGCTCCCTTTATCCCGCTCTGCATCGCCTCGAAAAGCGAGGCTGGCTCAAATCCGAGTGGGGCATCAGCGAAGCCAATCACAAGGCGAAGTACTACCAGCTCACGGCGGCAGGGAAGGCCCAGCTCTCGCGCGAACGCGATCGCTGGTCGCAACTCGTCAACGTGATCGGCCGCATCATGAACCCGGCCACCGAAGAGTAAGAGGGAGCGTCACGCCATGCGTCCCGACGACCAGCAAATAGACGACGAGATTCGCGGCCACCTCGCCATCGAGGTCCAGGAGCGGATCGATCGCGGTGAGGATCCGAAGACCGCGCGGCTTGGGGCAATGCGTCAGTTCGGCTACCTGCCGCAGATGCGCGAAGAGATGCGCCGCGTGTGGTACTCGCGATGGTTCGATGTTGCGGATGCGCTCGTCCAGGACATGCGCGTCGGCCTGCGCTCGCTGCTGCGCGCCAAGGGCATGGCCGCAACCGTGGTCGTCACTCTCGCACTTGGCATCGGCGCCAACGCCGCCATCTTCAGCGTGGTCCGAGGTGTGCTGCTGCGACCGCTCGTCAATCGCGGCGAAGACCGGCTCGTTTACATCGCGCAGAGCACCGACGGCAACAGCCAACCCGGGATCACGTTCTCGGTCGCAGAGATCAAAGACTTCCGCGCCGGCGTCACGCAACTCGATGCCATCGGCGAGTTCTCGACCGTTGACTTCACGCTCAACGGCCTCGGAGAGCCACGCGTGGTCCGTGCCGGCGTCGTCAACGGCGAGTTCTTTGACGCGATCGGCCTGCGGCCGATCCACGGCAGGCTGGTCGGTCCGGCAGATGACGGCCGCAACGCCGCCGGCGTGGCGGTCGTGACCTACAGCTTCTGGACCAACTCGCTCAACAGCGATCCATCAGTGGTCGGCACATCGATTCGCCTCGACAAAGGGGTTGCGACGATCATCGGAGTCCTCGAGCCGTCGATTCCCTATCCCGCAAACACCGAGATCATTGCCAACATGGTCACGAGCCCGCACCACATGGGCGCGACCATGGAAACGCTGCGGACGCATCGCATGACGCAGCTGTTCGGACGACTCCAAGAAGGCGCGACGCTCGATTCAGCCCGCGCGGAACTGACCGCGATCCACGCGGCGATGATGCGCGACAACCCCGACTCGTATTCAAAGCGAGAAGCGATGCAATTGCGCGTCAGCATGCTTCGCGACCAGATCGCGTCGCCCGCGCGCCCGGTGTTGCTGGTCCTGCTGACAGCAGCTGGCCTGGTCTTCATCATCGCGTGCTCGAATGTCGCCAATCTCATTCTCGCGCGGTCGGTGCGTCGCGAAGGTGAACTCGCAGTGCGAGCGGCGCTTGGCGCCAGCAAGGGTGCCTTGCGGCGAACGCTGCTCGCAGAGAGCCTGGTGCTGTGCGGCGCCGGCGCTGTTCTCGGCGTGTTGCTCGCACGACCGCTGGTCTCACTGGTCGCGCAGTTCGCAGCCCGCTTCTCGGTGCGCGCCCTTGAAGTGACGGTGGATGCCAGCCTGCTCTGGGTCGGCGCCGGCCTGGCGATGGGCGCCGCCGTCCTGCTCGCCTACGTGCCTCGGCTGCCGTCGGCGCAATCGCCAACCGGTCCCGGCCTCGCCAACGGCAGCATCCGGGTGACCCCGGCGACAAATCGCCGCCTCAAAGTGTTTGCGACGACGCAGATTGCGTTTTCGTTTGTGATGCTGGCTAGTGCGGGCGCGCTGCTCGCGACGTTGGTCGCGATGCAGACGGCCAACACCGGTTTCAACATGCACCAGGTGCTGGCCGCAGATCTGCCGTCGCCGAGCCTTGGACCAGGCAATGCCTCGGAAGCCGCGTTCCATCAGGAGTTGAGCCGCCGCGTCGGTGAACTCCCGGGTGTTCAAGGCGTATCGTTCGGCATGATCGCGCCGTGGCGCGATGCCGGGCGATTGGGTGGAACGGTGGGTTTCCTCGCCGACGGCTATGTGCCGGCCGACGGTGAAGAGAATCCACGGGCGCGATTCCGCGTGGTCTCAGCCGGCTTCTTTTCCGTGCTTGGCGTGCCGCTGCTGGCCGGGCGCGAGTTCAACGCTGATGATCGTCGCGGCTCGGAGCTCGTCGTCGTGGTCAGCGAAAGCCTGGCGCGCCGCATCTTCGCCAACGGCGATGCGATCAATCGCAAGTTCTGGTGGGTCGACCCGTACTTCGGTCCAAAGCCGGTCGCGCGCCGCATCGTTGGTATCGTCGCTGACGTAGACGATGAGAACATCGTCAAGGGCGACGTCATGGCGGTGTATCAGCCGACCCTGCAGATGGCTCCGCCGAGCCGGATGTTTGTGCACGCCAGTGGGGATCCGTATGCGCTGGTGCGGCCCATCACGCGAATCGTGCGCGAGCTCTCGCCTACCCAGCCGCTCGAGCGCATGGCGACGCTTCAAGACATTCGTACCGAAGTGCTCGCGCCGGATCGCCTGAACGCGTTTGTGTTCTCGGGCTTCGCGGGAGTCGCGTTGCTGATTGCGGTTGTTGGAGTTGGCGGCGTGCTGGCATTCGGCGTGAGCGCGCGGACGCGAGAGTTCGGCGTTCGTCTGGCGATTGGATCGACGCCGATGGATCTGCTGAAGCGAGTGCTCTCTGAAGGTGTGTTCATTGTCGGGATCGGGCTCATGGCGGGCGCGGTATTCGGCTATGCCTTCGCCGGTGTTGCATCGTCATTCTTCGATAACCTGCAGATGCCTGGCGTCGGTCCCGTTCTTGGTGCGGCCGGTGTGCTGGTGGCCGCGGCGCTCATGGCGTCGTTGATGCCCGCCGCCCGGGCATCACGCGTGGACGTGCTGCAAGCGTTACGTTCCGAATAGTGAAAGAAGCCCTATGACATACGACACGATTCAACGCCCGCTTCGCACCTGGCCCGTCATCGCCATTGCGCTGCTGTACGCCGCGATCATCATTGTTGGCCCGCTGTTGTCCGCGGACGTCGAGCGATCGCTCGCGGTGCTCGGTGGTGGTGTCCTCAGCGCGTTGCTGTTGATCGTGTGGCTGCTGCTTTTCAGTCGTGCTCCATGGATGGAGCGGATCGGCGCGCTGGTCCTGCTGGCGATCGCGGTCGCGCTCACCAAGAGCGTTGTCGACATTTCCATCGCCGGCGGCGCGCAGGGTTATCTCTCCTACATCCTGGGAACGGTTTGCTTCGCCTGGGCGATTGGTGTGTGGGCGCTCGTCTCATCAGGCAAGAGCGAGCGGATCAGGCGTCTCGCATTGATTCCGTCGTTCCTGCTGGTTGGTCTGGCGCCCATGCTCGCGGTTCGGACCGAAGGCGTGATGGGCGGCGGCTTTCTGCTGCAGTGGCGATGGACGCCGACGGCTGAGGAGCGATTGCTCGCCAGTGGGGAAGAAGCGCTGAAGCCCCTTCCTGCAGCTCCTGTTGTTGAGGCCGCTCCGGTAACGGTCGCGGAAACACCGGCAACGGCAGCTGTGGTGGCGTCGAACACGACTCCGGCGATCGCCCCGCCGGACGCACCAAAGGCCGAAGCCGTCGTGGCCGAAGCGGAGTGGCCGGGCTTTCGCGGACCGAATCGTGATGGCGTGATTCGTCACGTGCAGATCAAGACGGACTGGAACCAGTCGCCGCCCTCGCAGATGTGGCGACGTCCTGTAGGACCCGGGTGGTCATCATTCTCCGTTCGAGGCGACCTGCTCTACACGCAGGAACAGCGCGGCGACGAGGAGATCGTCGGCTGTTACCGCGTGTCGACCGGCGAGCCGGTGTGGCGGCACAAAGATCCAATTCGCTTTTACGAATCGAACGGCGGCGCTGGTCCCCGAGGCACGCCGACGATCGACGGCAACCGCATCTACGCCCTCGGCGCGACAGGAATGCTGAACGCGTTGAACGCCACGACCGGCAAGCTGTTGTGGCAACACAACGCGGCGACGGATACCAGGCGCGAAGTACCGATGTGGGGCATCTCGAGCTCGCCGCTCATTGTTGACGATCACGTGATCGTGTCGCTCTACGGAACGCTTGCGGCCTACGACAAGATGACCGGCGCCGCGAAGTGGGTCGGCCCCATTCATGGCGGCAGCTACAGCTCACCGCATCTCGTGACCGTGAACGGTGTTACGCAGGTGGTGATCCTCAGCGCTCCCGGCGCCGTCGCGGTGAATCCGAAGGATGGCTCGCTCCTGTGGGAACACAAGTGGGAAGGCGGGGCGATCGTGCAGCCGGGTATCACGGCAGACGGCGACATCCTGATCAACGGCATGGCCGCCACCGGCGGCCTCGGCACACGGCGATTGGCGATCAAGCAGAACGGTGATGCATGGCAGATCGACGAACGCTGGACGTCGAACGGCCTCAAGCCGTACTTCAACGATCTCGTCGTGCACAAGGGTCACGCCTACGGCTTTGACGGCGCGATTCTCTCGGCGATCGAGCTTTCCGATGGCAAGCGCAAGTGGAAGGGCGGCCGTTACGGCAACGGGCAGATGGTGCTGCTGGCCGACCAGGACTTACTGCTCGTGATTTCCGAAGAAGGGGAGCTGGCGCTCGTCAGCGCCACGCCGGACGCCTACAAGGAGATCGCGAAGATGCCGGCGCTCAACGCCAAGACATGGAACCACCCCGTCATCGTCAACGACGTGTTGCTGCTGCGCAACGGCGAAGAGATGGTGGCCTACCGGTTGCCGATGGCGACCGCCGCCACCGCCGAGCGGTAACTAGACATAGACGTCGGGTTCGAGTTCCCTGACGGGCCGCACCTCGATGCTGCCCTCGCGCGCGGGCGGAATCCTCGCCGCGATCTGCAGCGCCTCTTCATGGCTCGCCGCGTCGATCAGATAAAACCCGGCGAGCTGTTCCTTGGTCTCGGCGAACGGCCCGTCCGTGATCGCGATCTTGCCATCGCGCACACGGACGGTCTTGGCCGTCTCCACGGGAAACAGTGGTTCCGCCGACAACAGAACGCCGCGCTTCTGCAGGTCTTCACCGCAGTTCAGGCACTCACGATCGGGAACGGCGTGAAGCTTGTCGTCGGCAAGGTACACAAGGCACAGGTACTTCATCGTTTCTTTGCTTTCTTCTTCGCTTTTGCAGGCGTCTTCTTCTTCGCCTTGGCAACGGTCTTGGCGAGCGGTTCGAAATCGTAGGCTTCGCGCAGCCACTCTGTCAGGGGCGCTTCAATTTCATCACGATGCCTGACCTGGATGATGTGCGCGAGCTTGACCTTGGACTTCTGCTCGACGCGCTTGATCAGCGGTGACTTGATCGCGCGGCCGAGGAACACGGCCAGCTCGATGTACTGACGCTTCGGGCGCACGAAGAAATAACACGACGTGCGAGAGAACATGATGCAGCTGCCGGAGGCGTAAATGCGCTGCTCGCCGAACTCGACGGCCGCTTCGCGGACGCGCTGAAATGCGTCCTGCAGATCCTCGGACAGATCCTGGGTGAGCGCCTTTTCAGTGGTGGTCCAGCAGTCGTGATGCTGGCCTTCTTCCACCCACTCCTTGCAGTGATAGCACTCGTGCGCCTTCATGAGCCGGGAGTGTATTCTACCGCCCATGATCCGGCTCAGCGTGTTGATCGTCGCGGCACTGGCGGTGAGCGGTAGCCAGGCCTCGCAGGTCGAATGGAAGTACTACTCGGGCGATAACGGATCCACGAAATACTCGCCGCTCGACCAGATCAACCAGTCGAACGTGGCCACGCTGAGGATCGCGTGGCGCCGGCCCCAGGTGGACGCCTCGCTCTTGCGGCCCGGCGCCCGCCTGCTGAACAGCTTTCGCTCGACGCCGATCATGGTGAACGGCGTGCTGTTCGCCTCGAACGGTGTTGGTCTCGTCGAAGCATTTGATCCGTCAACCGGGCGCACGCTGTGGGTGCAGAAGCCTGGCGACCAGGCAGCGGCTCCGAATCCAAACGACACCCGCGGCAGTTCGAACCGTGGCGTCGCCTATTGGGGTGAAGGCGCCGAGGCGCGCATCTTCACATTCCGGAACACGCGTCTCTACGCACTCGACCCGAAGACCGGCGATCCGGTCGCTACCTTTGGCAACGGCGGGTCGATCGACCTGAGTTCCGATGTTGGTCCCCGCAGCACCGGCTATCGCTGGTACTCCGTTCCTCTCGTCGCCCGCGACGTCGTCGTGATGGGCGCGTGGATGGTCGATCAGGACTCCGCGACGAAGATCGAGGGGGACCCAGGCGACGTGCGCGCCTACGACGTCCGCACCGGAAAATTACGCTGGACGTTTCACGTCGTGCCGAGAGCCGATGACAAGGAGGCGCTGAAGACCTGGGTCGGCGATTCGTGGCAATACACCGGTGCCGGCAACGTCTGGTCGATGATGAGCGCGGATGATGAGCTCGGGTACGTGTATTTGCCAACATCGAGCGTCACCAACGACATGTATGGTGGCGCGCGGCTTGGCGACAACTTGTACAGCAGCTCAATCGTGTGCGTGGACGCGTCGACCGGCAAGCGCGTGTGGCACTTCCAGACGGTGCATCACGACCTGTTTGATTACGACAACCCCGCAGCGCCAATCCTGGCGGACATCACCGTTGATGGCAGGAAGATCAAGGCGCTGGTGCAAGTGACCAAGCAGTCCTGGGCCTATGTGCTCGACCGCGTCACCGGCAAGCCGGTGTGGCCGATCGTCGAGAGGCCCGTGCCCGCGTCGGATGTTCCCGGAGAACGCGCATCCGCCACGCAGCCATTCCCGACGAAGCCACCCGCATTCGATCGGCAGGGCATCACCGAAGACGACCTGATCGACTTCACGGCGGAGCTTCGCGCCGAGGCGCTCGAGATCTTCAGGCGCTACCGCACCGGACCGATCTTCACGCCGCCGTCGATCGAAGGTCCCGGACCAACCGATCGCAAGGGCACGATCGAACTGCCGGGTTCAGTTGGCGGTGCGAACTGGACGGGCGCAGCGTTCGATCCGGAGACGGGCATGCTCTACGTGCCGTCGATGACGAACCCGTTTGTGGCCAACCTGATTCCTGGCGATCCCAAGGAGACCAATCTGCGGTATCGCGCGTCAACGCGCGAGCTGATCATGGGGCCGCGCGGCCTGCCGCTGGTCAAGCCGCCCTACGGACGCATTACCGCGCTTGATTTGGACAAGGGTGAGCTGAAGTGGATGGTCCCGAACGGGGATGGTCCACGGTTTCATCCAGAGCTGAAGGCCCTCAACCTGCCGCCGCTCGGCCAGGCGGTCCGCGCCGCGCCACTGGTGACCAAGTCACTGTTGTTTGTCACGGAGGGCGATCAAATCAGCACGCGCACGCCGACAAATGGCGGCGGCAAGAAGATCCGCGCTTACGAAAAGACAACCGGCAAAGTGGTCTGGGAGTACGCGATGGACGCGGGCAGCACTGGCACCCTGATGACCTACATGCATAACGGCAAACAGTTCATCGTGATCGCGATCGGCGGGGTGCAGCACCCCGCCGAGTTCCTGGCCTTCAGCCTGCCGTAGGCGTCACGCCTCGCGTTGCGGGCCTGCGACGACCGCAGCCTCTTCCTCCCGCACGCGTTCTGCGGCTTCGGGCGACGATTGCGTCGGGGAGATTGCGGCGGCGACTTCCTCGTCGAGCGGCCGCTGATCGCGGCACTGCTCCAGCAGCCGATAATCGGTGAGGTCGAGGCAGAGCGGTGTCATCGAGATCCAGTTCTGCTCAATCGCCCAGCGGTCCGTGCCTTCTTCGGCCCCCTCGAGCGGCGTGACGCTGAACCAGTAGAGGTCGCGACCGTGCGGATCCTTGGTGGGCACGATCACGCCGTCGTACTGCCGCACCGACACTCGCGTCCAGATCAACCCTCGCGGCGTCGCCGGGAAATTGACGTTGATCAGGTTGAGCTCGGTCGCATCGATCAGGGTGTCGATGACGCGATGCATCCAGGGCTTCAGCGGCGCGAAGTCAGTGATGCCAGCCGGCGCGCTGAACGCGATGCCGCGCAGGCCGAGCAGGGCAGCCTGCTTCGCGCCTGCCAGCGTGCCCGAGTGCCACGTCGAGTTCCCGAGATTGAAGCCGAGGTTGCAGCCCGACAACACGAGGTCGACCTTGCCCCATTTGTGGGCGCCGAGCGCCACACAGTCCGCGGGCGTGCCGTTGACGCGATACGCGCTCGGACCGACGATCGGCGTTGATCGATACGACAGCGGCCGGCTCGCGGTGATGGCGTGCCCCATCGACGACTGTTCAACATGGGGCGCCACGACTTGAACCGTGCCGAAGTCCGCTGCCACTTCGGCGAGAGCCGCTATGCCCGGGCTGTAAATCCCATCGTCGTTGCACACCAGGATTCGCATGCCGTGGATATTGCAAAGCAGCGGCCACGTCCTTGCATTGGTGCCGGCCATGCGCGTGTGCCTGTTCTGGAATCACACTGCCGGTGGTGGTGCGTCATTGGATGAATTGAAGCAAGCCATTGGCCGAGCGGGCCACGACATCGTGCGCGTCGTGAGCAGGCCGGAAGAGCTTTCACACCATCACACACGTGACGTCGATTGCGTGGCGGCCGCGGGAGGCGACGGCACGATCGCTCGTGCTGGTCGCCTGCTTGCGGGGGGAACCATCCCGCTTGCGATCGTCCCCCTGGGCACCGCGAACAACATCGCCACCAGCCTCGGCATTGTTGGACCGCTCGACGAAATCGTGACGCGATGGGCAGCGCGGAATGTGGCAGGCGTCGACGCGGGAACTGTGGAGGGCACCGGCGATGATTCACGGCATTTCCTCGAAGCCGTCGGTTGCGGCCTTGTGACCGATTGCATCGACCATGGACGGCGAACGCTGGCGAAGGATGATCCCGATGAGCACCTCGGCGAAGCACGGCAGATGTACCTCGACCGGCTCGCACTCCTCCGGCCATCGCGATACACCATCGCGATGGAGGACGAGACTATCGAGGGGGAATACCTCCTCGTCGAAGTACTCAACACCGCGCAGGTTGGCCCGGGCGTGGAGCTGGCGTCCAACGTCAGCCCGAGTGATGGCTTGCTCTCCGTGGTGGCGGTGACCGAGGATGACCGGTCCAGGTTGATCGAGTACCTAAAGGGACTTCGAGACGAGCGGTCGCCGGAACCGCCATTCCAGTCCTGGCGAAGCTGCCGCGTTCAGATCAACGGTGCTGGCGGCGTGCACGTGGACGACCTCGTGCTGCCAAAGCCCACCGGCCCGCTCGACATCGAGTTGAAGGCCGGCTACCTGCCGATCCTGGTGTGAGTGCTTAAATAGTCAGCCGCGAGACCTGGCCGGTAAGGTTCTGATCGCCGATCGAGACATACAACTCGCGGTCGGTGATCGAGACGCTGAAGGCCATGCGGCGATCCAGCTTCGCAACCAGCGCGCCAATCAAATCGCGCTCGATCGCGTACAGCTCCATGGCATCCGCGCGATGAATGCCCGCGGCTGCCAGGCCCTTCAACCACTGTGCGCCTTCTTTGTGGCAATAGACAGCGACTCGAGACGCGGCTTTCGACGCCTTGTGAAGCCGCGCCGAATCCGGCGTGCCGATTTCGATCCAGGTCTTGATGGCGCCGGTCAGGTCGCGCACCGAGATGGTCGGCTCGTCCGGCTCAGACACCCCGCGCGAAAACGCGATCCCTTCGGTGTACTCGAGCAGGTAGGCGAGGACTCGCGCGATCAGGTATTCGTCCGATTCAGACGGATGTTGCGCGACCTTGAGCGCGACGCTTTCGTAGACGCCGCGATCGTTGTCCGACAAATCCACGTCAAAGTTGTAGATGGTCGCCGTGAGAGCCATGAAGGCTACTAGTGTACGTCGCGCCGAAACGTGATCATTGGGGTTTCAGCGGACCGAGGGGACTGGGCTCGCACTTTGATTCCAGCGTATAGACGCCGCCGGCCAGCTTCCAGCCCTCCTCGGTCTTGATCAGGTCAAAAGCGTCGATGCCGCAGTGACTGAACTTGCCGTCGATCCAGAAGTCGTACGGCGCCCAGACGCTGGCAATCGTGCCGCGGATGCGGACTTCAGGATTCCAAATGCGCTCCTGCATCCGGGTTTTGGCCGCGGAAAGATCGGCCAGGTACTCCTCGTTCGAGAAGGCCCGGATGTCGGGCTTGCCGTCGCGCATGCGGGTGGCGTGAAACCGCCCCTGCGGCTGAAGAACCTTGCGGGCACCGTCGACGTCCCGCGCGGTCATGGTGTCGAAAAACGCCTGGACCACCTTGAGCACTTCGTCACGATCAGGGGCCGGCTGCGCAGCGGCAGCGGACCAGGTAGAAAGGCACAACAGGCAAACCGTTATCGCGCGCATCGCAACTCCGTCGGTCAGAATAGCCCAGTGCGGTCTTATACCGAATATCCACGCCTTCGCGACCGAATCAAGCCCGGCGTCCGTGTCATGTTCGTCGGGATTAATCCAGGCGTCCGTTCCGCGCTGACCGGACACCACTTTGCCGGCTTCTCGAACCGCTTCTGGCGTCTCTTGCACGAGTCGAAGCTGGTGCCTCACCCGATCACGTTTGAAGACGACGACCGGCTGCCGGAGTGGGGCTACGGCATCACCAACATCGTGCCCAGAGCGACGCCAAGCATCGACACGATCGAGCCGAACGAGTACGTCGTCGGGCGAATGAAGCTGCGGCGAAAGGTGCTGCGTTACAAACCGGCGGTGATCGCCATGGTTGGCGTGACCGTCTTCCGCGCGATGTATCCGGAACGAAAGGGAGCAGTGGTGCTTGGACCGCAACCCGAGCGCATCGGCGAAACCGAAGTGTTCGTGCTGCCGAACCCGAGCGGACGGAACGCGAACTTCACCTACGCGGAGATGCTGGCCGCGTTCCGTGCGCTGAAGCGAAGGGTCAGGGCTTGAACGTGATCATCCTGGCGATGTCGCAGCCTGGACGCAGCTCGGCCGCCTTCGGTGCAATGTTGCCGAGATAACACCCCTGGATCATGTACATCGTGTTCGATCCCGTGGCTGCAGGCGGCCGGACGACGGCGGGCTCCACTGGCGCTGACGGATCGCGCTCGAGTGTGCCAGCAAAACTGATCGACCTGTTCTCGACGATCTCCGCAGAAAAGCTGAGCGGCTTGTAGCCCTTCGCGCGCAACTCGATGCGGCGCGTGCCAGGCATCAAGCGAAGTTCGTTGCCCAGATCCGCGGGCCTTCCGATGAACACATCGTCCACGTAGATCTGCAACAGCGCTCGCGGCTCAACATCGAGAGTCAGAAAGCCGACCGCCGGCGGCGGAGGTGGTGGCTCAGGCTCTGGGCGTTTGATCGCCGGCGCCGGGGGCGTCACAACCGTTGATGTCGACGGCGTGTTGTCGAAGTACGGCGACGAAGGCACGACGTAGATCACGCCCGAGCCGAAGTTGTTGCGCCGGCCTCGATAGCGATAGTCGTCATCGCGATCGTGATCGGTGCGATCGCTTCGCGATCGAGACGGGGTTGCGCCGCCTTCCCACCAGGGCGGACCCTGGCGCTCCCACCACGGCGTCGTCTTCTGTTCCCACGAAGGCTGACGCGGAGTGGGTGTTGCGGTTCGAGGGGCCGGACGGCCTTCCGGCTTGCGTTCGCGATCGCGTTCGCTCGAGCTGTTATCGGATCGCCGACCTTCACCGAGCCGTTGCTGCGCTGTCGCGGTGACAGGCAACGTCAAAAGCATCGCAAGCAAGCAGAGGTATTTCAGTGCGCGTTGCTTCATTTCCCGTCCGTCGTCAGGTTGGCATCGCTAAACGACAAGGCCATTGTGCACGCGGTGCACAAGGCGCGCAAGGTGCGCAGGAGGACGTTAGCTGCTGATGAGGTAGCGGTTCACCGACGCCGCGGCACGTCTCCCATCGTCAATGGCCCACACGATCAGTGACTGGCCGCGCTGCATGTCACCAGCGGCGAAGACACCAGGGACGCTGGTCATCCATTCCTCGTCGCGCCAGACGTTGCCGCGGTCGGTAAGCTTGACTTCGAGTTCGGTGAGCAGCTTGCTCTTCTCGGGACCGACGAAGCCCATCGCCAGCAAAACGAGGTCGGCCTTCATCTCGAACTCGCTGCCCGCGACCGGCTCGAACGCCGTCCGCCCGTTGGTGACGACGCGCTCGACGCGACGGCCTTTGAGGGCGCGAACCCGCTCTTCTCCCTCGAACGCGGTGGTCTCGACGGAGTAGACACGTTCGCCGCCTTCTTCATGGGCAGACGATGTGCGGAAGATGTTGGGCCAGAGCGGCCACGGATTGTCGGCTGCGCGCTGATCAGGAGGCGTGGGCAGCAGCTCGAGTTGCGACACGGAGGCCGCGCCCTGTCGATGCGCCGTCCCGAGGCAGTCCGCCCCGGTGTCACCGCCGCCGATGATGATGACGTGCTTGCCCGACGCGGTAATCCACGGAATCTCATCGCCTTCGCAGGTCCGGTTCTGCTGCGTAAGGTAGTCCATTGCGAAGTGCACGCCTTTGAGGCCGCGACCGGGCACGTTGAGATCCCGTGGCTGGCCGGCGCCGCCGGCCAGTACGACCGCGTCGAACTCGCGACGCAAATCATGCGCCGACACATCCTCACCAACGTTGACGCGCGTGCGGAATACCACGCCTTCGGCGCTGAGCAACTCCAGCCGGCGATTGAGCACGCGTTTCTCGAGCTTGAACTCAGGAATGCCGTAACGCAGTAGACCGCCGATGCGGTCCGATTTCTCGAATACGGTCACGCTGTGACCGGCGCTGTTGAGTTGCGCTGCGGCGGCGAGACCCGCCGGGCCGGATCCGATCACCGCCACCTTTTTCCATGTGCGCGAAGCCGGCGTGCGCGGCACGATCCAGCCCTCATCAAACGCGCGATCGACGATCGACAGCTCGATCGACTTGATCGTCACCGGATCCTTGTTGATGCCGAGGACGCAGGAGCCTTCGCACGGTGCCGGGCAGAGAAGACCCGTGAACTCCGGGAAGTTGTTGGTCTGGTGCAGCCGCTCGATCGCCGCGCGCCAGTTATCGCGATAGACGAGGTCGTTCCAGTCCGGAATCAGGTTGCCGAGCGGGCAACCCTGATGACAGAACGGGATGCCGCAGTCCATGCAGCGTGACGCCTGCCTGGTCAGTTCCTCGGCAGGGTACGCGTAGTAGACGTGCCGGAAATCGCCGACACGCTCCGCGACGGGCCGCGCCGGCGGCTTTACGCGACCGATTTCGAGGAAACCAGTTGCTTTGCCCATTCCGTTTGCGCCTTCTTGAATTCGCGTGGCATCACCACCACGAATTGACCCACTGCCTCGGACCAGTTGTTCAGTACACGTTCGCCGATCGCGCTTCCGGTGAGCGCGACGTGGCGCTCGATCATCTCGCGGACCGTGTTGAGGTCCCGCGGCGCTTCGAGCCGCTCGAGATCGACCATGTCGATGTTGCAGTTCAACGCAAACGAACCATCGGGATCGAGCACGTAGGCAATGCCGCCGCTCATGCCGGCCGCGAAGTTGCGGCCGGTTCGGCCCAGCACGACGACGCGACCGCCGGTCATGTACTCGCAACCATGGTCGCCAACGCCTTCGACCACGGCGACGGCGCCACTGTTGCGGACCGCGAATCGCTCGCCCGCGACGCCGCGAATGAACGCGCTGCCGCTCGTCGCGCCGTAGAGCGCAACGTTGCCGATGATGACGTTCTCTTCGGCCTTGAAGGCGGCGTTGACCGGAGGACGAACCACGATCTGTCCGCCCGACAGGCCCTTGCCGACAAAGTCGTTGGCTTCGCCTTCCAGCGACAACGTGATGCCGCTCGGAATGAACGCGCCGAAGCTCTGTCCCGCGGATCCGTTGAGGCTGATGCTGATGGTGTTGTCAGGCAAACCGGCGCCACCATGCCGCTTTGTCACCTGGTAGCCGAGCATCGTGCCGACCGTGCGGTCGGTGTTGCGAATCGCGAAGGACATCTCGACCGGGGTCTGATGCTCGAGCGCCGGCATCGCGCACTCGATCAACTGGTGGTCGAGGATGTGCGCGAGTCCTGCGTCCTGCTTGTAGGTGTTGCGACGGGCCAGGTTTTCATCGGGGTCCGGCACGAACAACACGGGCGAGAGGTCGAGCCCTTTGGCCTTCCAGTGATCCTTCGCGGGCTCGAAGTCGAGGCACTCGGCCTGGCCGATCATCTGATCGAGCTTGCGGAAGCCCAGCGCCGCCATCAACTCCCTGACTTCCTCGGCGATGAAGCGGAAGAAGTTCTGCACGAACTCCGGCTTGCCGGTGAACGTCTTGCGCAGCTCGGGATCCTGGGTCGCGATCCCCACCGGGCAGGTGTTGAGGTGACACACGCGCATCATCACGCAGCCCATCACCACCAGCGGCGCCGTGGCAAAGCCGAACTCTTCGGCACCGAGCAGCGCAGCGATGACGACGTCGCGGCCGGTCTTCATCTGGCCGTCGACCTGCACCACGATGCGGTCGCGGAGCTTGTTCATCAGCAGCACTTGCTGCGTCTCGGCAAGCCCGAGTTCCCATGGCACGCCGGCATGCTTCAGGCTGGTGAGCGGCGACGCGCCGGTGCCGCCGTCGTGGCCTGAGATCAACACCACGTCGGCGTGCGCCTTGGCAACGCCGGCGGCCACGGTGCCGACGCCGGACTCCGCCACAAGCTTGACGTGCACGCGGGCGACGGGATTGGCGTTCTTCAAGTCGAAGATCAATTGCGCGAGATCTTCGATCGAGTAGATGTCGTGGTGTGGCGGCGGTGAGATCAGCCCCACTCCGGGAGTGGAGTGACGGACTTTCGCGATCCACGGATAGACCTTGTGGCCGGG
Organism: uncultured Acidobacterium sp.; assembly: GCA_964628295.1. Lineage (GTDB taxonomy): Bacteria > Acidobacteriota > Vicinamibacteria > Vicinamibacterales > UBA2999 > 12-FULL-67-14b. Next base: position 22,539 of record CAZVLS010000032.1, read on the forward strand.
CAACTGTCCGCCCTCGCCGGGCTTGGCGCCCTGCGCCATCTTGATCTGCAGGTCGTCCGCATTGACGAGATACTCACTCGACACGCCGAATCGACCCGACGCGACCTGCTTGATCGCGCTGCGGCGCGAATCGCCGTTGGCGTCTGCCACGTAGCGCGACGGATCCTCGCCGCCCTCGCCGGTGTTCGACTTGGCGCCCATGCGATTCATGGCGATGGCGAGTGTCGCGTGCGCTTCCTGGCTGATCGATCCGTACGACATCGCTCCTGTCGAAAAGCGGGGCAGGATTGATTCCACCGGCTCCACTTCGTCCAGGGGCACCGGCGGGCCGAACGGCCTCAATCCGAACAGGCCGCGCAGCGTGGCGCGCGCCTTGCTCTGGTCGTCAACGAGTTGCGTGTACTGCTTGAAGATCTCGTACTGACCGGTCCGCGTGGCGTGCTGCAGCTTGAACACCGTGTCCGGGTTGAACAGGTGGAGCTCGCCGTCGCGGCGCCACTGGTACTCGCCGCCGCCCTGCAGCTCATTGGTGCGCTGCGCGGAGTAGGCGCGGGCATGACGCTGCGCCACTTCCTCTGAGATCTGCGCCAGGCCCACGCCGCCGATCTTGGACGCGGTTGACGTGAAGTAGCGCTCGACGAACGCGCGATCGAGTCCGACGGCCTCGAAGATCTGCGCGCCGCAGTAGCTCTGCAGCGTGGAGATGCCCATCTTCGACATCACCTTCAACACGCCCTTGTTCAGCGCCTTGATGTAGCGCTTGACCGCGTCGTTGTGCGAGAGGTTCGGCAACATGCCCTGGCGGATCATGTCGTCGAGCGTCTCGAAGGCGAGATACGGATTGACCGAGCCGGCGCCATACCCGAGCAGCAGCGCGATGTGGTGGACCTCGCGCGCTTCGCCCGTTTCGATCAGCAGGCCGCACTTGTGACGCGTGCCTTCGCGGACGAGGTGATGGTGCACGCCGGCGACCGCGAGCAGGCTTGGGATCGGTGCGTGATCGGCGTCAACACCGCGGTCCGACAGGATCAACACGCCGACGCCTGACTCCACGGCCACGCTGGCCTTGCGGCACAGCTGTTCCATCGCGCGCTCGAGGCCCGGCCCGTCCTCTTTCGGATCGTAGAGCAGCGGCAGCGTGGTCGAACGGAACGGCGATCCGGTCGGCAGATGGCGCAGCTTGGCGACTTGATCGTTGTGCAGAACGGGGAAGTCGACCTTGATCTGCCGGCAGGCTTCCGGCCCCGGCTCGAGCAGGTTGGCCTCGGCGCCAATCGTCACGCCCATCGACGTCACCAGCTCTTCGCGAATTGCGTCGAGGGGAGGATTGGTGACCTGCGCGAACAGTTGCTTGAAGTAGTCGTAGAGCAGGCGCGGCTTGTCGGACAACACTGCCAGCGAGGTGTCGGTACCCATTGAACCAATGGGTTCTTCACCGTTGAGCGCCATGGGCGTCAACAACAGGCGGATGTCTTCCTGCGTGTAGCCAAACGCCTGCTGGCGTCGCAGCACGGTGGGATGATCGGGGCGCTCCGCGTAGGCGCTTGGCAGGTTCTCGATATCGACGAGGTGCTGCCGCAGCCAGTCGCCGTAGGGATGCTGCGCCGCGAGCGTCTGCTTGATCTCGGCGTCGCTGATGATGCGGCCCTCGCCGGTATCGATCAGCAGCATCTTGCCCGGACGCAGGCGGTCTTTCACCACCACGCGATCGGCGGGGATGTCGAGCACGCCGACTTCGGAGGCCATGATCACCAGATCGTCCTTGGTGATGCAGTAGCGCGAGGGCCGCAAGCCGTTGCGATCGAGCACCGCGCCGATCAGCCGGCCGTCGGTGAACGTGATCGACGCTGGACCGTCCCACGGTTCCATCAGCGACGAGTGATATTCGTAGAAGGCGCGGACCGCCGGATCCATCGCCGGGTTGCCGGCCCAGGGCTCCGGGATCATCATCAACACGGCGTGCGGCAGCGAGCGGCCGGCCATGACCAGGAACTCGAGCACGTTGTCGAACGTGGCGGTGTCGCTGCCACCGGGCTGGATCACCGGCAGGACCTTCGCGAGATCGTCGCCGAACACGCTCGACTGCAGCAGTCCTTCGCGGGCCTTCATCCAGTTGATGTTGCCGCGCAGGGTGTTGATCTCGCCGTTGTGCGCGACGTAGCGGTACGGATGCGCGAGCGGCCACGACGGGAATGTGTTGGTCGAAAAGCGCTGATGGACCAGCGCGAGCGCCGAATCGACGTCCGGATCGGACAGGTCGGGAAACAGTCCTTCGATCTGTGTGGCCGTCAGCATGCCCTTGTAGATCAGCGTGCGTGACGACAGGCTGCAGATATAGAGGTCCTTCGCCTCGCGCTCGATGCGCTTGCGGATGACGTAGAGCTTTCTCTCGAAGGCATTCGCCGGGAGCCGGGAGCCGGGAGCCGCGGCGACAAAGAGCTGCTCAAAGCGAGGTGCCACCGAGGCGGCGGTCTTGCCGACCTTGGTCAGGTCGACCGGGACCTCGCGCCAGCCAAGCACCTGCTGGCCCTCCTCCGCAACGATGCGTTCGACAACTGCTTTGCATGTCGAACGTGCATTCGAGTCATGGGGGAGGAAGACCAGTCCGCAGCCGTACTCGCCGGCGCCGGGCAACGCGAAGGGCGCCGCCTTGCGGAGGAAACGATCGGGCATCTGGAGCAGGATGCCGGCGCCGTCGCCGGTGTCCGGATCGGACCCCGTGGCGCCGCGGTGTTCCAGGTTGATGAGAAGGTCGAGGGCCGAGCGGACTATCTGGTGTGAGCGAGTGCCCTTGATGTGGGCGACAAAGCCCACACCGCACGCGTCATGTTCGTCACTGGGGCGATATAAGCCCCGCTGGTCACTTGGATCCATGCCGTCTTCCCCACAGCCGAGAGGCTATTAGAAAGAAAGCTGACGCATAACAAAAGCGCAATCTATCTATAATTATCGTGAGAAAAACAGATGGATCAGGTGGCGTGGACCGGCGTCACTGCATCCTGGTCCTCCTCGCCGGTGCGGATGCGGACGATCTTCTCGATCGGCAGCACCATGATCTTGCCGTCGCCCACCTCTCCGGTGCGCGCGCCCGCGATGATCGCGTCGATGGCGGTCTGGACGAAGTGATTGGAGACGCCGATCTCGATGCGCACTTTCTCGGCCAGCGCCATCTTCACGCTGGTGCCGCGGTAGTTCTCCACGTGCTCCATCTCGCCGCCGTGGCCCTGCACGCGGCTGATCGTCAGGCCCCGCACTTCCGCGTGAAACAGTTGCTCGAGCACGTCGCTCAATTGCTCCGGACGAATGACGGCGACGATCAATTTCATGGTGTGCCTCTCCGTCTCAGAGTGAATTGCCGCCGGGTACGGTCACGACGTCGGTCGCGCTCTGCGACATCAGCGAAACCTTCGGCTTGACCAGGATGGCGCCGTCGCCGTGCGTGTAGGCCTCCTCGCCGTGATCGCTCACGTCGAGCCCGAGCTTCTCGTCGCGGCCGTCGATCCTGAGCGGCATCACCAGCGCCAGTGCCTTCAGGATCACGAACGTCGCCACACTGCTGTATGCGAGCACGATCAGCACGCTGGCCAGCTGCGTCAGGACCTGTGCGGGATGCCCGGCGATCAGACCATTCGGGCCGCCGCTCCAGGCGGCATCGGCGAACACACCGGTGAGAATGGCGCCGGTGGCGCCGCCGAGCCCGTGCGCCGCCACCACGTCAAGCGAGTCGTCGAGCTTGGTCTTCGCGCGATAGATCAACGCGAAGTAGCTGGGCACAGCGCCGATCGCGCCCATGATGATCGCCGACAGCGGGCTGATGTAACCGGCAGCCGGCGTCACGACCACGAGGCCGACGACGATCGCGGTGGCCGCGCCGACCGCGGTAACGGTGCCACCACGCATCAGGTCGATCAACGTCCACGCCGCGAGAGTGGCCGCGGGGGCGAGCAGCGTGTTGGCAAAAGCCAGCGTCGCGGTCGTGTTGGCGGCCAGCGCGCTTCCGGCATTGAAGCCAAACCATCCAAACCACAGCAGACCGGCGCCCAGCATGGTGAACGGAACGTTGTGCGGCAGGATGGCGTGACGGCCGTAGTCCTTACGCGCACCCACCACGACCGCCGCCACCAACGCGGCCGACGCGGCATTCACGTGGACGACGGCGCCACCGGCGAAGTCCAGCGCGCCCATCGAGGCCAGAAATCCCCCGCCCCAGACCCAATGCGCGACCGGCGCGTACACCAGCAATACCCACAGGGAGATGAAGGCGAGGTAGGCGTTGAAGCGCATCCGCTCCACCACCGCGCCCGAGATCAGCGCAGGGGTGATGATCGCAAACGTGCCCTGGAACGCCATGAAGAGAAGATGTGGAATCGCGCCCTGCGCTTCCATCCCGACCCCGCGAAGCCCCGCGAAATTGAACGACCCGATTGCCGCGTTGCCCGGCGCAAAAGCGAGTGAATAACCCAGAAGAGCCCACAACACCGCCACGGGGCCAAGGGCCACGAAGCTCATCATCATGGTGTTGAGCGCGTTCTTTGAGCGGACGAGGCCGCCATAGAAGAACGCCAGCGCCGGGGTCATCAGCAGCACGAGCGCGGTGGACAGGAGCATCCACGCAATGTCTGCGTTATTCATGAGCATATTGAATCGTTACCTCCCTTCCCATGTCCAATATGAAAAAGCTGTGGATGTGGTGAAGGAATTGCATTGACGACGCGCATGTCGAAACTAGCGAAGGACATCATGACCGCGGCACCACAATGTTGCTCGCGCGAAACCACTCTTAATGAAGTTGCCAACCTCATGGTTGAGGCGGACTGCGGCGAGATTCCAGTCACGGATGGAAGCCGCCTGGTCGGCGTCATCACCGATCGCGACATCGTCTGCCGCGTCGTCGCCAAGGGCAAGAACCCGTCGGCGGTGACAGCCGGCGAATGCATGACCGAACCGGTCGTCACGGTGACCGAGGACGCCACGCTCGAAGAGGTCCTGTCGGTCATGGAGTCGAAGCAGATTCGCCGCGTGCCGGTTGTCGATGGCACGGGCAGCTGCTGCGGGATCATCTCGCAGGCCGACGTGGCGCTGACCGCGCGCGAGAGCGAAACGGGCGAAATGGTGCGCGAGGTTTCGAAGGACTCGCTAACCCTGTCGCACTAGGTCCGAGGCCTTCTCGCCGATCATCACGCACGCTGCGTGAGTGGTGGCGTTGACGACCTCCGGCATGATCGATCCGTCCGCCACGCGCAACCCGTCAACACCACGGACCCGCAGCGACGGATCGACCACTGCCGTTTTGTCTGGGTCCGGGCCCATCTTGCAGGTGCCCGCGCCGTGATAGATCGTGTCGCTGTCGCGACGAACGAACGTCGCGACATCGGCGTCGCTCTTGACGGCCGGGCCCGGCAGGATCTCGTCGCCTTTCAGGTCCGTGTACGACTCCGCCTCGCCAAACCACCGCGCAAGGATGACGCCACGTACGAGGGCGGACACATCCGCCTGCTCCTGCAAATAGTTGGCGCGAATGATCGGCGCCGCCGTCGGATCCGCTGAGCGCAGCGTGACCGAACCACGCGACTTCGGGAACACCAGCGACACGGTGATGGTGATGAACTTGTCCGGCGTTTCGATGCCGCGGCCGACATAAAACTGCAGGTCCGGTGGATCGGCGTAGTTGCTCGGGTCCGACCGCACGAACATGCCGGCGGTCACGGTGGACCCTGGCAGCTCGGTCTTGCCGTTCCAGCGAATCGACAGCTTGAGGTGATCCTGGAAGTTCTTGCCGACGCCGTCGACGTCGGCGACGACAGGAATGCCGAGGCCTCTCAGCTGATCCGCAGGTCCGATACCCGACAGCATCAGGAGCTTCGGCGTATCGATCACACCACCACACAAGATCACCTCTCGCGCGGCGCGGACGCGCTCGGGCTTGCCGTCACGGACGTAATCAACGCCGGTCACGCGCCTGCCGTCCATCACCAGCTTCGTCGCCTGTGACAGCGATCGCACTTCGAGGTTCTGGCGTGAGCGCACCGGCGTCAGGAACGCGTCCGCCGTGCTGTGACGTTTCCCGTCGAGGATGTTCTTCTGGTAATAGCCGGCGATGTTCACCGGCGCCGGCAGATTGAAGTCGTAGCGGGCATCAGCGCGGTACTGCTGCTGCGCCACGGCCGCCAGGAACGCACGATGTCCCGCGTGAGGATCGGTGCAGAGCGACACCGCCAGCGGACCGTCACTGCCGCGATAGTGCGACTCGCCCATCTCGTGACGCTCGATGCGCTTGAAATAGGGCAGCAGCGCCTCGTAGCCCCATCCGAGGTTTCCGGCGCGCTCCCACCGGTCGAAACAGAACTGGTGGCCGCGAATGAACGTCATCGCGTTGATCGCGCTCGATCCGCCCATGACCTTCCCGCGCGGGAACGTGATGCGGCGGTTCTGCAAACCGGGCTCGGGTTCGGTGGCGTAGCCCCAGTCGTACTTCGATCCGATCAGCCCGACCCACTTGCCGGGCACGGTGATGGCCGGGTCGTCGTTGACCGGCGCGCCCGCCTCGAGCAGCAATACCCGCACCTTCGCATCGGCCGACAGGCGATTGGCGAGGACGCAGCCCGCCGAGCCCGCGCCGACGATCACGTAGTCAAATTCCTGGCGAGCAGACTGGATGCCCATCAGCAACGGAGCGGCGCCGACGGCTTTGATGAATTCACGTCGCTTCATGTGAGGAACGGGCCTCGGACCTACGGAAGCGCGGTGGCGATCGCGTCGAGCCGCCGCAACACACTCTCTCGTCCAATCAGCACGAGCATTTCGAACAACCCTGGACTGACCATACGACCGGTCATCGCGATCCGTGTACCGTGAATCAGCACGCCGGCCTTGATCGTGCGTTGTTCGGCCAGGTCGCGCAGCGTCTTTTCGAGCGGGGCCTCGGTCCAGTCTTCCAAGCCTGAAAACGCCTCGCGCAACGCGCGGATGTGACCGGCCGTCCCTGGCGCAGAGAGGTGCTTTTTCATGCCGTCCGCGTCGTACTCAGAGGGTTCGACGAAAAACGGGCGCGCCTGTTCGACAAACTCGGTCAGCTTCTTGGCGCGCGGCCGCAGCAGGGCCAGCACTCGATCGAGCCACGCCAGATCGTTGGTGAGGTAGCCGGCCGCCTCGAACGACGGCATCAGCCGCGCGATCAACTCGTGGCCGGGCAGCCGCAACAGGTGCTGGTGATTGAACCAGTCCAGTTTCTCGGTGTTGAACACCGCGTTGCCGCCGCTGATGCCTTCGAGGTTGAAGCGCTGGATCAATTCTTCGCGGGTGAACATCTCGTCGTTGCTGCCTGTGCCCCACCCGAGCAGCGCCAGGAAGTTGAACATCGCCTCGGGGATGTAACCCTGCTTCTCGTATTCCATCACCGACGTCGCGCCGTGGCGTTTGCTGAGGCGTTGCTTGTCGGGACCCATGATCAACGGCACGTGCGCAAACGCCGGCGGCGTCTTGCCAAACGCGTTGTAGAGCAGCACCTGCTTCGGTGTGTTCGAGATGTGATCGTCGCCGCGCACGACGTGCGTGATCGCCATGTCGATATCGTCGACCACTACCGACAGGTGATACGTGGGATGCGTGTCCGACCGCAGGATCACGAAGCTCTCGATGTGCTCGTTGTCGAACTCGATCGGCCCGTGCACGCTGTCGACGAACTGCGTCTTGCCTGTCGGCACCTTGAAACGAATGGCGCCGCCGTCCTCGAACGCCTGACCCGAGTCGAGCAGCTGCCTGGCCGCCGCGCGATAACGGTCGAGCCGGAGCGACTGGAAATACGGCGCATGCGGCCCCTCGACGCCGGGCCCTTCATCCCAGTCGATGCCGAGCCACCGCAGCCCGTCCAGGATGCCGGTGACCATCTCCGCCTGGGACCGTTCGACATCGGTGTCTTCGATGCGAAGGATGAACTTACCGCCGTGGCGGCGGGCATAAAGCCAGTTGAAGAGGGCAGTCCGGGCGCCACCAACGTGCAAGTAGCCGGTCGGTGACGGGGCGAATCGAAGGCGCGGGGTCACAGAGCAACGATCTTACTGCTATCCTCAATCCGTGCCGGTCGTCCGCCAGCAATCTCCGCCCATTTCACGGACTGACGACCGCCAGGCCTTGAGGCTGCGGCGGTTCATGATGGCTGCCGGCACCTCCCTGATGGTTATTGCCCTGCTGTATTCCGCCTACCTGCTGGGCGGGCTGGAGCGCAGGGGCTTTGTCATCGGCTCCGCGCTGATCCTGTTCTGGGTCGGCTTCTTCTTCGTGATGATCAGGACCGGGCTCAACCTCCGGTTCCGCGACGCGAGCCTGACCATGGCGCAGCTGTCGTCGTCGATCGTGACGATGGCGCTGGTGATGTATTACGCGGATCAGGGCCGGTCATCGCTGCTGATCATCTTCCTGGTCTCGTTCTGTTTGGCGTCTTCCGGCTGCGCACGAAGCAGTTGCTGTTTCTCGCCGCCGTGGCGATCGCATCGTATGCGGCGATGGTCGGCGCGCTGCAGACCTTCAAGCCCGACACGGTGGAAGCGGCCGACGAACTGCTGCAGCTGGTCATGCTGACCATTACGTTGCCCTGGTTCGCGTTCATGGGCGGCTACGTCAGCCGGTTGCGCGACGAGATGATGAGCGCGAACCGCCAGCTGCTGCAGGCCAAGGATGCCGCCGAAGCGGCGGCGATGGCGAAGAGCACGTTCCTTGCGAGCATGAGTCATGAAATCCGCACGCCGATGAACGGCGTGATCGGCATGACCACCATGTTGCTTGGCACCAACCTCACGCCGGCGCAGCGCGAATACGTCGACGTCATCCGCAACAGCGGCGACGGGCTGCTGACGATCATTAACGACATCCTCGACTTCTCGAAGATCGACGCCGGCAAGCTCGAGGTCGATCTGCAGCCCTTCGATCCGCAGGCGTGTATCGAAGACGCGCTGGAGCTGGTCGCGCCGCAGGCCTACTCGAAGGGCCTGCACCTCACCTACCAGGTCGACCGGCAGCTGCCGAGCGTGATCGTCAGTGACATCACGCGCGTGCGGCAGATCCTGTTCAACCTGCTGAGCAACGCCATCAAGTTCACCGAGCGCGGCGACATCACCGTGACCGCGACCGCCGTTCCGCTCGACACGCCGGAGCTGTTCGAGATCAAGTTCGCCGTCAGCGACACCGGCATCGGCATTCCCGCCGACCGCCTCGACCGCCTCTTCCAGTCGTTCAGCTAGGTCGATGCGTCGACGACGAGAAAGTACGGCGGCACCGGTCTCGGGCTCGTGATCTGCCGCCGGCTGGCGGAGATGCTCGGCGGCCGCATCTGGGTCGAAAGCGAACCGGGCCGGGGCAGCAAGTTCACCTTCACGATCCAGGCGAAGCAGCACGTCGCGTTGCCGGCGTGGGGGCCGCCTGCGGCGACGTCACCGTACACGCCCGATCCGCAACTCATCGGCAAGCGCGTGCTGATCGTCGACCAGCACGGCCCGAGCCGCGCCGCGCTGAAGCGTCAGACCGAGGTGTGGGGCGTGCAGAGTGCGATCGCGTCCAGCGCCGAAGAAGCGTTGTCGTGGATCCAGGGCGGGCAGAAGTTCGACATCGGTGTCGTCGACGTGCAGACGCCCGGGCTTGGCGATCCCAACCTCGCCGGCCAGCTGCTCAAGGCGAGCGGCGAGGCGATGCCGTTGATCGGCGTGTTGACGCCTGGCCTCAGCCCTGCGCAGCCGAACAAGTTGTTCGCCGCGTCGGTCACGAAGCCGGTGAAAGCGTCGCGCCTGTTTGACGCGCTGATCGACGTGCTCGCGGAACGCGCCGAGCCGCCGCGGACCCCTCCCGCGACGATCGAAGGGCAGAAGCTTGCCGACCGGCATCCGCTTCGCGTCCTCGTTGCCGAGGACAACGGCGTCAACCAGAAGGTCGCGCTCGCGATGTTGCGGCACCTTGGGTATCGCGCGGATCTTGCCGGCGACGGGCTCGAGGCGGTGGAGGCCGTCCGCCGCGTGCCCTACGATGTCGTGTTCATGGATCTGCAGATGCCCGAGCTCGACGGCGTCGATGCCACCAAGCGCATCATCGCCGAGCACCCGGTCGGCCGGCGCCCGCGCATCATTGCGCTCACGGCCAACGCCTTCGATGAGGATCGCGAGGCGTGCCTCGCGGCGGGTATGGATGATTACGTGAGCAAGCCGCTGAAGACGGAAACGCTGGAAGCGGCGCTGATGCGGGCTGGAAGGATTACCGCGTCATAGAAATGGCGGTGAGGCAGGGATTCGAAC
>CAZVLS010000033.1:0-30286 GCA_964628295.1 uncultured Acidobacterium sp.
AAACCGGAGGAAGGTGGGGATGACGTCAAGTCAGCATGGCCTTTATGTCCAGGGCCACACACGTGCTACAATGGCGGATACAAAGCGCTGCAAACTCGCGAGAGTGAGCCAATCGCATAAAGTCCGTCTCAGTTCGGATTGTAGGCTGCAACTCGCCTGCATGAAGTTGGAATCGCTAGTAATCGCGGATCAGCATGCCGCGGTGAATACGTTCCCGGGCCTTGTACACACCGCCCGTCACATCACGAAAGCTGGCTGTACTAGAAGTAGCTTCGCTAACCCGCAAGGGAGGCAGGTTCCTAAGGTATGGTCAGTGATTGGGGTGAAGTCGTAACAAGGTAGCTGTAGGAGAACCTGTGGCTGGATCACCTCCTTTCTAGAGCTGCCTGTCTTTCTTGACCAGTCCTCCGGACTGGTCGATCAAAATTCAGGCAGAATTCGAAAGATCGATCTGACACGTAATTCGACGCTGGTGCACGTTCTATTTAGTTTTGAAGGAATCAAGGTAGCCCTTGGTTCTTTGAAACTTTCGGTGAGATACCGCTCGGGCCTGTAGCTCAGCTGGTTAGAGCACACGCTTGATAAGCGTGGGGTCGGTAGTTCGAATCTACCCAGGCCCACCAGTTTTGCCTAACCTCGCCTCCGGCGAGGTGATCAAAGCAACCAGATGGGGAATTAGCTCAGCTGGGAGAGCACCTGGTTTGCAACCAGGGGGTCACCGGTTCGATCCCGGTATTCTCCACCAACGTTCTTGCCGATAACAATTCGGCAACCGGATTTTTGACAACTGAATATTCTGCAATCGGTAGTTTTTTTGACCACATATTCGTGGAAAGTCAAGTGAAGTGAACACTTGGTCAAGCTACTAAGGGCGTACGGTGAATGCCTTGGCGCTAGAAGTCGATGAAGGACGTGGCAAGCTGCGATAAGCCTCGGGGAGACGCAAGCAGTCTTTGATCCGGGGATTTCCGAATGGGGAAACCCACTCTGGCTCATACCGGAGTATCTCCCGCTGAATACATAGGCGGGCGAAGGCAACGGAGGGAAGTGAACCATCTCAGTACCTCCAGGAGAAGAAAACAAGTCAGTGATTCCGCTAGTAGCGGCGAGCGAACGCGGATCAGCCCAAACCAGGGGGCATGCTCTCTGGGGTTGTAGGGCCCACTAGGCCGCAAGGCCGTCGAGTTACCAATCAGATCGATAGTCGAATCCTCTGGAAAGTGGATCCATAGAAGGTGACAGACCTGTAGACGAAATCAATCTGACTCGATGGGTGGGTTCCTGAGTACCGCGGGACACGAGAAATCCCGTGGGAATCTGCGAGGACCATCTTGCAAGGCTAAATACTCTCTAGCGACCGATAGTGAACCAGTACCGTGAGGGAAAGGTGAAAAGCACCCCTGTGAGGGGAGTGAAAAAGTACCTGAAACCGTATGCCTACAAGCAGTCGAAGGGCTATAGCGGAGCAATCCGCCATGCCTGACGACGTGCCTTTTGCATAATGAGCCGGCTAGTTATTCTCAGTGGCGAGGTTAAGCACAAGCGAGCCGTAGCGAAAGCGAGTCCGAAATGGGCGCTAGAGTCGCTGGGATTAGACGCGAAGCGAGATGATCTACCCTTGGCCAGGATGAAGCGCGGGTAACACCGCGTGGAGGTCCGAACCGGTGTTAGTTGAAAATAGCTCGGATGAGCTGAGGGTAGGGGTGAAAGGCTAATCAAATTTCGTGATTGCCCGTTCTCCTCGAAATGCCTTTAGGGGCAGCCTCGGATGGTCGGCGATGGTGGTAGAGCACTGAATGGACTAGGGGCCTTACCAGGTTACTGAATCCAATCAAACTTCGAATGCCATCGACACGTAATCCGGGAGTGAGACAGTGGGGGCTAAGCTCCATTGTCGAAAGGGAAACAGCCCAGACATGCATCTAAGGTCCCTAATTCAATGCTAAGTGGGAAAGGATCTGAAGACGCTCAGACAACCAGGAGGTTGGCTTAGAAGCAGCCATCCTTTAAAGAAAGCGTAATAGCTCACTGGTCAAGCGGCTTTGGGCCGACAATGTAACGGGGCTCAAGCATTGAACCGAAGATCATGACTGACAGGACTTGCGAGTCCTGTCATTGGTAGAGGAGCGTTCTCTCTGCAGTGAAGTCAGACCGACAAGGACTGGTGGAGCTGAGAGAAGTGACCCTGCCGGCATAAGTAGCGAGAAGGGAAGTGAGAATCTTCCCCGCCGTAAACCTAAGGATTCCTGAGGTAGGTTCGTCCGCTCAGGGTTAGTCGGGAGCTAACGCGAGGCCGAAAGGCGTAGCGGATGCACATCCGGTTAATATTCCGGAACTACTGACAGATCGTTATCACGATGGGGGGACGCAGGAAGCTATGCGGGCCTGGCATTGGATGTCCAGGTTCAGAGATGTAGGGGGAACAGACAGGTAAATCCGTTTGTTCACATTCCCTGAGGTCTCATGGCGATGGCCGCAAGGCCTATAAAGCCGCAGACGCTACGCTGCCGAGAAAAGCCTCTAAGGAGATCTGTAAGTACCCGTACCGCAAACCGACACAGGTAGGTGAGGAGAAAATCCTCAGGCGCAAGTGAGAATCATCGTTTAGGAACTAGGCAAAATGACCCCGTAACTTCGGGATAAGGGGTGCTCGCAAGCGTTAGTGGCCTCGCGCCATGAAGCGCCACGCGAGTTGCAATAAAGAGGGTCAAGCGACTGTTTACTAAAAACACAGGGCTCTGCTAAGTCGAAAACGACGTATAGGGTCTGACGCCTGCCCGGTGCCGGAAGGTTAAAAGGAGAGGTCAGCCGCAAGGCGAAGCCTTGAATTGAAGCCCCGGTAAACGGCGGCCGTAACTATAACGGTCCTAAGGTAGCGAAATTCCTTGTCGGGTAAGTTCCGACCTGCACGAATGGCGTAACGATTTGACCGCTGTCTCAACGATGAACGCTGCGAATTTGTGGTACCGGTGAAGACGCCGGTTGCCCGCCATAAGACGAAAAGACCCCGTGCACCTTTACTGCACCTTAGTAGTGAATGTTGACGTTGTATGCGCAGCATAGGTGGGAGACTTTGATCCCAGGCTCTCGGGCTTGGGGGAGTCACCAGTGAGATACCACCCTTATAACTTCGACGTTCTAACTGAAACCCATCATCTGGGTTCAGGACACTGCTAGGCGGGTAGTTTGACTGGGGCGGTCGCCTCCTAAACTGTAACGGAGGCGCACGAAGGTTCGCTCAGGCTGTTTGGAAACCAGCCTTAGAGTGCAAAGGCATAAGCGAGCTTAACTGCGAGACCTACAAGTCGAGCAGATGCGAAAGCAGGTCTTAGTGATCCGGTGGTCCCGCATGGAAGGGCCATCGCTCAACGGATAAAAGGTACGCCGGGGATAACAGGCTGATCTGGGCCAAGAGTTCACATCGACGCCCAGGTTTGGCACCTCGATGTCGGCTCATCGCATCCTGGAGCTGTAGCAGGTTCCAAGGGTCCGGCTGTTCGCCGGTTAAAGCGGTACGTGAGCTGGGTTTAGAACGTCGCGAGACAGTTCGGTCTCTATCTATGGTGGGCGCAGGAAATTTGAGAGGATCTGACCTTAGTACGAGAGGACCGGGTTGGACGGACCGCTAGTGTACCAATTGTCACGCCAGTGGCATCGTTGGGTAGCTAAGTCCGGAAGGGAGAAACGCTGAATGCATCTAAGCGTGAAACCCACCTCAAGATGAGATTTCCCTGGGAGCAATCCCCTAAAGGCTCGAAGTAGACTACTTCGTCGATAGGTCGGGTGTGGAAGCGTGGTGACACGTTCAGCTAACCGATACTAATCAGCCGTGAGGCTTGACCATTTATTCACTTCGCGTGATTCAACGCGGGTGTGTGGTCAAAAAAGCAATCGATTGCAGAATATTCAGTCGTCAAAGAGCTCGTGTTCTTTACAACGAAATGCTCTGGGACGATCGGTTCGTCGTGACCCGCGGCTCGCATGCCGCGACCGACGAAACGAATCCCAGACACCAAGTTTCCCGGTGGCCATAGGAGCAGGGTCACACCCGTTCCCATTCCGAACACGGAAGTTAAGCCTGCTACCGCCGATGGTACTGCCCGCGCAGGTGGGTGGGAGAGTAGGTCGCTGCCGGGGATTCATTCGAAGCCTCAGTGAGAAATCACTGAGGCTTTTTTCTTGTACGAGGGCGTCTACGTTTTCACGCCTACTTACCTCAACGCCTGATACACAAGGGTCGGGAAGACATCGCGAATGTCGGTAGCGTTCGGCATCAACTGAATCATCAGCGCCATCACCAGGCGGGCCTGCGGATCAACGCGATAGATCGACCCATACGCCCCGCCCCACCCGTAGGCGCCTTCGCTGCTCATGGTGTTGGCGCCATAGCGTTCGACGGTTTCAAATCCCAACCCGAATCCAAGACCCGTGGTTGAGTGCAATGTGCCCACCTGGTTAGTGGACATCAATTGAACCGATCGCGGTGAGAGGATCCGCGTGTTGTCGATCGATCCGCCTCGGCGCATTGCTTCAAGGAAGCGCGCATAGTCACGCACCGTCGAGAGCAATCCGGCGCCACCCGCGAAGTTCTTCCGTGGTCCATCGACATATGACCCCTGACCACGCGCGTCATTCCCAGCGCGCTGATACTTTCCATCAGCACCACTGCGATATACGGCCGCCAGTCGATCAGCCTGCGCCGGCGGCAGAAAGAACTGCGTATCCTTCATGCCGAGCGGCGCGGTGATGCGATCACGAAGATAGGCATCCAGCGGCATGCCGGACACCTTCTCCACGATGCAGCCCAGCACGTCTGTGTTGTAGCCGTAGACCCACGCCTCCCCGGGCTGCGCCACGAACGGCAATGTGCCGAGCCGCTCCATGGTTTCGCACACGGTCTCGTTCTTATCAGCGGTGTACCAGCCGGCGCCTGCAGCGGGACCAAGACCTTTCGCCGCATAGAGCGCAGACACGGAGGGCTCTGTGCCGTAGGAGATACCAGCGGTGTGCGTCAGAAGATCGCGAATCGTGATCGGCCGCCGTGCCGGAACCTGCGTCACCGAACCACGCTCGTTGGCCACGGCGACCGTGGAATTCGCAAACGAAGGAATCAGCGCCCCGGCGCGTGTCGTCAACGACAGCGCGCCCTCCTCGACGAGCTGCATGATCGCGACGCTTGTGATCGCCTTGGTCTGCGACGCAATCCGGAAGATCGTATCCGTCGTCATGCGACGGCCGGCCTCCTTGTCCGCCCATCCAAACGCCTTTTCGTAGACGACCTGGCCGTCCTGCATCACCAGCGCCACGAGACCGGCAACGCGATCAGTGTCCACATATCGCTGCAGCGCACGATCGATGATTGGCGCTCGGGCGGGATCGAAGTCCGCCGGCCGCGACTGTGCACCCAGCGTCGTTGCAAGGAAGACGAGCGCGCATACCAGAGACCCTTTTTTCATGATGGGAGATTGTGCCCCATGAGACGCGGGCGCCGCTACACTGGGGTATGCGCGCGATCACCTTGATCGTGTTGTTCGCGGTGGCGGGCTGTTCGGACACGCCGACGTCGCCGACCAGCATCGAAGGCACCTGGCGGATCGTGTCGATCCGGCCGGCCTCGCAGGCAGAGCAACTAGCGCCAGTTGGCGCCCTTTACCAGGTGACGTTTGCCGACGGGCAGGCGTCGGTTCGCGTCGATTGCAACACGTGCACCGGACGGTTTACCGCCAGCGGCAACACGCTCACGGTTGGGCCGACGCTCGCCTGCACCCGCGCGGCCTGTGCGACGGCAGCGTTTGAATCCGCCGTGGTCACGCTGCTTTCGGGAGAGCACCAGGCCGCCACCACGCTGCACAACCTCACGCTGACCTCGAGCCGCGGCTCGTTGATGTTGCAGCGCTAGGGATTGATCAGCGGCTTCACGTGCGTCGCGATCTGTTCGTGCGTCGCCATCCAGACACCCGGTTTTCCCTTTATGTACTGCACCAGTCGCTCGAGCATCGCGACGCGCGAGCGGTGCCCGATGTAGTGCGGATGCATCGTCAACAGATACAAGCCGCCTTCTTCGTAGGCGACATCAAACTCCGATTGAAACACCTCATACACGTTGCTCACTGATGGCATGGAGCCATCTGCGTTGCCGCCGAAGTACGGCGCGTCGTCGAGGATCCTTTCGATCGGCAATTCCACGACTCCCGTCGGCTTGCCGTCGAGGAGCAGTTCGTACGGATCGTCACTGGCCATCAGGCTGCTGTCATAGAGGAATCCAGCGGCCTTCACCTGGCCCATGGTCCATCCGCTGAACTTCCACGAAGGTGCGCGGTAACCCACAGGACGGCGGCCGGTCATCTTCGTGAGGGTCTCGATCGACAGATCGAGCAGGCGTTGCTCCTCCTTCTCGTCGTTCAGCAACGGCAGCCGCTCGTGGATCCAACCGTGGACGCCGATCTCGTGCTTCTGAGCCGCGCCCTGAATCTGCGTGATCATCGCCGGGTGCAGTACCGCACTCGCCGCGGGAATGAAAAACGACGCTGGCACCTGCTGGCGATCGAGCATGCGGAGAATTCGAGGCAGTCCGTCGACGGCGCCGTACTCACCGCGAGACAGCACTTCATAGTCCAAGGTTCCGGTTGAAAGCGCCGCCGTGGCGTTGTCGACGTCAAACGACAAGCCCACCGCCACCTTCGCGCCCCCCGGCCAGGCGGCCTTGAGCCGCTTGCCGGCACTGACGTGGAACATCTGCGCCTTCAGTTGATCGACTGAACGCCTGGTGCCTGGCAATGGATCCGGCCGCGCTTCCTGCGCAGCCTGAGGCGGCGGTGCCGGCGACTGCGCGCAGGCGCCGACGGACAGGGTCACGGTCAATGCAAGAAGGCTGCGAAACATGCGCGCAGTTTACGGCATCCGGAGGTCGCCGGCCACGACCTTGCCGCCCACAATCGTCGCCAGGACCTTCGCGTCGCGAAGCCTCGGCTCGGGACTCGTCAGCGGATCTTCGCTGAGGACGACGAGATCAGCGAACTTGCGCGGCTCGATCGAGCCCTTTGTGCGCTCTTCCATCGTCAGCCACGCGTTATTGATTGTCGCCATTCGGAGGGCCTGCTGCCGGGTCACCTGCTGATCCACGCCAAGGACACCGCCGCTGATCGTGTCCCTCGTGATGAAGTGATAGAGCGTCCAGAGCGGCGGATAGGGGACCACAGGTGCATCGGTGCCAGACGACACCTGCAGTCCCGCATCGAGATACATCTTTGCCGGAGTCGTGATGCCGGCGCGACTCGGACCCCAGTACTTCACCAGACTTGGTCCCGCGAGGTAGAGATGGCTCTGCGCCGAGATCGCGACGCCAAGCGCCTTCATCCTGGGGAGGTGATCGGGACGCCCGATGAAGGCATGCTCGATCGACCAGCGGCGGTCGACGATCGACGATTCGGCGTTCGCCTTCTCGTACGCGTTGAGAACGAGATCAATGGCGGCGTCGCCGACCGCATGCGTGGCGAGGCGCCATTGTTGTCCGTTCAACTGCCGGACGGCGGCAATGAAGCGCTCGGTGTCGAGGACCTGCAATCCGCGGAACGTCCCGCCTTCGTCCCATGGACGCTCGTACAGATCGCGCATCAGGCCGCCTTCGAATCCTCCATCGACAGCCAGCTTGATGCCACCGACGCGCAGCCACTCATCGCCTTCACCCTGCCTGATCCCGGATGCCGCGAGTTGGGGATCGACGCCGTCCGTTCCCACCGATGGTCTCAGTAAGGCGTTGATACGCATGTTCAGCACGCCTTGCTTCTGCATCCCCTGCAACATTCGGTACTCCGCGACGGAGATGCCTGGATGCCTCACCGACGTCAGTCCGGCCTCGTGCAGCTTCCTGTAGTCCGCGATCCTCGCAGCCATGAGTTGCTCTGGTGAGCGTGCGGGCGGCGCCGGAAGGCGGACGAGGTTCTTCGCGGTATCGACGAGTTCGCCATTGAGGCGGCCATCTGGATACCTCGTGATGCGTCCGCCCGCTGGCTCGGGCGTCTTCTCATCGACGCGCCAGTTTGCCAGCGCGGCGGAGTTGAGGATGTACTCGTGGCCGCCGCGCACCAGGACGATGGGATTCTTCGGAGCAATGCGATCCAGGTCGTCGCGCAGGGGAAGCCGCTGTTCCTTGAGTTGTGCCTCGTGCCAGTCGCTGTTGGAGGTAATGATGTCGCCAGGCTGCGACGTGCTGACGCGCGCCTGCAGGGCGGCTTCGACATCCGCCATGGTTCTCGCGCGCGACAAGTCAACGCCAGGTCCGCCGCCTGCCCCATGCAGATGGTTGTCCATCAGGCCAGGGATGACCGCGTGGCCCTTCAGATCGACCATCCGCGTGTTCGGACCCGCGAGCGTTCGCATCTGGTCGTCGTTGCCGACGGTCAGGATGCGGTCACCGGCAATCGCGACCGCTTCATGAATGGAGAACGCGCGGTCAACCGTGATGACCTTGCCGTTGAACAGGATCAGGTCCGGCGCCGGCGGCCGCGGCAGAATCTGGGCGGATGAAACGACGCCGGCGAGCGCGGCGATCAGGAGGGCGAGACGGCTGGGCACGGCGACAGGATATATCCCCTTTAGGCCCCTCAATTCGTCCCATCAATTTGCGCGGCGCGTCCCTCCTGGCTGGCCGTTGAGAGAAGCGAGCCGGTATTCTGACCCGATGGCGTCGGCCTCCAGCCCCGGGGTAGATGATGCCGCGGCGCGGCTGATTGCCACGCCGCTGGTCGGCATCGCCGTGCCCAATCTGTCGGGGATGATCGACCACAGCGCCCACTCTCCGATCGGCCTGATCGCCAGCTATGCCTGGTTCATCCTGATTGCCTACGTCACCTGGGAAGCGAACCTGCGGTTGTATCTCCGGTTCCAGGATCGCACTGCGTGGCTGACGCGGCCGTGGCACCGCGTCCGGTTGCTGGTTGGGTTGATCTGCCTGTTTACGATTCCGTTCATGGTCTCGGCGCTGCTGCTGTGGAGGTCGCTGTTCCAGGATCCGAATGCGACGTGGCAGTCGATCGCCCTCGCCGTCACGATCGTCGTCGCCGTCACCACATTCGTGACGCATGTCTACGAGACACTCTTTCTGGTCAAGGAGTGGGAGAGCGACCGTCAGCGTGGTGAGCGATTGCAGCGTCTCAATGTCGAAGCGGAACTGCTCGCGCTTCGCAGCGAGGTGCATCCACACACGCTCTTCAACAACCTGAACGCGTTGAGCCATCTTGTCGAGCAGCGTCACCCACGGGCGACCGCCTTTGTCGCTGCGCTGGCCGGCAGCTACCGCTACCTGTTGAAGACGGGATCGCAGCGACTCGTGCCGCTTGCCGACGAGTTGGCCCTGCTCGACCAGTTCCTGTCGCTCGTCACGATTCGATACGCCGAAGGACTGATGGTCGACGTGCACGTTGATGCACAGTCTGCGGCGCGATGGTTGATCCCGCCGGTCGTGTTGCCGGAACTGCTCGAAAATGCAGTGAAGCACAACGACTTCACCGCCGATAATCCAATGAGCATTGAGATCCGCCTCGAGGGCGACCGGCTGACGGTGGCTCACGAGTTACGTCCGCGGCGGGCGGCGGTCTCATCGACAGGCGTCGGGCTCGAGAATTTAGCTCAGCGGTTCCGCCTAACTACAGGCGTTGCCGCACGTTGGGCGGAGTCGGGAGGACGCTTCGTCGTGACGCTGCCACTAGTGGCGGCGGGCGGCTCGAACATTGCACAATAGAAGGTCCATGCACCGCATCTTGTCCTCAATTTGCTTCACCGTGGCGCTGTTGTGCCCGTGGACAGCGTATGCGCAGGGCCCCGCGAGCTGCACCACCACCTCACAGAACCTCTGGGTTCGCGATCAGCTCACCACCTATTACTACTGGTATCAGCACCTGCCCGGCGGCGTGAACCCCGCGTCGTATACGTCGCCAGAGGCGTACCTTGAGGCGGTTCGTTACCGGCCTATCGACGCGAGCTACAGCTTCATCACTTCTGCTGCCTCGAGTGACGCGTTCTACAGCGACAGCCAGTTCATTGGTTACGGCTTTGGCAACCAGACGACCACCACCGAGATCCGCGTGTTGCAGGTGTACGACGACAGTCCTGCCTCCGAGGCGGGGTTGTCGCGCGGTGATCGCATTACGGCCGTCAACGGACAGAGCGTAGCGACCATGGTCGCCAACGGCACGATCGGCGGCGCCTTTGGTGCGACCGAGGTCGGCGTGGCCTCGACGATCGATTGGGAAACGCCGCGCGGCGAGCGTCGCAACGCGCGCCTGGTGAAGCGCCTCGTCACCATTCCCACCGTGTCGTTGACCCGCGTGGTGGACGTTGATGGCCGCCGCGTGGGCTATCTGTTCTTCCGAAACTTCGTGCAGCCATCGACGGCGGCGTTGACCGAAGCATTTCGTGCGTTAAAGGCCGCTGGCGCGACCGAGCTCGTGCTCGACCTTCGCTACAACGGCGGCGGTCTCGTGGACGTTGCCGTGCATCTCGCGAGCCTGATTGGCGGCACTCGAACCAACGGCCAGGTGATGCTGAACTACGTGCACAACGACAAGATCGGTCCGGTGCTGAACAAGGCAGTCCGGTTCAGCAATCCGGAAGAAGCGTTGAGCCTGCAGCGGCTGGTGGTGATCACCACTCGCGGATCGGCATCGGCCAGTGAGCTCGTGATCAACTCGTTGCGACCGTTTGTTCCGGTGACGATCGTCGGCGATTCAACGTATGGGAAGCCAGTCGGCCAATACGGCTTGCGCTTCTGCGACAAGATCCTGTACCCGGTGGCGTTCTCAATCAAGAACGCGAACCTCGAAGGCGACTTCTTCGACGGCATTCCTGTCGACTGCGTGGCCGGAGACGACTACACGCACCAGCTTGGTGACACGGCTGAAGCCTCGTTCGCCGAGGCGCTGCAGTTCATACGGACAGGAGCCTGCACACCGCGCTCGACCTCGGCGACTGCGCAACGCGTCCCGTTCGTGTTCCGGCCCACGGGCTGGGCTGCCATCCTGAACGCGCAATAGTTCTCGCAGTGCCGGAACTGCCAGATATCGAGCTGTACCTGCATGCGCTGCGACCGCGCATCGTGGGCAAGCGGCTCCAGAGGATCCGCCTCGCCAGCCCGTTTCTCGTTCGTTCCTTCAATCCGCCAATCGACCATGCGCAAGGCAAGACTGTCATCGCACTGCGACGCCTCGGCAAGCGCCTGGTGTGGCAGCTCGAGGACGAGCTCTTCCTGATCATTCACCTGATGATCGCGGGACGGTTCAAGTTCCTCGATGCCGGGGCGAAGATTCCCGGCAAGGTTGGCCTGGCGGCGTTTGATTTTGAGCACGGTTCCCTCATCCTGACGGAAGCCGGATCACAGCGCCGGGCGTCGCTGTATCTCGTGAAGGGCGAGGCCGAAGTGGCGTCGCATGATCCCGGCGGCCTCGAGGTGCTGACGTCTACCGACGCGCAATTCGGTGAGGCGCTCACGCGCGAGAACCACACGCTGAAACGCGCGCTGACCGATCCGCATTTGCTCAGCGGGATCGGCAACGCTTACTCGGATGAGATCCTTCACGCCGCGAAGCTGTCGCCGATGCTGCTCACGAGCAAGCTTTCTCCCGGGCAGATCACGCATCTCCACACGCAGACGATTCGAGTGCTGACCAAGTGGCGAGACGCCCTGATTGCGGAGACCGGGGACCGCTTTCCCGAGAAGGTGACGGCGTTTCGGGAAGAGATGGCCGCTCATGGGCGCTACGGCAAGCCGTGCCCGGTGTGCGGTACGCCGATCCAGCGCATTCAGTACGCGACCAACGAAGCCAACTACTGCCCGACGTGCCAGACCGGCGGGAAGTTACTCGCCGATCGTGGCCTGTCGCGACTGTTGAAGGACGATTGGCCGAAGTCGCTGGATGACCTCGAGCGCCGGAAAGAAAACTTCAGGCGCTCGTAGGAAGGCCAACGGGCTATCGGGCGAACAGGCCATCAGCCCTCCGCTTCCAGCAACTCTCCTGACTCGCGGCTGTCCGCCGCCGGTGCGGCGGCGACGTCAATCTCCCGCTCGAACGCCAGACAGTCAGCGAGGTATTCGTGCGCGGCTTCGTCGGTGCGCGCGAGGAACTCATCAAGCGGACTCACGAAATCGCGCCGCCCGTCACGCGTTTGCAGGCTCGGGAACGTGCCATCGGCGCGCTGCGGCGCGTAGCGATGCCAGAAGTCGATGTGCCAGCGGGTGAATTGTCGGACCCGGTCGAGTCCGTGGCTGTCTTCGCCCCAATGCTCGCGGGCGAGCGCGACGTAGCGTCGATAGATGGCGACGCGCTCGTCGGCCGAGAGATCGCGATAGCCCTCGTTCATCTCGCGGAACAACCACGGCTTGATCAACACGCCACGGGCGCTCATGACGCCGACGCAGCCGGAGCGCGCCATGCCCTGTTCGACGTCGGTTGGGAACAGGATGTCGCCGTTGCCCACCACTGGAACCGGCACCGCCGCAACGACTGAGCCGATCGCATCCCAGTCGGCCGCGAATCGATATCGCGCCTGGCGCGTGCGCCCGTGAACCGTGATCGCGTCCGCGCCGCCATCGACGGCGGCCTGCGCCTGTTCGATCACGTTGCGGGTGTCGTCATTCCATCCGAGGCGGAGCTTCACGCTGACCGGCACCTTCGTGACGGCCTTCTTCATGCATTCGACGATGCGCCGAATGCGCTGCGGCTGGCGACCCAGGGCGGCGCCGATGCCTTTGTGTGTGAAGTGATCGATCGGGCAGCCGCAGTTGAGATCGACCAGCTCGGCCCCGCGCGACTCGACGAGGGCTGCCGCCCAGCCGATCTCTTCGGGGTTGGTGCCGGCGAGTTGCACGCCGAAGAACGGTTCGTTCTCGAACTTGCGAATCAGCGCGAACTCACCCTTGCGACGCTGCTTGAGGCGGCGGGCAACCGTCATCTCGCTGATGGTTACGCGCGCGCCCAGTTCGACGCAGAGTCTGCGATAAGGGAGGTTGGAGCCCTTGGTCATCGGCGCCATGACGACCGCGCCGCTCAGGACTTCCCGAAGGTTCATGACTTAAGCTTAGAGCATGCGGCAGTGCTTCGCGTGCGTGATCGTGCTGATCCTGTGGCTGGTGTCCGGTGTCCACGGGCAGTCCAAGTCCTTCATGTGGAAGGTCGAGGGGCCTGGCGGCGGCGTCGCCTACATGCTGGGATCGCTGCACGTCCTGACGCCGGAGTGGTATCCGCTCAACGCCACGATCAACAAGGCGTTCGGGGAGTCGAAGGTGCTCGTCGAAGAGATCGACATCGCGGAGGCGAGCGATCCAACGCAGATGATGTCGGCGCTGGCAAAGGCGATGCTGAGCGATGGCCGCACGCTCGACAAGATCGTCGCCCCTGACGTGTACGCGGAGACCAAGAAGCGCGCCGAGAAGGCCGGCATCCCCATGCTGGTCGTGGATCGCATGAAGCCCTGGCTGGTCGCGATCACGCTGATGGCGCCCACGCTCCAGGCCGCCGGCTTCAAGCCGGAACTCGGCGTCGATCGCCACTTTTACGATCGCGCGGTTTCATCCAACATGAAACGACAGGCGCTCGAGACCCTGCAGTACCAGCTCGATCGATTCGACGAGTTGTCGCTGCCGCTGCAGGAAGCGCTGTTGAAGTCGACGCTCACCGACCTCGATACCGAGGTGGGCAACGTGAAGGAGATGGCCCAGGCGTGGGCGTTCGGCAATGTCGGCGCGATCGAGAAGCTGACGCTGGCGTCGTTGAAAGAGGCGCCGGAGCTATACAAGCGCCTGTTGGTTGAGCGCAACAACAACTGGATGCCGCAGGTCGAGGGTTGCATCAAGGAGAAGGCCGGCTGCTTCATCGTGGTTGGCGCCGCGCACCTGGTCGGACCAGACGGCCTGCCGAACCTGCTCGAGAAGAAGGGCTACAAGGTCACGCAACAGTAAGCGTCGACAGCAGGCGGCTCGCATCGATGGCCGCACCGCTCGCCGCCGCCATCTGCCTCGCCACGTGGCTGCCGGCGCGCCGCGCCGCCCGCGTGGAGCCTACCGTCGCACTGCGGGACGAGTGAACTTCTTGCGGGCGCGTTCGATCTCGGCGCGCACGCCGCAGTCGTCGATGTGATCGTTGACCAGACCCATGGCCTGCATGAACGCGTAGCAGGTCGTCGGCCCGACAAAAGTCCAGCCGCGCTTCTTCAAGTCCTTCGACAGGGCCGTGGACTGGTCGGTGATCGGCATCTTCACCACTGCTTCACGCGACAGTTTCTTCGGCCGCGTCGAGGCGTCCGGCTCCCACGACCAGAAGTAGGCGGCGAGCGAGCCCTGCTCCTCGATCAACTCGAGCGCGCGTTTCGCGTTGTTGATCGTCGATTCGATCTTGCCGCGGTGGCGGACAATGCCGGCGTCCTGCAGCAACCGCTGCACGTCGCGGGCGCCGAAACGTGCGACGACCCCGGGTTCAAAATCCTTGAACGCCTTCCGGAAGTTGTCACGCTTTCGCAGGATCGTGATCCAGCTCAATCCCGACTGGAATCCCTCGAGGCAGATCTTCTCGAACAGCCGCCGATCATCGACGACCGGCCGGCCCCATTCTTCGTCGTGATACCGGATGTAGAGTTCGTCTTCGCCAGGCCACCAGCACCGCTTCATTTCTTTCGCACCTTCTTCTTGATGACCGGCTGCTCGGCTTCGAGCGACGCCTTGACCTTTCGGTACTCGGCGCGCACCTTGGCATCGACCTCGGGGAAGCGGGGATCCAGTGACTGAATGGCGTCGATGATCGCCGCCGACACGACCACGCGCGTGAACCACTTACGGTCGGCGGGCACGACGTACCACGGTGCCACGTCCGTCGCCGTGTGCTTGATCATGTCTTCGTACGCGGTCATGTAACTGGCGAAATGGGCGCGCTCGCCCACATCGGCGGTCGAGAATTTCCAGTGCTTCTCCGGCTCATCGAGGCGCTCGAGGAAACGCCTGCGCTGCTCGTCTTTCGAGACGTGCAGGAAGAACTTGCGCACGATGACGCCCTGGCGAGAGAGGTACCGCTCGTAGGCGTTGATGTCTTCAAAGCGCTCGCGCCAGATGTTCTTGGTGACCAGTTCGGACGGCAACTGCTGGCGCGCGAGGATGTTCTGGTGCACGCGGACGACGAGGGTTTCCTCGTAGTACGAACGATTGAAGATGCCGATGTGCCCGCGGCGCGGGAGGCGGCGGTTGGTTCGCCACAGGAAGTCGTGATCGAGTTCCTCCGACGAAGGCGCCTTGAAGGCGTGGACATCGCAGCCCTGCGGATTGACGCCTGACATGACGTGCTTGATCGTGCCGTCCTTGCCGGCGGCGTCCATGGCCTGGAAGATCAGCAGGATCGACCAGCGGTCCTGCGCGAAGAGCCGTTCCTGCAGCTCAGCCATGCGCTTGCGGCCCTGTTTGAGCATCTCGTCGGCGATCGGCTTGAGGCGGCGGCCCCATTGATCGGCAGGGTCGATGTCTTTCAGGCGAAATCGCGACCCGTTGGTGATGCGGTAGCGACCGGCGAGGTCGGCTGCAGTCGGGATGATCATGGCAATCCCGATACTACTCTGCCGGTCGCACGCGGACCCACCGTGTCATTTGTGCGGTGCGGGGGCGAGAATCGCCAGCACGATCAGGCGGCCGCGACCGGTGTTGCGAACGCCGTGCGCGACACCTTCCGGCGCGACCAGCAAATCGCCTTGTGTCATTGGCAACTCATGCCCGTCGAGCAGGAAGTGGCCTTCGCCTTCGATCACCAGGTAGACCTTGTCCTGCCCGGCGTGCGCGTGCAGCGCGTGCTCCTGCCCCGGTTCGAACGCGTTCAGTCCGACCAGCAGCCGCGCGGAGTCGAAGATCGTGGATTTGCCCATCTTCTGCGGAGAAAACACCGCGTGGTCGGCGGGACGGATCACGGAAGGGTGCGTCATGGTTTCCTCGCGCTCATGTTGAGCCGCCAATAGTCGAGCGTGAACGGCACTGGTTCCGCCGCCGCCAGCTCGGTGACGCGATCGATGAATGACTGCCTCAATTCGGCGGTCGGCAGGCGCTCAAGATGCGGGTGATAGATAACGGTGGTGACGAACTCGCGGTAGTCGGCTTCGCTGGCGAGGGTTGTTGGCGCCTCTTCGAGGCTGGTGTCGATGTCGACGAAGCCGGCGTTCTTGAGCCTGTCGGCGGTGACTTCCGCGTACGCAAACTCCCACGGACCAGGCCAGTCCGCAAAATACGACGCGAATCGGGCGGTGCGCATGACCTGCAGTCCCAACTCGTGCGCGCGGTGCAAATTGGGGCCGCCGCCGCACTGCGCGTGAAGCCGGCCACCGCGCCGCAGCGTCTGCAGGATTCCCGCGAACAGCGCAGGGTGATCCTTCACCCAGTGGAAGGTCGCGGTGCTGAACACGAGATCCGCCCAATTCACGAACGGCAGATCGGGCAGTGCCAGCTGCACGAACGAGACGCGCGAGCCGAGCACGGGTCTCAGGTTGGTCCTCGCGGTGATCAGCATGTTCCAGGAGCGATCGACGGCGATCAGGCGGCCGGCCGGAAGGCGCTCCATCAGCTCACCCGTCAATCGCCCGCTGCCGCACCCGGCATCGATGGCGCGCTCATCGCCGTTGACCGTCAGGCGATTCAGGACCTTCTGGCCCCAGGACGTCTGTGGCGTGGACACCTTGTGATACGACGCTGCATTCCACTCAGTCACGCCGACTAGTGTAGCCTTCGATTGATGAGTTTTCCGGTCACCCGTCTGTCGGTGGTGGAGCGCACGCGCAGCGGCGATGAAGAGACGCGCCGCATTGCGCTGGCGACGATCATCGATGGCTACTGGAAGCCGGCCTACAAATACTTGCGCATGAAGTGGTCGCTCGATCCCGACGAGGCCGCGGACCTGACGCAGGAGTTCTTCACCGTTGCGCTCGAGAAGGATGTCGTCGAGAAGTACGATCCGGCACGGGCGCGCTTTCGCACCTATCTGCGACTGTGCCTCGACGGCTTCGCGGGCAACGCGCGCAAGGCGGAACAGCGGCTGAAGCGCGGTGGCGGCGTGACGATGGTGCCGCTGGATTTCGAGACCGCGGAAGGCGAGATCCGCAGCCACGAGCCGGCGGTTGACGCCGACGTCGACGAACTGTTCTATCGAGAATGGGTACGCGCGCTATTCGAGCGGTCGGTTGCCGATTTGAAGCGTCATGCGCAAGACAGCGGCCGCCCCGTCATGTTCGACGTCTTCGCGCGCTACGACCTGGTTGACGAGGGCGAGGCGCGGCCGAAGTACACGGAGATCGCGCAGGCGTTGAATCTCACGCCAGCGACCGTGACCAATCACCTGGCAGCCATGCGCAAGCGTTTCCGGCAGATCGTGCTCGAACGGCTCCGCGAGCTCACCTCCAGCGAAGAAGAGTGGGAGTCGGAGGCCGCAAGGCTGTTGGGCGGGCGCAAGTGATTTCCGATCGCGCGCTCGGTCGTCTCCGTGAGGCCGCAGCATGGCCGGAGCTCGATGCCAGGTACGAGATCATCGGCGTTGCCGGGCATGGCGGCATGGGCACGGTCTACATCGCTCGCGATCACGTGCTCGATCGCGATGTGGCGGTCAAGGTATTGGACGTCGCCGACCCCAGAGGATCGCGCGCCGCCAGGCTGCAGCGCGAAGCGCACATCCTTGCTCGCCTTGACCACCCGGGTATCGTTCCTGTTCACGACGCGGGCACGCTCGACGACGGCCGGACGTTCTATGTGATGAAGCTGGTGCGAGGGCGGCGCCTGGACGACCCGGCTCACGCATCCGCTCCACTGGCAGTGCGCCTTGATTCGTTCAGCCGCATTCTCGACGCGGTCGCGTTCGCGCATGCGCACGGCGTCGTGCATCGCGACTTGAAGCCCGAAAACATGATGGTAGGCGGCTTCGGCGAGGTCTACGTCATGGACTGGGGCGTCGCGCAAGATGCGGGCGCCGAGACCGAACGCGTGGTCGTCGGCACACCGGGTTTCATGGCTCCGGAGCAGGCACGCGCCGATGCGGTTGACCGGCGCGCCGACATCTATGCGCTGGGCGCGATGCTGTCGCATCTCGCCGCAGACGGCCCGCCCGCGCTGTCCGCCATCGCGCGGAAGGCCAGCGCCGAGGACGTTCAAGCCCGGTACCAGACGGTCGAGGAGTTGGCCGCGGATCTTGCCCGGTTTCGCAACCAGGATCCGGTCGACGCCTACCGGGAATCCGCGCTCGAGCGTATGCTCCGCCTGTATCGGCGATACGAACTGCCGATCCTGCTGTTGCTGGCCTACGTGGTGATGCGGTTTGTATTGCTGGTGTTCCGCGGAATTTGAGCCGGTACACGAACCGCGCGCAGATGTTGAAGGTGTTTGTCAGGAGGACAGATGAGCAAACCAGTGTTCGCGATGCTGCTTGGCGGCATCCTCGGAGTCTTTGACGGCCTGACCGCACTGTGGTCGGGCGGTCCTGAGATTCCCGACCAGATCTACGGCATCGTGGCGGGGTCGACGTTCAAGGGTGTGGTGGCAGGGCTGATCGTCGGCCTGGTCGCGCGCAAGACTCAGTCGACGACGATCCTGGTTTCCGTGGGGCTCGCGATCGGTGCGTTCTTCGCCTATCTGGTCACGATTGGCACGCCGTACCTGTGGGAGATCGTGCTGCCGGGCTCGATCGTCGGCCTGATCGTCGGATTCGCGACGGCGAAGTACCGCGGCCCGGTCAGAAGCTCCATGGCCTGAACGCGATCATCCCCCACGCCGACAGGTATCCCGAGATCACCAGGGCGGCAAGCGACACGATCAAGGCATAGGCGCGGAGCCAGCGGCCCGCGCCCGTGCGCCACGCCTCAATCACGAAGAGAAACGACAGGATCGCGGCCGCCGGCAGCAGCAACGTGCCGGCGAACATCGCCGTGGTCCAGATGTTTCGTGTTCCCATGTCACGGTCGACGACGTTCATCACGCCGAGCACGGGAAGCAGGAAGCCAATGGCGCACAGCAGCAACAGGCTCTTGAGCCAGGCGTGCTCGAGGTTTCGGCGAGACAGGCCGCTGATCAACCAGGGGGTGAGCATCACGACCGGAGTCACGACAATCGCCGCCGAGATCAGCACCGTCCAGCGCACGGATTCGATGCGCCAGCGCGGCCAGCGCTCGGCGTAGGTGCTGGCTCCCGCCAGGATCATCTGATCGCCGTCGCCCTGCACGAAGACCCGCGTGGCCTCCGGCTCGGACTCCAGACGGAACAGCGAGTCGGACACGGGAATCAGCGGCGTGGCTGTGCCAAACGCGGGCGTCGCGAGCAGGTGATTGCCCTCGACACGAATCGTGCGGCCGGTCAGCAGCCATTCGAGAAATGCCGCGGCTTGATTGCGCGGATTGGCGTCGTGGTAGTAGCCCTCGTAGCGCCGCAGCGTTGACTCCGCCACTTCAGCGGTGGGCTTCGGCGGGGCTTCGATGTCCTGCTTCAGGTAGCGCACCGCGAGCTGCGAAATGCGCCGCAACGCGTCCTGTGAGTGCGTGGAGTTGAGCAGCACCACGTAGCCCACGTCGCGCGACGTTGAGTAGGCGTAGGTCGAAATGAACCCGTCGATGCCGCCGCCGTGGCCGAGCATCGGGAACCCTTCCACAAACGAACTGGCAATGCCGCTGCCATAGCCGTTGCGCAGGCCCGCGTCCGACGCGATCGTCGTTCGCGGATGTTCCATGTTGCTGAGGTATTCGGGGTCGATGACGAGATCGGTTTCCGTTTCCCCCCAGTTCAGCAGCACGTGGACCCAGTTGCCGAGCTCTTGCGCGGAGGTGTGAAGGTTACCGGCGGGACTCAGATAGATCGGCGTGTACGGAACGGCGGGTCCCGTGCGATCGCGATACCCCTTGGCCAGCAGCGCTTCATCTTCCTTCGTCAACCGGAAGCTGCTGGTCGGCATTCCTGACGGCTTGAAGAACCGTTCGGCGATGCGATCCTCGTACTTCTGGCCGGTGACTTTCTCGATGATGTAGCCAGCCACCGCGTAGCCTGGATTCGAGTACGACATGCGCGAGCCTGGACGCCAGCGCACCACTCGCGATGCCGGATTGAGCTTCAGGGCCTGTTCGAGCGAGAGCTCGCGGCCGGAGAGGTTGTAGATCTCGTTGAAGTGCATGTCGTCGAAACCCGCCGTGTGCTGCAGCAGGTGAATGACGCGCACCGGGTCGGTGATTTCCCACGCGTTGTCGATGTCGACTTCGGAGGCCAGTTCCGCCACTGGCGAATCGAGATCGAGATCGCCGTCGAGGTACATCTGCACGAGCGCCGACGCAATGAAGGTCTTGCTGATCGAGCCGGCGCGAAAGTGGGTATCTGCCGTGACCGGCTGGTTGGTCTCGCGATCGGCGACGCCGATGCCGCCGGCCCACTCAACGCCAGCCGTCCTGACCAGCGCGATGCCCGCGCCTGGCACGCCGGTCTCGCTCAGCACTGCCTGGACGGCATTGCGGAACTCCTCGATCGTCTTGGGATGCGGATCGCCGGCGCCCTGCGCCGCCAGGGTGACGGAGGCCGCGGCGAGCGCGGCGATGACGGTCAGTGATGAGAGGCGCACGATCAGGTCCAGGGGAGATCGACGGCGCCGCGCGACTGGCGCGCGGCGAGGTCGGGGAGTCCCGACACCAGGCGCAACACGTCGTCGGGCAAATCCCTCGGCGACCAAGTCCCGGACTCGACGCAGGCGACGCGCACAAATCCCTCGGCCAGCAGCAGGCTGGATTCGTCGTCTCGAATCTCGAACGCGTGATGCAGGCGGCGGGGATTTTCGATGGTGGTGTTGATGCCGACGCGCACGATCTGCCCGGCCCGCGCCGGCGCGCGGAATTTCGACTGCACCTCGACGCGCGGCATGCTGAAGCGATGGGAGTCGAGGAGCGACTGGCGTGAGCGGCCGAGCGACGCGAACAGTTCTTCTTCGGCGTCCTCGAACCAGCGGAGGAAGTTCGGGAACCACACGACGCCTGCGGCGTCGGTATCCGACCAATGCACTTTCTTGCGGATCTGAAAGAAGGCGCTCACGCGGGCAGTATAGGCGTCTACACTGTCTGTCGTGAAGGGTTACGAGGGCTGGGACGCATACGCGCCGTATTACGACTGGGAGAATGCGCAGACCGTCGGGCGCAGAGACATCGCGTTCTGGCAGCGGATGGCGTCGAAGGTTGACGGAACGATTCTCGAACTTGGCTGCGGCACCGGCCGCGTCGCCCTGCCCGTCGCGAAACAGGGATCGACGGTGGTCGGCATCGATCGTTCGGCGTCGATGCTGGCGCGCGCGCGGACGCGCGTTCGCCGCGCCAAGCTCGGCTCCCGACTGCAGTTGATCCGCGGAGACATCCGGCACCTGCCGTTTCCGGATCGGTCGTTCTCGATGGTGATGGCGCCCTACGGAATCCTGCAGTCGCTGCTCGACGAGAAGCTGCTGGCGGCGACCCTGAAGGACGTTCGCCGCGTCTTGAGCAAGGACGGGGTCTTCGGACTGGAGCTGGTCGCCGATCTGCCGGCGTGGGAGGAATACACGGACCGCGTCACGTTCCGGTCGCCGCGCGGCCCGCACGGCAAGCCGATCCGGTTGATTGAAAGCGTCACGCAGGATCGCCGGAAGCACATTACGCGGTTCGACCAGGAGTTCGTCGAGGGCCGCGGCAAGTCCGTGACGCGCAAGCGCTTTCAGATCGCGTTCCGCACCCTGTCGGTGCCGCAAATGGTCCAGCGCCTCGAAGCCGCCGGACTGGAGGTGGCGACCATGCTGGGGGATTACCAGGGTGGTCCGTGGGACCTCCGGGCCGATGTCTGGATTATCCTGGCCCGGCGGGGGTAAAATCATTCGTTCCCCACGACAAACCTAAAGGTTTGTCGCTACAGGGTTTATCTCGAAATTCAGGAGTTACTGATGTCCGGCCATTCCAAGTGGCACACGATTAAGCACAAGAAGGGCGCGGCCGACGCCAAGCGCGGCAAGATCTTCACGCGCATCATCAAGGAATTGACCGTGGCCGCCCGCAACGGCGGCGGCGACCCCTCGATGAATCCGCGCCTGCGCACGATCATCGCGGCGGCCAAAGAAGTGAACATGCCCGCCGACAACATCAAGAAGGCGATCCAGCGTGGCACGGGCGAACTGCCCGGTGTCAGCTACGAAGAGATCACCTACGAGGCGTACGGTCCCGGCGGCTCCGCGCTGATCATCGAAACGCTGACTGACAACAAGAACCGGACGGTCGGTGAAATCCGCCACACGCTCGAGAAGCACGCCGGCAATCTCGGCGCGACCAACTCGGTGGCCTGGATGTTCAGCAAGAAGGGTCTCGTCGTCGTTGAGAAGAGCAAGGCCGACGAAGAGAAGCTGCTGAACACCGCGCTCGAAGCCGGCGCCGACGACGTGGCCGACGAAGGCGAGACGTGGGAAGTGCTGTGCGACCCGTCGGCGTTCGAAGCGGTCCGCGACGCGATCAAGGCGCTGGGCATCGAACCGGCGAGCGCCCAGGTGGCGATGCTGCCGCAGAACTACGTCAAGCTCACCGGCACGCCCGCCAACCAGATGCTCAAGCTGATGGACGTGCTCGACGACCACGAAGACGTCAAGCAGGTCTGGTCGAACTTCGACATCGAGGAAAAGGAGATCGAGGCCTCGCTGGCGTGAGGGTCTTCGGCATCGACCCCGGATCGGACCGCACCGGTTACGGCTGCGTTGACAGCGACGGACGCCGTCATCAGCTCGTAGGGTGCGGCGCCGTTCGCGCCGGGGTTGGCGCCACGTTTCCCGATCAGCTCTCGATCATCTACCGCGAACTCACCGCGCTCCTTGCGGAGCATCGTCCCGAGTGCGTGGCCATCGAAAACATCTTTCACGCGGTGAACGCGCGCAGCGCCCTCAAGCTGGGGCACGCGCGCGGCGTGGCGATGCTGGCGGCGGTTGAAGCGGGTGTGACGGTCGTGGAGTACACGCCGGCCGAGATCAAGCGCTCGGTCGTCGGCTATGGCCGCGCCGAGAAGCCGCAAGTCGCGCAAATGGTGAAGCTCCTGCTGGGACTCGACGCGATTCCAAAGCCGCACGACGCGACCGACGCGCTGGCCGTGGCGATCTGCCACCTGCACAGCGGCGGCCCCGCCTTCGCCAAGGCTACGGCGGGCAAGCCCGGAGTAAAAGGCGCTGCGGGCTTGAAATCCTGGCGGCAGTATCGACCGTGATAGCGCGCCTGTTCGGGAAGGTTGCCGAGAAACAGCCCAATCGATTGATCGTCGACGTGTCGGGCGTCGGCTACGACGTGCAGGTTCCGCTGTCGACCTATTACGTCTCTGCCGACATCGGCAGCGAGATGGCGTTGCGGATTCACACCCACGTTCGCGAAGACCAGTTGTCGCTGTATGGATTTGCCACCGAGCTCGAGCTCTCGATGTTCGAGAGGCTGATCGCGGTGAGCGGGATCGGTCCCAAGCTGGCGCTGTCGGTTCTGTCCGGCATCGAGACGCGCGACCTCGCGGCGGCGATCCAGCGCAACGACCTTGCGAGGTTGACGGCGATCCCCGGCGTTGGCAAGAAGACCGCGGAACGCATGTGCGTCGAGTTGCGCGACCGGTTGCCGAAGGCGATCGAAGCCGCGCCGGATTCTCCCGAGGATTCACTGCGCGCGGATCTCGTCTCGGCGCTGGGCAACCTCGGCTACCATCGGCAGGCCATCGAAAAAGTGCTCGACAAGATGCTGTCTGGCTCCGCCGCGCGATTTGAAGACGTGCTGCGCGCGGCGCTGAAAGAGCTGTCACGCGCATGAACGATCCACGCCTGCTGGCGGCGTCGCGCGCCGACGAAGACGCGCAGGACGAGGGCCTGCGGCCCAGGCGGCTCGACGACTACATCGGGCAGGACCGCATCCGCGAGCAGCTGCATGTCGCGATCGAAGCGGCCAAGGGCCGCGGCGAAGCGCTCGATCACACGCTGCTCTACGGACCGCCGGGACTTGGCAAGACCACGCTGGCGTATGTGATCGCAAATGAGTTGGGGGTGCCGGTGCGGACGACCGCAGGCCCGGTGATCGAGAAGCCCGGAGACCTCGCCGGCATCCTGTCGAACCTCCAGCCGCGCGAAGTGCTGTTCATCGACGAGATCCACCGCATGTCGCCGGCGATCGAGGAAATCCTCTACCCGGCGATGGAAGATTTCGAGCTCGACATCGTGATCGGCCAGGGGCCCGGTGCCCGTTCGGTGAAGGTGCCGGTTGAGCCGTTCACGCTCGTCGGCGCCACGACGCGGGCCGGCCTGTTGACCTCGCCGCTGCGGGCGCGTTTCGGCATTGTCCAGCGGCTGGATTTCTATTCAGCGTCGGACATCGAAGAGATCGCGCGCCGTTCGGCGCGCATTCTCGGCGTGCAGATCGACGATGCGGCGGCGAAGGACATTGCGAGCCGTTCGCGCGGCACACCGCGCATCGTCAATCGCCTGTTGCGCCGGGTCCGCGACTACGCGCAGGTGCGAGCGGACGGCCGCGTGACCACCGACGTAGTGCGGGCCGCGATGCAACTGCTCGACGTCGATGAGTACGGCTTTGACGACAGCGATCGCCGGCTGCTGCTGACGATCATCGACAAGTTTGGCGGCGGCCCGGTCGGGCTTGGCAGCCTGGGCGCCGCGTTGAGTGAAGAAGAAGACGCGATTGAAGACATCTACGAGCCGTTCCTGATTCAGAGCGGCTTCATCGAACGCACACCACGCGGGCGCCTGGCGACGGCGCGCGCGTATGAATACTTCGGGCGCAAGGCGCCTGGTAGGGGGTTGTTTTGAACGTCCGCCGTGTCGAGATCAAGAGCCTGGCCACGTATGTGCCGCCACGCGTGCTCACCAACGCCGACCTCGAAAAGATGGTCGAGACCACCGACGAGTGGATCCTGCAGCGCACCGGCATCAGGCAGCGGCACATTGCCGATCCGGGCGTGGCGACCAGCGACCTGGCGACCATGGCGGCACGCGAGGCGATCAGGAAGGCGGGCCTGACGCCCGACGACATCGGCGTCATCATCGTCGGCACGGTGACGCCCGACATGCTGTTCCCGAGCACGGCGTGCCTCGTGCAGGCCAAGCTCGGCGCCCGCAATGCGTGGGGGTTCGATCTCTCGGCCGCGTGTTCGGCGTTTACCTATGCGCTGACGGTCGGCAATACGATCGTCGCGTCAGGCGGCGCGAAGTACGCGCTCGTGATCGGTGCTGACGTGATGTCGAGCATCATCGACTACACCGATCGCGCGACGTGCGTGCTGTTTGGTGATGGCGCCGGCGCGGTGGTCCTGGGTGTGTCCGAAGACGACCGCGTCGGCATCCTTGACTACGATCACATGATCGACGGCAACGGTGGTCCGGCGCTGTGCATGCCCGCGGGTGGCAGTAAGCGGCCGGCGTCACACGAGACCGTCGATCAGCGGCTGCATTACGTGAAGCAGGACGGGCAGCAAGTGTTCAAGTTCGCGGTCCGCAATACCGGAGAAATCTGCGAGCGCCTGCTGAAGCGCAACAACCTGACCGGTGAGGATCTCGACCTCTTTGTGTCGCACCAGGCGAACAAGCGCATCATCATGTCCGCGGCCGAGCGGATCGGCATGCCCGAGAACAAGGTGATCATCAACATCGACGAATACGGCAACACCACAGCGGGCACCATCCCGCTGGCGCTGCACACTGCCGTCGAGACCGGCCGGCTGAAGAAGGGCGACT
Organism: uncultured Acidobacterium sp.; assembly: GCA_964628295.1. Lineage (GTDB taxonomy): Bacteria > Acidobacteriota > Vicinamibacteria > Vicinamibacterales > UBA2999 > 12-FULL-67-14b. Next base: position 25,740 of record CAZVLS010000033.1, read on the forward strand.
TGATCTTGTTGACGTCGGTCGGCGCCGGATTCACGGTCGGCTCTGTCCTGGTCCGCTGGGGCTTCTAGTCAGGCTGTACCAAAACAGCACGTTCGATCGGGCCGCAGGCGGTCTGCGGCCCTTCGTAAGTCCTTCAAACCCCACCACTTGACCAATGTGTCTTCTAACGACACATCAAATCGACATCTCTTCAAGACGGTACAAGTCCTTCTAACTTCATTCCAAGCAATAGTTTATGAGTCTGATTAGCCCGCCAGCCATGGAGCAACTGTTCCGTTTCGTTTCAGAACATAGAAGGACAACAACGATTTCCCAGACATTTAAAGTCGCTTGTTGTCCTATTAAGTGCTATATTTTCGACGTTGAGCATGCTCGTCTGTAGTTGGCCTGCAGCTTGCTGAACAGAAAGCCGACATGAACCGCACTTGGTTCCCCCGAACCCTCGTCGCGCTCCTCACGCTGCTGGCTCTGGCGGGCAGTGCGGCAGTTGCTTCGGCTCAGGACAACCACGACAAGCTTGATCGCGCGCTGCGTGAAGGCAAGCGTTCCGGCAAGGCCCAGCGAGTGATCGTTAAGGCGAAGCCGGGTTACGAAGCCTGGGCCCGACAGCTGCTCGCGCAGAGGGGCAAGAGCATCGATGCCGAGCTTCCCAGCATTGGCGCGCTTGCCGTGGAGCTGACGCCCGCGGAACTCGAGCTGTGCAAGAGCGGAGTCCTCGATGGCTGCTCGGAAGACTCGTATGTGACTCCGAGTGGGGCCGCCGCGAAGTCCACCCCGAAGCCTGCGCGCGACAAGAAGACCACTTCATCAAGGATCGCGCCGACGCCGGTGTACAGCGCGCCGGCGCTTAACACCCTGCTCGGCACGCTCGGCCTGACGCCATCGCCGCTCTTCGGTTTGGGCGTGACGGTTGCGGTGATCGACTCGGGCATCCATCCTTCACCCGCCTTCGCCGGCCGCATCGCGGGGTTCTACGATTTCACGACCGGCGGCATTCGCGCGAAGCAGCCGTTTGACGACTACGGTCACGGCACGCACGTCGCCGGATTGATCGGCGGCATGCAGGGGCTGGCTGACGTTGAGTACCAGGGCGTTGCGCCCGGTGTCACGTTCGTCGGCCTGAAGGTTCTCGACAAGAACGGCGGCGGCCGCACCAGCGACGTCATCCGCGCGATCGAATTTGCGATCGCCAACAAGCGGAAGTTCGGCATCGACATCATCAACCTCTCGCTCGGCCACCCGATCTTCGAGCCGGCCGCCACCGACCCTCTCGTGCAGGCGGTGGAAAAGGCGTCGAAGGCCGGCATCATCGTCGTCGCGTCCGCCGGCAACCACGGCGTCAACGCCGAGGGCGAGATTGGTTTCGCCGGCATCACTTCGCCGGGCAACGCGCCGTCGGCGCTGACGGTTGGCGCCGCCGATCACAAGGCCACGATCACCCGCGACGACGATCGCATGGCGGTGTACAGCTCGAACGGCCCGACGTGGTTCGACGGCCTGGTGAAGCCGGACTTCGTCGCACCGGGTCACTTCCTCTCATCGGAAGCGGCGCCGAACAGCTCACTCTTCAAGACCTACCCGACGCTCCGCAAGAAGGGAAAGTCCGGCAAGGAGTTCCTGCGGCTCTCCGGCACCAGCATGTCGGCTGCGGTCGTCAGCGGTGTCGTAGCGGTGTTGAAACAGCAGAGCACGCAGCCGCTCACGCCGAACCTCGCGAAGGCGGTGCTGCAGTTCACCGCAATTCCGCTGCATGACGAGACAGGCGCCGATTACAGCCCGCTGCGCCAAGGCACCGGCGAGATCAACGCGCTGGGCGCGGTCAACGTTGTGAGCTCGCTGCATCACACCTCGAGCTACACCGAGCCGTGGCTGAAGCTGCGCGATATCCGCAAGACGACGATCGGCACGCAGTCCTACGCCTGGGCCGGCAACATCGTGTGGGGCGACAACATCGTGTGGGGCGACAACCTGTTGAAGCCCCTCGACAACGCCAACCGCGCGTTCAACGACGACAACATCGTCTGGGGCAATCTCTCCGACGACAACATCGTGTGGGGCAACAACGACGACAACATTGTCTGGGGCAATAACGACGACAACATCGTGTGGGGCAACGCCGTAAATGTCCTGGTCAACGGGAAGGGAGGCAAGTAATGGAAAAGATGCCTTATCAGCCCGACCTGGACAACGCCGCCGCGATCAGCAGCGATTGGAAGAGCGCGCTGCCGGTGATGGTGGGCTCCAAGGTGACGCTGCGCGAACTCGAGGTTTCGGATGCACCGTCGCTGTTCGCGATGCTGACGACCGAAGAAGTGTCGCGTTTCATCTCGCCGCCGCCGACGACGATTGAAGGCTTCGAACGCTTCATCCTGTGGGCGAAGGCTGAGCGCGCCGCCGGCCGTTACGCGTGCTTCGCGGTGGTGCCGCAGGGCATGACCACCGCGATCGGCCTGTTCCAGCTCCGTCAACTCGAGCCGGGCTTCGCCACCGCTGAATGGGGCTTCGCAATTGGATCCGCGTTCTGGGGTTCAGGCATGTTCAAGGACGGCGCCGAGCTGGTCGTGAACTTTGCCATTGAGACCGTCGGTGTGCTCCGCCTGGAGGCCCGGGCCGCCGTGGCCAACGGCCGCGGCAACGGCGCCCTTCGCAAGCTGGGAGCGGTCCAGGAAGGTGTTCTGCGCCGGTCATTCCTCAAAAATGGCCAGTTTTTGGACCAAATGCTCTGGTCGATCCTGAGTGAAGAGTGGCGCAAGGCCAAGTCCACTTGGGGGCCAGGCCTGGTCCATTAGTTCGTTCCCGCCGATTACCCTGCCAGTAGAACCCGCCCCGGCGTCAGCCGGGGTGCGTGCAGAAGTGTGATCTAGCCAACAAGGTCGCGCTTGTGTAAGCTATGCCTGCTCAACTTGCACCATTTGAAAGTCCTTTGAAGTACTTGATGTAACAAGCTGTGTGACAGTTTCGCTCTGGAACACCATGAAACTGAACGGCAACAACTTGCGCCTGATCATCGCGTCGCTCTTCGTGAGCGCGATGGCGGTCGCTCCCGCAACTGCCGGCAACACTGACAGTGCGGTACGCGCAGCGGTGGCCTCTGGTCAGACCGCGCGCGTGATCATGCAGTTTGCGGCGACCGCTGATCGCGACGCGGTGTATACGCGCCTGCTGGATCGTGGCGCAGCGGTGCGCGCCGCGGAGACCGAAGCCGGTCCCGTGCTCGTCGCGTATGGCAATGCCGCGACGCTTAGTACCGAGTTTGCTCACGCGACCCAGGTTTCGCTCGACGCCGGCGTTCGCATCCTTTCTTCCTCTCCTATTACTCAGGCGCGCTCGACCAGCCTGTGGCGTCGCCACATCGAACAGGCTGCTTCGGCGGCGCGTCCGGCTTCGCGTTCGGGCCTGTCGGTTGCGATTATCGATTCGGGCTTCGCCGCGCATCCTGATCTGCCGCTGAGCCGTGTTCGCGCCTACAAGGATTTTGTAAGCGGCGGCCGCACGCCGGTTGACAACTGCGGTCACGGCACGCACGTCGCCGGCATCGTGGCCGGCAGCGGAGCGCGTTCGAACGGCGCCTACGCCGGCATCGCGCCGAACGTCGACATTGTCGCGCTGCGCGTGCTGGGTGATGACTGTTCGGGCAACACCAGCGACGTCATCGACGCGCTCGAGTGGGTTGCCGACCATCACGAGCAGTACAACATCAAGGTCGTCAACATCTCGCTCGGCCATGCCGTGCTGGAGTCGATCTTCACCGACCCGCTGGTCAAGGCTGTCGAGCGCGTGTCGCGTCGCGGCGTGTTGGTCGTCACCGCGGCCGGCAACAAGGGCATCAATCCACTCACCGGCGAACCTGGCTACGGCGGCGTCGGCGTTCCCTGCAACGCGCCATCAGCGGTATGCGTCGGCTCGCTCGACACCAAGGCGACGACCCGGCTGAGCGACGATCGCGTCTCCGACTCGAGCTCGCGTGGTCCGACGCGTTTTGACCTGCTCGCCAAGCCGGATCTTGTGGCGCCTGGCGTGAACATCGTGTCGCTGGCGGCGCCCGGCAGCCGCTTGTTCCGCGAGTTCGCCGACCTGCGCGTCAACGGCAGCACCGGCCGACCGGACTACTTCACGCTCTCCGGCACCAGCATGGCGTCGCCCGCAGTCGCGGGTGCGGCCGCCCTCCTGCTCACCGAGAATCACGCGCTTTCCGCCAACACCCTCAAGATGTCGCTGCAGTTCACCGCGCGCATCCTGAAGCACACCGACGTGCTGACGCAGGGCGCGGGCGCCCTGAACATCGGCGGCGCCTTGACGCTGGCCGGGGCGATCAACCCGAACGTCCGCCTGGGCCGCAACTGGATCACGCGCCCCATCACGGCCGCGAACCGCGACGCCAACGGCCAGCGCATCGTGTGGGGCCAGCGCATCATTTATGGCGACCGCTTCATGCAGCCGCGCTACGCGCAGGTCCGGCTGTTCCGCTGGAGCGACGACATCGTCTGGGCGTACGACGCCATCGAAGACAACATCGTCTGGGGCAACGACGACAACATCGTCTGGGG
>CAZVLS010000034.1:0-29892 GCA_964628295.1 uncultured Acidobacterium sp.
CTGCACTCTTAACTCTGCACTCTTAACTCTGCACTCTTAACTCTGCACTCTGCACTCGACCGGTGAGGACCTCATGGCGGAACTCAAGACCCAGAAGAACAAGGCGAGCGTGTCGCAGTTCATCAATGCGGTGGAAGATGCAGGCAGGCGCGCGGGGTGCAAGGAACTCGTCGCGATGATGACAAAGGCGACGAAGTCAAAGCCCGCCATGTGGGGGCCGGCCATCGTCGGCTTTGGCGATCACGAGTACACCGGTTCGAACGGCAAGGCGGTGAAGTGGTTCGCCGTCGGCTTCTCACCGCGCAAGGCGGCGCTGACGCTCTACTTGATGGGTGGATACGACACGGAATTGCTGGCGCAGCTCGGGGACCACTCAAAGGGTGGGAGCTGCCTCTACATCAAGAATCTCGACGCGGTGAGCAGGCCGACGTTGCAGAAGCTGATCAACCTGTCGGTGAAGCGCCTGAACAAAAAATAAGAGGCCAGGAGCTTCGTTCTCCCGGCCTCGTTGTCGTCGCGCTCGGTGCGCTACTTCGCGCGCTTTGCGATCTTCAACTCACCAAGCTTCGCAACCATATCGGGCCCGGACGACGCCGGCTTCACGGCGTTGTCGATGTGGAGGATCTTGCCGTCGGGGCCGATGTAGAACGTCCATCTCCTCGCCATGCCCGTCGGTCCGAGCACCCCGTACTTGGTGCCGATTTCCTTCGTGACGTCGCTGAGGATTGGATAGTCCGCTTCGTGCATCTGCGCGAACTTGGTGTTGTCCTCGATGGTGTCGGTACTGATCATGTAGTACGCGACGTTGTACTGCCGAATCAGATCGCCGCTCTCACGGAGCGACTTGCATTCGGCCGTTCAACCACCGGTGAACGCTTTGGGGAACCACGCGAGCACCACTGCCTGCTTGCCGCGCGATTCTGCGAGCGTGTGAGTCTTGCCGTCCGATCCTGGCGCCGAGAACGCGGGGGCCATGTCACCAACCTTCAATTCGGCGGCTGGTGCCTGGGCCATCGCGCTGCTCGTCACCAGACTCAACGCCGCGGTCGCCGCGACTTTGAGCCATGACTTCATGCGCATGAACTGATCCTCCACAAGGCGAAATGGTACCCCAATTGCACCGGAGAAAGCATGCCAACCTCAGCGTTGTACGACCCCGGTGCGGCCTAGAATCGAATGGTGGGCGTGATGCGAAAGCGGCTGGTCATCCTCGCGGCGGTGGCCGCGGGGTTGCTGCTGGCCGTCGCCCTCACCGTTCACACCCCGTGGGCGCGCAGCCGGGCCCTGGCCTGGGCCTCGAATTTCCTCACCCGCTACAACCTCGAACTCGCGGCGGGAGACCTCTCGTACAACGCGCTGACCAGGCGCATTACCGTGACCGACGTGCGCCTCGCGGCGAAGGGGTTCTCCAGCCGGCCGTTCCTGGTCGCAAGCCGCGTCGAGGTCGAACTGCCGTGGAGCGTGTTTCGCCGCCGCTTTGCGATCGATCACCTGACCATCGACCAGGGCATCGTCGACATCTACCGCGACGCCAGCAACGTCGTGAACCTCCCGCCATCGTCCGACGCGCCGACGCCTGAGCAAGCGCGCGAGCTCGATATTCGATCGCTGACCTTGAACGGACTCGACGTGCAGTACGAGGACGTGTTCCGCGACTGGGGCGTCAGGGTTCCGCGGATCGAATCCGCGCTGCTCAACACCGCGCTTGGTGCGTCGGGAAATTTCGGGGTGCGTGGCGGCATTCAGGTCCGCGTCAAGCAGCGCACGATGACGATGGCGCCGTTTGAGACGGTGATGACCTTCGACGGGTCGAACGTGTCGCTCGAGCAGGCGCGCTTGTCGGCTCCGGAGATGGAAGCGTTCCTGAGCGGCCCCATCACGCGCGTACTGGACTCGCCGTCCCTTGACCTCGTCCTCAAGGGCATCGTCAATCTCGACGAGGCGGTGCGATGGGTGCCGCCGCCGCCGGTTCCGGTGAGCGGCAAGGCGACGATCGAAGGCACGCTGAAGGGACCGGCGCGCAACTTCGTGATGGATCTCGAGGTGCGCAGCAACACGCTCGATGTCGGCCAGGAGCGCGAACTGACCGCAGCGGGTCCCGTGCGCGTCACGTTCGACGCGTTTTCCGGCCACGACTTCGTACTGACGCCCAGATCCGGGGGATCGATTCGCACCAGGTTCAACGTGCCATGGGGCAGGGCGACGATCAGCACGGCGTCAGCCGAATGGAGCGGCGTGGATTCGCAAGTGGCGCTGAGGCTGGCCGATGTCAACCCGCAGCCGATCGGCGCGAAGTTCGAAGGCAACGGGACGTTCGAGTTCAGCGAGCCGCGCAAGTATGTGATCTTCAATCGCGCGCACGGCTATGCGCGATCGGGTGCGGTGTCGACGACCGGAACGACCAGCGCCACGATCGTCGGTGACGACTATCGCTACGCGCATCGCCACAGCTTTCCAGGATTCGATTTCGAAGGCGTGATGTCCGGCCGCATCAACCGCATGCGGGCGATGCTGAGCACCATGACCGGGCCGGCGCACGCCAAGGTCAGCGACGTCGCGACGGCCGCGCGCAGCGCCGCGACACTCGGCTTCTCGATCGCCGACATCATGTACGAGACGCGCGGCCCGGTGGACGCGCCGCTGACGCTTGGTGGTTCGTACGACTTCCCGGAATACAACACCACGCCGACCAGCGACACCCTCGATGTCCCGCTGCTCGGACGGGTCAAGGCGTCAGCGACCGTCGTGGGCGACATGAAGAAGGCGACGATCACGAACGTCGATGTCCGGCGCGGGTCGGCGGTCATCACCGGAGAAGCCATCGCCTACATCGCGGATGAAAGGTGGGACGGCAAGTTTCACGTCGAGGCGCCGAACGCCCTCGAGTTGCAGGACGACATTCCGGAAGCGTGGCGCGTGTCGGGCAAGCTCACGGCTGATGCAACGCTCGGGGGCAGCTTCGAGGAATACCTGCTCGACGCCACCATTAACGGTTCGGACCTCGAGGTCTCTGGCCAGCCGATCGATCGTGCGACCGCGAAGGCGCTCGTCACGGTTGATGCGATCGACGTGTCCTCGTTCGAAGCGTTCCAGGGCGCAGGATATCTGGCGGGACGCGCGCGCTACGCGTTCGAGACCGGCGCCTACCGCGCCTCGTTCAAGGGCGATCGGCTGACGTGGCGAGGCACCGTGCTTGAGCCGAATGACACGCAAGCGCTCTTTTCCGTGCAGTTCGACGGTGACGGCACGACTGCCCACCCCAAAGGCACAGCCAGCCTTGATTTCGCGCTGAGCGGCGGCGAGGCCGGCACGTTCATCGGCTCGGGGTCCGCAACCGCCGACCTGCTTGGCGACCAGGCGAAGGTCGTCGCGCGCCTGCCGATGATCGGCGCGCTGATCAACGCGGACATCGCGACGGCAACGCCCTACGACTATCGGCTCACCGCGCAGTTGGATCGCTTCGAGTTGACGCGCCTGTCACCGTTCATGGGCGCGATTGAAACCGAGATCCTCGGTTTCGCCAACGGCACTGTGACGGCATCGGGACGTCTTGCCGACGATCGCGATCGCGTCGCCTTCGTCAACATCACCGAACTCGACGCCGGTGTCGGGGGCATCCCGGTGTCGCTGTTGTCGCCGCTGAACGCCACGTTGCGTGGCGACGACCTCGTGTTGACGGACCTGTTCGTGCGCGTCGGCTCAGGACGGCTGACTGCGGCGGGTGAGTGGAACACGAAGCTCGACGGCAACTTCCGCGCGCAGTTCGCCGGCGACTTCCAGGATGTGATTCGACTCGGCAAGGCGTTCGGCGTGCCGGTGTCGTTCGACGGCGCCGGCGCCATGCAGTTCGACCTCAAGAGCAACGGCAGCCGGCTCGGGACCTCGGGCACGCTCGCGGTCAAGAACGGCACGTTTGGCTGGGTCGGGGCGCCCGCGGCGGTGCAGGAACTCAACGTCAATGCGGCGCTCAATGGCGAACAACTGACGATCGAGCGCATCACCGGCAGCGTGGCGACGGGCGGCGTGGTCGGCAGTTTTGCGGCGAAGGGCACGGCGCGGCTTCCGGAGGTGTCACTCGAGGCGGTTGACGGCGCGATCGTGCTCGATTCGGCGAAGTTCACGTTCTCGGGAATCCCGGTCGAACAGCAGCGGCCGTCGCGCATCGAGCTATCGAAGGGCCGGTTGACCATGGCCGACGTGTCGTGGTCGGTGGCGCAGAATCCCCTGGTCTTCGGCGGATCGGTTGGCGTGTCGGCCGAAGATCCGCCGCTCGACCTGAGCGTCAAGGGCCTGATCGATCTGCGAATCCTTTCAGCGCTGACCAGCACGCTCGCGTTCGACGGCAATGCAGACGTCGACACCCGCATTGGCGGCACGGTGGCCAAGCCGCAGTTCGATGGACGCATCGCGCTTGACGGCGCAGAGGTCGCGGTCGCGGATCCGCGTCTGTTGCTGTCGGATCTGACCGGTGCGATCGAGCTCAAGGGGACAACGGCGGTGTTCAACGGGGTGCGCGGCCTGGCCAACGGCGGCGCGCTCGCCCTCGACGGCTCGCTGATTGTCGAGGGCGCAACGTTGAGCGGTGGTGCACTCAACATCCAGGCGCAGGGCGTCGCGATTGAAATTCCCAAGGGCCTGCGCAGCGAGCTCGATGCGCTGCTGACCTTCAGGCCCGACGTGCGAACGCCGACGCTGACCGGCGACATCCGTATCGCGCAGGGCGCGTATACCGAAACCATCACGCTGGCGGCGTTGGCGCGCCAGGCGGCGATGGCCGTTCCAGTCGGCCCCGTCACCGAAAGCCCGCTGCTCGATCGCCTGCAGTTGAACCTGGCCGTCACGACGACCGACGACATCGTGGTCGACAACAACTACGGCCGGCTGGCGGCGGAGGTCGCCGTGCGCGTGGTCGGCACCGTGGCGCAGCCAGGCATGGATGGCCGCGTGACGTTGCAGGAAGGCGGCGAGATCTTCCTTGCCGGCCGCACGTTCCGCATTACGCGCGGCGACATTTCATTCACCGATCGCCGCCACATTCACCCCGAGTTCAACATCGCCGCCGAGACCCAGATCAACACCAGCGAGGGCAACGTGACGTTGACCCTGACCGGCACGCTGGAGCGGCCAACCATCGACCTGACGTCCGAGAACGGCGGCATGACGCCCGGTGAGATCGCGGCGGGCCTCGTCGGATCGACCAACACCGAGACGGCGCTGACGCTGCTGTCGGCGGATCTGCTTGGTGTCACCGGCCGCGCGATCGGCCTCGATGCGTTCCGCGTGGAGCGCGGCGACATCACCGACCGCGACTTCCGGGACTACCAGGATGACCCGACGCTGATCGGCAACGATCGTGAAGATCCGACGACACGATTGACGGTTGGCAAGCGCTTGAGCGACCAGGTCGAGTTCACGGTGTCGCAGAACCTGCGGGAGAACGGCAAGGCGACGTTCATCGTCAGCTACTTCCCGTTCCGCAACGTCGAGCTGCGCGCGTTGTCGCGCGACAGCGGCGCGGTCAGCGTCGGCATCCGCCACCAGATCGCGTTCGGCGGCGGCACGTCGAAGCCCCCGTCCGAGCGCCGTGTGCGGCCGACGATCTCTGCGATCACGGTGAGCGGCCTCGAGCCGCCATTGACGGGGATCGTGCAGGAGCAGATCAAGCTCGAGGCCGGTGACGAGTTCGACTTCCTCGAGTTGCAGAAGGACATCGACCGTATTCGCGACTCATTCCACGGCCAGGGATTCCTCGAAGCGCGCGTGCGCACCCGGCGGACCGAAACCGAGGACGCCCGCTCCGTTGCGCTCGAGTTCATCGTCAATCGCGGTTCCAAGACGGTGTTGCAGTTCGACGGCTTTGTGGCGCCGAAGGGCTTGATCGAAGAGCTGCAGGGTGAATGGCACAAGAACGTCTTCGACCAGTTCCTGATCGACGACCTGACCAATCGCGTGCGGCGTCACCTCGTGACGAGCGGAGACCTCGGCAGCATCGTTGTGGGCCGCATCGATCGCCCCAACCCCGAGACCAAGCGCCTGAGAATTGAAGTCACCCCGGGCGCACCCGTCACGGGGCGTGAGATTCGCTACGCGGGCAACCAGGCGCTCGACAAGCAGCAGCTCGATGCGGCGATCGCGGAAGCCGGTCTCGAGATCGAAGCCTGGCTGGACCGCACCGTCGTCGAGCGGGCGCTCGAGCAGGCCTACAACGAGGAAGGCTTCCTCAAGGCCGACGTCACCGGCCGCCCGCTGACGATCGATGGCACCGTCGGTGTGCTGCTGCTCGACATCAAGGAGGGACCGCGGTCGCAGATCACCGACGTGAAATGGGCCGGTGTCGGCACCTCGAGGATGACCGACGTGCAGGCGGCCGCGAATCTGGACGTGCCCACGCCGTACGCGATCGGCGGTGTCAATGATGCCCGACGCCGCATCGAGGATTACTACAGGGCGCAAGGCTTCAACACGGCAGAGGTCGAAGTGCAGCCGATCGTCGCTGCTGATGACACGGTTGCCCTGACGTTCACGGTGGTGGAAGGCCTGCAGCAAGTGCTCGCCGAAGTGCAGCTCGCCGGCAACGAGATCACGAAGAGCAACGTGTTGACCGAAGCGCTGCGATTCGAGCTCGGCACGCCGGTGAACCTGGACGAGTGGGCGCTGGCGCGCAAGCGCCTCTACGACACCAACGTGTTCCGGCTCGTGGACATTCAGCCGGTGCCGCAGGGCGACGCGGTTGATGGCGTGCAGCAGGTCAAGGCCGTGGTGTCGGTCGAAGAGTTCCCGGCGTGGTCGCTGCGCTACGGCTTCCAGTTCGAAGGCGATCGCCGCGAAGAGTTTGGCGAGTTCACCAACACGCGCAACGCCGGTGTCGTCACCGAACTGCGCAATCCCAACCTGTTTGGCCGCGCGCTGACCGGCGGCGTGTTCGGCATGTATCGGCGCGATCAACGCGATGCGTCGGTGTTCCTCGCGACGTCACGGCTGTTTGGCTGGGCCGCGCGATCCACCGCGTATGGCTTCTTCTCGCGCGATCGTTTACGCGACACCACCGGCAACGACATCCTCGCCGTCTCCGACCGCCAGGGCGTCAGCGTCGATCAGCGGTGGAAGCCACGGGGATTCCAGATCGTCTACGGCTATCGCTTTGAGCGCAATCACACCTACGACCCCGAGCCGGGGTTGGATCCGTTCCCGCTGGATTCGGTCGCGAACCTCGCGAAGGTAAGCACCGCGGTGGTGTTTGATGGCCGAGACGATCCGATCAATTCGCGCAAGGGCTTCTTCAGCGCCGTGTCATTCGACGAGGCCGCGCTGTATCTCGGGTCGGATGTGCGCAACCGCAAGCTGCTGTTGCAGCAGTTCGTGTTCGTGCCGGTCAAGCGCCTGGTGCTGGCAACCCGCGTGCAGCTCGGTGTGGCGTTTGGCTCCGACCAGTTGGCGTTCACCGATCGCTTCCGGGCCGGTGGTGCGACGAGCGTGCGCGGTTATGCGGAAGAAGGACTCGGGCTGCGCGACAGCACCGGAATTCCGGTGCCGGGTAATCGCCTGATCATCCTGAACCAGGAGGCGCGGTTCCCGGTGTATCGCTGGGCGCACGCTGTGGCGTTCGTCGACGCCGGCAATCACCTGCAGAAGGACGAGAAGTTCTCAGGCCTGAAGATTGGTTACGGCGTTGGTCTGCGCCTGGATACGCCGGTGGGATTGATTAGAGGAGACGTTGGGTTCCCAGGGCACCCAACGTCCTCCGAGAACCGCCGCAAGCCGCGCTTCTACTTCGGCTTCGGACACATCTTCTAAAGAGAGCAGTAGCAAGTAGCAAGATGCAAGAGGTCTTCTTGCTACCTGCTACTTGATTCTTGTTACTTAATCGTCCGCAAGATCGCGACGACCGCCGAGCGCTCAGGCGCATCGGGTGCGAGGCGCAGGAACGCGTCGAAGTGTTCCGCCGTCTTCGGCAACTGGCGCTGACGCTGATATGCGAGCGCAGCGTAGTAGTGGGCGTAGGCGAAATCAGGCTTCAGTTGCACGGCCTTCGTGAAACCGGAAACCGCCGTGGCGAAGTCCCCGGCTTTCGCGGCTGACAGGCCGAGCTGGTAATGCGCGAACGGGTTGTTCTCGTCCGCTTCGATCGCCTTGCGGGCCAGTTCGGCCGCGCGTCCGGCATCATTGGCGAGGAGCGCTTCGCCCGACTCGGCCACCAGGCGCCAGGCCGGTTGATCGTTGCCGCGCAAGCGCGAGAACTCGGCATTCGCGCGGTCGGCGCGCTCGAGCTTGATGAGGGACTGGGCAGCGATGTATGTCGAGGCGGCGTCGCCGTCCCGGGCCGCGTCAGCCGCCTGCTCGTACGAGCCAGACTGGAAGAGTCGCTGCACTTCAGGTTTTTGCGCGGCCACGGATGAGGCCGACAGCACCAGGGCCGCAGATAGCGCAGAAATCAAAGGAAATTGGCGCGTTAGCAAGGAGCTCTTAGCCATATATACTACTTAGACGTTCTGGAGTCCCCGCGGTTTCCCCGCCTGAGCAATACACGAGTTAGTGAGTACATGTCAGATCAACGCCTGAAAATTGCCGTCTTCATCGACTTCGACAATGTCGAAATCGGCGTCAAGACCACCCTCAACCTCCAGTTCGATATCGGCGCGGTCCTTGAAGCGATCAAGGAACGCGGCGAAGTCATCACCAAAGTTGCCTACGGCGACTGGAAGCGTTCCGGTGAACACGGTCGGGCGATGGCGCAGCACGCCGTGCGCATGGTGCAGCGTGTCATGACGCCCGGCGGCGACAAGAATGGCGCCGACATCAATCTCGCCCTCGACGCGCTCGAGATGGCGTTCACGCACTCGCACATCAACGCCTTCGTGATCGTGGGCGGCGACAGCGATTTCATCACCCTCGTCGAAAAGCTGAAGCAGTACGACCGCAAGGTCTTCGTGGTCGGTGGCCGCGCCTTCACCAGCCAGGTGATGCAGAAGAACTGCACCGAGTTCATCGCCTACGAGAACGTGGTGCCGGATCGCCCCGGCCGTCAGCCGCGCCAGGACAAGGGCGAGCGTCCGCGCAGCGGCGGCGGCACGCAGCCGATCGAAAATTCGGTCGCGCTCGTCACCCGCGCGCTCAAGGTCCTGACCGAACGCGAAGTCACGCCGCAGCTCGGATTGCTCAAGAGCACGCTGCTGCAGCTCGACTCGTCGTTTTCCGAGCGCGACTACGGCGTCAGCTCGTTCCGCGAATTCGCCGACAAGCTCGCCAAGCACAACCTCGTGTCGCTCAAGCACCAGGGCCGCAGCACGCTCGTTGAGTTGCCGGATTCCTCGACGCCCGCTGTTCACGAAGAGCCGGTGTCGCCAAGGGCCGCGGCTTCGACTGACACCGTCGCAGCACCCGCCGAGACCCTGACCGAGTTGCTCGAGCAGCCCGATTCGGTTCCGCAGGAACCGGTCATTGCTTCGGACGCATCGCTCGGTGACGGCGTCGCGCTGGTCCGCCGCGTGCTCGCCGAAGCAAGGACCCAGCCGCGCTGGCCGATGTACCCGCGCCAGTTCAAGCAGTTCCTGCGCAACGCGCAGCCTGATTTTGATGAACGGAAGTACGGATCGATCGCCGACCTGATGCGCGCGTGCCAGAAGGACGGCCTGCTGCGTCTCGAGCGCGATCGCCAGGGCGCCCTGCGCGTATTCGCCGGCGGATCGCCGCGCGCGTCAGTGCCGCACGGGTGGGGTGTCAGCGTCCGCGACAACGGTGGCGAGAACACCGGCGACGCGCCGGCCGTGATCGAAGCGGTGCCCGAAGTTGTGCCGCCGCCGGTCGTTGACGCACAAATCACCGAGGTGATCGACGATGCGGCGCCCGCCGCCGAAGAACCGAAGCCGAAACGGAAGTCCGCCAAGAAGAAGGCGGCGCCTAAAGGCTCCAAGAGTTCCAAAGGTTCCAAGGGTTCCAAGAGTTCGAAGGCGTAAACCTCTGTAACTTTTGCAACCTTTGTAACCCTTGCAACCTTCGGAACCTTTATACTTTTTCGCGTAGTGGCATCAACTTACACCGCCAAAGACATCACAGTCCTTGAAGGCCTGGAGCCTGTCAGGAAACGCCCCGGCATGTACATCGGTGGCGTCGGCAGCACGGGCCTGCACCATCTCGTCTGGGAAATCCTCGACAACTCCATCGACGAGGCGATGAACGGACACGCGAAGAACATTCGCGTGACGCTGCACAAGGACGGTTCCTCCATCACCATCGAGGATGACGGACGCGGCATGCCCGTGGACGTGCATCCGAAGACCAAGAAGAGCGCCGTCGAGGTGATCTTCACGGTGCTCCACGCGGGCGGCAAGTTCGAAGCCGGCAACTACAAGACCGCCGGCGGCCTGCACGGCGTGGGCGCGAGCGTGGTCAACGCGCTGTCGCGCGAGCTGGTCGCCACGATCAAGCGCGACGGCTTTCAGTACGAAATGACCTTCAAGCAGGGCAAGCCGACCGGCAGCCTCAAGAAGGTCGGTGCGGCGCGCGGTTCCGGCACCACCGTGTTCTTCAAGCCGGATCCGCAGATCTTCCCGAAGGTCGAGTTCGACGCGGCGACGATCCGCGAGCGCCTCGAAATTGCCAGCTACCTGCACCGCGGTGTCAGGGTCGCATTCGAGGACGAGACGACGGGACAAAAGGACGTCTACCAGCACGAAGAAGGCCTCGTCGACTACCTGAAGAAGATCGTCGGCGAGAAGAGCGCGAAGCCGGTGCACGAAGCGCCCTTCACCCTGGAGAAGGAAAACGGCGTCAAGCTCGAGTTCGTCGTGCAGTGGACCGAGTCCACCGAAGAGAACATTCGCAGCTACGTCAACGGCATCCCCACCGGATCGGGCGGCACGCACGAGAACGGCCTTCGGGCCGGCCTTGGCAAGGCCGTCCGCAACTACATCGAGACGCACAACCTGTCGCCGAAGGGCGTGACGCTCACCGCCGAAGACATTCGCGAGGGCATGACCGGCATCCTGTCGGTGTTCGTCGCCGAGCCGCAATTCCAGGGACAGACCAAGGACCGCCTGAACAACCCGGAGGTCATGTCCGCTGTGGACGGACTGGTGCGGCCCGGACTCGAGCACTGGCTGAACAACAACCAGTCGATCGCGGAAGCGATTGTCGCGCGCATCATTCTCTCGGCCCGCGCGCGTGAAGCCAGCCGTGCGGCGCAAGCAGAGGTCGTGCGCAAGGGTCCCACCGCGGGCCGCGTCAATCTTCCGGGCAAGCTCGCCGACTGCACCAGCCCCGGATCGATCACCAGCGAACTGTTCGTGGTCGAAGGTGACTCGGCAGGCGGATCGGCCAAGCAGGGCCGCGACCGCGCGCGCCAGGCCATCCTGCCGCTGCGCGGCAAGGTGCTGAACACCGAAGGCGTGTCGACCGCGAAGGTGCTCGAGAACAAGGAACTGGCCGACCTCGTCACCGCGCTTGGGTGTGGCGTCGGCAAGAACTTCGAGCTCTCGCGCATGCGCTACGGCAAGGTGATCATCCTTGCTGACGCCGATTCCGACGGCCATCACATCGCGACGCTGCTGTTGACGTTCATCTTCCGTCACCTGCCGCAGTTGATTACCGCCGGTCGCGTCTACCTCGCGCAGCCGCCCCTTTATCGCATCGACATCGGCAAGGAAACGCACTGGGCGCTCGACGAGTCCCAGAAAGAACAGATCATCAAGAAGGCCGGCCGCGCCAATCCCGAGATCACCCGCTTCAAGGGGCTGGGCGAGATGATGCCGAAGGTGCTGTGGGAAACGACGCTGAACCCGCGCACCCGGCGTCTCCTGAAGGTCGAGATCGCCGACCAGCTGGTGACCGACCGTGTGATCAACGAGCTGATGGGCAAGGACGCGTCGGCGCGTTTCCGTTTCATCATGGACCGCGCCGAGGATGCCGTCGAACTCGATGTCTGACGGTTCCCGGCTGCCGCGCGCCGGTTCCCGGTTTCCGGCTCCCGGTTCCCGGTTCCCGGTTCCCGGGTAGAATCAAATCCGTTTGTCTGATCAGGTCGCGGAAAAGAAGAAGTCCCGGTTCGATCGTTCGCTCGTCGAAGGCCCCATTGGTCCCGCCGTATGGAAGCTGGCGTGGCCGACCATGCTGCAGAACGTCATCGCCGGACTCCAGGGTGTGGTCGATCACATCCTCGTCGGGCACCTGATTGGCTACGCCGGCAACGCCGCCATCGGCGTCAGCTGGCAAATCTTCCTCGTCGTCATCGTCTTCATGGCATCGCTGTTCAGCGGACAGGCGGTGCTCGTCGCCCGGTACGTCGGCGCCGGAGACGATGACAAGGTCAACAAGACCGTTCAACAGGCGTTCCTCACCGCGGTGGCGATGTATGCGGTGATGGCGCCGATCGGCTACTTCCTGTCGCCGGCCCTGCTGGGTCTCGTGAACGCGTCACCAGAGGTTCGCGATCTGGCGATGCCGTTCCTGCGCATCAACTTCACCTTCTCGATCGGCATGTTGCTGTTCTTCATGCTGACGTCGGCACTGCGCGCCGCGGGCGACGCCCGGACGCCGCTGCGCCTCGGGGTCACCATGACGGTGATGAACGTGGTGTTGAACCTGATCCTGATCCCGGGCCTTGGCCCGATCCCGGCCATGGGCACGGCCGGTTCCGCGCTCGGCACCGTGATCGCCTCGAGCACCGTGAGCTTGTACGCGCTGTATCAGCTCTTCAAGGGCCGCCTCGTCATCCATTTCACGCGCCACATGGATTGGCGTCCTGACTGGACGATCATCCGCTCCCTGTTCCGCTTCGGCCTGCCCACTGGCGTGCAGGGCATCGCCATGAACATCGCGGGCGTGCTGATGCTGCGCTTCATTGGCTCGTTGCAGCAGAGCGCCGCGGCGCAGGCCGCGTTCGCGATTGGCTACACCGAGCTGTTCTCGCTGATCACGTGGACGTCGGTCGGGTTGATGGGCGCAGCGGCGACGATCGCCGGACAGAACCTCGGCGCCGGTCATCCTGAGCGCGCGATCCAGGGCGTGCACACCGCGTCGCGCATCGGGCTGTCAGTGGCCGCCGGCGTCGGCTTGATCTTCGTGGTGTTCCCAGAGGCGCTGCTCGGTGCGTTTGGTGCGACCGAAGCTGCGGTCGCGACGATCGGCGAGCAACTGCTTCAGTACCTGGCTCTGTCAGGCTTCTTCATTACGCTGGCGCTGACCTACACCGGTGGATTGCAGGGCACCGGCGACACGCGCAGCCCGTTGGTAATCACGCTGCTGTCGCAGATCGCTGTGCCGATCGGGATGTGTACCATGATCCAGGCGAGCCGCCAGCTGGTGCCGGGCGACATCTGGCTGGCAATCGTTCTGGGTCATTTCACACGCTGCGTGCTGTCGGTCGCCAGGTTCCGCCAAGGCAAGTGGCGGTCGATCGTCGTTACTCACTAGTAGCAAGTAGCAAGTAGCAAGAGGCAAGAGGCAAGAGGCAAGAGGCAAGAAATGACTCAGAGCCCTTCTTGCTACTTGCTACTTGCTACTTGCTACTAAGCGAGCGGCATCGTCAGGGTAAACGTCGCGCCCTGTCCTTCGCGCGACGTGACGCGAATGCCGCCGCCCTGTTTCTCCGCGAGCGCCTTTGCGATCGTCAATCCCAATCCGGTTCCCGCAATACGGCGCGTGTCGCTGCCATCGAGCTGCGTGAACGGCTCGAAGATGAAGTCGACCTTGTGTGACGGAATGCCCGGGCCATGGTCGCGAACGGCGACCGCCGCCATCAGGCCTTCGCGTGAAGTCGTGACTTCGACCGTGGTTCCACTCGGCGCGTGCTTCACGGCGTTCGACAACAAGTTGATCAACACCTGGATAGTGCGATCGGGGTCGGCCATCACGTCCTCTACGCCGTTGACCGAATGCGCGATCGTGACGCCGGCGTCGCGCGCGAATCCTTCGACCGACCGCACCGAGTCGCCGACGATCTGATCGAGCCTGGATCGCCTTGGCGACACCATCATCTCTCCCGCCTCGATCTTCGACATGTCGAGGATGTCGTTGACGATGCGGATTAGCCGGTCGGCGTTCGAGAGTGCGACTCGCACGAGCTGGTCGGCGTCCTCATTGCCGGTCATGTCCTCGGCGATCAGCAGTTGCATGGACGCGCGGATCGACGTCAGCGGCGTGCGCAGCTCGTGGCTCACCATGGAGATGAACTGCGACTTCAACTGCTCGAGCTGACGCGCCATCGTGACGTCGGCACCAAGGCCGATCAGGTAGGTCGTGGCGCCGGTCTGGCCGCGCAGCGCCATGACGGTCCAGGCGATCGTGTGGCGGGCGCCGTTCTTGCCGAGCCATGTGCGATCGAGCCGCACCGGCTCGAGGGATTCGGCCAGCCGCGGAATGCCCTCGCGCACCTCGTCGCGGTCCTCGTCAAGGATGAAGGGCACCTCCCAGAACGGCCGGCCGGCGACCTCGGTCATCGACACGCCGGAGAGGTCTTCGCAGGCGCGATTGAACCGCACGATGTGACCGTGCACATCGAGCACCATGACCAGGCTCGGCGCGGTGTCGAGAATGGCCGACACGAAGTCCCGCTCGGCCCGCAGCTCGGCCTGCGCGTTCACGCGATCGGTGATGTCCCGAGCCATGCCCTGGAATCCTTCGAGCCGGCCGCTCGTGATGATCGGCCGCACGTGCTGGCCGACCCAGATCTCCTGGCCGTTCTTCTTGCGCACCGGGAACTCGAGATAGGTGGACTCGCGCGTCTTGGTGGCCTTCTCGTAAAAGCCCATCGCGCGCGGCACCCAGTCCGGGCGCATCAGCTCGAAGTACTTCATCGACAGCAACTCGCCCTCGTCGAAGCCGAGGATGCGCGTCGCGACCGGATTAACGAACGTGAACCGGCCGTACGGATCGGTCCGGTAGATCATGTCGCTCGCGTTGTCGACGAGATCGCGATAGCGGCGTTCGGTGCGTTCCACCGCCCTGGTGCGCGCCTGCACCTGCTTGTGCAGCGACCGATTCCATGCCGTGCCGCCGACAAACAGCAGCACCACGATCGCGCCGCCGAAGCTGAGGATGCTCGCGTACTGCTCGAGCCACGTGCTGCGCACCGGGCGAGTCAGGTGCTGCTCGACCAGGCGATCGAACTCGCCGCTGTTCTTCAGCCGGTCGAGCGCCACGCGCAGCGGCGCCACGATGTTCTCGCGGCCTTTCAACACGGCAAGGTGGTACGGTCGCGAGTTCAACGGCACTTCGACGGCGGAGTCCGCCATCGAGCCCATCAGGAAGCGCATGGTCAGGTGATTGCCGGCGGCACCGTCCACTTCGCCGCGCTCGAACGCGCGGATCTCTTCCTCCCGCGTCGTGACGACGGTCAGGATCGGGCGACGCGACTCCGGCAGGCCGGCCAGCAACTGGTGGTTGATCGAGTTCTGATCGACGGCGATCCGCACGCCCCACATGTCGTCGAGACCAGTCGGGTAGCGAGGCAGGCCCGGCCGCATCATCACGACCTGCGCCAGCGTCCACGTCTGATCGAGCAACTGGTACTTCGAGGCGCGCTCGTCGGTGTAGGACAGGAACATGACGTCGGTATTGCCCGCATCGAACTCGCGCATCCGTTCTTCACGCTGTCCGAGGCGAATCTCGATCGTCATGCCGGCTTCGCGCGCCAGGGCGCGAATCAAATGGATGTTGAACCCCTCGGGGCGGCCCTGCTCGTCGAGGTATTCGTAGGGAGGAAATTGGTGGTCGCCGCCATACACGAGCGAGCGGCTACTGACCGGCTGGGCCACCGCACTGGCGCTCAGCCCCAATAACATCAGGGTGATAGGCAGGACGTTCCGGCGGCGCACGGGCGAATTCTACAGGGTTCAGGGATCGGGGATCAGGGGGCTGGGCGAAAAAGGCTTATGACTCCAGAAGCCACTGAGCTCCGGTTTACAATTGAAGGTCGCAAACTTCAACGAGGACTGCTCAATGCCTGACGTATTTGCCGGCCGCAAGCGAGTGCCGCGCCCCGAGAACGATCCGAACCTCACGTATGCGCCGGGCACGCCCGCTCGCGCCGAACTGAAAGCCCGCCTCAACCAGATGGCCGGCGAGACCGTCGACATCCCGATCATCATCGGCGGCAAAGAGATCCGCACCGGCTCGACCGAGAAGGTCGTGATGCCGCACAAGCACGGTCACGTGCTCGGCAGTTTCCACAAGGCGACGGACGAACACGTCCGTCAGGCGGCCGAGGTAGCGGTCAAGGCCCGCAAGGAATGGTCCAGCTGGTCATTCGACGATCGCGCCGCCGTGTTCCTGCGCGCCGCGGAACTGCTGACCACCTCCTGGCGCTCGACGGTGGTCGCCGCGACGATGCTCGGTCAATCGAAGACCGCCTTCCAGGCGGAGATCGATGCCGCGTCGGAACTGGTGGACTTCTGGCGCTTCAACGTCGCATTCGCGCAGGAACTGCTGTCGGAACAACCCGACAGCACGCACACCACCTGGAACCAGATGGAGTACCGCCCGCTCGAGGGCTTCATCTACGCGATCTCGCCGTTCAACTTCACCGCGATCGGCGGCAACCTCGCCGGCGCGCCGGCGCTGATGGGTAACGCGGTGTTGTGGAAGCCGGCCGCGACCTCGATGCTCAGCTCGTATTACGTGATGCGGTTGCTCGAAACCGCGGGCTTGCCCCCGGGCGTGATCAACTTCATCCCCGGCGATGCCGTGTCGATCTCCAACGTCGTCCTCGACCATCCCGAACTCGCCGGCATTCACTTCACCGGCAGCACCGGCGTGTTCAACAGCATGTGGCAGAAGGTCGGCCAGAACCTTGGCAAGTACCGCGGCTACCCGCGTCTGGTCGGCGAAACCGGCGGCAAGGACTTCATCGTCGTGCATGCCTCCGCTGACGCGCAGGAAGTCGCCGTCGCCGCCGTGCGCGGCGCGTTCGAGTTCCAGGGACAGAAGTGCTCGGCGGCCAGCCGCATGTATGTGCCGAAGTCGAAATGGAACGACATCCGCGAGCGGATGGTCGGGATGATGAAGGACATCAAGGTCGGCGACGTGCGCGACTTCCGCAACTTCATGGGCGCGGTGATCGACAAGAAGGCGTTCGACAAGATCTCCAGCTACATCGACGACGGCAGGAAGAACGCGAAGCTGATCGCCGGCGGCGGCTGCAAGGGTGATGAGGGCTACTTCATCGAACCGACGCTGGTCGAGTCCGCGGATCCGAACTACCGCCTGCTGTGCGAGGAGATCTTCGGGCCGGTGTTGTCGGTCTACGTCTATGACGATGCGCAGTGGAGCGAGACGCTCGAGATCGTCGATCGCACGTCGCCGTACGCGCTGACCGGTGCGGTGTTTGCGCGAGACCGTGCGGCGGTGATCGAAGCCTCGTCGGCGCTGCGTAATGCGGCCGGCAACTTCTACATCAACGACAAGCCGACCGGTGCCGTGGTTGGCCAGCAGCCGTTTGGCGGCGCCCGTGCGTCGGGCACCAACGACAAGGCCGGATCGAAGATGAATCTGGTGCGCTGGGTGAGTGCGCGCACGGTGAAGGAGACCTTCGCGCCGCCGACGGACTACAAGTATCCGTTCATGGCTGAGGAGTAGTCAGGTCGAGGCGGGTCGTCAGAGCCGCCTAGAATCGAACCAGCTTCGTGACTTTCACGACGAGGCTGCGGTTGTCGAGCGCGGGGAAACCCGCGCTCGACGTGTTTCTGCCGTCGCTGTAGACCACGAACAGTTCACTGCCCGGCTGGTATTCCCACCGGAATCGCGCGTTGGTGCTCACCGACGAGGTCGCCGACTGGTATTGCATCAGTGCGGACGCGAACATCCGCGGCGTGAGCGTGTAGGTCAGGCGCGAGCTGATGATATTGGCGTTGCCGTCGCCAAACGGAGTCTCGAACAAGTTGATCGAGACGGTCGGCTCCGCGTAAAAGCGCGGACCGAACTCCACCCGGCCACGCCAGGTGACCTCCTTGAGCGTGCCGGAGTAGAAGCCTCCGTAGTTGAGCGTCAGCGTTCCGGAGAACGGACGTTGGGGAGAGGTGGAATACAGGAACTTGGTTTGCTGGAACTCGTAGCGGCCGGCCGGGATCGTGATGCCGGTCGTGACCGCGAACGGCGCCCCGAGGCCCTCGAAGTTGCGCGAATATTCCACCGCCAGTTGATCGCCATTGGCCAGTTCGATGCGCGATGCGCCCTGCGCTTCGCGTGATTCGGGATGACCGAAACGGTCCTCGAAGTAATCGTAGCTGGCTTCGTAGTAGACCTTGCGCACGCCTTTCCACGACGCCGGCCTGGGGCTGTAGCGCGCCTGTCCATACGTGCGCCGGAACGCCGCGCGCCGCAGAAATCCGATCTCGGGGTTGAACTGATCGCCGACGAACAGATGCTCGATCTGCAGCCCGGTCGTGTCGGCGTTCCACGTCACGTTGCCGCGATAG
The DNA here is from genome assembly GCA_964628295.1 of uncultured Acidobacterium sp. Classification (GTDB taxonomy): domain Bacteria; phylum Acidobacteriota; class Vicinamibacteria; order Vicinamibacterales; family UBA2999; genus 12-FULL-67-14b. Next base: position 18,408 of record CAZVLS010000034.1, read on the forward strand.
CTGGTCGCGTGCTGGCCGCTGCCGGTTGCCGTCCAGTAGCCGTTGATCGCCAGTTCCTCCAGTGGATTGAGGGTGGTGTCGATGCCGACGGCCACGTTCTCGTCGCCGCGCAAGCCGGGCGTTCGGCGCGTGGCGATCATGCCCACGCGACTGCGCTTCATCACGTCCTTGTTGATGCGGAGCACGGAGAAGTCCGCCTGCGGGATGGTGGAGCGCTCCTCATCATCGGTATGCATGTGCAGCGCGCCGACCTGGAAGCCCTTGCCGCGGCCGAGCACGCGCGCGCCGCCCAGGATGGGCACCACCTGTCCGCTCTGCAACCCGATTCGCCGGCTGAAGAACACGATCGGCGTGACGTTGTTGTTGCCGCCTCCGCCGCCGCCCGAGGGAATCGCCGTGGGTCCCTGCCCGCCACCGCCCTGGTTGGCCCCGGCTCCCGCAAAATTGAAGACGTCCTGCCCTTCGAGGAAGAAGTCGCGCTTTTCCGGAAACAGCACGCTGAAACGCGTCAGGTTGACTTGCGCCTCGTCATCCTCGACTTGCGCGAAATCCGTGTTGTAGGTGATGTCCGTGACGATGGATTGCGTGATGCCCCATTTGGCGTCCACGCCGATCTCTCCGTTGCCCGCATTGTGCAGTGCCGGCGTCGAGCGATTGTTGGTGGTGGACGACGCGAGGGCGTAGGGCTTGACGTCGAGGTTGCGCAGCCCGGACGGCGCGACGAGACCGACCAGCGTGCCGACCGACGAGACCTTTGAGAGGCCGCGGCGGCCCCATGAAATCGGCACCCGCGACAGAAACGTCAGCTCGTTCTTCCATCGCACCATCCGGCGGAAGTTGACGCCCCAATTGCTGGCGCCTTCGCGGAAGCGAATCGATCGGAACGGGATGACAAACTCTGCCGTCCAACCGCCTTCAATGTCGGCGGTGCGTACGTCCCACAACCCGTTCCAGTTGTTGCTCGGCTGCTCGTTGGTGACCTGCCAGTCGAACATCCCGCCCTGCGCATTTGATGAGAAGCCGAATCCGTTCCGGCGATCGTCAAAGGTGTCGAACAACACCGCGATGTGATCGTTGTTGTACATGTTGCTCGCATCGCGCCGCATGTCGCTGGTGACACGCCTGGACGGATCGGTTTCGAGCATGCGTGCGCCGACGTAGATGTTGCGATCGTCGAAGAACACCCACACTTCGGTCTGGTCGGTTGCCGGACTCCCTTCGTGGGGCTCCTGTTGAAGAAATCCGCCCGCCGGCATCACGTCTTTGTAGACCGCTTCGTCGAGCCGGCCGTCCAGCGTGATCGGAGTGGTGATGCGGGAGCTGCGAAGGACCGCGTGGCCATCCGCATTTCGCGTCACGACCTCGGGCGCAACGGGAGGCGTCTGCGCGAGTGCGGTCGTCGCGGAAACCAGAGTCAGGAAGAGCAGGAAAGGGGTTGTCTGTCGAGCGCCGAATAAGCTCATCAAGACATCCATCATAGATGGCGCGTTGGGGGCCATCGGCCGACAAGATAAGCACAGGGCAGGGCTCGGTGAGCATCTGATACCAAAACTGTAATCAACTGACTCGAATCGGCACACTCGGCCCTTGGCTGATGAACAACCACCCACGTGAACTAGCCCCTTTTCAACACCTTACCGGGATAACTCGGCGGTGGTGTGCCTCTTGCTCAAGGGGAGGCATGCGTTCAACCCGCGGCTTCACGCTTTTCGAGCTGCTCGTCGTCATGGCCTTGATCACCATCCTTTCCGCGGTGTCGATCCCGTTGGTGATGGAGGGCACGGCGCGCAACGCGGTGTGGACCGCGTCGGAGCAGATTGGCTCGCAGATTCGCCAGGCGCGACTGAAGGCGATTAGCCGCAACCGTTCATTCCGCGTCCGCTTCGATTGCCCGCAGGTCGGGCAGTATCGCGTACTCGTCGTGACTGGCGATGCGGGCATCGATGCCGCGGCCGATCGCTGCAGCCAGACCGAAGAATTCGACAGCGGCATCTACCAGATGCCGTCGAACGTGACGTATACGGATCCGCCGCCGCTGCTTGAAGTCAATCCGCGCGGCATCTTTACGTCCACGCTCGGGATCCCGACCACCATCACCGTGACGCGCGGCGTTGATTCGTCGCGCGCCCTCACCATGTCTGCCACGGGGCAGATCTCGTTCGATGTCTACTAACCCTGATCGCGGCGAGCGCGGCTTCACGCTGGTCGAAACGCTGATCGCGATGGTGATCCTGACCGTCGGCCTGGTGTCGATGGCGGAGTTGATGGCGATCACGCTGCGCATGCAGATGCTGGGGCGCAACGAGACGGCGGCGATCCGCCTGGTGCAGTCGAAAATCGACGAGCTCGTCGCCGTGGATTTTGCAAACGCGACGGTTGCGGTGGGCGGCGGCCTTGATGCTGACGTCGCCGACTACAATGACGATCCGGAGGACGGCTTCCACCGCCGGTGGCAGATCGCGGAGATCGCCGGTGAAACCAACGTTCGCACGCTGACGGTGCGCATCATCCCCGAACGGAACGACCGCCGCACCAACGCTCAAGTCCAGCTCACTACGATCATTAGGGATCCCTAATATGCCCGTTCCACAGTTACGTGAGGAGCGCGGCTTCACCCTGATGGAGCTGCTGGTCGCGTCGGTCGTGACGATGCTGGTCCTGGGGAGCGCGGTCGCGCTCACGTCGCAGATCCAGGTTGGCTACCGCCGCCAGATCGAAGACTCGGCGGGCGAGCAGGAAGCCCGCTACGCGCTTGAATGGATCGGCCGCTACCTGCGTGGCGCCGGCAACAACCCGTTCTCGGTGACCAAGTCTGACTGCCCTGGCGCGAACACCGATTTCTTCGGCGTGATCATCGACCCCAATGGTGACGGCGTCAACAACGACATCACGTTGCAGATGGACTCGAATCCGCCGGACGGCAAGGTCGGTGGCGAGTCGCCGGCATGCGATCAGGCCAACGAACACGTCACCATTTCGTTCGACGAAGACACCAACACCATCGAGTTCCTCGACGAAGCGGTCGGCGCCGCGGCCACGACGCGCACCGACAACGTGATCGACGACCTCCAGTTCGTCTACCTGGACTCGGCCCGGGCGCCGACCAACGTTCAGGCCAACGTCTTTTACGTGCAGGTGCGGATCACCATCCGCACGCGCACCATCAATGCGGCGGCGGGCACGCCGGATACCCGCACGCTGCAATCGGAAGTCAGAGTGAGAGACCGCTAATGAAGATCCCAGCCGTCACGCAACCGTCATCTGAACGCGGCATAGCCCTGATCGTGGTGTTGCTCCTCATGGCCGTGCTGTCGGGCCTTGCCACCGGGTTTGCCATGACCGGCAACATCGAAGTGCAGATGGCCACGAACGAGGTGTATTACGCCGGCGCGCGTTCCGCGGCAGAGGCCGGGCTGAACCGGGCGATCGCGCAAATCGTGGACCCCGATAACACGATCCCCAACACGGGTCCCCCGGAGGTAATGGTCAACACTGTTCAATGGCTGGCGGGTTTCGATGGCGATGTCGCAGCCACCGCTGACAATGGGCAGCTAGATTTCCTGCTCGGCGCGGGCCCATACGCGCTCGACGCCGACGGCCTGTACACCTACGACATCGAGATCCTCGACGACGATGATCCGTCGCTCTACGAAACGGCTCTCACTGAGGCGCAGGTCACGCTCATGGGCGAGCAGTGGCCCGTCGACGCGACGGTCAACGGCAACGACCGGTTGATTCTTCGCGCCATCGGCTACGGTCCGAACGGCACGACGGTGCGCCTGGCCCGCATCCTTGAAACCGTTGACACGGTGAACGTTTCGACCACGACCACCACCACGCTTTCGGACGCGGCGATCATCGTCAACGGCAATTTCGAGATGAACGGCAACATCACGGTCACGGGCACTGGCGGCAGCGTGCATGCCAACGGCAACCTGTCGAAGACCGGATCCTCGGGCACGATCACCGGCAACGCCACTGCGAGCGGCACCTACAGCGGTCCGGCGGTTGCCGCGGGTGCGACTGGCGGCGGCAGGCCCACCATCAACGTCCCTGACATTCAGGCGTCCAACTACATTGGCCTGGCGGACTACAAGCTGACCAGTACGGGCGCGGTGCAGACCAAGGTCTCCGGTGTCTGGACCAACTGCACAACCGCGGCCTGCAAGGGCATCGATTGGACGTTCAGCGGCGGCAACTGGAGCACCGGCAAGACTCCCACGCCGGCGACGTATTACGTCGAAGGTAACGTCACGGTTGGTCCGACCTCAGGATCGTCGAACAAGGCCGTCTCGATCATCGCGACTGGCAACATTGACGTCAACAGCAGCAGCGCGAAGCTCACGCCGGCATCTACGGCCAACAATATTCAGTTCGTGACCAATGGCGACCTGACCATCAACGCATCGGACCTCGACCTCGACGCGTCGGCGCTTGAAGGACAGATCCTCGTTCGTGGCCAGATGGACGCCGGCGGCAACATGGAGTTCCAAGGTCGGGTCATGGTGCAGGATAAGGCCGGTGCCGGCACTCTGGTTAATGACGGCGCGAGCAGGATCCACGGTTCGGTGAAGTTCACATACAACGGCACCCTTGCCGACCTGTCGACGACGACGACGATCTCGACGAGCACCACTACCTACGTGAACAACGTGTCGGGATGGATGGAACAATGAGCCGCCGTCTCCTGATCTGCGCGGCGCTCGCACTCGCGCTGCCAGGCACCGTAGCCGCGCAGTCAGCCGAGCCCGATCTTGCGGCGATAGCGCGGCAGGCGGAAGCGGCCAAGACCACCGCACCGAAAGCGAAGAAGACCTACACCAACGCTGACCTCGGAGCCGGAGGGGTGCCGCGGGCCGATACCAAACCGCCCGCTGAGGGTTTCATGAGCTCCACGCTCGGCAAGCCCGTGTCCGCCGAGGAAATGCTCGAGCGCAGTGAAGCCAAGGCCGCCGAGGACCAGCGCACGAAGCTGCCTGACGAGTACTGGATCGGCCAAGCCACCGCCATTCGCAAGCAGGCCGAGAAGATGGTCCCGCGCCTGGCAGAGCTGAAGGCGCGCAAGCCGAATCCAAATGCGGCGCTGCAGAAGCGGGCCGATCAGGAACGGGCGATGCTGCAGGACCAGATCGATAGTCTCAAGAAGAAGTGGTCGGGTCTCGAGGCAGAGGCACGAACAGCAAAGGCCAATCTTGCGCTGATCTCGCCCCCGCCGGCCTTCCCGCAATAGCGCCGGTCAGGATCTTGCGCCGAACGCGCTGACAAATCCTTCAGTGAACAATGCCGGCATCCCGCCGGTGTGCAGGAACACCACGGTGTCGTCAGCGCCCAGCTCGCCGCTGCGCACGTGCGCAATCAACGCGGCCATGGCCTTTGACGTATAGCAGGGATCGAGCAGGATCGCCTCGGTGCGGGCCAGTAACCCAATCGCCTCGAGCGCCGCTGCCGTAGGGATGCCGTAGCCCTCACCGATGTGGTCCTGGTCGGTGAACAACTCCGACAGCTCGAGTCGTTCCGGTAATTCAAGCCGCGCGGCGGCTTCGTTGCCGATGCGCCTGGCCCGCTCGATCTTTTCCGGCTCGCCGGCGCTGACCGCGACACCGTACACGCGATAGGGCGCCTCGCACAGCCGCGCGCCAAAGGTCAGTCCGGCTTGTGTGCCACGCGACCCGCTCGCGTAATAGAGGCGGGATGGTGCGGCGCCGGCCTCCGAGAGTTGATCGACGAGCTCCGCGGATCCGCCGATGTAGCCGCACACGCCGACACCGCTCGAACCGCCGACCGGAATGACATACGGCACCCGTCCGGCCGCGCGCTCTTCGGCGACGACCTCGGCGACCACTGCTTCGTCCTGGCCCACCGCCAGCATCGGGTCGACTGCCGGCACCAGTCGAATCTCCGCGCCATACAACGTGTCGAGAAGGAGATTGCCTGCGACGGCCGGCCGGTCACTGGTCGCCGTCAGCACCAGCACGCATTTCATGCCGGCCACACATGCCGCAGCGGAGGTCATACGGGCGTGATTGGATTGCACCGCGCCGGTTGTCACGAGTGTTGTGGCGCCCTGGGCCCTGGCGTCGGCGACGAGGTACTCAAGCTTGCGCGCCTTGTTGCCGCCCAGTCCAAGCGTGGTGAGGTCATCGCGCTTGATCAGGATGCGCGGACACCCGCGCGATCCACCGATCGCGTCTCGGAGGCGCACCGCCTCCTGCAACGGCGTCGGCAACGTCGTCAGCGTGATGCGAGGCTGACGGGCAAGGGCATGTCTCACGCGAGCGGTAGCGGCGGTCATAGAGATAAATCCTCCTTCGCCAGGGCTGCGGCGGACAGGCCCACCGCAGTTGCGAACTCGCGCATGTCGTCTGGCAGCGGCGCCTCGATCACAATCTCGTGGCCGGTCTTGGGCTGTCTGAAGGCGACTCTCCACGCATGCAGCGCCTGCCGGGGGAACTTTGGTTCCTCCTTGGTGTCGCCATAGACGGCGTCGCCAACGATCGGCCACTTCTTTGCGGAGAGGTGCACGCGGATTTGGTGGGTCCGGCCTGTAATCAAACGGCAGCGGACCAGCGAATAACCGTTCGCGGCAGCGACGCGCTCGTAGCGCGTGACGGAAGGCTGTCCGCCCCGATCGGTGACGGTGATGCGCCGTCGGTCCCACGGATCGCGGTCCAGCGCCAGGTCGATCGTGCCTCTTGCGGGCGACGGCTTGCCGTGCACGATCGCCAAATAGTCCTTGTCGATGCGGCGGGCAGACATCGCGCGTTGCAGCGCGGTGTGAATCTCGCCGCGCTTGGTAACGATGACCACTCCCGACGTGAGCTTGTCGAGGCGGCCAAGGAGCGCGGGCGTCGATCCGGCCGGCCATGATCGCGCCTGGGTGAGGAGGCCGTTCATCAACGTGCCCGTGGTGTTCTTGTACGACGGGTGGACGACAATTCCGGCCGGCTTGTTGACCGCCAGCAGGTCGTCGTCCTCGTACAGGATGTCGATTGGAATCTCCTCCGCGCGCGGCCTCTCGCGTTTCGGAACGTCTGCGAGCCGGACTCGAACCGCGTCGCCAGCCTGCACTCGCCAGGCAGATCGTGGCGGAATGACGCCATTGACGAGCACATCGCCGGCCTCGATCCATTTTTGAATCTGGTTGCGCGACACGCGCTTCTCGTCGCGCAGGTGGCGGAGCAGGACAAGATCAACGCGCACGCCGTGATCGCCACGATCGAGCTCTATAGTCCTCCAGTCTTCAGACACAGCAGCTCAGTGTATCCGGGCAACCCACCTTCGATCGCGAAACTATTGACTGCGAGCTACGGAGAAAAAGTGGCCCGGTCCCCCTGGAAGGTAACCGGGCCGACGGAGAACGCGAGGCCGAAGCTAGTTGATGGTGCCGGTGGTCGGTTCCTGGGAGAGGCGCTGCAGGCGCCAGTCGTCGGCGACGATCCCCCAAAGTACCTGGTCGTGATGAACGCCGTTGCGCGAAAATGAGCGGCGCAGCAGGCCTTCCTGCACGGCGCCGATCTTGCGCAGCGCGCCATTGCCGCGGCCATTGGCCACGGCCGCGCGCGCTTCGAGACGATGCACGCCGATCACCTCGACAGCGAAATCGACAATCAAGCGCGCGCCTTCAGCGAAGATGCCGCTGCCCCAGAAGTCTGAACCGATCGCGAAGCCCCATTCCGCGGTCACGAAGCCCGCGTCGAGCGCGCGCAACTGGAAGATGCCGACAGCAGTGTTGCTGCCATCCGGCACCACGGCAAAGCAGGCATACGTGCCAGCCGCCCGCTCGCGGATCGCCCAGGTGATGAAGCGCTCGAACCCCTCGACCGTTGTCGGCGGCGGCGAGATGAAACGCGACACCTCCTCGGTGGTCAGCAGCGCGAACAGCGACGGCGCATCCTCGAGACGCAGATCGCGAAGCGTGAAGCCCGATCCCGACAGAACCGGAAGGCGCGCCTTCCAGTTCGCCTTCCAGTCGGTCGTCGTGATCGTGACTTCGTTCCTCAACATCGTCTGACCGGTGTGCATGATGTGGCGTTCCATGACTACAGTCCTCCCATCTTGCGGAACAGGGAGGTCAAAGCGGACTTGGTGGAGATAACGGTGGTGGTTGTGACTGTCTTGGTGGTGGTCAGCGGAGCGCTGACGGTGGGCTCCGGCCACTGCGCGTCGAGTGGGAAGACCTCGTCCCACATCTTGGAGGGCAGGGAGTTCACCTCGGTGGTCTCGTCGCCGAACACCACTTGCTGGACGGCTGTGTCGACCGAGTTCCCCCACACGATGTTGTCGCCATCGTTGTTCCCCCAGACGATGTTGTCGTCGTCGTTGTTGCCCCACACGATGTTGTCGTCGTCGCTGTTGCCCCAGACGATGTTGTCGTCGTCGTTGTTGCCCCACACGATGTTGTCGGCGTCTTCGGCGTTACCCCACACGATGTTGTCGTCGCCGTCGGTGCCCCAGACAATGTTGTCGCAGTTCTCGCCGCCGCAATCGGTGCCCCAGACGATGTTGTCGTCGTCCGCGTTGCCCCACACGATATTGTCGTCGTAGGTGTTGCCCCAGACGATGTTGTCGTCACCGTCACTGCCCCAGACGATGTTGTTGCCCCAGACGATGTTGTCGCAGGCGGAGTCGAGGCAGTTCTCTCCCCACACGATGTTCGTTCCCGCCGGCGTCGACGACGCACCCCACGACACGTTGCCACCCCACGCGGTGCCACCCGGAGTCAGCACGCCGCCGGTCACGCGCTTGTTGCCCCAGAAGATCTGGCGGCTCCAGCCGCGCATCGACGGATAGGCACTGCCCCTCTGCGCGCCGTGAAAGAACTCGGCCAGACGAACAGCGCCGCGGGCATTCAGGAAGCCGGTGCCCTGCGTCAGCGGGTTGTATCCGGGATATTCCTGGGAGGTGAACTGCAGGATCGCCTTGACCAGGTTGGGCGACAGGTTGGGATTGGCCTGCAGCATCAACGCGACCGTACCCGCCACAACCGGGGCCGCCATGCTGGTGCCGCTCAACGTGAGATACGGTGCGTGCTTCGTCGCGACGAGTCCCTGGAGAAGAAACGACGCCTTCGAGCTGTAGAAGGCGCTCAGCGGATCCGCCAGCGAGATCGTTCCGTAGCCCGGAGCAACCAGGTCCGGCTTTGCCGCGTAGTCGAACATCGTCGGACCGCGTGAACTGAACGACGCCATCGTGTCGTCCTGGCGGCGCACGGTGCCGTTGGTGCTCGACGCGCCTACCGTGATGACCCACGGTGCGTTGCCGGGGGCGGTGATCGCTCCGTATTGCGGCTGGCCGTCCGCCGCCTTCCCGAGATTGCCTGCGGCCGCGACGACCACGATACCGGCGTCGACGGCGCGCCTGGCGGCGAGCGTCAGCGGGTCGGTGTTGTAGGACTCGACGACGGCGGCGCCCAGCGACATGTTGATGACGCGAATGTTGAACTTGTCTTTGTTCGCCACCGCGTAATCGATGGCTTCGATGATGGTGCTGATGGTGCTGTGGCCTTCGCCGTCGAGCGCCTTCAACGCGATGATGTGCGCGCCGGGGGCGATAGCGTTCCGTGTGCCGTACGTGTCGAAGCCATTGCCGGCGACGACGCCGGCGACGTGCGTGCCGTGGCCCCAGTCGTCATAGGGCTTGGCGTACCCATTGATGAAATCCGCGAAGTGCAGCACCCGCTGCCCCTGTCCGTTGGCGGCGGTGAGGTCGTCGTGCCAGCCGGTGATGCCGGAGTCGATCACGGCAACACCAACACCAGCGCCGTTGTAACCCATCAGTTCCTGCACGGCGCGGGCGCCGACCGTGACCGCCGTGCGGCCGACCAGCCCCTGCACCGGGCGATCAATGTGGACGCGCTTGACCCGCGGATCATCTGCAAGCGCTTTCAGTTTTCGATTTGAAATGCGCGCCGCGCGCGCGCCGATGAGGCCAAGCCGGCGACTCGATCTGGCGCCATGCGCCTTCACCAGGCTCGCCGCGCCCGACTCGTCGTGGAACTCGATGATGACGTCCGACTCGCCGGTGGCCGACTTCGCCGCCGCGTCGTTGAGTTGCCGATCGAGCTTGCCGTGACGTTGTGGACCGCGCGCTTCAGCGCGATCGACCGGGAGGCACAGCGACGCCAACAACGCGAAGACCACCGCGCGGCCCCACACTGCCTTCCCCGCAGATCTTGAACCGGACGCACACACTGACATGGCCGGCTCTACAGCAATCGGCGGGCCAGATGACGCCTTCACGAATGTGAAGTCGTATGAAGTTCTATGGATTCACAGAAATACGCGCAATTTTATGTGTCGAATTGTGACGCGCACAGCCCCAAGAATTCACTTGAGGGATTCGCAGGAAGATCCAAATCAGCACACAAGACGACGTATCCGATCGCTGCGAAGGGCGTAAATATAAGATTTAAAGCAGTTTGTTGATTTTTGGTCTGTTTCGGAACAATCAGTGGTCAAACGGAACAGCGCTGGCAGAAAAAAAAGGCCCGGGCACCCCTGGAAATGCCCGGGCCTGAAAAGAGTGACGAGTCAGAAGGTCAGTGCGTGATGGTCGTCGCTGACTGGCTCAGGCGCTGCAGGCGCCAGTCTTCAGCGAGGATGCCCCACAGCACCTGATCGTGATGCTGGCCATTGCGAAGGAACGAGCGGCGGAGCAGGCCTTCCTGCACCGCGCCGATCTTGCGCAATGCGCCGTTGCCGCGGCCGTTGGCGACCGCCGCGCGCGCTTCGAGGCGCTGCGCGCCGACGACGTCGAACGCGAAGTCGAGGACGAGGCGGGCGCCTTCGGTGAAGATGCCCGTGCCCCAGAACTGCGAGCCCATCGCGAAGCCCCATTCGGCGGTGCCGAAACCGGGCTCGAGTGAGCGCACCTGGAAGATGCCGATCGCGGTGGTCATCCCCTGAGGCACGATCGCGAAGCAGGCGTAGTTGCCGGCCATGCGCTCGCGGTGCGTCCAGGTGATGAAGCGCTCGAAGCCTTCAACCGTGGTTGGCGGCGGCGAGATGAAGCGCGCCACTTCTTCGGTCGTCAGCATGGCCAGCAGCGACGGCGCATCTTCGAGGCGCAGTTCGCGCAGCGTGAAGGTCGAACCCGCCATCACCGGAAGAGCCGTCTTCCAGTTCGTGGCAACCGTGGTCTGCGTGGCAGTCATGGCCTTGGTTTCCGTCTGGTTTGCACGAGCGGTCGCGATCACTGTGCACCTCCACCCGACGTCGTCGACGTTGTAAAGATCAGCGGGATGTCGAAGAGGTTCTCCCACACGCTCGGGTCGAACGATTCGATCTCGGCGGTGTCATCGCCGTATTCGGCGTAGTCCTCAGCGGAGTTACCCCAGCTGATGTTGTCCGCCATGCTGCTGTTGCCCCACACGATGTTGTCACCGCTGTTGTTGCCCCACACGATGTTGTCGATGCCATCGGTGTTGCCCCACACGATGTTGTCGTCGTCCGAGTTGCCCCACACGATGTTGTCGCAGTCGGCGCCG
>CAZVLS010000035.1:0-29220 GCA_964628295.1 uncultured Acidobacterium sp.
TCTGATCGGACCAGATGATCTGATCGGACCAGATGATCTGATCGGACCAGATGATTTGATCGGACCAGACAATCTGGTCGGACCAGATGATTTGATCGGACCAAACGATCTGGTCGGACCAAATGATCTGGTCCGACCAGACGATCTGCTTCGGCCGGACGCTCACTTCCGACCAGGCAATCTGGTTGCCCTCGATAAGCGATCGAGCCTCAAGTGGGTATGCATATCCTCTTGAGCCGCGGAAGTGCCTGAGAGCTGAAAGCTCGCCGAGCTGCTGAAGGTCCAGAGCTCCAGCGCCACCCACCAGTAATCCGGTCGCTGCTTTGAAGTCCGCACTCGACTGAAGAGCGAGCTTCACTTGAAAGGGGGTGAGACTTTGGCGGCCATCAAGCAGTAGCGCCGCTGCGCCGGAAACCACGGCGGCGGCCATGCTCGTGCCGCTCATCGAGTAGTAGTCTCGGGATCCAGGTCCGTCGACAAACCGCTCCGGGAACAGCGCCGACAGCTTCGAACTCTTCACGGCCGTGGACACAATCTTGGAGCCCGGCGCCACAAGGTCAGGCTTGACGATGTGATCGACGGCGGTCGGGCCCTTCGAACTCCACGGCGCCACTTCGTCGTCGCTCGGATCCACAGTGCCGTTGGTGCGCAGCGCGCCGACGGTGATCGCGTACGGCGAAATACCAGGCGACGTGATGCTGCCCATCACCAGCTTCCCGTCCGGTGCCTGTCCGTAATTACCAGCAGATGCCACAACTACAAGACCGGCTCTGACCGCGCGCTCGACGGCGCGACACACCGGGTCGTCCTTGTAACTCTGCGTCGGCGCCGAGCCCAGCGAGATGTTGAGCACGCGGATGCCGAACTGCTTGCGGTACTTGATCGCAAAGTCGATCGCTTCCACGACATCCGCCGCGTAGCCGCTGCCATTGGCGTCAAGCACCTTGAGGTTGATCAGGTGCGCCGCCGGCGCCATGCCCGACTCGGCGCCTTCCGCCGTGTTCTTGAAGCCCCGCGCGGCGATGATGCCGGCGATGTGCGTGCCGTGGCCGTACTTGTCGGTCCCGTTGGTGCGCTCGTTGGTGAAGTCGGCGCTGAAGATCACGCGGTTGGCCAGCGCCGGATGATCGGCGATGCCGCTGTCGATCACCGCCACTCCAATGCCGCTGCCGTTGACCTTGCCCAGGGCCGCGATTTGTCCAGCCCACGCCGCATCCGCACCGGTCACCTTCGTCGTCAGCGCCATGTGCGAGCGGACGATGGCATTGCCGGACACCGACTCGACCTCTTCATCCTGCGACAACGCGTCGAGCGATTGCCTCGACACGCTGAACACGGCGCCGGATTCCAGCGACTTGCGGATCCGCAAACCATGCCGCGCACGCAGGCGCTCGATCTTGTCGGGCGTCCCGGTGACGATGACGTCAATCGAGCCGTTCGACCTGGACGAGAGATGCTGCGTGAGATCCGACGACAATCGCGCGCGACGAGGGCCGGCATCCACGACGGACGTGAACACCAGGCTGGCGACGATGACCGTGGAGATGTGCCAGATCACGCGGGGCGCGCGCATGGGCCACATGGGCCACTTGATCGGCGTGAACTTCTCCATTTATTGCGGGCCTCCGGAAGGTCCTGCGTTATCTAAGAAAAAACTCATGAAGCCGGCGAGCAGCGCGCACCCTAGTGGGACGCGCGCAGTTCGTCGACCGAATCCACCAACACCCGCTGCGAACCGCCCAGTGTCCGGATGGTCCGCAGACGGCCATCGCGAATCCGGTAATACACGGTGCGCCGCGACACCCCCAGCAACTGGGCCGCCTGCTCGATGCTCACCGAGCGGCCGACCTGCGGCTGAAAGTCCTGGTGCGTAAACGTCGTAAGACGTTGAACATCCATCTGAAGTTGGTCCCCTGTGCGCCGATGTAATGGCAGGGTTGGTGCCACCCGCGCGGAGACCCGCTCACATTCCTGTAAGTGCTTGCAGTCGAAGGATTTGGTGGCTTAATATGCGAATCGTCCCGGCCGGGGTGGGATGCCAAGAATCAAGCCAGATGGCTCACCCGATCAGGGAATAGCCACGCTGGATCGCAGCTTTTGCGTGCAAATGGCAGAAATTGACAGCTATTTGCGTGCAAGTAAAAACCGGCCAATAGATTGGCCGATAGGACAAGAAGTGAACCGACAACCGCGGGCATTGCTGAGCGTTCTGCTGTTAGCCGTCGCCGTCTTCGTGGGCTACCGCATGTTCTACAGCGCGCCGGCCGACGACAGCACCGGCACCGCGATCGTCATTTCCGACAAGCCGACCAGCGGCGGCACCCTCACGTCGTCACTGCGCACTGAACCGCGCAGCTTCAACCGCGTCATGGCGCGGGACACGCCCGCTGACCTCTACTCGCACTTGGCCGGCGGCAAGCTGCTGCGCGTCAACCGCGCCACCCAGGAAGTCGAGCCCTCCATCGCCGAGAGCTGGACGACGTCGGCGGACCAGAAAACGTTTACGCTGACGTTGCGCGATGGCGTGAAGTGGTCGGATGGCACGCCGTTCACGTCAGCGGACGTGCTGTTCACGTTCGACACCATCTACAACACCAAGCCGGAAAGCGCGCTGGCCAGCGGCCTGCGCATCGACGGCAAGCCGCTGACCGTCACCGCGCCCGACGCGAAGACCGTGATCGTGTCGCTGCCGAGTACCTTCGGCCCGGGCATCGCGGTGCTCGACAACGTCCACCTGGTCGCGAAGCACAAATACGAAGCGCTCTTCAAGGCCGGCAAGTTTGCCGAGGCGATGAATGCCGCGACACCGGCCGCGGACATCATCGCGCTCGGTCCGTTCCGCCTCGCGAGCTACGTCTCGGGGCAGCGCCTCACCTTTGAGCGCAACCCGCACTACTGGAAGAAGGACGCGGCCGGGGTGCAGCTGCCGTATCTCGATCAAGTCGTGTTCGAGATCGTTCCGGATCAGAACGCGGAGCTGGTGCGCCTCCAGGCCGGGCAGCTCGACACGCTGCAGCAGCAGGTGCGCCTCGAAGACCTGGCGACGCTGCGCCCGCTCGAGAAGGAAGGCAAGATCAAGATCGTCGAAGTCGGCGTCAATGCCGATCCCGACATCTTCTTCTTCAACCTGCGCGCGCCGTACTGGGCGAAGGATCCGCGCCGTGAGTGGATCACGAAGAAGGAATTCCGCCAGGCGATCTCGCACGCGATCGATCGCGAGATGTACGCCAACACCGTCTACCTTGGCGCCGGTGTGCCGATCTGGGGGCCCATCACCACGGGCAACACGAACTGGTTCTCGCCGAACGTGAAGCGCTACGCCTTCTCGCCGGACAAGGCAAAGGAGATCCTCGCCGGCATTGGCCTGACCAACCGTGACGCCGATGAATGGCTCGAGGACGCCAAGGGCACCGAAGCGGCGTTCAACGTGATCGCCTTCCGCGGCAATACGTCGATCGAGAAGGGCGCGCAGATCCTGCGCGACGAGCTGAAGAAGATCGGCATCCGCGTGGACGTGGTCCTGCTCGAGCAAGGCGCCCTGGTGCAGAAGATGGTCGGCGGCGACTTCGAGTCGATCTTCTTCCTCGTCGGATCGACCAGCCTCGATCCCGCGATGAACGGCGACTTCTGGTTGAGCCGCGGCTCCGCGCACGTGTGGAACATGGCGCAGGACACACCGGCGACCGAGTGGGAAAAAAAGATCGACGACCTGATGGGCGTGGTCATGACCAATACCGACCAGGCCGCGCGCAAGCAGGCGTTCGATGAGGTGCAGGACGTGTTCGCGGAGAACCTGCCGGCGATCTACTTCGTGGCGCCGCGACTCTATATGGGCGTCAGCTCGCGCGTGGGCGGGCTCTCGCCCGGCATCCTGCGCCCGCAGTTGCTGTGGAACGTCGAGCGGATGACAGTCAGCGGAGGACGATAGCCGCAGGATGGGACGCTACCTGCTGAAGCGTCTCGGCTTCGCGTTCGTCCTCGTCTTCGTGGTGTCGTCAGCGGCGTTGCTGCTGACGCGCCTGGCCCCCGGTGACTTCACGGTCGTCCAGGGCGAACATCTCACCGCCGAGCAGCGCGAAGAATTGCGTCACAGCCTCGGCCTCGATCGCTCCTTTACCTCGCAGTACTTGTCCTGGCTCGGCGGCGCCGTGCGCTTCGACTTCGGCCGCTCGATGTTGTACTCGCGGCCGGTCGGCGAGCTGATCGGCGAGCGCGCGCTGAACACGGCCGTGCTCGCGACGGCGGCGCTTTTGATCGCCACGCTGGTCGGCATCCCGCTCGGCGTCTACTCCGGCACCTCCACCGGTCTCTCCCGCGCCATCGTCAAGCTGATCTCGACGATCGGCATCTCCATGCCGCCGCTGATTGCATCGCTGGCGCTGGTCTTCATTGCGGCGCGCACCGGATGGTTCCCCGCCGGCGGCGTGACCTCGTCGACGGGCCTCGAGATGACCTGGGCCCAGTGGCTCGCGGATCTCGCGCGGCACCTGCCCATGCCGGCACTCGCGCTGGCGATTCCACTTGCCGCCACGCTCGAGAAGCTGCAGTCGGAATCCATCTCGACCTCCGCGCGCGAACCCTTCGTCACCGCCAGCCGCGCTCGCGGCGTTACCGCCTCTCAATCGGTACTGCGTCACGCGTGGCCCGTGTCGCTGCGACCAGTACTCGGGCTCTATGGGCTGATGATCGGCAGCCTGTTCAGCGGATCGTTCGCGGTCGAAGTCGTGACCTCGTGGCCAGGCCTTGGCCGCCTGATGTTCGAGGCATTGAAGGCGCGCGACCTGTTTCTCGTCGCGGGATGCGCCGCGGCCGGTGCGTTCTTCCTCGCCGCCGGCACGCTGATCGCCGACCTGCTCCTTGCGTGGACGGATCCGCGCGTGACGTCAGGAGAGGGGTCGTGATTCGCCGCGCCGGCATTTTCCTCGTCGCGCTCGCCGCCTTCGCGCTGGCCGCACCTTTGGTCGCGCCCTACGAACCCGGCGAAGCGTTTCGCGGCTTCATTAACGCGCCGCCGATGTCACCGCACCTGTCCGGCATGACGCCGTCGTTTCATCCACTCGTGCTTGCGGATCGACTGGAGTCGCGGTTCGAGCCGGATCGCACGCGCAGCGTTCCCGCGCCGTGGATCGCCCGCGATGCCGACGCGCCGGTGTTCCTGCTCGGCGCTGACGACTTCGGCCGCGACATTTTCTCGCGCTTGATGTACGGCGCCCGCACATCGATCGGTCTCGCTCTTGTGGCGATGCTTGGTGCGGTGTTCATTGGCGCCATGGCCGGAGCGTGGGCCGGGTATCGAGGCGGATGGATCGATGAGGCCATCATGCGCACGGCTGATTTCGTGCTCGTCCTGCCCGTGATCTATGTGGTGGTCGTGCTGCGCGCCGTGCTGCCGCTCATCCTGCCCGCATCCACGGTGTTCTTCCTCGTCACTGGCATCTTCATCCTGGTTGGCTGGCCGTTCGTGGCCAAGGGAGTGCGCGCCATTGTTGCCGGCGAACGGCGCCGCGAATACGTGCAGGCGGCAGAGTCGCTCGGGGCTGGATCGCTGCGCATCCTGACCGTCCACCTGATTCCTGCGTGCGCCGGTCACCTCCTGGTGCAGGCGACGTTGTTGCTGCCGGCGTTCATTCTTGCCGAGGCGACACTGTCGTTCATTGGACTTGGCTTTCCCGACCCGATCGCCAGTTGGGGCACCATGCTTTCCGGCGCCGCGAACTACAACTCGGTCGCGCGATTTCCGTGGACGCTCGCACCGGCGGCGGCGATCTTCGTGGTCGTGCTGGTCACGAACTTGATCTCAGCGGACAGGTCAGGCCAACAGGCCAACAGGCGAATAGGCCAACAGGCCAATAGGCCAATAGGCGAATAGGCGAATAGGAATCAACATGTTGCCAACGAAGGAACGGATTCTACTGGGCCCCGGCCCCAGCCTCATCGCACCGCGCGTGATGCGCGCGATGCAGACACCCATGCTCAGCCACCTCGATCCGCAGTTCATCGAGATCATGGACGATGTGCGGGCGCGGTTGGGGCGGGTGTTCCAGGCATCCGAAGGATCGTTTGCGTTCGCCGTGTCAGGCACGGGCACCTCGGCGATGGAGACGGCGGTCGCGAACCTCGTGGAGCCGGGCGTCCGCGTGTTGTCGGTCGTCACCGGCTATTTCGCCGATCGCCTCGCGCAGATGTGCACGCGCTACGGCGGGGCGGTGTCGCGCGTCGAGGCGCCCTGGGGGAAGTCGATCGATCCCGAGCAGGTCCGTCAGGCGCTGAAAGACTCCGGTGCCGACATCGTCACCATCGTGCACGCAGAGACCTCAACCGGTGTCTTGAATCCCGTGGAGGCGGTGGCCGCGATCGCGCGCGAGCATGGTGCGCTCGTGATCGTGGATGCGGTGACGTCCCTCGGCGGCATGCCGCTGGACGTTGCGGGTTGGGGCCTCGACGCGGTGTATAGCTGCAGCCAGAAATGTCTGGGCGCGCCTCCGGGCGCATCACCGATCGTGTTTTCGCCGCGCGCGCTGGAAAGGAAGGTGGCGTGCCGCAGCTTCTACTTCGACGTTGCGCTCCTTGAAGACTACTGGGTGCGGCGCAAGTATCACCACACCATGTCGGCCTCGCTGATCTATGCATTGCGGGAGGCATTGGTGAGCGTTGAGGAAGAAGGCTTGCAGGCGCGCTGGGCTCGTCATCAGCAGAATCACCACGCGTTCGTGACGGCGCTGGATGGTCTGGGGTTGCAGCTGTTGCCGGCACCGGCGGATCGGTTATGGACGTTGAACGCGGTCAGCGTGCCGCAGGGTGTCGATGACGCGGCCGTCCGCAAGGCCCTGCTGCAGCAGTTCAACATCGAGATCGGTGCCGGCCTTGGTCCGCTGGCCGGCAAGGTCTTCCGCGTGGGACTGATGGGCGCCAGTTCGTCTCAAGAACTGGTCGATCTACTGGCGAAATCATTGGGAAAGGCCCTGAATTCGGTGGCACAAAAGCTGCACTAAGGCGGGCATGCCGCAGAACGCGCTGAATTCGCCGCAGATGGCGCAGATAGCCCAGAGGATGGTTCTACTCGTCTCGCTTGTGTTTGCCGCAGCTTGCGCGACCAATCCTGTTACGGGCAAGCGTCAGATGTCCCTGCTCAGTGAGGCTGAAGAACTGGCGATCGGCCAGCAGCAGGACGCCGAGATCCGCCGCGAGATGGGCGTCTACGACGACCCCGAGCTGCAGCGCTATGTGGACGACATCGGGCAGCGGCTCGCCCGCACGTCGCATCGGCCGAACCTGCCGTGGAGTTTCACGATCGTCGACAGCCCCGCCATCAACGCGTTCGCGCTGCCGGGCGGCTACATCTACGTCACGCGCGGGTTGCTCGCATACCTGGATGATGAATCCGAATTGGCCGGCGTGCTCGGTCACGAGATCGGCCACGTCACCGCGCGGCATGCGGCCCAGGCCTACACGCGGCAGACGCAAGCCAACATTGGCCTCACGATCCTGAGCATCTTCGTGCCGAGCACCGCGCCGTTTGCCGATCTCGGCGCGGCAGGGCTGAGCGTGTTGTTTCTCAAGCACGGTCGCGAACAGGAACTCGAAGCGGACCGGCTGGGTGTGGAGTACGGATCGGGCAACGGCTTCGATCCTACAGGCGTACCGCGCTTCCTCACCACGCTGGCACGCGTCGACGCGATGAGCGAGCGCGGCGTGCCGAACTGGCTGTCCACGCATCCAGCGCCGGAATCGCGCGTCACGAAAGCAGAGCCGGTGGCAGGGAAGTTCATGTCGCCGGATGCGCGCGCTGTGAATCGCGATCAGTATCTCGAGCGCATCCAGGGGCTGACGTTCGGCGACAGCCCGAAGGATGGCATCGTGCGCGGCAATGAGTTCCTGCATCCGCTGCTACGCATTGGCGTCACGTTCCCGGAAGGATGGGAACTCACCAATGCTGCCGACGCGGTGATGGCGCAGGAGCCGGGCACCCAGCACTTCATGGTGCTGCAGGAAGTGGAACGCCCCCTTCCTCGCCAAGGCTACGGAGGGCAAGCGGCCCGAACGCTTGCGGACACGGCCATTGCCGCGATGCGCTCGGCAGGTTACGCCGCCGTTGACGGTTTGCTGCTGCAGATCAACGGCAACGACGCCTATATGGGTCGCTATCGCGGCAGCGCGAAGGACGTCGGCAAGGTCGAGATGCGGGCCGCTCACATTGCCGTGGGACGCCAGCTCTATGTCGTCGCCGGATTCGCGCCTGAGAAGGAATTCGACGTCGTCGATCGCGAAATCTCGCCGGCGGTGAAGACGTTCCGGCAGTTGAGCGCGCAAGAAGCGGCGGCCATCCGCCCGAATCGCCTGGCCTTCCACACCGTTGCGAAGGGTGACTCCTGGCAGTCGATTGCCGCCCGGCAGGGGAAGGGCTACGTCAACGCCGCGACGCTGGCGATCATGAACGACCGCGATGTCAGCACGCAGCCCACTCCCGGCGACAAGGTGAAGATCGTCGTCGAAGGCTGATCGATCATCCAGAGCCGCCGGCCGGGACGACCCAACCGGCGGTAGTTAATCCACGCGACGGCGGATCAGAACGTCAACTGCGCGCCGAACTTCACGTAGCGCGCCTGCAGCACATTCAGCGGCCGGAGCCACGCAGAGCCATAAGTGGTGATCAACGCGGCCGGCGGCTCGCCGGCATTCGATGTCGCACCAACCGCGGCGTTCGAATTGGTCAGATTGAAGACATCTGCCATGAGCTGCAGCCTCCTGTTCCCCATCCTGAACGCCTTCGAGACGCGGAGGTCGATCTGAGTCCGGCGCGGCGTGAACATCGTGCCGGGCTTGATCAGCGGCACGACCCGCGAGGTGTTGGCCCCGCCTGACAATGCGCGTCCGAGGTTTCCGGCAGCGGCTTCCGCCTGGGTGATATTCCACTGCGCGAGAATCTGCTGGCCGGGAAGGTTCTGCAGCACCCCCGCGATCTGAATCTGTTGCCAAGGCAAGGTGTAGGACCCGTTGACCTTGGCTTGCGTCAACAGTCCTGACGTGAAGTCACAATAGGAAAAGGTCGAGCCGGTCAACCCGAACACGGTGGCCGGGTTGTCGACAAATGCCTCGCATTGATTGAAATGCGTGCGCCCGGTCGCAACGCCGCCGTTCAACACGACGCGGCCCAGGCGGGCGCTGAATGCCATGTCAACGCCATCGAACACTTCGTCCTGCCTGACGTTGAGCTGCTCTGTGCGCACGACCACGTTGTTGGTGGCGACGCCGAACTTGGCAGGGACGATGTCGAAGAGGCCGCAGATCTGCTGGCCGCCTCCGTCCGGCAGCCGGGGGTCGCGTGGGCCGGTGACGCAATACGGACTGAAATCGGCCGGCGTGACGTCCAGGTTGTCGGTGACCGTGAAGTTCTTCTGCACTCGCCGGTAGTACGACACGTCTACCGAGACGCGAGACATCAACTCCTGCGTGAGCCCGGCCGTGACCTCCCAGTTGGCCCTGCGGTTGCCGAAGCCCGTGATCGTTTCAGGGTCATAGCGAGTCGCAATGTTCACCGAGCCGAAGGCGTTGTTGGCCAGTGCTCCCAGTTCGCTCACCTGCGGAATCCCGTCGTTGTTGGCATCGGTCCACGGCCGCGTCGTGTTGTTCACCGAGGTGTTGAACGGGTTCAACTGTCTGGCAATCGCCACCGTATACGGCAGGATGTAGCGGCTCGCCGTCGCCTTGACGGCCGTCTTGCCATTACCAAACACGTCGTAGGCGATTCCAAGGCGAGGCGCAATGTCCTTGAAGTTCGGGACATTTTTCATTTCCGGGAAACTGCGCGGCCCGATCCACGTGCCTCCGGCCGCTGCCTGTGCCTCCACCTTGTTGTTGAGATAGTCGAACCGCACACCGAGGTTGGCGGTGGCGCGCCCAATGGTCCATGTGTCCTGTGCGAAGACGCCCAGGTCGGCGACCAGCCGTTCACGCGCTGTGTAGGGGGTTGTTCTGACCGTTACCTGGAACGGCACGCCGTTACGGACGATCAGCGCCGTGTCGTGACTGGTATAAACGTCGGTCACCGCCGGCCCCTCCTGTAGCGTGAAGCCGAGTTTCAACGCATGGGAACCGGTGACGTACGACAGCGACGAGCGGTACGACCGCAGCGAAGTGTAGTTGCGCGAGAACGTCGCCGCATAGGCGCGGAAGTTGATCCCCGTGGTCTGCTCTGTGACCGGGTATCCCTTCGACGTGCTCGAATCCTCGACCGGCTCGCGCGTCCAGATCTCTGTCATGTTGCCTGCCGCGGCTTCGAACAGCAATTGCGAACTGAGCGTGGAACGAAACGTCACCGTCTCGAAGTGGTTGACCGGGAGGTTCTGCAGGTTTGACGCATCCGGCTGAATCGTGCTGACCAGCGTCCAGTGTTCCGTCTTGCGTGGCGCGTAGTTGTAGTACGCCGAGATGCGATTCTTCGGGGACATTTGCCACGTCAGGCGCAGGTCAAGGCTGCCGTTCTTCTGCGTTTCCGTGCCGGGCCGGCTGCGATCCGGATCGAACACGAAGTCGTTGGGGTTGCCTTCATAGAACGTGTTGGTGCGAACCTGTTCGTAGCCCCAGAACCTGTGCGCGGTCCAGTACCAGAGCTTGTTCTGCATGACCGGGCCGCCGATGGCAAAGCTCGTGTCGTAGATCTGCTCGATACTATCGGCCGTGGTCACCCCCTGCGTCCTGAGCGCATCGTCAACGTTGTTGGTCTGCAGGCCGGCGTTGGCGAAGTTTATAAACGCCAGGCCGCTCGTCTTGTTGCCGCCCTCGCGCGGAATGATGTTGACGCGCACGCCGCCGCCGCCGGTTTCGGCGGAGATCGCGCCGAACTCGTAGCTCAGCTCCTGCGTCGAGGCGTCGTTGGTGGACAGTCCGGTGCAGGCATAGTTGCAGGCCATGTTGGCGATCATCAACCCGTCCAGCTGGACGATGCGATCGTTGAACGACCCGCCATGCGCCTTGAGCTGGTTCTGATGCTCACCAGCGGATCCGCCGACGTCGTTCTGGTTGCTGAACACGCCGACTGTCAGGACACTCAGGGTAGACCAGTTCTTCGAGGTCGGCATCGACTCGATGACGTCGGCGGACACCACCTGCCGCTTAATCACGTTGGAGGTGTCGACCAGTGGGCTTGCGCCGGACACGGTGATGGTTTCTTCGAGCGTGCCGACCTTCAACTCCGCATTGACGGTCGCGCTGAAGACCGGGGGCAGGTCGAGTTCCTCTCGGCGGACCGTCGAGAATCCGGTGAGCGTGAACGTCACCACGTAGCGTCCAGGGCGCAGTTCGACGATGTTGTAGCGGCCTTGCGAGTCGGTGATCGCCGTTCGAGATCGCTCGATCAGAGCCGGGCTTGACGCCTCGACGGTGACACCCGGCAGCACAGCACCGCTCGAGTCCCGCACCACTCCCGCGATGCTGCTGGATTGTGCCAGTGCGATCGACGGACCAAGAACCGACACCAGCATGGACAAACCCGCGACGGCGAAGAGTTCCCTCATGTCTCCCCCTGTTCAAGCCACCCCTGCGGTGGCGCATGTCAACGCACGCCGATAGACAACCTCCACGACCCGTTCGAATGTAACGACGTATCCTACGCCAGGTCCACCACACCTGTCCTGCAGTTATGCACGCTTCCGCAAAGCCGTCTCGTGCCGGGATCGGCGTATACTCCCGCCCGTGCCGCGCCGGACGATTTGGGCCGTGTGGTTGATGCTTGTCCCTGCTGTCGTGAGGGCGCAGCCTCCCCGCGCGGCCCTTACGTATTCGCGCGATATCGCGCCGATCATTTTCGAAAAGTGCTCAGGGTGTCACCGGGACGGTGGTGACGCCCCATTCGGGCTGACCAGCTACGACGAGATCAGGCGACACGCCGCGACGATTCGTGCCGTGGTTGCGAACCGCTACATGCCGCCATGGAAGCCTGTCGCGGGAGAGTTCGTCGGTGACCGCCGGCTGAGCGGCCCCCAACTCCGTGTGCTGCTGGAGTGGATCGACGCGGGCGCCCCGTCTGGCCCGGCCGAGGCGCCGGCGGGGCTCCAGCCGACAGGGCCACGTCTCCCTGAACCCGACCTGGTGTTGACGCTGCCCGAGTACACCTTGCGTGCCGACGGCCCTGACGTGTTCCGGAATTTCGTGGTGCCGGTGCCGGTGAGCGCGTCGCGCTTCGTGCGGGGACTACGGTTTACGCCCCGCAGTCCGGCGGTACACCACGCTAATATCAGGATCGATCCCACCGCCGCTTCCTACAGCGCCGATCAGGCTGACCCGTCACCGGGGTACGAGGGGCTCGTGCTGCGTTCGGCCGACTTTCCAGAAGGACACTTCCTGGGTTGGACGCCCGGTCAGGTCGAACCTGTGCTTGACGATGACACGGCATGGCGACTCGAGCGTGGATCGTTCCTCGTGGTTCAGCTTCATCTTCGGCCCACCGGACGGGTCGAGCACCTGGCGCCGTCCGTCGAGTTGTACTTTGGAGATCACGCCCCATCACGCACGCCGTCGATGATTCGGCTCGGTCGACAAAGCCTGTCGATTCCGGCAGGTGACCCTCGCCACGTTGTCGTAGACACCTTCGTGCTGCCGGTTGCGGTCGATGTTCGAGCCGTGCAACCCCACGCCCACTACCGTGCCCGTTCGCTGCGCGCATCGGCGCGCGCTCCCGACGGCTCGGAACGCCCCCTGATTCAAATCGACGATTGGGATGTGAACTGGCAGGATCGTTACGTCTATCGCGAGCCGATTCCGTTGCCCGCCGGGACTACCATTCGGCTCGAGTTCATCTTTGACAACTCCAGCGCGAACGTCCGCAACCCCGTGGTTCCTCCTGAGCCTGCCTGGTGGGGCTGGCGATCGGGAGACGAAATGGCCGATCTGTGGATTCAGGTGCAGGCGAGATCCGAGGAGGATCGCCGGCGTCTCGAGTCCGTGGCGCGCGCCAAAATGCACGCCGAGGACGTTGTTGGCGGCGAGCAGCTGCTCACGCGGGAGCCTGATCACGCCGACCTGCACAACGATGTCGCGCTCATCTACATGGCGTTGGGGCAGCCACGGCAGGCGCTTGCCCACTTCAGAGATGTCAGCCGGCTGCGGCCGGGAGCGGCGCAGTCGTTCTTCAACGAAGGTGTGGCGCTCGAGGCGCTGGGTGAAGGCGCGCGCGCGGCGTCGCGGTATGAGGATGCGATCGCCCGACAGCCCGATTACGCACCGGCACACAACAACCTGGGGGCGTTGTTGCTACGGATCGGCCGCCCCGACGCGGCGCGATCGCATTTCGAGCGCGCTCTCGTCTCCGACCCGCGGAACTTCGACGCGCACGCCAATCTTGCCACGGCGTTGCTGACGTTGGGCGCGGTCACCGAAGCGGTGGCGCACATCGATATGGTGGCCGCGCGGGCGCCTGAGCGACTTCGTGATCTGTCACCGCTGCTAATATGGCTGGCCGCCAATCCCGACGCTTCGAAACGAAGGCCCTTGGTTGCCCTCCGCCTGGCAGAACGCCTGGTCACGGGACCCTCCCCGCCGGACGCGGCGGCTCTCGACACGCTCGCCATCGCGCTCGCCGCCAACGGCGAGTTCGACGCGGCCATCGCCCGTACTGAAGCCGCGTTGCGCGCGCTGCCGGCTATGGCCGGCGACCGCTCGTCGATACTGCTGCGGCTGCAATCGTACCGCCGTGGACGACCGTTCGTGCTTCCTGCCAGGCCTTGAGCCGTGCGGGACGGTACAATCTCCCCCGTGCCTGCCAAGCGCAATCGGGGATCCATCCTCAGGAAGATCGCCAAGGGCGTTGCCATCGCGGCGCTCCTCGGCTTCGCATCTGTTGCCTACCTCTACCTGACGCTGCCGGACGTTCGCCCGCTGGTGAAGGAGAATCCCAAGACCACTGCGTTCATGGAGATCCGCAAAGCGGAGGCCGCCGAAGAAGGGCGGCAGAAGTTCCAGATTCGACAGCAGTGGATCCCATACGGACGCATCTCGCCGCTGCTGCGACGCGCGGTGATCGTGACTGAAGACGCCGCGTTCTTCGACCACGACGGCATTGACCTCGATGAGCTGAAGGCGTCGCTCGAAAAAAACTGGGAAGAGGGACAGTTCCTGCGCGGCGGCAGCACCATCACGCAACAGCTCGCCAAGAATCTCTATCTGTCTGAGACACGCAATCCGCTGCGCAAGGTGACCGAACTGCTGATCGCGCGTCGACTGGAAGCCGCGCTGACGAAGCAGCGCATCTTCGAGATCTATCTCAACATGATCGAGTGGGGCGACGGCGTCTTCGGGTGCGAGATGGCGGCGCGGACCTACTTCGGAAAGTCGTGCGCGAACCTCGACATCCAGGAAGCGGCACTGATGGCCGGCGCCATCATCAATCCGCGCGTCCACAGCCCGGCGAAACCCACGCGGCGCCTGCTCCGGCGCCAGCAGATCATCTTGAGAAGGATGCAGTTCAAGCCGCCGGCCCCGCCCGCGTCGGCGCCATTGAACGAATCGGCGCCGATCGACAACCCGATTATTCCGCAGCCGTCCCCGTTCCCGGATGCGCCGCCTCCCGCGCCCGGGAACAAGACGCCGGTGAACGGATCACCCGCCCGGCCTAGTTGACGCGTTTGGCGCCGATGTAACGGCTGCCCCAGTACTGCTGGCTGAGGCTTTCCACGCGCACTACGCCGCGTTCGCTCGGCGCGTGCACGAACTGATCGCCGCCGATCACGATGCCGACGTGCGACGCACCCGGCGCGACCGTACTGAAGAACACCAGGTCCCCAGGCTCCAGTTGACCGCGGTCGATCTGCTTGCCGACCTTGAACTGCTCGCGAACTTCGCGCGGCATGGCCACGCCGTGTTGCTGATAGACGTAACGGACGAAGCCGCTGCAATCAAAGCCGTCTGGCGAGATGCCGCCGTTCTTATACGGCGCGCCGCGCAGTGAGAGGGCGGTACCTGAAAGGGCGTAGCCATCGGCATTGCCGCGGCCGGGAGCTGCAAGGGTCCCGGGCTTGTTCGAGGGAGGCGGCACCACCGCCGCAGGCGCCGAAGGCGGATTCGCCGCAATCGGAGGTCCGGCCGGATCGGTGGGGGCCGGAACCGCCACGGCGCCACCTCGTCCCCCGGGCTGGGGGAACGGTTTCGGGGTGTAGACCATCCCCGAACTGGCGCACGCCGTGACGAACACGCAGGCGCCAACAATCAACAGTCCGCGCAGGCCCTGCCCGCCGTAGCGCGACTCGTCCGCCGCAGCCCGGTGGGCGCAGGTGGAAGCGCGAAGGTGGGTCATCGTCCCCTAGTATCGGACCCTGTCGCCGAATTGTGTAGTCCTGCGCGATTCATGGCACAATGGCGCGTAAATGGAGCAGACGCTCCTCCTCAACGCAACCTACGAACCGCTGAAGGTCGTTCACTGGCAAAAGGCGGTGACGTTGTGGTGCCAGGGCAAGGTCGAGATCATCTCGCACCATGACCGAGAGGTGCGCGCGCCCAGGTTCTCCTTCAAGTTGCCGTCGGTGATTCGCCTGCTTCGCTACGTGCGGATCAAGAAACGGTTCGACTACGTGCCGTTCTCTCGCGCCAACATCTATGCGCGAGACGAATTCACCTGCCAGTACTGCGCCGACGTTTTCTCCACACAAGACCTCACGTTCGATCACGTCGTTCCGGTTTCGCAAGGCGGCCGGAAGGACTGGGAAAACATCGTGACCTGTTGCGTGGCCTGTAATCGCCGCAAGGGTGGGCGCACGCCTGATGAAGCACGCATGCGCCTGGTTCGACCGCCGCGGCGGCCGATGTCGGCGCCGGCGATACGCATCACGATCGGTCTGACCAAGGCCCCAGAGAGCTGGCGCGACTACTTGTACTGGAACCTCGAACTTGACGAGGATGACGGGTAGGAAGCGAGCAGGAAGTAGGAAGTGAGAAGTGAGAAGTGAGAAGTTGGATATAAGACCGTAGCGCTTCATGCCAGTACTCACAAGCCTCGAGCCCGTTCGCGTTGTTGAAGGCGGACGTTTATGGCTGCGCGGCGACGGTATCCCCCAGCCAGAATCCTCAACCGGCCTCGTGACCATCGGTGGTGTGTCCGCGCGGATGTCGTTTGCCGCGGCGGATCGACTCGCGGTGGTCGTGCCAGCGGGCCTCGACGGCGGAGAGACCCCGGTCAAGGTAGCGTGGCTTCCCGGCGCTACGCTCTATGCGCGAGTCGGCACGCCGGTCGCGACGGGGCTGCACCAGGTCGACAACCCGGTGTTCGGGCGTGACGGCTCGCTCTACGTCACCTATAGCGGCACCCGCGGACAGGAAGCGACCGTCTCGATTTTCCGCATCACCGACGGCGGCGCGCGAGAACCGTTCGTGCACGGCCTCGTGAATCCCACGTCCATGGTGATCGGGCCCGACGGATTGCTGTACGTGTCGAGCCGCTTCGAAGGACGCGTCTATCGCGTGTTCGAAGACGGCCAGTACGAAGTGATGGCGTCCGACCTCGGTGTCGCCTGTGGACTGGCCTTCGGCGCCGACGGCACGCTGTACGTAGGCGACCGCGCCGGCACCATCTTCAAGATCGACAGTCACGGCCGGTCCCAGCGGTTCGCGTCTATTCCGACGAGCGTTGCGGCCTTTCATCTCGCGATGAGTCCCGACGGCACGTTGTATGTGTCCGCGCCCACGCTGGCGTCGTACGATTCGGTGAGAAAGATCACCCCCGACGGTCAGGTCGAGGCCTTGAACATCCCGTTCGGACGGCCGCAAGGCCTGGCTTTCGATCAGAACGGCGTGCTGCACGTTGTGGAAGCGCTTGCCGGCAGCAGCGGCGTGTTTGCCATTCGCGCCGGTCACGAGCCGGAGCTGGTCGCCACTGGTGCGGGGCTTGTGGGCATCGCCTTTCACTCCGATGGCAGGATGGTCATCGCTTCGAGCGACTCCGTCTACGCGTTTCCGCCGCCGGCATGAACACCGTCCTCGTCAGCCCTCTACTGGCGCTGACCGCCGTGTCACTCGGACTACGCACCACATCGCTGTTGATTGCGCGCGTGCACCCCATCGCGCGCATGGTGGCCTCGCTGATCGTCGGCGCCCTCTTCACCGTCACGGTGCTGCAGGTCAGCGATCGCTACCAGGTCTACGACATGGGCCTGGGACTGCTCGTCTCGCTGTCACCGGCTGGGATCTTCGACCTGGTGAAGTGGTGGTATCGCTGGGGGAAATGACGCCTTGAGCTATCGCACCATCGATCAGCACGAAGCGATGCAGCTGCTCGAGCGCGGTGACGTCACCGTGATGGACGTGCGGACGCCGGGAGAGTTCGACGGCCTTGGCCACATTCCAGGCGCCTGGCTGATTCCAGTCGACCTTGTCGCATCGGCACCGGCGGTGTTGCCGCCCAATGGACGGCCGGTGATCGTCTATTGCGAGCACGGCGTCCGCAGCGTAGCGGCATCTCGCCTGCTGGTCGCCGCAGGCGTTTCCGATGTCCTGAACCTTTCCGGCGGAATGGCGACGTGGGCGGGACCGCGCGAGTTCGGTCCTGGCGTGTTGCGTGGTCCGTCGCCCTGGTTGATCGAGCAGGCGGATCTGCTGCCCCGCGGCGGACGCGTGCTTGACGTGGCCTGCGGTCGCGGCCGGCACGCGATGCTGCTTGCCAGCGCGGGCTTCCAGGTGCACGCGATCGATCGAGATCCGGATGCGATCGCGTTTGTCGAACAAACCGCAGAGCGGTTGTCGTTGCAGCTTCAGGCGGACGTGATCGATCTCGAGACCGACCCGCCGCCCAGCCTCGGATCGCGCGAATACGACGTCGTCATCGCCTTCAACTACCTGCATCGTCCCTTGATGCCGGCGATACGAGAGGCCGTGAAGCCGGGCGGCCTCATCTACTACCAGACCTTCACGACCCGGCAAGCGGAACGAGGGCGCCCGAGCAACCCGGCGTTCCTGTTGCGCGAAGGCGAACTTTCACAACTTGCCGCTCCGTTTGTCGTGCTTCGCTCGCGCGAAGGCGAGTTTGACGATGCGTTTGTGTCGTCAATCGTCGCTCAGCGTCCGTTGAGCGACTAATCCCGGCCGATTCGATCGGCGCATGGACGCACGTTGTGTGCAAGATGCGTCGCCGCTTATTGCATAATCCCCGCGCTATCCCCGTTTTCTGGCTTTTCGTCCCTGTTTGATGGGGCTTTGACCCCGTTGTTGTTCTTTTCATGAGGAGAGTGAAGGTATGCGCCTGCAAACGCTTGCGCTCGGATTGTGCGGTCTGCTCGTCATAGCGGCGACAGCAGCGGCACAGGAAAGAACCGGCAGCATTGCCGGCACCATCAAGGACTCATCGGGCGGCATGTTGCCAGGAGCCGTCATCCAGGCCACGAGTCCGTCGCTCGTCGGCGCCCAAACCGCCGTCTCGGACGGCCAGGGCAACTATCGTTTTCCCGCGCTGACGCCCGGCGTATACGAAGTCACCGCGACGCTCCAGGGTTTCACCGCGTCAAAGGCCAGCAACGTGCGCCTGGCGATCGGCCAGGTGTTGAAGATCGACCTGTCACTATCGTTGGCGACGCTGACCGAGAGCGTGACGGTCACGGCTGAGACGCCGATCATTGACGTGAAGCAGAACGCCGCGACGGCGTCGATCACGGCGGAAGAGATCGCGAACCTGCCGAAGGCGCGCGACTTCACCGACTTGATCAAGACGGCGCCCGGCACGCAGCAGGAGCGCAAGTCCGGCATCCAGATCGACGGCGCCGGCGGCTCGGAGCATCGCTACGTCATTGACGGCATGGATACCACCGGCATGCGCACCGGTGTCTCCGGCCAGGAGATGCCGACCGACTTCATGCAGGAAGTGCAGGTCAAGTCGTCCGGATACAACGCGGAGTTCCGCGCCACCACCGGCGGTGTGATCAGCGCCATCGTCAAGACCGGCAGCAACCAGTTCCGCGGCGGCTTCGGCTACTACTATCGCAACAACAAGTGGCAGGGCGACCCGCGCCAGGAACTGCGCGCGTTGCCGTCCGACGCCTCGAAAGCCGAGTACATCATTCGGCCGGATGACATTGGTTCGCGTCACGAACCGACCTTCGACCTCGGTGGTCCGATCATCAGGAACCGCGCCTGGTTCTATTTCGGAACCGCGCCGGACATCGACCGCCAGGAGCGCACGGTCACGTTCAGGACCAACAACGTCAAGCAGACGTTCGAGCAGAACGAAGAGGACTACAACTCGATTGGCACGCTGACGGCGCAATTGACGAGCAACATGCGCCTCAAGGGCACGATCAACCGCCAGTCATATCGCGACGAGCCCGCGTTCCCGACGATCGAGCCTGATAGCACGAGCACGTCGAACCCGTCGTTGTTCCCAGGCACGATCATCGCCGACACCTTCGACAACTTCTACGTCACGTCGCTCGACTGGGTGGTATCGCCGAAAGCATTTGCCAACGTGACGGTCGGCCTGTACGACTACGGCAGCCGCGGCAGCGGCGCCGGTGAAGCGCTGCGCCACGTGTTCGGAACGTCGAACCTGCAGAGCTCGAGTTTCAACTTCCCCGAGATTCCCGACAGCCTGCGATTCGTCAGCGCGTATGCGGACCTGCCGTCGAGCAGCGTCACCAAGTACGACGACTTCCAGCGCCACTCGGTGAACGCCGACGTGTCGTACTTCGCCAACAAGTGGGGGCAGCACTCACTCAAGGCCGGCGTCCAGTACGAGCGCATCGCCAACCAGCGCCTCGGCGGTGCCCAGTTCCCGACGATTACCCTCAACTGGGGTTCGCCCCGAAACGCGCTTGATGGCCGTAGCGTGCGCGGCACCTACGGGCACTACACGGTGACGCGCGTCTACAACTCTGGTGACATTCATACCAACGGCATGGGCCTGTTCCTGCAGGACGCGTGGACGATTCGCCCGAACCTGACGCTGAACCTCGGCCTCCGTACCGACAAGGAGGAGATCCCGTCGTACACCGAAGGCAACAGCGGCATCAAGTTCGGCTTCGCCGACAAGTTGTCGCCGCGCGCCGGGGTGGCGTGGGACGTGTTCTCGAACGGCAAGTGGAAGGCGTACGGCAGCTTCGGCATCTTCTATGACACGTCGAAGCTCGAACTGCCGCGCGGCGCCTTCGGGTCGGAACACTCGATCACCTATTACATGACCCTCGACACGTTCGACTGGCCGTCGATCAAGTGTGATCATCCGCCGACGCCCGGCCCGGGCTGCCCCGGCACGTTCATCGAGCAGGTGGACTTCCGGCACGCCGCAAACGAAACCGGCAGCAACCTGGTCGATCCGGACCTGAAGCCGATCCAGACTCGCGAATTCACGCTGGGTCTCGATCACGAGTTCAGCCAGCGCATCGCTTTGGGCGTTCGCTGGGCGCACAAGCGCTTCACGCGCACCATCGAGGACGTCGGCGTGCAGGTGCCCGGCGTCGGTGAAGTGTTCCGCATCGCCAATCCCGGTGAAAGCATCGCCGAGAACGTGCTGCGCGACTTCGGCGGATGCCCGACGTGCCCGGATCAGCCGAAGCCGACGCGCGACTACGACGGCGTGGAGTTCCGCCTGCAGAAGCGCATGAGCAACAACTGGCAGGCGACGGTGACCTACCTGTGGAGCCGCCTGCACGGCAACTACTCAGGCTTGACCAGCTCCGACGAGAACAACCGCAACTCCCCAAGTGTGAACCGGTTCTTTGACGGTCAGTACAACTCGTTCGATCGTCTCGGCCAGGCCGTGTTCGGTCCGCTGCAAACCGATCGTCCGCACGTGTTCAAGGTCGAAGGCTTCTACAACACGCCGTGGGGCACCAGCGTCGGTCTCTATCAGATCCTCGAGAGCGGCACGCCGCAGCAGACGCAGATGAGCGAGAAGGGCATTCCGTTCTTCCCGTTCGGCCGCAACAACCTGGGCCGCACGGCGGCGTTGTATCGCACCGACCTGCTGTTCCAGCACGACTTCCGGCTCGGTGGTCGCAACCGCATCAACGTCGGCGTCAACATCGAGAACCTGCTTGACAGCAAGATCGTGACCCGGAACTTCACGACCGCGTATCGCGACACCTTCAACGTGACCGACCAGACATTCTTCAGCGGCACGTTCGATCCGGTGGCGATGCAGGCGGCCGCACCGGCGACGTACCGCCCCGACCCGCGCTATCTGCAGGCCGACCAGTGGATGGATCGCCGCCAGATCCGTCTGCAGGTGCGCTACAGCTTCTAAGCACCGCACCCTCGCGCTCGCTGACGGCCGCCGGGCAACACCGGCGGCCGTTGCTTTTACATCCGGCGGGTTGCCAGACCCGCCTGCGGTTAAGATGCCTTCAGCCTTATGAGCCAACTCTTCCAACGCAAGCCGATCGCTGACCTGGTGATCGACGAGTCCGACACGTCGCGCTCGCTGAAGCGCGTGCTCGGCGCGGGCGACCTGATCATGCTCGCCATCGGCGCGGTCATCGGGGCCGGCATCTTCGGCGCCATTGGCACGGCGGCGGCGGGGCAGATCGCCGCCGATGGCACGGTCATTCGACACCCGGCCGGACCCGCACTGGTCTTTTCCTTCATCCTGCTGGGCGGCGCGTGCGCGCTGGCGGCGCTGTGCTACGCGGAGCTGGCCTCGATGATTCCGCAAGCCGGCGGCGCGTATGCGTATTCATACGCGGCGCTTGGCGAGCTGGTCGCGTGGATTATCGGGTGGGACTTGATCCTCGAGTACGCGGTCGGCAACGTCGCGGTCGCGATCTCGTGGGGTGACTACTTCAACTCGCTTGTCGGGACGTTCGGTCTTCACTTCCCGGCGTGGCTGACCACCGGCTATCGCACGGCGCTCCTCAGCTCGAATCCGGACGTGAACGGATTGCTGCAGACCGCGCCGAGCTTCCTTGGCATACCGATCCTGGTCAACCTGCCGGCGTTTGCGATCGTGATGTTCGTGACCTGGCTGCTGTTGCGCGGCGCGCGCGAGAGCGCCCGCGCGAACTTCGTCATGGTGATCATCAAGCTCGCGGTGCTGGCGTTGTTCGTCGGTGTCGGCGTGATGAACATCAATCCCGCCAACTACACGCCGTTCGCGCCGAGTGGCTTCACCGGCATCCATCAGGGCGCGGCGATCGTGTTCTTCGCCTACATCGGCTTCGACGCCATTTCGACCGCCGCGGAAGAGACCCGTAATCCCCAACGCAATCTGCCGATCGGCATCCTTGGCGGGCTGGCCGTCTGCACGCTGATCTACGTGATCGTCGGCGCGGTGATCACCGGCATGGTCCCCTATACCGAACTGGCCGTCGCCGATCCGCTGGCGCGTGCACTCGAACTGGTTGGCTACACGCGCGTCGGCGCGATCGTCGCGTTCGGCGCCGCCGTCTCCATGGCCGCGGTGCTGCTGGTGTTCCAATACGGCCAGCCGCGTATCTTCTTCTCAATGGCGCGCGACGGCCTGCTGCCCGAGTGGGTCGCGCGCATCGATCCCAAGACCCGCACGCCGTACATGGCGACGCTGGTGATCGGCATCATCGTCGCCGTCGCCTCGATGGTTGGCGACGCCGCCGAGACGTACGACCTGACCAACATCGGCACTCTGTTCGCCTTCGCCCTCGTCTGCGGCGCGGTGATGGTCTTGCGCGTCGTCGATCCCGACCGGCCCAGACCTTTCAAGGTGCCGTTTGTGTGGGTGATTGCGCCTCTCGGCGTGGCCGCCTGTCTCTTCATCATGGTCGGCCTGCCCCGGCAGGCGTGGGTGGTCTTTGGCTGGTGGTTGCTGATCGGCCTGACAATTTACGTGACCTACGGGTACCGCAACAGCAAGCTACACAAGGGGTAAGCGCCCGCGCTACAATTGGGGATTGGGGTTTCCACCGGAAACCCCGCAGTACGTCCTCATGCCGCACAACCTGATTTCCGTCCGTGGCGCGCGTGTCCACAACCTGAAGGACATCGACGTCGACATTCCGCGCGACAAGCTCGTGGTCATCACCGGGCTGTCGGGGTCGGGTAAGTCGTCGCTGGCCTTTGACACGCTTTACGCCGAGGGACAGCGCCGGTATGTCGAGTCGCTGTCGGCGTACGCCCGGCAGTTCCTCGAGCAGATGGAAAAGCCGGACGTCGACCTGATCGAAGGGCTGTCGCCCGCGATCTCGATCGAGCAGAAGACGACCGGGTCCAACCCGCGGTCGACGGTCGGCACCGTCACCGAGATCTACGACTACCTGCGGTTGCTGTTCGCCAACATTGGCGTGCCGCACTGCCCGAACTGCGGCCGCGAGATCGCCTCGCAGTCACTCGAGCGCATCGTCGACCTGGTGATGACGTATCCGCAGGACACGCGCATCAACGTGATGGCGCCGATCGTCCGCGGACGCAAGGGCGAGTTCAAGAAAGAGCTGCAGGCGCTGCGGACGCGCGGCTTTACGAAGGCGCGCATCGACGGCCAGATGATGTCGCTCGAGGAAGACATCGCGCTCGACCGCCGCCGCAACCACAACATCGACATCCTGATCGACCGCCTGATCGTGCGTAGCGGCATCGAGCGCCGCCTGGGCGAATCGGTC
This sequence comes from uncultured Acidobacterium sp., assembly GCA_964628295.1. Taxonomy (GTDB): domain Bacteria; phylum Acidobacteriota; class Vicinamibacteria; order Vicinamibacterales; family UBA2999; genus 12-FULL-67-14b. The sequence goes on from CAZVLS010000035.1 coordinate 23,535, forward strand.
GAAGTCGCGCTGCAGATGGCAGACGACGTGGTGGTAATCAATTCGCTGGATGCCGGCGATCGCCTGTTCTCGCGCAAGCTGGCGTGCGTGGTCTGCGGCATCAGCGTCCCTGAAATGTCGCCGCGCGCGTTCTCCTTCAACTCACCGCACGGCGCGTGCCAGGGCTGCCAGGGTCTTGGGGCCACGTGGGACTTCGATCCGGTCCGCATCGTGCCTGACGAGTCGCTGTCGCTGTCGGCCGGCGCGATCGTGCCGTGGGGCAAGGGCGCCGCCGCGCAGGAAGCGGTCCAGCAGATCGCGTCGCACTTCGGCATCGATCCGAAGGTGCCATTCAACAAGCTCTCGAAGAAGCACCGCGACCTGTTGCTGAACGGTCCGGGCAAGTCCGACGAAGTGGAGAAGAAGCCGGCCAAGCCGGCGGCGAAGAAGAAGGCGGCTGAGCCGGAGCCGTTTGGTCGTGACTTCGAGGGCGTGATCCCCAACCTGCGCCGCAGGTTCGAAGAAGGATCGTGGACCGTCCAGGAAGAACTCGATCCGTATCGCGCGCTGCGCGAGTGCCCGGTGTGCCGCGGCAACCGCCTGCGCTCGGAAAGCCTCTCGGTCTCGGTGAAGGGCAAGACCATCGCCGACTACGTCACGCTGCCGATCTCGGAGGCGCTGGTGTTGTTCGATGCGCTCGAACTCCACGATCGCGAGGCGATCATCGGCGCGCGCGTGTTGAAGGAGATCCGCGATCGCCTGCGCTTCCTGAACGATGTTGGCGTCGGCTACCTGACGCTGGCCCGCTCCGCGGCCACGTTGTCGGGCGGAGAAGGGCAACGCATCCGCCTGGCGACGCAGATCGGCTCGAACCTGACCGGTGTGCTGTACGTGTTGGACGAGCCGTCGATCGGATTGCACCAGCGCGACAACCGCAAGCTGCTCAACACGCTGCGGCGGCTGCGCGACCTGGGCAACACCGTCGTAGTGGTTGAGCACGACGAAGAAACCATTCGCGCCGCCGATTACGTAGTGGACCTTGGTCCCGGTGCCGGTGATCTCGGTGGTCAGTTGATCTTCCAGGGGCCGCCGGCGGAGCTGATCGGCAACGGCAATGGATCGACGACGGGTGCCTATCTGGGCGGGCAGAGCGCGATCGAGACGCCGAAGGCGCGCCGCAAGGAAGCCAAGGGCGAGATCGTCATCAAGGGCGCCCGTGCCAACAACCTGAAGGGCGTGGACGTGAAGATCCCGCTCGGCCGCCTCGTCGCGGTCACCGGGGTCAGCGGGTCGGGCAAGAGCACGCTCGTCAACGACATCCTGTACAAGTCGCTGGCGCGCGAGTTCTACCGCGCCGCGGACGAACCGGGCGCGCACGATCGCATCGAAGGCATCGAGCTGATCGACAAGGTGATCGAGATCGACCAGTCGCCGATCGGCCGGACGCCGCGATCGAACCCGGCGACCTACACCAGCCTGTTCACGTTCATTCGTGAGCTGTTTGCCATGGTGCCTGAGGCACGCGCGCGCGGCTTCAAGCCCGGACGCTTCTCGTTCAACGTCAAGGGCGGCCGCTGCGAGGCGTGCCAGGGCGACGGCGTCATCGCGATCGAAATGCACTTCCTGCCGAACGTCTACGTGACGTGCGAGCAGTGCAAGGGCCGCCGCTATAACCGCGAGACGCTGGAGATCAAGTACCGCGGCAAGTCGATCGCCGACGTGCTCGACCTCACGGTCGACCAGGCGCTGCCGCTGCTGGAGAACTTCCCGCCGCTGGCGATCAAGCTGCGAACGCTGCAAAGCGTCGGCCTCGGCTACATCACGCTCGGCCAGTCGGCGACCACGTTGAGTGGTGGTGAGGCGCAGCGTGTGAAGCTGTCGCGCGAGTTGTCGAAGCGCGGCACCGGCCGGACGCTGTACATCCTCGATGAGCCCACCACGGGTTTGCATTTCGAGGACGTTCGCAAATTGCTCGACGTGCTGATGCGGCTGGTCGACCAGGGCAACACGATCGTCGTCATCGAGCACAACCTCGACGTCATCAAGTCCGCGGACTGGTTGATCGACCTCGGACCCGAAGGCGGTGGGGGTGGTGGCAAGGTTGTCGCACAAGGGACGCCTGAGCAGGTGGCGAAGGCAAAAATGTCGGCCACCGGCCAGTTTTTGGCCGAAATTCTGAAGTAGCGGTTGAATTTGGGGTCAGACCCCGACATCAACTTTTGGCAAGATTGACACAGTTGGGGCTTTTGCCTCTGTGGTTGATCCAACACAGCCTTAGGGACTGACGGGCTGTGAAGTTTTGTGTAAGTGTTGCAAAGACAGGACTTATGTAGATTGCCCGCATTTGTCATAACGGGCATCGACTTTGCTTCTGTGTCGGGCACACGCTGAGTCGAATGGACGCACAACAGACACTCAAACGCCAGATATCGTGCGCAGGCATCGGGTTGCACTCGGGCCAGAAGGTGACGCTCACCCTCAAGCCTGCACCCGCCGGCACCGGAATTCGCTTCCGGCGCACGGATCTCGGGGTCGAGATTCCTGCCAACGTGAAGGAAGTCACCAGCGTCCAGCACGCGACCGTGCTCGGCAAGTCCGGCGCAACGGTTGAGACCGTCGAACATCTCCTGGCCGCGCTCGTCTCGGCCGGCGTCGACAACGTCATCGTCGAACTCAATCATCGCGAAGTGCCGATCATGGACGGCAGCAGCGCGCCGTTCCTGTATCTGCTCCAGGAAGCGGGCATCAAGAAGCTCGCGACCAGCCGCAAGTATCTGAAGATCCTCAAGCCGGTCGAGATCGCGACGGGCGACAAGCGGATCGCGATTTACCCGTCTGATCACTTCAAGGTCAGCTACACCATCAGCTTCGATCACCCGTTGCTGCGCCATCAGGCGCGCACGGAGCGGATCACCGAGTCTTCGTTCGCCGACAACATTGCCGCGGCCCGCACCTTCGGCTTCCTCAAGGAAGTGGAGTGGCTGCGCCAGAACGGGCTGGCCCTCGGCGGCTCGCTCGAGAACGCGATCGTGATTGGTGACACGGGCGTGCTGAACGCCCTGCGCTTTGACGACGAATTCGTGCGCCACAAGATTCTCGATGTGGTGGGCGACCTGGCGCTGGTGGGACATCCCATCGTGGGCCACGTCGTGGCGCATCGCGCCGGCCACGCGCTGCACACGCAGCTGGCGTCGGAAATTCTCGCGGATCAGGACGCTTGGTGCCTCGTCGAGGCCCCGGCGGCCGTGCCGGAAGGCGCGTTCGAACCGGTTGGTGCGACCGGCGCCATTCGCGCGCACTAGTCTCGTAAGACCCCGCTCGGGCGGGGCGTCAGTCGCCTCAACCTCCAACGTGGACGCATTGGCCGCAGCAGACTGCGGCCAATTTTTTTCTCCCGCCTATATGATGTCGGGCATGCGAAAGCTTGCTCTCGTTGCCGCGTGCATGGCGTTGGTGCTCTCGACCGGCGTGACCGCCGACACTCCGCGCGGCAGTCTCACCATCGACCGCATTTCGCGCGTGAAGTATCCGTCGGCGCCGGCCTGGTCGCCCGACGGCAAGACGGTCGCGTTCCTCTGGGATTCGTGGGGCAAGCAGGACCTGTTTGTCGCGGCTCCCGGGCAGCCGCCGGTGGCGCTTACGGATTTTCCGCTCGATCCCGACATCCTCACGTCGGACATCAACAACTTCGCGTGGGTGTCACCCAGCGAGATCCTGTTCTCGCGAGACGGCGGATTGTGGACCGTTTCGCTGGGCCCTGGCGCAAAGCCGGTGCGCTACGGCGGCGGCCTCGCGGATGCCGGCACCTTCACCCTGTCGCGCGACCGCAGCCGCATCGCGTTCGTTCGCGCGGGCCAGTTGTGGATCGCCTCATTGAAGGACAAGACGCAACGGCCGGTGACCGGACTGGCGCCGATGACCGCGAACAATCCGGTGTTTTCATTCGACGGTGAGTGGCTCGCCTTCACGTCCGCGAACGGCACACGCCCGCCCGACTCGGATGTGTGGCCGTTCAACGGCAACCTGATGCGCGTCACCGGCAACGGCGGAGGGATGGTCGCCGGCGGCGCCGTGGAGCGGCGTCTTGGAGTGGTGTCGACCGCGGGAGGCGACATCACCTGGTTGCCGGTGGTGGGCAATCCCGGCAGCGTGCAGTTCACCGCCGATGGCGGCGTGATCTGGACAGAAGGTTCCGCTAACGGCAAGACGCGAGAGATCAAGGCGTGGAAGGCGGGCGCCTCGCCGCGCACGCTCTGGAAGGACAGCGACGATCGGTGGTTTTCGCCGACCGGGCGCGATTCGCGCGTGCTCGTGTCGCCTGACGGGAAGCAGGTTGCCTTCATCAGCGATCGCAGCGGTTGGATCCACGTCTACGTCACGCCCGCGGACGCGACCAGCGAGTCGCAGGCGAAGCAGTTGACGAGCGGCGGCTACCTGGCCGGCCTGGGCAGCTGGTCCCAGGACAGCACGCGCATTGCGTATCACCGCAGCGAACCTGGCAATCAGTACGAACGCTTCATCAACGTGGTCGATGTGCGCACTGGTTCGAGCGAGCCGATCGTGACCGCGCGCGGGGTCAACTACGACCCATCGTTTTCGCCAGATGGATCGCAGCTCGTGTTCCATCGCACCGACATTGAGAACTCGCTCGACTTCTTCAGCGTGGCCGCAAGGCCGGAGGCCACGCCAGTGCGACTGAGCGACTCGATGCCGGCCGGCGTGAACAAGGCCGACTTCTCGCCGGTCACCGCGGTGTCGTATCCCAGCCGCCTGGACAAGCAGGCCGTGCCGGCCACGATGATGGTGTCGAAGACGCTGGATCGGACGAAGAAGCATCCGGCGCTGGTGTGGATTCACGGCTCGGGATCCGACCAAAACTTCCTGGGATGGCACCCGGGTTCGTACCGCATGTATTACTCGCTCTGCCAATACCTCGCGCAGCAGGGGTACGTGATCCTCACGCCCGACTATCGCGGCAGCTCAGGATTCAGCCGCGAGTGGGCGACCGGCGTCCACATGGGCATCGGCGTCAACGACACCGCCGATGTGGCCGCGGGCGCCGACTACCTGAAGATGCTGGACTACGTGGATCCGAACCGCATTGGCGTGTTTGGCTTGAGCTACGGCGGGTTCCTCACGCTGCAGGCCATGACCGTCGATCCGACGCTGTGGCGCGCGGGCGTCAATGTCGCCGGCGTGGTGGACTGGGCGACGTATAGCGCGGGATATACGACGCCACGACTGGGCACGCCGGTACAGAACCCCGAGATCTACAGGGTCTCGGCGCCGATCCTGCACATGGACAAACTTGAACGGCCGCTGCTGACACTACACGGCACCAACGACCGCAACGTGTCGTTCGCCGATTCACTGCGGCTGTTCGACGTGCTGATCAAGCTGGGCAAGCCCTTCGAATCGCAGATTTACCCGGGCGAGATTCATTTCTTCCGCCGCGACATCGTGCTGCGCGATGCGTGGAAGCGCATCGAGGAGTTCTTCGATCGCACCGTGAAGAACGGCGCGGTGATTCAGAGCAAATAGGCGCCCGTTTCCGGGCGCGATTGCTCCAGCTTGACACCTTCCTGCGAGAGGCGTAGAACGTAGGTAAAGGGGGTGGAAATGCCTGATCCACCGGGTCATCACCGCGGGTGAAGCGAGGTGAGACATGAGGCTAGTGATTCGGGTGGGCAAGTGAAGTTGTCCTTGC
>CAZVLS010000036.1:0-27629 GCA_964628295.1 uncultured Acidobacterium sp.
GTAGGGTAACCCGCGATTACCTACAAGCCGGGGTCGGTCTTTCCATACTGTCTAGGCCGTGAGCCGGGAACCGGGAACCGGGAACCGATCCTCCCACGATGCGAATCATCTCTTGGAATATGGGCTGCGGCCCCCCGACGAAATACCGCCTGACCCACGACGAGGCCTGGCGCTACCTGCTGCACGTGCTCAGGCCCGACGTCGCCTTCGTACAAGAGGCTCTTTCCAAGAACGCGGTTACCGAGGGAGGTTCCTTGATCTGGAGCGACGTCGGCGGTACCGCTGTATTCGTGCGCCGAGGGATTTCGTGCAATGTCGAACACGTTCGTTCCGAGGGGGCCTATTTTTCGGCGGTTCGCTCGTCAATCGGCGGAGAGTCGGTTCTGTTGGGCAGCATTCACGTCAGTCCTGGGAACTACAAGAAGCACCTGATCCGGCTCGCAGCGACACTGAAGCCTCTGGGAGATTCAGAGTTTTTGGGGGCATCAGGCTCGCGAGAAGTACCAGTGCGACCATATATTCTGTGATCTGGACACGTCGAGAACGATGAGCGAGTGCAGGGTTATTGACAACCCTGAAGTGAGACGACTCAGTGATCACGGTCCGATTGAACTCTTGCTCGACGGCGACTTAACGTGACACGTTGTCCAGCGAGTTGTGCAGTCGAAACAGCATTGCCCCAACGCGGTCAGCGATTTCTATAAGGTCGGTAGCGGTGCCTTCCGGAATGAAGTGATTCCGCAAGGCAATCTCGACTTCGGTCTCTAGCTCACCTTGCGAGCCCATCGCGATGGGGACGTGATTCTGGTAAGCCGCACGTCGCCCCTTCCGACGATAACCTTCAGCAATATTTGACGGGATTGAGACAGCAGCACGACAGATTTGACGCCGGAGGTCACACTCAGAGCGCGGCATTGTCTTGGTACCGGCAAATACCTTGTCTACCAGATCCATAGAGAGCTTCCAAACTTCGAGGCTGCGGTAGGAGGAGACAGATTCGACCATACCCAATGCAGAGCAGAACCTGTGCCACGCGATTTTCCAGCAAATCGGTTTTGAAGATGCTGGTAGGTGACAACCGCCGTTGACTGTGGCGCGGGAACGCGCGCGAACAAGCTGCAACCGGGGTTCCGGCATGCAAACGCCAGTTGCCTCGTCAGAAGTCGAGCTCCCGGCTCCCCGCTCCCGGTTCCCGGCTCCCGGTCCCCCGCTCCGTCGTCAGCCGTCGATCTTCTTTCGGATCGCTCCCAGGTCGAACATGCCTGACTTGTCGCCGGAGCGCAGGTAATCACCGAGGCACTTCCGTGAGCAGAACACGCCGCCGTCCTCGATCAGGTCGGTGTGCGTGATGCCGTCGGAGTCGGCGGGCATCAGCTTGTGACGCCGCATCTCGAACATGTCGAAGGGTTGGTTCTTCGGAAACGACTCGCTGCACTGCTTGCACCGCATGCTCATTCGGGGGTCCTTGGTCCGGGCCTGCCGCGCCCTTACTTCACTGTCGAGAGTTTAACGTCAGCGGTCTTCGTTTCTCCGTCGGCGACGTCCAGCTTCGTCGCCAGCGCCTTCACCGACTCGAGGAACTCCGGATCACCGGCCTGGCCGTCTTCGAGTCCCTGCAGCGCCACCACCAGGTAGCTGTCCGCAGGAAGCGCAGTGACGCGATACCGTCCGTCCTGGTCCGGGCGCGCCGCCTTGATGAAGCGTGACTGGTAGGTCCACAACTTCTCGTTGCTCGGGAACACCACCACCGTCGCGTCGAGCACTGGGTTGCCCTTCGCGTCGGTCACCAGTCCCGATACGGTGCTGATCTTCTTGGTCAGCGTGATCTGCGCGCCGGCGATGGTCTGCCCGGAGGAAAACTCCATCGGCGTGTCGGTGACGTCCTGCCCGTTGATCGTCACCGCCTTGAGCGCCCAGCCTTGTGGCGGCGTCGCGCGAATCAGGACCAGGTCGTTCAGGTTGCGGAGGCTGAAACTCCAGTCATCGCCGACGCGCGAGTTCTGCGCTCCCGGTCCGGCCGCGGCATCCGGTGTTGCGGCGCGGGCGCCAACCTGCAACTGTGCCGCACGAAAGTCGAAGGGCTCACCCGTATCGCTGACCACCGTACCCGTGATCGTTGCGCCAGGCCCCGTCACCATCGTCAAGCCGGTGACGTCATCGCCGCCGACCACGAGGTCCATTCGCGCCAGTTCAAACTCGCGCGCCGCCCCTGCGCGCGCCTGCACCTGGTAACGGCCGGGCGCGACGTTCGACACGCGGAAGCTGCCGGTGGCATCGATTCGGTTGCCGGCGCCGCCTTGCTGCATCGCGATGCCGGGTCGCCCGGCGGCGTTGACCGGAACGAGCATCACGCTGCCATTAGAGGCTGGCGCGCCGTCGGACATCATTACTTGTCCGCTGACGCGTACCAGCTTGGTGGCGATCAGGCCGAAGTTGACGTTGGTGTTCTCCTGCGAGACCGCAAGCGTGACGCGGCCGGCTTCGGCGACATTGGGCGTGCCAGGGTAGTAGGTCGCGGCATAGCCGGACACCTCGCCCATCGGATCCGTGTACTCCGGCCCGCCGCGCAGCATGGCACTGACGAAGTACTCACCAGGCGGGAGTCCGAACAAACGATAGTGGCCCTGATCGTCGGTGGTGTCGCGCGAATTCTGTCCGCCCGGTGTCATGCGCCTCGCGCCTGCCTGATACGCGTAGCGCCACGCCGTGACGATGGCGTTGGCCACCGGCTCGCCGAATTCATCGACCACGCGTCCGCCGAGCACGCTGCCGCGCGGCAGCGAGACGGACAGCTTGTCGAGTGACTGACCGTCGCCGAGCTCAATCGGCGTGCCGGATTCCGACGGGCGGCGCTGCCCGTACTGCAGCGTCACGAAGCCGGCCTTGCTGACGGTCATGGTGTAGCGGCCGGCCGGCAGCTCCTTGATCTCGAAGCGTCCCTGCGTATCGGTCGTCGCCACCCGGCTCTCGCGCGCTTCTGCCGAGACGATCCGCACCTGCGCGCGCCTGATCGGTGTGCCGTTATCCGCGGCGATGATCACGCCACGCAGCGCCGATGTTCCGCGCGGTGCATCCGCTCGTTCCGGCAGCGCTCGCGCCGGGCGCTGTCCGCGTCCGGCGGCCCCGGCCGCGGGGCGCTCCTGTCCACCCCCTTGCGCGAACACAGGCGTTGCAACGGCGAGCGACAGGACGAGCACCAAGGTTTTCACAGAACCTTTATAACCCCGTCCGAACGAAACCCCTGGAACCTTTGGAACCCTTGGAACCTATGGAACCTATGGAACCAGCTTCGAGAGCTTCAGGTCGACGTTCTTGGTTTCCCCTTCGGTCAGCGACAGCGGCCTGGCTTCTTCCTTCGCTCGCGCGAGAAATTCGGGATCGGTGCCCTGGCCGGATTCAAGGCCCTGCACGGCGATGATCAGGTAGTCGTCCAGCGGCGGCAGGCCCTTGGTATTGAACCGCCCGTTGGTATCCGGCCGTAACGACCGCATGAACCGCGACGAGAACGTCCAGCGTTGTGGATCGGCGGGAAAGATCACGACCGTCGCATCGAGCACCGGGCGATTGCGATCGTCGGTGAGCAGTCCCGACAGGTCGGTGGTCTTTCTCGTGAACACCACCTGCAAACCGTCGTACGAACGGCCAGGCGTGAACTCCATGCCGGAGTCGGTGATCTCCTCCCCGTCGAACAGCACGGCCTTCAAGTACCAACCCGTCGCGGCTGCTTGCCCGACGTTGGCGCGAATCAGCCGGCGATCAGACAGTCCAGTCAACTCGAACGTGTAGTCGTCGTTGATTCGGTTCTGGCCGTTGAACACCATCATCCCCGACATCGGGTCCATCGGCCCCGGGAAGATCGACACTTGATCGGGCCTGAACGGCGGCGCCGAGCCATCGTCAACGACCACGACGCCGCGGGCGATCGCTCCGGTTGACGTGGTCACCATCAGGTTGTCGATGTCGTCGTTGCCAACCGTGACCGTGAGCGCGGCCATTTCGCTGTTGGCGGTTGCCATGCCGGAAGGCCGCACCTGCAAGGTGTAGCGGCCGGGCGCGACGTTGGCAAACTGGAACGAGCCGTCGCCGGCGACCATGGCGTTCATCATGTTCATGCCGCCAAAGCCCATGTTCGGATCGGCCGGCATCAGCATCAACATGGCGTTGGTGACGGGCTCACCGTTCGAGTTGATGGCGCGCCCGCGGATGCGGGCCATGCGCGCGATGATCAGCGCGAAGTTCGCGGCGCTCATTTCCTGTCCGGCCTTCACCGTGACCCGCGTCGCCTCGCTGATGTTCGACGTGCCGGGGTAATACGTCGGTGCAAATCCGTCCGCTTCGCTATTGGTCATGCCCGGTGTCATGAACTGGTTGCTGCGGTTGTTGGCGCTGATGAAGTATTCGCCGGGCGCCAGGCCGTAGAGCCTGAACGTGCCTTGATCGTCGGTGCGATCGTTGCTGCCTTCGCCGCCACCCGGCATCAGGCGGCGCGCGCCGGCCATGAACTGATAACGCATCGCCTGTACATTCGTCCCCGAGACAGGCTCGCCGTTGTCGTCCACGATCTTTCCTGAGATCACGCTGCCGCGCGACAGCACGAAGTTAATCTTCTCCGCGGTCTGGCCTTCGCTCAGTTCGATCGGCGTGCCCGGTTCACCCGGACGCCGCTGCCCGTAGTTGCCGGTGACATATCCGCCCTTCGTGGCGGTGATGGTGTAACGTCCGGCGGGCAGTTCCTTGATCTCGAAGCGTCCTTCACTGTCCGTGTTGGTGACGCCGCCACCGCGGCCGTCCATCGACATGGCGCGCACCTGCGCGCGGCGCACGGGCGATCCCACGCCAGCCGCCATCACCTGGCCCTTCATGATGGCGCTGCCCTTGGGCGGAGTCTCGCCAGGACGCAGCACTCGTGGCGGAGTGCGTTGCGATCCACCGGCCGGCTGGCCCGGCTGGGTTGTCGTTTGTTGTCCGGGAGTGGCGCTTTGACCGTGAGCCACGGACACGCTGAGCACGAGGGAACAGACGACAGCGCAAACCAGACGCATAACACCTCCCTTGAGCGACCGCCATTTTAGACGACGGTCCGCGCTGGAGGGACGTTCAGGAAAGCGCGCGCACGATCTCTCGTGCAGCGTTGATACCCGAACCTCCGGTGAGGCCGGTGCCCGGATGTGCGCCGGATCCGCAGAGAAACAGCCCGTTGATCGGCGTGCGATGCTGTCCGAAGCCCAGCAGTGGCCGCATCGTGAAGAACTGATCGAGCGACAACTCGCCGTGAAATATGTGACCGCCGGTGAGGCCCCAGCCGCGTTCGAGATCAACGGGCGTCAGCGTTTGTCGCGCGACGATTAGCGACGGCAGATCCGGCGCGTATTGCGCGAGCGTCTTGATCGCGGTATCGCCAAGCGCGTCACGCTGACTGTCCCAAAGCCCCTGAGCCCTTCCCTGATCCCCGATCCCTGATCCCTGATCCCTGAGCTGGTACGGCGCGAACTGGACGTACGCCGACAACACGTGCGCGCCCGGAGGCGCGAGCGTGGGATCGCCGATCGACGGCACCGTGAATTCAATCCAGGGCTGCGTCGAGAACCGGCCGTACTTCGCGTGATCAAACGCGCGCTCGAGATAGTCGAGATCCGGCGCCAGGCGCACGCGGCCGCCGAGCATCGCTCGCGTGGCGCCGGCGAACGCAGGCAACGCGGACAGCGCGAGGTTGACCTTGGCCAGTGTGCCGCGCGATCGGTAGTGCTTCATGCGCCACAGGAACTCCGGCGGCAGGTGATCGGCATCACAGAGCGTGAGGAACGTGCGCTTGGGATCCACGCCAGACACAACGGCGCGCGATTCGAAATGCTCGCCGCCGTCAAGAGTGACGCCGACCGCTCGATCGTCCTTCACGTCGACTCGCGCGACGCGTGCGCCGGTGCGAATCTCCACGCCAAACCGGATCGCTGCCGCTTCGAGCGCGCGCGCCAGGGCAACGGGTCCGCCGTTGATGGCGCGACCAGCCGGCCACGCCAGCGCGCGATTGGCTGATGCGAGCAGCAACTGCAATCCACTGCCGGCCGACCATGGGCCCAGCATTGCGCCGAAGATGCCGTCGGCAGCGACGGTGGCGCGCAACTGCTCGGTATCGATCGATTCGGCGACCAGGTCCGCAACCGCCATGGGTCCCCACCGCAGCAGACGCCACTGGTCGTCCTTTGGCATCGAGCGGAAGTCGCCCAGCGTGTGCATCAGCGCGAACACGTCGCGGGCCGACGGGGCATCGACCGACGGTGGCGTGCTGATGAACAACGAACCGATCAACGCACCCAGCCGCTGCAGCGTGGCCTGGAATGAGGCCCAGCGCGCGGCGTCCTTCGTGGACCAGGCGCGCAGCGATTCCGCTGTGGCGCGCGGATCCTCGTAGATGATCAGCGGACGGCCGTCGGGAGACAGCGAGCTGACCTGGATCGCGGGATCGCTGAACGTGAGCCCATGCAGGTACAACTGCAGCTCTTCGACCACATCACGCCGCACTGGACCCGTGGCATGCGCGAGAACCGGCACGCGGAAGCCATCAGCAATTTCGTCCTCGGCAGCGCACCCACCTAACTCTGCCCGCTGCTCCAGCAGAAGTGTACGAACACCGTACTTGGCAAGAAACGTGGCACAAGTGAGGCCATTGACCCCGCCTCCGACGACGATGGCATCGAATCGATTGCTCTGCGTCATCTGCGGCCCTGGCGAATGATGCGTTCGGCGGCGTTCTTGCCAGGCGCGCCCATGATGCCGCCACCAGGATGCGTCGCCGACCCGCACATGTAGAGGCGGTCGATCGGCGTGGTGTATTGCGCCCAGCCAGGGACCGGGCGCAGGAAGAACAACTGCTCGAGTGTCAACTCGCCCTGAAAGATGTTGCCTTCGGTGAGTCCGAACTCCCGCTCGATGTCGAGCGGCGTCAGCACCTGCCGGTGCAGGATGATGTCCTTGATGTTGGGTGCGTATTCCGCGATGGCGTTGATCACGGCATCACCAAACGCGTCGCGCTGCTGATCCCACAGCGCCGGCTCCCGGTTCCCGGTTGCCGGATTGCGGAGATCGTACGGCGCGTACTGCACGAAGCACGACATCACGTGCTTGCCGGGAGGTGCGACCGATGGATCCGTCAGCGACGGGATCACCATGTCGATGTACGGGCGCTTCGAAAACTGCCCATATTTCGCATCGTCGTAGGCCCGCTCCATGTAGTCGATGCTCGGCGAGATGGAGATCGCGCCACGCAGGTGCGGACCCGCGCCTGGCATGCACGTGAAGTTCGGCAGCGCATCGAGCGCGAGGTTGACCTTGCCGGAAGAACCGCGGTACTTGTAGCGGCGCACACCCTCGACAAAATCGGACGGCAGCTCGCGCTCCTCCATGAACTTGAGGAACGTGAGATTCGGATCGACACTCGACACCACGACGTTGGCCGTGATCTCGTCGCCGTTGTCCAGCACCACGCCGGTGGCCCTGCCGTTCGTCGTGAGAATGCGCGCGACCGGGGCTTCGGTGCGAATCTCGACGCCGTGTTCCGTGGCTGCGGCGGCAATCGCATTCGAGACCGCGCCGGTGCCGCCGCGAGACAGTCCCCACGATCGGAACGCGCCGTCGATCTCACCCATGTAGTGATGGAGCAGGACGTACGCCGTCCCGGGCGATCGCACACCCAGGAACGTGCCGATGATGCCCGACGCCGACATCGTCGCCTTCAGCACGTCGGTCTCGAACCATTGATCCAGGAAGTCGACCGCGCTCATGGTCAGCAACTGCACCTGGTTCAGGCGATCGTGGAAGCGCATGCCGCGGAAGCGCTTGCCGATCGACAACAGTTCGAGCAGCCCGCGCGGATCCAGCGAGGTGGGGTCGGGCGGCAGCATGCCGAGGATCGGCTTGGCGAAGCGTCCCATCTCGACCATCGCCTTGCCGTACTCGTCGTAGGCCTCGGCGTCGAGGCGCGAGTGGCGCGCGATCTCCCTGCGGGTCTTGTAGTGATCGTTGACGCGCCACAGGTAGTCGCCGCTCGGCATCGGTGTCAGCGTGCCGTCGAGCGGCAGCAACTCCATGCCGTGCCGCGGCAGGTCGAGCTCGCGAATGATCTCCGGTCTCAGCAGCGAGACCACGTACGAGCAGACCGAGAACTTGAATCCGGGGAATACCTCTTCCGTGACCGCTGCGCCCCCAAGCACGTGCCGGCGTTCGAGCACGAGCACCCTGCGCCCGGCGCGTGCCAGGTAGGCCGCGCAGGTCAGGCCGTTGTGCCCGCCGCCGATCACGATCGCGTCGTAGCCGCCGTGTGTTGCCTTCGCTCCGCTCGGCATTGGCCCGCAAGTATACTTTCGGCGTGCCGGTTGGGTCTGCGTTCCACGCTCGTACGCTCGAGCTCTGTGAGAGCCTCAACTACCGCGACTGGGCGGGCTACTACGCCGTCAGCGCCTACGAGACTCATCACGAGCACGAGTACAACGCGATCAGGAACGCCTGCGCGCTGATCGATATCTCCCCCCTCTATAAATACCGCCTCACCGGTCCCGACGCGGTTCGGCTCGTCAATCGTGTGATTACCCGGGATGCCTCGCGTATGTCGGTCGGCCAGGTCTATTACACGCCCTGGTGCGATGACGACGGGAAGGTCATCGACGACGGGACTGTGACGCGAGTAGCCGACCAGGTATTTCGCTGGACGGCGGCCGATCCCAACTTGCGCTGGCTCACCGAGAACGCATCGGGCCTGGACGTCCAGATTGAGGACATCTCCGAGAGCGTCGCGGCCCTCGCGCTGCAGGGGCCGACCTCCGCGCGCCTGCTGGCGCAGGTGTGCGATGCGGATCTGTCGTCGTTGAAGTACTTCCGCGCCACCAGCGGCCGCATCGCCGGCGTGCCGGTGGATGTGTCGCGGACGGGCTACACCGGTGATCTCGGCTATGAAATCTGGATGCCGTGGGATGCGGCGCTGCCAGTGTGGGACGCCATCGCCGCGGCAGGCCAAGCGTTCGACCTGCACCCGACAGGAATGCTCGCGCTCGACATCTCGCGCATCGAAGCCGGCTTGTTGCTGATCGACGTGGACTTTCATAGCAGCCGGAAGGCGCTGATCGAAGCGCAGAAGTACTCGCCCTACGAGCTCGGCCTGGGCCGCCTGGTTGATATGAAGAAGGGCGCGTTCATCGGGCGCTCGGCGTTGCAGGCGGAGGTGAAGCGCGGCATCGCCAGGCAGATCGTCGGCCTCGAGGTGAATTGGACCGAAGTGGAGAAGCTCTACGAGGCGGTGGGTTTGCCGCCGACGGCGCCCGCGGCGACCTCGCGCATCGCGGTGCCGGTCTACAAGGGACGCAACCAGGTGGGCCGGGCGACGTCGACGACGTGGTCGTCAACGCTGAAGAAATTGATCGCCCTTGCGACGATCGACGTGCCGCATTACGCAATGGGCACGAAGGTAGACATGGAAATGACGGTGGAAGCAGTGCGTCACCGCGCCACTGCCACGGTGGTGCCGACGCCGTTCTTCAATCCATCAAGAAAGACGGCGTTGCCTGGACACTCCGGCTAAGCCGGACGCCGCCTGGCGCGGGGAATCTACCGGCCCAGGCGGGCCTTGCGCGCCGCGATGAACGACTGCACGCCGAGCGCGACGTAGATCAACAGCAGCACGCCCATCACCAGCTGCGAGAGCACCGCCGGTCGCATGGCATCGCCGGCCAGCGCCGCGGGTAATCCGCGGCCGAGTGCCGCCAGTCCGCCGAGCAGGCCGATCGCCACGGCGGCGTGCATCGCGTGCTTCCGCGCCGCTTCCTTCCGCGCCACCAGCGCGCAGATCACGAGCGCCGCGCCGAAGAACGCCGGGATCATCGCGGTCAGGCTGGTGCGGCCGGTCATCGTGTAGCTGGCCACACCGAGCACGATTAAGATCAAACCGAAAAGACGTGTTGTACCGGGCATGCCTCAATTCTACTTCTCACTTCTTGCTTCTTGCTTCTTACTTCTCACTTCTCACTTCATGGCGATAATACCCCCATGCGCGCACTCATCGTTGTTGGCATCCTGGCCGCCGCGTCAACGGTCGCCGCACAGGACGTGGTCACCGTTCCAGTAACCGT
This sequence comes from uncultured Acidobacterium sp., assembly GCA_964628295.1. Taxonomy (GTDB): domain Bacteria; phylum Acidobacteriota; class Vicinamibacteria; order Vicinamibacterales; family UBA2999; genus 12-FULL-67-14b. The sequence continues at coordinate 10,116 of CAZVLS010000036.1, forward strand.
CACGAGCCTCGATCGTAACGACTACACCGTGGGGCTTACCGCTGCCGACTTCCGTATCAGCGAGAACGGTGATCGTCAGGAGATCACGGGAGTAACGCGCGAACGTGTGCCGCTCAGCCTCGCGGTCGTGGTGGACTCGGGCGATGTGATGTTGCCGGGGATGCGCCGCCAACTGGCCGCCGAGGCGGTCAACAAGGTCGTCGCGGCCCTGCGCCCGGACGATGAGATCAGCGTGCTGTTTCTCGGGCGCACCATCGAGACGAAAGTGCCGTGGACCCGCGGCAAGGGCATTACGTCATTGAACTGGGATGGGTGGAATCCAACCGGCATTGCGTCGTTGCACGACGGCCTGCGGTACGCGTTCACGACGTTGCAGGAGGCGCGCAACAGGCGGCATGCGATCCTCGTGCTGACGCCGGGCTTCGAAAGCTCGAGCCGCATGTCGCTTGCCAACATCGTCAAGTCGCGTGCCGCGAGCGAGACGCAGCTGTTTGCCTTCGGCATCGGGTCGCATCGGCAGGAGGAAGCGGCTACCGATACCAGCCGGGTGTTGACCACGCGGCCGCGCACCAGCAACGACGTGCGCAACCTCGATCCGATCGGCTCCGGAGCGATCGCCCCGAAGCCGCTGATGCAAGCCGACAACCTGGACGTGCTGGTGGGAGATTCGGGAGGCGCCGTGACGCGCATCCTCAGCATGCCGGAGGCGACGATGGCGGCGCGCAACCTGGTGATGGAATTGCAGAATCAGTACGAGGTCAGTTTCACGCCGAAGAAGGCGCTGGACGGCAAGTATCGCAAGCTGAAGATCGAACTGAATCGCAAGGGCCACTACGTCCGCTATCGCAGCGGCTACCTTGCGATGCCGCCGGCGCAGTAGTTACCTGGCGAGCCAGTCGGCGTACAACTGCGGGCGCCGATGCTTCATGAACAGCTGCCGCGCGTTTGACTGCGCGAGCTGGGCGAAGTCGAGATCCGCATAGAGAATCTCGTCGACGCTTTGCTGCGCGCGCGCGAGGACCTGTCCGTCGGGCGCGCACACGAACGACTCGCCCGCGAAATCGAGCTTGTCTTCCTTCCCGACGCGGTTGCAGAGAGCGGTGAAGTAGCCGTTCTGGAACGCCGCCACGCGCATCTCGGCTTCGTACAGGCCTTCCGGCCATTCATCGACCGCTCCGGCCTGCGGCACGATGACCAGGTCGGCTCCGCCGACCGCCAAGGCGCGCATGTACTCGGGGAAGTGGCGGTCGTAGCAAATCGCCACGCCGATGGTTCCCGCCTGGGTCTTGAAGACCGGCGCGCCCTTGTCGCCCGGCGTGTAGTAGCCCTGCTCGTGAAAGCACGAGTACTCGGTAATGTGAATCATCCGGGTGACGCCGAGCAGCGTGCCGTCGGCATCAATCACCGGTGAGCTGTCGTAGGTGTTGTGGCCGTCGCGCTCGTACAGGTTGATCACCGTCACAAGGCCGAGTTCTTTCGCCTTCTTCCTGAACGCCGTCACGGTCGGTCCGTCGAGCGGCTCCGCGAGTTCGCGGTATCCGCTGCCGGCCGGCACCTGTGGATAGAACCATTCGAAGGCCAGCTCCGCAAAGCACGCCAGCTGGGCGCCGTGGCGCGCGGCCGTTTCGAGGGCGGCCAGTCCCCGGGCGACGTTGGCGTTCTTGTCTTTCGTGGCGTGCTGCTGGATCAGGGCAATTTTCATGAGGTGTGTGTGAGGATGAACTGATCGAACTCCCACAATTGGGTCTCTCGATCGGAATACGGACCCGGCGTGTAGCCGCGGGAGCTGATACCGAGATAGGACTGCTCGGAGATCGCCCAGTCTTCGCGGTTGGTGCGGTCCCAGAACTCGACCGCGTCCTCGAACACGAAACCCGGTTTGGCGATTTCGTCCGGATGGAAGTGCCACTCCGCGACCAGCTTTGTCCGCCCGCAGTCCTGCGGCCAGATGCTGATCGTCATCATGTAATCGGGATGCAGCGTGAGCAGCAGGTTCGGATAGATCGCGTAGTAGTGCACGAGCGCGCGATCGTCACCGGTGAGACCCGGCAGCACATCCCGGCGACGCTTGCCGTCGGTGCTCAGCGTTTCGATGCCGGCCTTGAAGCCCATCGCGCCGCCGCAGTATGTGCCCGTCGACGGCACGTTGGCGGCGCCGAGGTAGTGATGCATCTGGTTGAGCAGCGGGTGGATGATCGGGCAGTGCAGGCACTCGTTGTAGTTCTGCACCACCAGCTTCCAGTTGGCGGCGATGTGGTACTCGATGCGGTGCCCCAGGCGCAGCTCCTGCATCCGCCACGGTGCGAAGCGCTCCGGCAGGTCGCCGAGTTGCGCGCCCAGCGGATCGGGCGCGTCGGACAGATTGATGAAGATGTGTCCGTCCCACGTATCGCAGGCCACCGGCCGCAAGGGATAGTCAGCGCGATCGAATCCCTGCACCTCATCCATGAGCGGCGCTGCCAGCAGTTGGCCGTCCAGCCCATATGTCCACGCGTGATACGGACACTGCACGCTGCCGCGCATTGTGCCTGAATCTTCCGCGCAAAGCCTGGTGCCGCGATGGCGGCAGACGTTATGAACAGCGCGCAGCGTGCCGTCCTGGCCGCGAATGATCAGCACGCTTGCGCCGGCGACGTCGCGGCGCACAAACATTCCAGGCGTGGGGAGTTGATCGGCGCGTCCCGCGGCGAGCCACATGCGGGCAAACACGCGCTCCATCTCGCGGGTCATCCACGCAGGATCGGTGTAGACGTGACCCGGCAACGTCATCCGCTTGACCCGATTGGTGGTGCCGGAGAGGGTGCCCATCGCGCGCGTTTCATGATACAACCGGCTCTCTGCACTTCTCGTTGCGTCCGTGAGCGAATTTCTCTCTGCACCCTTGTGGATCTGGCTGGTTACTGGAATCGGCGCCGTGTCACTCGGCGTTGCGGCGGTGCTCTACCGGCGAGGCGCGCAGCAGGAAGAGACGATTCGCCGCCAGCTGGCGCGCGAGACCGCGCTCAAGGCGCGCTTTGATGATCTGTTCGATCGCTCCAGCGAAATCCTGATCGTTCACGACCGGCGCGGACGCATCTCCACCATCAATCGCAGCGGCGAGGAAGCCACCGGATATCTGCGCGAGGAGATCCGGATGCTCGATCCCAACTGGATCTTCGGCACCGACTACCTTGACGCGCTTAACCAGATGCTGATCGAGGGGGTGGACGCGTCGCCACGCTCGTTCCGGTCGGAGCTGGTGCCGCGCAAAGGCAACCGCGTGCCGGTCGATCTGCACCTCAAGGTGCTGGCCGGTGACGGCCAGGTGGTGGGCGTTACCGCGATTGCGCGCGACCTGTCCGAGCATCTGCGGCTCGAAACCGAGCTGCGCCAGGCGCAGAAGATGGAAGCGGTCGGTCGCCTCGCGACCGGCATCGCGCATGACTTCAACAACCTGATCACGGTGCTGCTCGGCTACAGCGATGAGCTGATCGAAGAGGCGCCGCCCAACTCCAACCTGCACTCAGCGGCGATGGAAGTGCGTCGCGCCGCGGATCGCGCCTCGGCGCTGACCCAGCAACTGCTCGCCTTCAGCCGTCGCCAGACGACCGTGTCGCATTCGGTTGATGTCAACCAGGTCGTGGCGCACATGGAAGACCTGGTGCGCCGCTTGATCGGACCGGAGATCAAGCTGCAGTTCTCGCTTGATCCCACGCTGGCCACGATCAGCGCCGACCATCAGCAGATCGGCCAGGTGTTGATGAACCTGGTCGTCAACGCGCGCGACGCCATGCCCGGCGGCGGCACGCTGACCATCGAGACCGAGAACGTCGAACTCGGCGCGGACATGGTGGACATCATCCCCGGCCCGCACGTCGCGTTGATGGTGTCGGACACCGGGGTCGGCATGACCCCGGAGGTTCGCGATCGCCTGTTCGAACCGTTCTTCACCACGAAGGACCAAGGGCAGGGCACCGGGCTTGGCCTGTCGATGGTCCAGGCGATCGTCCGCCAAAGCGGCGGGCACGTGGATGTCGAGAGTGAGCCGGGCAAGGGCACGACGTTCAAGGTCTACTTCCCGCAGCAGACCGGCGCCGCGGATCCCGTGCCGGCCGAGCCGCCATCGAGTGGTGTGACCGTGAAGGGCGAGGGCGTTGTGTTGCTGGCCGAGGACGATCGCTCGGTGCGACGCCTGGTCGTGGCCGAACTGACGCGCCGTGGATTCACGGTGCTCGAGGCCGAAGACGGTGAAACCGCGCTCGAGGTGTTCAGGCGCGAGAAGGAGCGGGTCGACGTGCTGGTCACCGACGTGGTGATGCCGCGCATGAACGGCGCCGATCTGGCCAGGGCCGCCGAACGCATTCGCCCTGGACTGAAGATCCTGTTCATCTCGGGGCATCCCGAACGCGCCGGCGCCGGACTCGATCCAACCGGCGTCACCAACTTGCTGATGAAGCCATTCACCGCCGATACTCTTGCGGCCCGGATCAAGGAAATGATCACCGGAAGGAGCGAGGCGGATGGCTGGAGCGTCTGAGGCACCACAGCTTCGACGAGCGTTGGGCAAGTGGGACCTGACCGCGATCGGCGTCAATCAGGTCATCGGCAGCGCGATCTTCCTGTTGCCGTCTGATGTCGCCAAGCAGGTCGGTCCCTGGGGCCCGCTGGCGTTCATGGCCATCGGCCTGCTCTCGCTCTCCATCGCCTTGTGTTTCGCCGAAGCGGGCAGCCGCTTCGAATCGACCGGCGGCCCGTACCTGCCGGCGCGAGCGGCGTTCGGGCGCTTCGTGGGTTTCGAAGTCGGCTGGATGATGTGGTTCTCGCGCGTCACCAGCCACGCGTCGGTCGTGAATGGGCTGACGCTGGCCCTGGCGTTCTATTGGCCGGCGCTGGCCAACGGCATTCCGCGCGCGGCGACCATCACCGGGCTGACGCTGCTGCTGACGTGGATCAACGTGCGCGGCGTGAAGCAATCGTCGTGGGTCGTGAACGCATTGACGATCGGCAAGTTGCTGCCGTTGACCATCTTCATCCTGGCCGGCATCTGGTTCATCGACCCGTCGCATTTCTCGAACATGCCCGCCGTCAGCCGTGAACAGATTTCGGCGGGCGCGATCCTGTTGATCTTTGCGTATGGCGGCTACGAGGTGACGGGCGTGCTTGCGGGTGAAGCCGCGAATCCGCGCAAGGACGTGCCCTTTGCCTTCGTTGCCGTGCTGATCATTGTTTCGGTGGTGATGTCGCTGACGTCGCTGGTGGCGACAGGCATCCTCCCGGACGTGGCCGGGACCCGCACGCCGCTCGCCGATGCGGCGGCGATCTTTCTCGGCGCCGGCGGCGCCGCCATGATCTCGATCGGCTCGGTGGTGTCGATGACCGGCAACAACATGGGCCAGCTCCTGAACGGCTCACGCACCATCTTCGCGCTGGCTGAGAACGGCGACCTGCCGCGGTGGTTCGGCATGGTGCATCCCGAATTCCGCACGCCGTCTAACGCGATCCTGTTCTGCGCCGCACTCGCGTTGATTCTCGCCCTCACGGGTTCGTTCGTGACGCTGGCCGCGGTGAGCGCGATCGCGCGACTCGTGATGTATCTGGCCGTGTGCTTGTCGACGCTGGTGCTGCGCAAGCGCGATCGCGAAATCGCCGCCCAGGTCGGCGCGCACTTCACGGATCCGCTGCAGGAGGTTGCGCCCGCGAAGTTCACGGTGCCGTTTGGTCCGGTGATTCCAATCGTCGCCGCCATCGTTGCGCTCGGCATTCTCGCCGGTGCGACCAATGCACAGTTGACGTCAGGAGTGGCGGCGCTCGCCGCCGGGGCCATACTCTACGTGATCGCGCCCAAGACGCTCCAGCGGTCCGAGTAGACGCTACCAGCCTTCAGTTTCCACATCGTCGAAGACGTGCGCGCGTTTCGAGGTCTTCGTGGCCTCGACCAGCGGCTCATTGATGAAGCGCAGCAGGGGCATGACCGTCTCGAACGTCCACAGCAACTGCTTGTAGAAGTCCCGTGAGTGCGCGAATGCCGCCGGCTCCTCGCGGAAGGCCATGAACTGCCGGTACTGCAGGTAGTCGGCCGCCGGATGGTCCTTGGCAAAACCGCGTGGCACCCGCGTCATCCGATCGCCCTGCAATCCGCCAAGCTTCTTGAAACCCGCAGACGTCACGATCTTCGTCAACTGGTTGTGATTCGCCGCGACGTGCTCGCGCACCAATTGCAACTGTGATGTGTCGGGACGCCACAGTCCACCGCCGATCCACACCCACGCCGGCGCCACTTCGAAGTACAGTCCGGCGCCGTTCATCCGGCCGAGCACGCGATTCGGGATCGTCGCGCCGACGTGCGTCTTCAGCGGCGTCTTGTCTTCGCTGAATCGCGTATCGCGGAACGGGCGCAGCAGGTTGACCTTCGGATCGACGAGCATCTCCGGCGCGATCTTCTGGAAATCCTCTCCGAGACGGGCGATCGCTTCCAGCATCGGCCCGCGACAGTACTGGTCGTACTGCTCGCGACGGGCATGGAACCATTCGCGCTCATTGTTGCGTTTCAACGAGCGCAAGAAGGAGAGCGATTTCGGTGTGAACATCTGGAACAGGAGTCGAAGGAAACTCTTGGAACTATTGGAACGACCTGGAACCCTTAGAACCATTATTATCTTGCATCGTGATCGAATCGCTACGCGCCCTCCTCGGTGACCGGGTTTCTACGTCCGAATCCGTTCGCGAACACCACAGCCATGGCGAGTCGTGGCACGCGCCGGGACTTCCGGACTGCGTTGTCTTTCCAACCTCGACTGAAGAAGTCTCGGCGATCGTAAAGCTCTGTGCCGAGCATCGTCGCCCGATCGTGCCGTTCGGCATGGGCAGCTCGCTCGAGGGACACGTCAATGCGATTCACGGCGGCGTGTCGATCGACATGACGCGCATGACCAGGGTGCTGCGTCTGAGCCCCGAGGACCTCGACATTACGGTCGAGGCCGGGTTGACCCGGCTCAAACTCGACGCGCACTTGAAGAACACCGGCTTGATGTTCCCGATCGATCCGGGTGCGGACGCCACGATCGGCGGCATGGCCGCCACGCGCGCGTCGGGAACGACCGCGGTCCGCTACGGGACGATGCGCGACAACGTGCTTGGAACCACGATGGTGCTGGCCGATGGCCGGATCATCAGGACCGGAGGACGCGCCCGCAAGTCCTCGTCCGGTTACGACCTGACGCGCTTGATGGTGGGTTCAGAAGGCACGCTCGGCGTGATTACCGAGTTGACGCTGCGCCTCTACGGCCGCCCCGAAGTCGTCCGGGCGGCGGTCTGTCCGTTCGCGTCGATGGAAGGCGCAGCGAAGACGGTGATCCAGGCGATCCAGCTTGGCATCCCGGTCGCGCGCATCGAGATCATCGACGAAGTGCAGCTGCGCGTCGTCAACGCCTACTCGAAGACGAACTATCCGCTGGAGCCGACGTTGTTTTTCGAGTTCCACGGCGTCAGCGAGGTTTCCGTCGAGGACCAGATCCGCGCCGTCGAGGAGATCGCGCGCGAGCACGGCGCAAAGGAGTTCAAGTGGGCCGCGTCGCTCGAGGATCGCAACACGCTGTGGCAGGCGCGTCACAACGCCTACTACGCGGCGGTGGCATCACGCCCGGGCGCGCGAGCGTGGACGACAGACATCTGCGTGCCGATCTCGCATTTGGCCGAATGCATTCTCGAGACGCAGGAAGACCTGAAGGCGTCGAGGATCGAGGCGCCGCTCGTTGGCCACGCCGGCGACGGCAACTTTCACCTGATCATCATGCTGAATCCCGACGACAAGGCGGAGTTCGACACGGTGACCGGCATCAGCGAGCGGCTGGTCAAGCGCGCGCTCAAGTTCGGCGGCACCTGCAGCGGTGAGCATGGTGTCGGCTTCGGCAAGTTGAAGTATCTTGATGCCGAGCACGGCGCCGCTCTTGATGTGATGCGTGCCATCAAGCGCGCGCTCGATCCCAACAACCTGATGAATCCTGGAAAGCTGATTCCGTGAGCCTGCAGCCGGGCACGACGATCGGTCCGTACACGATCGTGTCGAAGCTTGGAGAAGGGGGCATGGGCGAGGTGTATCGCGCCACCGACTCGCGGCTTGGCCGCGACGTGGCGCTGAAGGTCCTGCCGGACGACGTGGCGGCCGATCCCGAGCGCCGGGCTCGATTCGAGCGCGAGGCGAAGACTCTGGCCGCGCTCAACCACTTCAACATCGCGCAGGTCTACGGATTCGAAGATCGGGCCATCGTCATGGAGCTGCTCGAGGGCGAGACGCTGCGTGACCGGCTCAATGCCGGACAGTTGTCCATCCGCAAGGCGATTGACTACGGCATTCAGATCGCGCGCGGCCTGGCCGCCGCGCACGAGCGCGGGATCATTCACCGCGATCTCAAGCCCGAGAACATCTTCATCGTCACCGACGGCCACGCCAAGATTCTTGACTTTGGCCTGGCGCGCGAGGCCGTGAGGGAAGAGTCCGGTCAGACGATGACGCGCGAAGGCACCGCGCCTGGCGTGGTCATGGGCACGACCGGCTACATGTCGCCCGAGCAAGTCCGGGGCGCGGCGGTGGATTCGCGATCCGATGTGTTCGCGCTGGGCGTGGTGTTGTTCGAAATGCTCACCGGGGCTCGTGCGTTCCGGCGCGAGAGTACCGCCGACACCATGAGCGCGATCCTCAGTGACGACCTCGCCGGCGTCAGCAGCGTCCGTGCCGAGATCCCGCCTGCGGTTGACCGCATCGTGCAGCACTGCCTCGAAAAACGCCCGGCCGAGCGCTTTCAGTCGGCTCGCGATGTTGCGTTCGCGCTCGAAGCGTTGTCGGGATCATCATCCGCGCGCGCTGAGGCGATCGCTCCGCCGCGACGGAGACATGTCGAACGTCTGTTGTGGGCTGCGGCAACGATGGCGTTGGCCGCGCTTGCGGCGTGGCCGTGGCTTGGGCGGCCCGCGCAGTCGCCATCGCTCGTGGTGTCGCGAACCCTGTTGGCATTGCCGGAGGACGTGACGCTGAGCACGACGGTCTTCCAGGCGCTCAGGATGGCACTGTCCCCTGACGGATCGCAGGTTGCAATCACGGGCAGAGACCGCGTATCCGGCCGGCAGCAAATCTACTCTTTGCCCCTCAACGGCGAGGCCGGAACGGCCGTGCCCGGTACGCTCGGCGGATCGATAGTAAGTTGGTCGACTGATGGCCGCCATCTGCTGTTTGGCGAGGCGGCAGGGCTGATGCGCCAGTCACTTGATGGTGGCGCACCGACGTTGGTCGCCGCCAACGCCGTGAACGGGCAACGCAACGGGTGGAGCCTGTCAGGGTCCATCCTGGTGGGCGGCAGTGAGATCCGCTCGATCGATCTGCAGAGCGGCACCGCCACCACGGTGCGGACGAGGCCTGGAGAGCGCTACAACGCGCCGCACGTCCTGCCTGACGGGCGCCACTATCTTGTCGGCGTGTCGGCGGGGAACACCTTGTCGGTTCGGGTGATGTCGCTCGCGTCCGACGACGAGATCACATTGGTATCCGGCGACGACGTGACCGGCTTTGCCTATGGGGCCGGCGCCTTGGTCTTTGCCCGCGGCACCACCGTGTTCGGCCAGCGCCTTCACCCGGCTCGCTACACGCTCGAGGGAAGGCCGGTGATCCTTGCGGAGGGGGTCGAATCAGCGCCGCTTCGCGGCAGCGCGTTCTCGGTGTCGGACAACGGCATCATGGTGTATCAACACAGCACGCGGCTGGATCGCAACCAGCTGGCGTGGGTCGACCGGGGGGGACGGCTGCTCTCGACGGTCGTGGAGCCGGCCGACTACTCCAACCTCGAGTTGTCGAAGGATGGCAAGCGGCTACTCGTCAGCGCTACCGATCCCAAGCTGCTGACGCGAGACATCTTCATCATCGACGCCACCCGCGGCGTACGACAGCGCTTCACGCTCGATCCCAGCGAAGAGCGATCAGCGATCTGGTCCGAGAACGACCGTAGCGTGATCTTCAACTCGCGAGGGCTCGATTTCTACCGCCGCGCGTCCGACCTGTCCGGCGAGGAATCACCATTGCTGAAGGACGGTGTCAGTAAAGACGCGCACGATATCTCGCCTGATGGGCGGCTGCTGCTCTACCGCCGCAGTGGCGGCGAAACCGGCAATGATCTGTGGCTCCTGCCGCTTGATGGCGGCGCGCCTCGACCGGTGGCGATCACCGGCTACAACGAGTCGGCCAGCAACTTTTCCCCAGACGGGCGCTGGATCGCCTACCAGTCGAACGAGTCGGGCCAGCCAGAGATCTATGCCACGCGCGTTGACGGCGGGGCCAAGGTGCAGATCTCGTCCAACGGCGGCATGTTCCCGCGTTGGCGGAACGATGGCCGCGAAATTGTCTACGTCGCCGGCGGCCGCTCGGTCATGGGTGCCGCGGTTTCGTCGTCCGACCCCGAACTGAAGGTGGCTGCGCCCGTCCGGCTGTTCGACCTCGACCTGGCGTCATCGGCAGGCCCGAGCTACGACGTCACGGCGGACGGCTCTCGCTTCATCGTGGCCGTGAGCGCATCCCAGTCGATGCCGGCGATCACGGTGCTCCAGAACTGGCCGCAACTGTTGCCGCGCCAGTAATCGGTAAGTACCCGGCCGCGACGGATGCTATTCTGTGCATTCAGTGGCAAAACGGAAGTCAGAGCCTTCACTTTTCGATCTCCCGGAATCAGACGACAACCCTTCGACAGGCTCAGGGTTGTCCCGAGCGGAGTCGAGGGATAGCGGCGCCCCACCGCCCTCCCGGGGCGGTATCACCGGCGGCACCGGCGACGGCACGTCGAATGTCCCGCTCCATGAAGCGGCCCAGTCCCGTTACCTGAACTATGCGCTCTCGGTCATCACCTCGCGCGCGTTGCCCGACGTGCGCGACGGTCTGAAGCCCGTTCAACGCCGCATCCTCTACACGATGTGGCAGCAGAACCTGACGGCTGATGCCAAGCACCGCAAGTGCGCGAAGGTCGTCGGCGACGTGATGGGTAATTACCATCCGCACGGCGACAGCGCCATCTACGAAACGCTGGTGCGCATGGCGCAGTCGTTCTCGCTGCGCTATCCGTTGATCGATGGCTCAGGCAACTTCGGATCGCTCGACGGCGACGGCGCCGCGGCGATGCGTTATACCGAGTGCCGCCTCGCGCGCCTCGCCGACGAAGTGCTGCAGGAGATCGAGCAGGAGACCGTTGCGTTCCGTCCGAGCTATGACGGCACGAAGACCGAGCCGATCGTGCTGCCATCGCGCGTGCCGAACCTGCTGGTCAACGGCAGCACCGGCATTGCCGTCGGCATGGCGACGAACATTCCGCCACATAACCTCAACGAAGTCTGCACCGCCCTCATCAAGCTGCTCGACAATCCCGATCTCACCACGCTGCAGTTGTGCCGCTGGGTGAAGGGGCCCGACTTCCCGACCGGTGGCCACATCCTCAACTCGCCCGACGAGCTGAAGGAGATCTACAAGACCGGGTCGGGATCGATTCGCCTGCGCTCCACCTGGGAGGCGGGTCCGGCCGCGCGCTCGGGCAAGAAGCTCTACATCACCAGCATTCCGTACGCGGTCAACAAGGCGCAGCTCGTCGAGCAGATCGGCGACGTCGTGCTGTCCCGCAAGATGCCGCACCTGATCGACGTCAAGGACGTGTCGACGGACGATGTGCGCATCGAGCTTGAACTGAAGGCCGGTGCCGACGACAACCTGGTGATGGCGTACCTGTTCAAGAACACGTCGTTGCAGACGACGTTTGCCGTGAACATGACGTGCCTGGTGCCCACTGAGAACGCGGAGGTTGGACGGCCTGAGCGCCTCGACCTCAAGCAGATGCTGTGGCACTTCCTCCATTTCCGCCTGGAGGTCGTCACCAGCCGCCTCGAACACGAACTGGCGCAGCTGCAGAAGCGCATCCACATCCTCGAGGGCTTCGAAAAGGTCTTCGACGCGCTCGACGAGATCATCCGGATCATCCGCAAGTCGGAAGGCAAGGCCGACTCGGCGGAAAAGATCATGAAGCGGTTCGAGCTCGATGCCGAGCAGACCGACGCGATCCTCGAACTCAAGCTGTATCGCCTCGCCCGCCTCGAGATCCTCGTGATCCAGCAGGAGCTGGCCGAGAAGCGCAAGCGCGCGAAGCAGATCGGCGCGCTGCTCAAGGACGAAGAGGGCCGGTGGAAGCTGGTCCGCGAGGAACTCGAAGAGATCCAGAACAAGTACGGCAACCCGAAGACCGACCCGCGCCGCACGCGCATCGAGGAAGCCGAAGAAGTCGAATACACCGCCGAATCCTTCATCGTCGAGGAAGACAACGTCGTCATCATCTCCCGCGACGGGTGGGTGAAGCGGCAGAAGGAAGTGAAGGACCTGTCGACGACGCGCCTGCGCGAAGGCGACAGTGTGCTCGCGGCCATCGCGGGCAGCACCAGGGCGACCATGGTGTTCTTCAGCAACTTCGGCGTCGCCTACACCAGTCGCATCGTCGATGTGCCGGCATCAACCGGCTATGGCGACCCGATCCAGAAGCTGTTCAAGCTCAAGGACGGTGAGCGCATCGTGGCGGCGTTCAGTCTCGATTCGCGCGTCGCGAAGAAGATCGAAGCGAAAAAGGAAGGCGACGTGCCGCCGGTGCACGCCATCGGCATCACCAGTGACGGCTACGCGATGCGGTTCTCGCTGCAGCCGTACGTCGAAGTGAGTACGCGTTCGGGCCGCCGCTATGCGCGCGTCGCCGAGGGCGCCGAAGTCGTCAACGTCGGCCTGACGACGGGGGAGGAAACGGTGATTGCCGCGACCTCGAGCGCGCGGGCGATGCTGTCGAACGCCGAAGAGATCAATTTCCTGTCTGGTCCCGGACGCGGCGTGATCCTGATCAAGATCGACTTCCCCGAAGACAAGGTGATCGGCGCGATTGTCTCGACGGGCGATCGCGACTTGCTGACGGTGGAAACCACGCGTGGTGGCGAGCAGACGATCAGCACCACGAAATACGAAGTCACCGGCCGCGGCGGCAAGGGCAGGGAGCTGCTGCAGCGCGGCGGCTTCACCCGCGTTGTGCCGAGCGATGTCGCGGTGCCCGTGATCGAGGGCGCGTCCTAGAGGCGGGCCTGGCCCGCCCTGGAGCGGACACCGTCCGATGAGCGTGATTCCGACCGGCACCGAACTCGCCCGGCCCTTCCTGCCGACGAAGGACTTCGACCTGTCCGTGCGGTTTTACCGCGCGCTCGGCTTCAAGCAGCTGCTCGACGGCGAGGTCGCGATCTTCGCGGTCGGCTCCGGGAGCTTCATCCTCCAGCGCTACCACCAGAAGGAATGGGCTGAGAACTTCATGATGCAGCTCATGGTCGATGACCTGGACGCGTGGTGGGCGCATATCGTCTCGCTCGATCTGCCCAAGTCATTTGGCGTGACGGCGCCGAAGGCTCCTGCAATGCAGCCGTGGGGATTGCGCATAGCCTATGTCGTCGACCCTTGCGGCGTGCTGTGGCACGTGGCCCAACGCCGCCCAGGGGTGCCGCAAGACTGAGACGAGCTTTAGACGCGCGGGGGTGGCATGTCCCGGGAATGGCGTTTTCGATCTGCGGTTGGGTGGACATTCAAGATCCCCGCGTTCGGGGTCGGTTTCGGTTTGATCCTGTCGCAGATGAACGGGTTCAATCCGGTCGCCCTGGTCGCGCTTGGTTTCTCCTTTGCGTTGATCGCCTGGCTGTATGCGAGCACGGCGTATACGGTGACTGACGAGGGGCTGCGTGTGCAGTCGGGTCCTCTCTACTCACGTATTGATGCAAGGTTGATCGAGCGAGTGCGTCCGACCAGGACGATCCTGTCGGCGCCGGCGCTCTCTCTTGATCGGCTGGAGATCAGTGGCGGGTTTGGCTCGGTCGTGGTGTCGCCGGCCGACAAGGCTGGGTTCGTGCGCGCACTGAAGAAGGTTGCGCCTCAGATGCTCGTCGAGGGTGATCTGAAATGACACCGAGGCGAGTCCGAAGACCCGCCTCGAGCCACCCAGCTTACTGAATTTCCTTCTGCAATCCCGCGAAGCGTCCCGCCAGTCCGCCCATCATGGTGCTGACGGTCGCTGAGTAGCCCTTGTACTTCTCGGGCAGCTTCCACTCGGCGGCGAGCTGCTCGGGCGTCTTCCCGGCCTTGAGACCCGCGCGACCGTAGGCGACAAGATCGGCGTTGAAGTCGGCGAACTCCTTCAAGTCAGCCCACGTTGACTGCGCTGGAGTGTGGCCGTTGATGATCGTCGTGATGTTCGGGATGCCGGCGTGCGCCTTCTTCAGCGTGTCCGGGATCTGCAGCATGCTGCCGCCGTTGGCCGTGTCGATCAGCGGCACGCCCTTGCTGGCGAAGATGTCGCCGCTGTGGACGACGCGATGCGCCGGGAATGCGACGAACGTGTCGCCGTTGGTGTGGCCGCGACCGAAGTAGTAGAGATCGATCTGGTCGGGACCCTTGCCGATCGTCATCTTGTCCTTGAAGGTGCGTTTCGGCAGGCCCACGCCCTTGCTCTCCTTGAAGATCGGCATCTGTTCCATGCTGATCTTCGCGTTCTCGTGCGCGATGAAATCCACCGACGCGGGGAACTCCACGTTGCCGCTGACGTGATCGCCATGCGTATGCGTGTTGATCAGCATGGTCACCGGCTTCGGCGTCAGCTCCTTGACCTTCGCCAGCAGCGGCGCGCCCCAGCCTGGGTTCTTCGCATCGACCACGGCGACGCCGTTCGCCATGATCAGCACCGCGGTGTTGCCACCGCCGCCGCGCAGGACGTAGAGGCTGTCGTTGATCTTCTCCGCCTCGACGACCTTCGGCGCATTCGCCGCCGGTTGCTGCGCCGTCACCATCACCACGCTGCCGGCCGCGACCAGCAGCCCCAAGACAATCGCTCGCTTCATAAGCGTCTCCAAGTCAGAAGTCCCGCAGATAATACCGCAGGCCGACAACGTTGGCCGCCGAGGACGCCGAGGACGCCGAGTCTCAAAGGGAAAGACTGACGCGTCGGATTCCGGATTTCATTACAGAGCGGTTGAAGTTCAAGATCAGGCCTCGTCTTAGCCCAGTGATTCTCAGATAGGTCAGCATCTGTGCAATGAAGACGGGTTCTGACTTCAGGACGCTCTTTACCTCAACCACAACCTGATTCGAAACAACTAGGTCTGGTCTGTACGAGCCGATCAACTGTTTCTCGTAATAGAGAGGCACCGCCTTCTGCCGTTCGAACGGAAGGGAAGACTTCGCCAGCTCAATACAGAGTGCCGACTCGTAAGCACTTTCGAGCAGCCCAGCACCGAGCTGCCGGTGAACTTCAATTGCACACCGAATGATTTGTTCGGTCAGAAGGTCTGGTTCATCTGTCATGCGATCAGAACCAGCACTAAGCCTGCCATCAAGATTGCGGTGTCATTCTGAAATATGGGAAAGACAACGTCGCAAAGGCTGCCACCATCACTCGGGAAGGTCGTTGAAATATTTGCTCGGCGTCCTCGGCGCCCTCGGCGGCCAACGTCTTAGAATGATCGAATGAATCTCGCTGTCGTCGCGTTATTGGCGTCCTTTGCTATCGCACAGGCACCGTCTCCCGCTCAGATTCGGACCGCTGCATTTGACATCATGCGGACTGCGGGTCCCTGTACTCTTGTCACACTCGGCGAAGACGGGCACGCGCAGGCGCGAATAGTGGTGCCGCTGGTCACCGAATCCGAAGGCGCAATCTGGATCGCCACCAATTCGAAGACCCGCAAAGTGCAGGAGATCGCGAAGGATTCACGCGTGACGCTGATGTTTTTCAATGCCGCCGCCGGCGAGTACGTGACGGTGATCGGCAGGGCGACGCTGGTCACGGATCCAGCGCGAAAGGCTGCGCACTGGAAGCCGGAATGGCAGCCGTTCTACAAGGACCAGACCAAGGGCAGCGATTTCACGCTGTATGAGGTCCGGCCGTCGCGCTTCGAAGTCAGCAGTGCCCGGCACAACTTGAACAACGACACCGACACCTGGCGCCCGGTCATCCTGGACGTTAAGGAATAGCGCGACACCCATTGGGCATTCACGTAGTACTCGTGCATCCGGAGATCCACTGGAACACCGGCAACATCGGCCGCACCTGCCTCGCGACCGATTCGACGTTGCACCTGATCGAGCCTCTGGGTTTCTCGCTTGATGAGAAGCAAGTAAAGCGCGCCGGCCTCGACTATTGGGAACACGTCGATCTCAAGGTGTGGTCCGACTGGGCGACATTCGAGCGAGCGCTGCCGTCGCTCGGTGAGCCGTACTTCTTTTCGACGAAAGCGAAGATCCAGTTGTGGGATGCGCCGCTGGGAGATCCGGACAATGTCGTGCTGATCTTCGGTCGCGAAACCGGCGGCCTGGCACCGGAGATTCACGAGAAGTATCGGGATCGCTTCCTGAACATGCCGATCGCGTCGCCGCTCGTCAGGTCATTGAATCTCTCGACGAGCGCTGGCATTGCGATTTATGAAGTGTTGCGGCAGCAGCGCGCTACTCAACCCTGAGCCCTGGTCCTCTCAAAGCCCCGGAGTCCATCTTGCCCGTCATCGCCCAGACCGTGATTCTGCTCGTCCTCTCCAACGTCTTCATGACCTTCGCGTGGTACGCACACCTGAAGGAGCTGAGCACCAGGCCCTGGCTGGTGGCGGCGTTGATCAGTTGGGGCGTGGCGCTGTTCGAGTACCTGCTGCAAGTGCCTGCGAACCGCATCGGCAATACCGTCATGAGCGTGCCGCAGTTGAAGATCATTCAGGAAGTGATCACGCTGTCGGTGTTCGTGCCGTTCTCGCTGTTCTATCTGCGCGAACCGCTGAAGCTCGATTACCTGTGGGCGGGCCTCTGCATGTGCGGCGCGGCCTATTTCATGTTCCGCGGGCAGTAGAGTGCAGAGTTAAGAGTGCAGAGTGCAGAGTTAAGAGTTGGTTCTGTTCTGCATGTTTGCTCGCTTGTTCTTTACTATCGCGTGAAAGATTGACGCCATCTGGTTGGCTTCATCCGCGTGCTTGGCGAGCTCTTCATGGCCATGCAACCGGCAGTGCACGATGAACCTGATCGCGACACACGTTTCTTTCGCTTCGCGAAGAGCGATTCGCATCTTCGCAACGAAGTCGGCGTCGCTGGACGCGCCGTCAGCCTCTTCGAGATTAAGGGTGCTGGAGGTGACTGCCTTGATGAGTTGCCGCCATATGACTCCGCTGGCGTCGTCGAGCCGACGCCTGGACGGGTAGCACCTGATGACGGCGCAGCCAAGTTCGAACGAACGGTGTTGAAGAGCGAGCGTGCGCTGACGAGAAGCGGAGAGTTCCTTTGACATGCGACATGCCGGAGCAATCCGAGTGCCGACGGCATTCGCCAGGTTTCAGGCCATTGTAAAATTGCGATCGGCAAATTCTTAAACCGGCTGAACGGCACCTTGTGGCGGATTCTGCTATGGCGTACCCTGCACTCTTAACTCTGCACTCTTAACTCTGCACTCTTAACTCTGCACTCTGCAC
>CAZVLS010000037.1:0-25879 GCA_964628295.1 uncultured Acidobacterium sp.
GTAGGGTAACCCGCGATTACCTACAAGCCGGGGTCGGTCTTTCCATACTGTCTAGTTCCAGACAGCAGGGGCCACTACTATTGAGTAGTGCCCCTGCTCACCGCTTCGAATCTCCAGAAAACCTATGTCAGCGGCGATGCGCGCGTCAACGCGCTCGCCGGCGTGTCGTTCGACGTCGAACCGGGCGACTTCGTCGCGCTCATGGGGCCGTCCGGCTGCGGAAAGTCGACGCTGCTGCACCTGTGCGGGGCCATGGATCGTCCCACGACGGGTTCGATCACGCTCAACGGGCGCGATCTGTCGTCGATGGAAGACGATGAGCTGACGCGGGTGCGGCGCGAGCAGGTGGGGTTCGTGTTTCAGTTCTTCAACCTGTTGCCGACGCTGACGATCGGCGACAACATCGCGCTCCCCTGCCTGCTGGCCGGCGTCAATGGCGATGACGCCGATGCGCGCGCGAAGGCGCTGGCCGAACGGGTCGGCATCGCGCATCGCCTGTCGCATTACCCGCAGCAGATCTCCGGCGGCGAGATGCAACGAGCGGCAATCGCGCGCGCGTTGATTCATCGGCCCGCGCTGCTCGTCGCGGACGAGCCGACCGGCAACCTCGATTCAGAGAACGGCGCCAGGGTGCTCGCGCTGATCCGGGAGCTCAACACCGAGCTCGGTGTCACGATCCTGCTGGCGACGCATTCGGCGGAGATCGCCGCGGCGGCGGCGCGCGTCATGCGCATGAAGGACGGCCGGTTCGCGTGAGGCCCGCCTTCGCGAAGACGCTTCGGCGCGGCAGGCTATTCAGGCAGTTCATCCTGCGGCCGCTGATCGCCGAGAAGGTCCGCACGATCACGACGGTGCTCGGCGTGGCGCTCGGCATCGCCGTCGTGATCGCGATCCAGCTCACCAACGCCAGCTCGGTGCGCGGTTTTGAAACGGCGCTGGAAACCGTGGCCGGCAAGACCGCGGTCGAGGTGACTGGCAGCGGCACGGGCGTCGACGAGACGCTCCTGCCCGAGATGGGATGGCTGCGTGACTTCGGAATCGTCTCGCCGGTCATCGAAGGCACGGCGGCGTTGATCACCGGTGACGTCGCGTCGCTGTCGCGGCGGCGGATGGAAGCGGTGAAGGTCCTCGGCGTCGATATCGTCCGGGATCAGCCGTTCCGGGACTATCAGCTATTGGAAACGGGCGAACCTCAAGGTTCGCCCCTCCAGGGAACCGTTAATACGCAACAATTTCTCGAGATCCTGACCAGCGAACAGAGCGTGGTCATTACCGAGAAGCTCGCGACGCGCCGCAACTATCGGCTCGGCTCGCCGCTCACGCTCATGATCGGCGATCGCATCCTGCCGTTCGTGGTGCGCGGCATCCTCAAGAACGAAGGGCCGGCGCGCGTGCTCGACGGCAACTTCATGCTGATGGACATCGCCGCGGCGCAGCTGGCCTTCGATCGGCTCGGCCGCGTCGATCGGCTTGATGTTCTCGTACCCGAAGGCGCCGATCTCCACAGCAGCGTGGCGGCGATTGCCTCGCGATTGCCCGAAGGCCTGTCGGCGCAGCGTCCCGGCCGCCGCGGCGAACAAGTCGAGACGATGTTGGAGGCGTTTCACACCAACCTCACCGCCATGTCGTGGATCGCGCTCGTCGTCGGGCTATTCCTCGTCTACAACACGATCACGATCTCCGTGGTGGCGCGCCGCCAGGAGATCGGCACACTGCGGGCGCTGGGGCTGACGCGCAACAAGGTGCTGCTGTTGTTCCTCGGTGAAGCCGCCGCGCTGGCGGTCGCCGGCGTCGCGATCGGGCTGGGCCTCGCGCGGTTGCTGGCCGACGCCGCGGTGACCCTGACGTCATCCACGGTGAGCACCCTGTATATCGCGTCGGTCGCCGCCCCGCCCGACATGAACATCACGCACCTGTGGATGGCGATCGCGATTGGCTTGCCGCTCTCGCTGATCGCCGCGGCCATTCCGGCGCTCGAAGCCAGCCGCGTGCCACCAACCGCAGCCATGCGCGGGCACGACACGCTCGACATGCGCGTGCGCTTCACGCCGACCCCTCTGATCATCGCCGTGGTCCTGCTGGGCCTTGCCTACGCGCTGGCGCAGTTGCCGCCGATCGGCCGCCGGCCCGTCTTCGGCTACGTGTCGTCGTTCATCATCGTGATCGGGTCGGCGTTCCTCGTGCCGGCAATCATGTACGGCCTGGCGCGGATCGGACGCGTGTTCCTGCGACGCCGCCTCGGCGTCGAGGGCCTGCTCGCACACGCCAACCTGACATCCGCGATTCCTCGGCTTTCGATCTCGGTCGCCGCACTGTCGGTCAGCCTGTCGATGATGGTGGCAATCGCGGTGATGATCGGCAGCTTCCGCGACACGGTGGTCTACTGGGTCGGGCAAACACTGCAGGCCGACCTCTTCATCGGGCCGGGCGTACGGCCGACCGTCGGCGCCGAGCAGACCGTGTCCGAGGACGTGATTCAGGCGGTATCGAAGCATCCCGACGTGCTCACGATCGACCAGTTCCGGCAGGTCGACCTCGTCTACAACGGCAACCTCGCCGTGCTCGGCGCCGGGTCGTTCGACGTCGTCTACAACCAGAGCAGCCTGCTCTTCAAGTCACCGTCGAACGGGCGGGAACAGCTGCGGGCCGCCATCGGCCAGGACGCGGTGATCGTGTCGGAGCCGTTCGCCAATCGCTACGGCAAGAAGGATGGCGACATGCTCGACATCCCCACGCCCAAGGGCCCTCACCCGTTTCGGATCGTCGCGGTCTACTACGACTACGCCAGCGACCGCGGCGCGGCGATCATGGACCGCGGCACGTTCGAGAAGCATTTTGGCGCCCGCCAACCAACCGCGGTGGCCGCCTACCTGAAGGACGGCGCCGATCCCGAGCGGGTCCGTGCCGAAATGCTGGAGATGCTCGATGACGGCCATCGGGCGTTCATCTACAGCAACCGGACGCTTCGCAGGGAGATCCTCGCAGTGTTCGACAGCACGTTCGCGATCACCTACGCCCTCGAGCTGATCGCCATCGCGGTTGCCATGCTCGGCGTGGCCGGCACGCTGCTGACGCTGGTGCTCGAGCGCCGTCGCGAACTGTCGCTGTTGCGATTGACCGGGGCCGATCGACGCCAGGTCCGCCGCATGGTGATCATCGAGGCGGCGCTGATCGGCGCGGTCAGCCAGGGCATCGGCCTCACTGTCGGCCTCGTGTTGTCACTGGTGTTGATCTACGTGATCAACGTCCAGAGCTTCGGATGGACGATCCAGTTTCATTTGCCGACTGCCTTCCTCGTGCAGGCGTCGATCGCCGTCGTGATCGCCACGGCCGTCGCCGGCATCTACCCCGCTCGCCGGGCCGCACAACTGGTACTCAACCATTATGAGTAAGCTCGCTCTCATCGTCTTGATCGCACTGCAGGCCGCTTCACCATGGAAGCAGGCCACGGCGGGCTACACCTATTCGTTTCCGCGCGATCACGCCAGCCATCCGGACTACAAGATCGAATGGTGGTACTACACCGGCAACGTGAAGGCTGCCGATGGCCGCCGCTTTGGATACCAGCTCACGTTCTTCCGCGTGGGCATTGATCACACGCCGACGAACCCGTCGAAGTGGGCGGTGCGCGATTTGTTCATGACGCACCTTGCCGTCAGCGACGCCAAGGGACAGCGCTATCGATATGCGGAAAAGCTTTCGCGCGGCGGGCCGGGTCTGGCCGGGGCCATGACCGATCGGTACCAGGTCTGGAACGAGGACTGGTCGGCAAAGCGTGTCGAGGGCCGTGAGCCGGGAGCCGGGAGCCGACCGCAACACGTCATCACGGCGCTCGGCGCTCAAGCGGGAGTGGACTTCACGCTCGATGAAGGCAAGGCGCCGGCGATCAACGGCATCAACGGGATCAGCCAGAAGGGCTCGCGACCGGGCAACGCGTCGCACTACTACTCCATGACCCGCATGCCGACCAGCGGCACGCTGACGATCGATGGTGAGCGATTCCGCGTCACCGGTGAGAGCTGGATGGATCATGAGTTCGGCACCAGCTTCCTCGAGCCCGAGCAGCGTGGCTGGGACTGGTTGTCGATCCAACTCTCCGACAATCGCGAGCTGATGCTGTATCAGTTGCGCCGAGCCGATGGTTCGCGCGATCCGCGCTCGAGCGGCACGCTGGTCGATGCGAATGGCAAGACGACGCACCTTACCAACACGGACTTCACGCTGACGCCTGGGAATACGGCGTTCACATCGAAGAACGGCGCGGTCTATCCCACCGAGTGGACGATCGCAATTCCCTCGCAACAGCTCGAACTGCGCGTCTCAACTCCCCTGCAAGACCAGGAGCTCTCCCTGATTGGATCGACCGGCGTGGCGTAC
Source organism: uncultured Acidobacterium sp. (assembly GCA_964628295.1). Lineage (GTDB taxonomy): Bacteria > Acidobacteriota > Vicinamibacteria > Vicinamibacterales > UBA2999 > 12-FULL-67-14b. Next base: position 4,378 of record CAZVLS010000037.1, read on the forward strand.
TGGGAGGGGATGGTTGAGGTCACCGGCCGACAGGCGAACAGGCCGACGGGCCAACAGGAAATACGGGGAGCCGGGTATCTCGAAATGACGGGGTACCACGGAAGTCTCGGTCGCGTGCTATCGGGGCAATGAAAGTCGCCGTCGTTGGCGCGGGGATCGCGGGCCTCTCGGCCGCTCGAGCACTGAGAGACAGCGGGCACGATGTGCGCGTGTTCGAGCGGGCATCGGCTCCTGGCGGCCGTGCGGCGACGCGCATCGTCCGCGCACTCGAACTGCCGAAGGGGCTCTCGGGCGAGGTCGCGTTTGATCACGGCGCGCAATACTTCACCGTTCGCGACGACCGCTTCTCGATCCTCGCCGCTGAACTCGAACGTGACCGCGTGATCGCGAAATGGACCGGCCGCATCGTCTCGTTCGACGGCGAAGGCTGGGAGGATCTGGCGAGCGAAACCAACCGCTACGTCGGCACGCCTGGGATGAGCGCGATCGGCGCCTGGCTGGCGCGCGATCTCGACGTCACGTTCAACCACCGCGTCGAATCCCTGGAACCGCTGCTTGATGCGCACGATCGCGTGATCGTGGCGCTCGCCGCCGACCAGGCACGCCTCCTGATCCCGTCGATTCCAGCAGTGACGATGAAACCGTGCTGGACCGTGATGGCCGCATTTGAAGAGCGCGTGCCGGCGCGCTTCGATGCCGCGTTCGTCAACGGCAGCGCCCTGAGCTGGGTGGCGCGCAACGGCTCGAAGCCCAAACGCAACTGGCAGATCGACACCTGGGTGCTGCACGCCTCAACCGCGTGGAGCGAATCGCACCTCAACGATCAACCTGACGATGTCGGCTCATTTCTGATGGAAGTGTTTGACGACCTGGTCCCCGGAGGACTTCCGCTCGTCTTCCACGCCGAAGTGCATCGCTGGAGGTTCGCAACCGCAGATCCGCCGCTGGCCATCGGCGCCTTCGTGGATGGTCGCGTGACGGTGTGTGGCGACTGGTGCCTGGGATCACGCCTCGAAGATGCGTTCCTGAGCGGCCTGGCAGCCGCCGACCGATCAGCCTATTAGCCCATCGGCCTATTAGCCCATTGGCCCATTGGCCCATCGGCCTATTCGTCTTTTGCGGGTTTTTTCTTGTTGGCTTTGGCAGCCTTGCCGACGCGGCCGCGATCGCCACCGGTCCATCGCATCTGCACGAGCGTGCCGAGCAGTCCGGCGATGAACCACGCCCACGGCAGCCAGCGCATGCCTGGCGCGGGGTTCAGGGGATACACCACCCACGGATTGCCGTCGGCGGCCGCCTTTAGCGGTCCACCATCCCCCATCAGCGCCAATCCGCCCACCAGCATCGTCCAGGCACCCGCGAATGCCGTGCCGAGGATGATGACGTAGCGCTGCAGCCAGGTCGCCACCACTGCGCCGGCGACGGAGAACAGAATCACGATCGCCGGGTGCGGATCGCCCTCGACCTGCGTCCAGATCATGTTGACGATCAGGGCGCCGATGCCCGCGCCCACCAGCGCGACGCCGACGAAGTACGCCGCCAGCAACACCCCGGCGCCGACGAGGCCGCCAAGAATCGCGGCGATGAGCATGGGCGTCGTATCGGCGGGGCCGAAGAACGAACTGGCCGCGAGCACGCCGATGATGAAGCCGAAGAGACCGAGAACGACCTTGAAGAGGCGATAGCCAAAGAAGCAGGCGACGAAGCCGCCGGCGAGCAGTAGCGCCGCTGCAGGTAGCTGATAAGCCGCAGGCAACATCGGGGGTGCCCCGATTCTACACTTCTCTGCGGCCGTCGAGCGCCTTGCCGACGGTCAGGTCGTCCGCGTAGTCGAGATCGCTTCCGACCGGGATGCCCGTAGCAATGCGGGTGACGCGCAGGCCAAGCGGCTTGAGCAGCCGCGCCAGGTAAATGGCCGTCGCCTCGCCCTCGACCGTTGGATTGGTGGCGAGAATGACCTCGTCCACGCCGCCGGCGGCGATGCGCGAGAGCAGGCCCTTGATCTTCAGATCGTCCGGGCCGACGCCCTGCAGAGGCGAGATCGCCCCCATCAGCACGTGATAGACACCGCGAAATCCGCCGGTGCGATCGACGACCGACACGTTCTGCGGCTCTTCGACGACGCAGATGATGCGGTGGTCGCGGCCTTCATCGCCGCACAGCTTGCAGGGGTCGGAGTCGGTGATGTTGTTGCAGATCGTGCAGTAGGTCACGCGATCCTTGACGTCACGGATCGCCTGGCAGAGGCGCTCGGCGTCTTCACGCGGCGTGCGCAGCACGTGAAAGGCCAGCCGCTGCGCGCTCTTGGCGCCAATACCTGGGAGCTTCTTGAACTGGTCGACAAGTTCCTGCAGGGACCCGGGCAGTGACGACATTACATCCCCGGGAGTCGCAGCCCGCCGAGCAGGCCGCCCATCTTCTGCTTCAACGCATCATCGACCTTGCGCTGCGCGTCGTTGACGGCGGCGACGATCAGGTCCTGCAGCATCGCCACATCTTCCTTGGACACGACCTCGGGATCGATCACCAGCCGCTGCAGGTGCTTGTGGCCGTTGATCGTCACGGTGACCATGCCGCCGCCGGCGTTACCCTGCACGGTCAGCTCCGACATCTCGCGCTGCAGGCGCTCCTGCATCTCCTGCGCCTGCTTCATCATGTTCTGGATGTCCATCAGCGTTCTTCGATGGTCGTCTTGTCGACCGGAAAGATTTCAAGGACGGCTTGCACGGTGGAATTGGCCATCGCTTCGGCCTTCGCATCACCTGAGAGCGAGGTCGGTGGGCCGAGCGATGACGGTGATGCCGGCGAGGCGGGCGCCGGTGCCGGGGCCGAACCAGCGTCGGCTACGGTAATCGCGACAGGCACAGCCTTGCCGGCAACCTTCTCCGCAATCGACGCCAGCCATGGCTTCTGTTCTTCGCACTGGCTCTTCGCGTTCTTCTGGTTCGGCAAAAACGCAAACGTCACGCCGGCAAGCGACGCGTCAATGCGGAACGCCGACGCGACGACCAGGTTGTAGAACGTGGACTTGGATGCCTTCAGCTCGGCCAGGAAGCGATCTTTGAAAGCACTGTCGTTGGGGCTGGTTCCAATGGTTCCAGGGGTTCCAACGGTTCCAGAGGTCTGGTTCTGCGGGGTTCCAGAGGTTACCGCGGTTCTCGCAGGTGCCGGCGTCGCAGCCTGAGGGCGCGGCGCCGCACTCGGGACGCTTGGAGCCGCCTTCGGGAACGCTGCCCTTGGAACACTTGGAACCGCTGGAACGTTTGGAACCCTTCCTCCCGCAAGCAGTTCACTAAGCGGCACCAGCTTGCGGAGATGCATCAACCGGAGCAGCGCCATCTCGAGGTTATAGCGCGGCTGATCCGAGACGCGCACTTCCTGCTCGGCCTTCGTCAGCAGGTCGAAGGCGCGCAGCAGGTCTTCGCGCGACCACTGCCCGGCCATCGCCGCCAGTCGTTCGCGTTCCGCATCGGCCGCCACGTCAGGATCGGCGGCGCGCCTGGGATCGACCGAGATGATCAGCAGGTCGCGGGTCGCGCGCGCCAGTTCCCGGCACAGCAGGCGCAGATCGTAACCGCGCTCGATCGCGCGCTCGACGAGCGCAAACGACGCCGGCGCATCTTCGGTCACGACCGCATCGAGCAGGTCGAACACCAGGTCGCGACCGACAAGGCCCAGGACCGTGACGACGTCTTCGACGGAGATGTTGTCACCGGCAAACGCACGCACCTGGTCGAAGGCGCTCAGCGAATCGCGCATGCTGCCTTCGCCCGCGCGGGCCAGCAGCAGCAACCCTTCTTCAGGGATCTCGATCTTCTCTTCGACCGCAATCGCGCGCAGGCGCTCCGACACCGTCTTCGCTGAGATGGTCTTGAACTCGTAGACCTGCGAGCGCGACAGCACCGTATCCGGAATCTTGTGCTGCTCGGTCGTCGCCATCATGAAGATGACGTGCGGCGGCGGCTCTTCGATCGACTTCAGCAGCGCGTTGAAGGAGTTGGTCGACAGCATGTGGACTTCATCGATGATGAAGACCTTGTAGCGATTGCGGACCGGCGCGATCGACAGACCTTCGACGATGACCTCGCGCACGTTGTCGACACCCGTGTGCGTGGCGGCGTCGATCTCGAGCACGTCGATGTCGCGGCCTTCCGCGATCTCGATGCACGCATCGCATGTTCCGCAGGGATCGGGCGTCGGCCCCTTGGCGCAACTCAAGCCGCGCGCCAGGATGCGCGCCGTCGTGGTCTTGCCACAGCCACGCGGACCCGACAGGACAAACGACTGCGCGATGCGCTTGCTCTTCAGCGCATTCTTGAGCGTGCGCGTGACAGCCTGCTGTCCGAGGACGTCTTCGAATTTCTGCGGGCGCCACTTACGGGCGAGGACTTGGTAGGCCAAAGGAAGTTGAAAGTTAAAAGTTAAAGGTTAAAAGTAAGAGTTAGCAGAACGCCTTTTAACTTTTAACTTTTAACTTTTAACTCTGTTGGTGAACTCGGCCCGGAGGTCCTCAACACATCACGGAAACGACTTAGCGCTGCTGCCTTCCGGCCCTGACGCGATTCGCCGCCCTGAGATTGCCGAGGTTCCGGGCCGAACTTGTAGTTTGACACACATTGGCACGCGCCGAAAGCGTCGTCTCGATGCCCCAACCAGCCGAGGCTAAGTTGTTGCAGCTTAGGGGGATGCCAGTAGTTCGGCGGCAAGCTTTTCGTAGGCATCGACCGCGCGAGTGAGCTCGTCCAGCGAGAGCTGTTCGTGATCGGTGTGGGCGACGTGGATCGTCCCCGGGCCGATCAGCAGTGGCGTTCCCCAGTTCGACAGGAACGGCACGTCACTGAAGTACGAGAACACCGCTGTCTCAAATCCTGGCACCGTGTGCATCCGCACAGCCGGGAGTTCGAGAATCTCCTGGATATCGACGCGGCCCGCGATCGCGTTGTGCAGCACCTCTCGCACTGGAGCAGGATCGCCAACAGTGCGGAAGAACACTTCGGCCTCCGCGTGTGGCGGGATCACGTTCGGCGCCACGCCGCCATTGATGAGTCCGACCGTGTAATGCGTGCGGCCAAGCAGCGGATCGGCCGGCCAGTCGGCCGAGCGCAGCGACATCAGGCAATCCACCAACTTCTCGATCGCCGATTCACCAAGCTCCGGGTATCCAGAGTGCGCGGCCTTGCCTTGCGCGGTGAGCTTGACGCGATAGCAACCACGCGTCGCACTACCCAGGCGCAACTCGGTCGGTTCGCCGTTGATCAGGAAGCGCGTCTTCGATCCAATCCTGTTCGCCGCCTTCGCCCCGTCGCTGCCACGCTCTTCCCCGCCGACGAACACGAGGCCAATGCGCGTCTCGCCTTTCGCCCTCAGACGCTCAGCGGCCGCAACCTGCGCAGCGAGAATGCCCTTCGCATCGCACGCGCCGCGGCCATAGAGCACGCCATTCTCGACGCGGCTCGGAAAGAACGGCGGCACGCAGTCGAAGTGGGTTGAGAAGACGACATCGGGCTCGCCGACGGCGGCGATGACGTTGATGCGGGGAGCCGGGAGCCGGGAACCGGGAACCGGAGTGCCAAGGGTTCCTAACGGTTGCTCGAGGACGGAGTATCCGCGGCCCCGCAGATAGGCCGCCAACCACGCACCGACCTCGCCTTCGTTTCCGGTCGTGGATTCAATATCGATTAACTGTCGCGCCAGTTCGACCGGGTCCACGGCTCCCGGCTCCCGGCCCCCGGCTCCCGGATTCACCGGATCCACTGTTCCAGCTCCGTTCGCGCGTCCGTCTTGTCGTCGCGATACTTCACGATTACCGGCGTGGCGAGCGAGAGGCCCCACTCCTTGCCGGCGCCCACCGACACCGAGCGCGCGCCGGGAACGACCACCGCGCCCTCGGGGATGACGAGCGGCTGCCCCGCCGACGGCTTGATGATCCGGCTGTTCACGAGGTCGTAGACCGGCGTTGACCCGGTGAGGATCGTGCCGGCCGCGATCACCGCGCGCTGCTTGATGACAGCGCCTTCATAGATCCCCGTGTTGCCCCCCACCAGCACATCGTCTTCGACAATGACGGGCAGGGCGCCGACCGGTTCCAGGACGCCGCCGATCTGCGCGGCGGCGCTGACGTGCACACGCGCGCCGATCTGCGCGCAGGAACCGACCAGCGCGTGCGAGTCGATCAACGTGCCTTCGCCGAGATAGGCGCCGATGTTCACGTACATCGGCGGTACGCAGATGACGCCGCGGGCGACGTGTGCCCCGCCGCGAATCGCGGAGCCGCCAGGCACCACGCGCACATTCGACGAGATCGGGAACTGCTGCACCGACTGGGTGTCTTTGTCCGAGAACGGCAAGCCCGCGGACATGTCAACGAGATCACCGAAGCGGAAGCCGAGCAGGATGCCCTGCTTGACCCACGTGTTGACGCGCCAGCCGGTCGGCGTCGACGGATCGGGCTCCGCCGATCGCACGGTGCCGGCTTCGAGCGCCGCTTTCAATTCGTCAAACGCCGCCCGCGCCTGGGCGCGATCAGCATTGCCGCCCGCGGCGGCGAGCGCCTCAATGGTTGACCGTAACTGACTCAATCCCGAGCTCCTTCAACAACGCGCGCATCTTTTCCTGCGACGCCGGACGCGGCGGCACCATCGGCAGGCGGAACGACAGTTCGCACAACCCCATGACCGACATCGCGTACTTGACCGGGCCGGGATTCGACTCGATGAAGTTGCCGAGCATCATCGGCACCAGGCGCTGATGCTGCGCCCGGGCGGCGGCGAAGTCACCGCGCTCGGCGGCTTCGACCATCTTCACCATCTCGGCAGGAATCGAATTGGACGCCACCGAAATCAACCCGCGGCCGCCGATCGCCATCAGCGGCACCGTCAGCGCATCGTCTCCAGACAGGACCAGGAAGTCCGGCGGAACCGCCTTGCAGACCTCGACCATCTGCGTGATGTTGCCGGACGCTTCCTTCACGCCGATCACGTGCGGGATCGTCGCCAGCTTCGCGCACGTCGCCGCGTCAATGTTGCAGCCGGTGCGACCGGGCACGTTATAGAGAAGAACGGGCAACGTCGTCGCCTCAGCGATCTTCGAGAAGTGCGCGTAGAGGCCTTCCGGCGTGGGCTTGTTGTAATACGGCGTCACGGACAGCAGGCCCTGCACGCCGATGCTCTGCATCTCCTTGGCGATGTGCACGACTTCCTGTGTGTCGTAACCACCCGCACCCGCCATCACGGGCACTTTACCGTTGGCGGCTTCGAGCACCAGTTCGACCACGCGACGGCGCTCGGCCGTGCTCAGCGTTGGCGTCTCGCCGGTCGTGCCGCAGGGCACGAGGAAGTGGATGCCGTTGTCCACCTGCCGCTTCGCCAGCGCCTTGACCGCGCCCTCATCAAGCGCGCCGGACTTGGTAAACGGAGTGATGAGAGCAGTTCCAACACCGGTAAATGCTTGCCGCATGATCACTTCTTCCTTCTCACTTCTCACTTCTTACTTCTCACTTCTTACTTCTCACTTCTCACTTCTTACTACTTCTCACTTCAACAGATCTCGAATCGAAAACCACCCGCGCTTCCCAACCAGCCACTGTGCGGCCACGAGGGCGCCACGGGCGAAGACGGCGCGATCGCGCACGGTGTGCGTCAGCTCAATCGTTTCCGAGGGACCATCAAAGCCCACCGTGTGCGTGCCGGGCACATGCCCGACGCGCGAGGACGATACGTCGATCGGCCGTGAGTAACCGGCCTTCTCCATCCCCTGCTTGATCGTGACCGCGGTTCCGGACGGCGCATCTTTCTTCATGATGTGGTGCGACTCGTGCAGCCACGCGCCAAATTCCGGGTGCTTCGCAAAGTTGCGGCTGGCCTCTTCGACCGCCAGCTGAAAGATGTTCATGCCCAGCGAGAAGTTCGACGCCGCCAGGACGCCGATCCCGGCCTGCGCCGCCACCTCGCGCATGGAGGCTTCGTGCGCCTGCCAACCCGTGGTGCCAATCACCACGTTGATCTTGCGGGCCGCAAGCTGCGGCAGGTTCTTCGGCACCGCGTCCGGCAGCGTGAAATCAATCGCCACATCCACGTCGCCGAAAGTGCCGTCAGCGATGGCGCGCTCGCCGGAATGCTCGTCGATCACGGCGGCGATGGTGCCGTCGTAGGAGGCGGCCAGTGATTCGACCAGCTGGCCCATGCGGCCGTGACCAAGGAGGAGAATCCGCATGCTATGCCATCACGCGCTTGCCAGCCGTAGCTCGATCCTCGAGCGAAGGCTGGAAGAACCTGTCGTGCACGCGGCCGAGCGCGGTTGGCAGATCGGCCTCGCGGATCACGAACGTGATATTGCGGCGCGAGGCCGCCTGCGACACCATCCGCAGCGGCACATCGCCAACCGACGACAGCACCTGCGCGGCCAGACCCGCATCATCATGCAGGCCGTCGCCGACCACGCAGACGATGGCCATGGCGTCTTCACGCTCGACCTGCGCGAAGCTCGACAGCGCTTCGATGATCGCCGGCAACCGGCGCTGATCGTCGATCGTGACGGAGACGCTGACTTCGGAGGTCGTGATGACATCGACCGGCGTCTTGAATCGTTCGAACACCTCGAACAGCCGGCGCAGGAAACCGTGCGCCATCAACATGCGCGTGGAGGTGATGTCGACGACCGTGACGGCCTTCTTCGACGCCACGGCGGTCAGCGGCCGCTCGCTCTTGGCGCGCTCACCGGTGATCAACGTGCCGCGCGCGGTGGCGCGGTGCGAGTTGAGGATGCGGACGGGAATGTTGCGCGCGACGGCGGGCTGGATGGTCGCCGGGTGCAGCACCTTGGCGCCGAAGTACGCCAGCTCCGAAGCCTCGGCGAACGACAGGTGCGGCACCACCTGCGGGTTCTTCACGATGCGCGGGTCGGCCGTCAGCATGCCGTCGACGTCCGTCCAGATCTGAATCTCGGAAGCGCCGAGGCACGCGCCGACGATCGCCGCTGAAAAATCCGAACCACCCCGGCCCAGCGTCGTCGTGACGCCCGCGGTGGTGGCGCCCACGAATCCGCCCATGACCGGAATGCGGCCCGCTGCGAGAGGCGGATCGGCGTGCGTCATCAACGCGGCTGTCGTTTCTTCAAACATCGGCGCGGCGGCGGTGTGTTCACCGTCGGTGACCACGGCCTTCCGCGAATCAACATAGGTCGCGAGCAGTTTGTGCGAGGTGAGTGCGGCGGCGACGATCTGGCTGCTCAGGATCTCGCCGGTAGCGGCGAGGGTGTCGAGCCAGCGCGGTGACACTTCCTGCAGCACGGCGAGAGCCGACACCACGCGCTCGAGCTCGTCGAATTCCTTGTTGAGTGAATCGACCACCGGCTTACGAAGCGCCGCATCGGCGATCACTTCCGAGACCTTGATGTGCCGCGCGCGCAGATCCTGCAGGCTCGTCCTGGCGCCTTCCACATCGCCGGATCCAGCAAGGGCCGCGACACCAAGCAGGCGATCGGTGACGCCCGACAGCGCCGACACCACGACCACCGGCCCGCGCGCATCGCCACCTTCGGTTTGTGCCTCCGCTTGCCGTTCCGCCCTCACCAGAGCGATCAATCGCTCAATCGCTGGCTGATCGGCGACCGAGGTACCTCCGAACTTCATCACCTTCATCGTGAACTCTCAACTCAAACTGAAACTACAACTTCAACTTCAACTTCCAACTTCAACTCAACTTTAAACTTTCAACTTTAAACTTTGAACTACGAGAGCATCCCCTCCGCGTGCATCAGCTCAGCATTGAGGATCGCCGCACCCGCCGCTCCGCGAATCGTATTGTGTCCCAACGCCACGAACTTCGCGTGCATCACCGGGCACTCGCGAAGCCGGCCCACGGTGACAGCCATGCCGCCGCCAAGATCTGAATCAAGGCGCGGCTGCGGCCGATTGGCTTCTTCGGTGAGAATAATCGGGGGCTGCGGCGCGCTTGGCAGCCACAGTTCCTGCGGTCGGCCCGTGAAGGTGCGGATCGCCTCGGCGAGGGCCGCCATCGACGGCTTCTGTTCGAAGGCCACTGACACCGTCATGGTGTGACCATCGATTACCGGCACGCGGTTGGTGTGCGCGCTGACCACGGCGTTGTACGGGACGCGGCCGCCATCCCCACCGAGGATCTTCAGCGTCTCGGTCTCTATCTTCTCTTCTTCGCCGCTGATGAACGGCACCACGTTGCCAAGAATGTCGAGTGACGGCACGCCGGGATATCCGGCTCCCGACACCGCCTGCATCGTCGACACCATCACCGCGCGGATGTTGAAGGAACGAAGCGGCGCGAGCGCCATGGCGAGGACAATGGTGGAGCAATTGGGGTTGGTGACGATGGCGCCGCTCCAGCCCTTGGCGCGGCGCTGCTCGCCGATCAACTTCAAGTGGTCGGCGTTGACCTCGGGGATCAGCAGCGGCACGAGCGGATCCATGCGGAAGTTGCGCGCGTTGCTGATCACGATGTGCCCTGCCGCGGCGAAGGCGCCTTCGACCTCTCCGGCGACCGAGGCGTCAAGTCCGGAGAACACCACCTTCGGCCCGCGCCCCGGCACGCAGCCATCGACGATGCGGTCGGCGGCGCCGCCGGGAATGGGCGTGCTCAGTTTCCATGGTGCGACCGATTTGTAGGCTTTGCCCTCCGACCGCTCGCTCGCGGCCAGCCAGGTGCACCGAAACCACGGATGGCGCGCGAGACGCGAGACAAACTGCTGCCCCACCATCCCCGTCGCCCCCAACACGCCCACTTCAATCGCGTCCACTGAAAACTCCCCTATCAACCCATTGGCCTATAGGCCTATTGGCCAATAGGCGAATAGGCCTGAAATAAAAAACCCGCTCACGGTAATCCGCGGCGGGTAGCTTGTCGACCGTTTCGAAACCTGTTGTGACCCGGTTCCTACAGACGAACGCCCCCCGCGCCATGTTTGGCACGCTTGAGCATCCGCTTTCGGGTCATGAACACGGTGAACAGTATACAGGGCGGCCGCTCAATCGTCGAGTCGGAGGTCGGCGACCACCGGAAAGTGGTCGGAGGCACCGACGGCTTCGGGCGTCTTCACCACCGCGCACGACAGGACGCGGCTCACTTCCGGCCCAGGGACAAACACGTAGTCCAGGCGCAGCAGCGGCGAGACGGTGGGCAGGGTCATGCCCGGGTCGGCTGGATGCAATGATCGAAAGGCATCCGCATATCCCGCGTCCATCACCGCCTGGATCGTCCGCCATCGCACCTGCCCGCCGGTGATCCACATCAGCGGCCGCAGGCGCATCGGCAGGTGTCCAACCTTGAAGCTCTCGTTGGGCGCGACCGTGTTGAAGTCGCCGGTCAGCACGTGGAAGCGCGAGCGATGCTGATCGATGCTCTTGAGCAACGCGCGCAATTCGAGATCGCGTCGCCGCTCGGTCCATGCGGCCAGCACGGCACTGAGATGGACTCCGAACACGCGGACCCTGTCGCCTTCCGGCACCACTTCGAGAAACGCGTGACGCGAGATGCGCGGCCGAATCCACTGCGAGAACGCGACCTTGCGGCGGCTCATGAAGGCGAGCGACTGCTTCTGGAAGGTCTGCGACTCCGCCATCCCGGTTGCCGCCGCGACCTCGTCGATCACTCCCGCGTCGGTCGCTTCCTGGAACAGCACCAGATCCGGCATGCACGAATTGATCACGCTGGTGATCGCCGGCGCGCGGCCGATGCCGCCGTTCTTGATGTTGTACGTCAGCAGCCTGAACGTCATTCGGATGGCGCCGGACTGCTGAGTCCAAGTCCTTCGGGCTTGGTGAACAGCGTGAGGTACGGCTGGTCGAGCAGGTCGCCGCGAAAGCGAATCACGAGATTGCGCGACGCCTGCAGGTTGACCGGGCGGTTTACCATCGCCATCAGCTTCTCTCGCAACGGCACGAGTGGCGGCGCCACATCGGGATCCTCATCGCACAACGGACGCGAGTGGATGCCGGGAACGTAGAAGCCGGTCACCGTAAAGAATCCGACCGGGCCGTCGCCGACCATGGTGACGTCGAGGTCGCTCGTGCCCGGGCCGTCGGTATCAAACGGCTGCTGATCCCGCCAGCGGATTCCGGTCACGGCGCTGCCGCGCAGAATCACGGTCGTACCCGGCGGCACTACTTCCTCGAGCGCCTGGCAAAAGGTCTTGTACTTCTCTTCTTGTCCGTCGAAGGCGAGGCGGATGACGTTGTCGAGCTTCTCGCGCTCCGTTAAACCGCCCTGAACTGCCTCGTCAGCGTGCGTTTCTTCGGCCATGCCTGTGGGTGCACAAAGAGCGTGCCGTTCGACGTTCGACGGACGTTCGACGGACGTTCGACGGGCGTTAGCGGGCCGGCGTGCCGATGCGTCGAAGCACGGCCGTAAAGCGAGGATCACTGTGCAGCGCTTGCAGTGCCGGCTCGATGCCCGCCAGCAGGATGCTGTCACTGCGCCGATTCGCGGCGCGCTGCAGCCAGTCGATCGCGCGTTCACGATCGCCGTTGCGTACCAGCTCGATGGCCGGCGCCAGCAGCAGGTTTGGCGAGCGGCCGGCGCGCGCGTCCGCGGCCTCGACGCACACCCGCGCGGGCACGAACTCACGCATGATCGCGAGCGCATCGGCGCACGTCAACCGCGCGTCATCGGGGCGGCCGGCGTAGTAGCTGGCGATACCGAGTTGCGTCAACGCACTCGGTGAACCTGGCGCGAGAGCCACCGCGCGTTTCGCCGCGGCAATGGCGGCATTGTGTTCCCTGGCGGCGGTCAGGTAACGGCTCCACCAGAGCTGCACCCTCGTCGATCGGGGATCGAGGGCCACCGCGCGCCGCAGATGCGCTCGTGCCGTCGACCAATCCCACTCAAAGTGCAGCACCGCCGCGCCAAATGCCGCATGCGCCTCCGCGAGCGAATCATCGAGCGCCAACGCCCTCTGGGCGGCGGCCTTCGCCGCTGCGTAAACGATCTGCGGCGACTCCACGCGATATGCGCCGAGCAGCAGTTTCGCTTCCGCCAGGCCAGCATAGGCGGCGGCAAAATCGGGATCGCTGTCGATGGCGGTTTCAAAGTGCCGGACGCGCGCCAGCAGTTCCACCGGCGCCGCATCCACGAGGCCCGAGACTCCGCGCTCGTACTTCTGGAGTGCGACGAGACTCGCCGACGCCGGCCCACGCGCAGACGGAATGGCGCTCCACACCATCAGCGAGACAACCGCGGCAAAGCTCGCAATCACGGCACGGTTGAGTAACGAACGTTCGACGATGCGTTCGGACGGACGTTCGACGATGCGTTCTGACGGACGTTCGACGTGGCGTTCTGAACGTTCGTCGAACGCCTGTCGAACGACCACCGAACGCTCGTCGAAAGCCTGTCGAATGAGACACCGGTAGCCTCGTCTCGGCACCGTCTCGATGAAGCGGGGCGCTCTCGCGGAATCGCCGAGAGCGGATCGGATCTGGCTGATACACGCGTTCACGGCCGAATCGAATTCGACGTGCAGGTCATCGCCCCAGAGTTCGCGGCGGATGTCTTCGCGCGACACGATCTCAGGCGCCCGGCTCACCAGCAACGCCAGCAGGTGTGCGGATTGCGCGGGCAGGTGGACGCGGCGTCCGCCCTTCCACAACTCGCGCGCAGCGGCGTCGAACGTAAAGGCGCCCATCTGGATCATGGGCCGAATAGTACTAGTGGAGCGTATCCAGTGAACAGGAACTACCAGCAGCAAGCTCTTCGCAGCAAGTGGGGCCGTTCCTACGGAACGGCCCGGTAGTACTTCAGCGAGTACGTTCCACTAGGGGATGGTGTTGGGCGAGCCTTGTTTGGTCGCCACCCACGCCACGGCGTAAGTGCACGTGGTCGCGCCGGCCCGCTTGGTCAATTCCACCGTGGCCTCGAATCCCGTCGTCGAAAACCGGCCGCTCAGGCTGATGGTGTAGTCCGCGTCAGGGAACGGAAAGGTCGCCGCCGGTGTGGTGAACCTGCCGGTCGAGTCGACGGTGCCTCGGTAGGTTGACCCGGCGTGAGCGAACGAAACCTCCGTCCCCCCGGCGGTATGCGTCACCGTGGTCGGATTGTCCTGGACGGTAACGCTGCCGCACGTGTTTCGCTCGGCGATCAGGGTGGCACGTGTCGGATACGTACCCGCGACGGCCAGGACGTTTGATGGTGCCGCCGGTGTCGAAGGGGTCGCGGCGCTACCGCCCCCACATGCGGGCGCGAGCAGCGCGATGGCGAGTGGCAGTCTGGAGAGGATGCGCGTCATCACACGCGGAGTCTAGGCGCGCGATGGCGGGACGCATCCTTTGTAGATCCTTGGTTCGTAAGTCCTGGCTCTACAGGACGTTAGCCGAACACCTTGGCAGGCGCGTTCAGCGGCCGAGGACCATCCGCATCATCCACATGCCGAGCACACCGGCGATCAATGAGCCGGCAATGGTCACAAATGCGTTCGTCAACGCCGCGCCGTAAGCCCCGGTCTCGAGGAGCCGGGTGGTCTCGAAGTTGAAGGCCGAATAGGTGGTGAGGCCGCCGAGGAAACCGATCGCGATCGCGGCGCGCGCGGTCTCGGACCACGGCATCGTGAGCGCGGCGTGCATCGCCGCCCCCATCGCAAAGCAGCCGGCGAGATTTACGAACAGCGTGCCGAATGGAAAGGCGGTACCGAATCTCTGCGCCGCCCACTGGCCGACCACGTAGCGCGCACCGGTGCCGACCGCGCCGGCGAGACACACGAGTGCGAGACGCTCCATTGCTGCGCGGTCCTATTCCAGTTTCGCCGCGTCTGGAAACTGGCTCGCGGTCGCCAGTTGCTTGAGGCTTAACACCACACCTGGGTACGAGCGGCCATCGATCACCCAGGTGGGATAGCTGCGCACGCCTGCTGCGGTGCACGAGCGCAGGGCCGGCGTGTTCGGACCGTTCGGACTGCACTCGATGTACGGCAGCCTGCTGACCGACGCGCCGAAGAGTCGCTTCTGTTCCTGACAATGCGTGCACCACGACGCGCCGTAGAACACCGCGCGCGTGTCAGACAGGTGCTCAGCCAGCGCGCGAATCACCGGATCTTCCGGGCCCGTCGGCTCAGCCAGCGGCGCCGTGTAGTTGGCATGCAGCACCAGGATCACCAGCGCCGCGAGTACGCCTCGGCCGGCGGCAAGGCTCAACCAGGAGCGATGCTGCATCTCGACCGGACGCTGCACCACGACGAGCGCGAGCGTGATGCTCATGAGTGCGAGCGACGTCAGGCAATACGGGCACGCCGACTGCAAAATCGTCAGCGAGACAACCGTCAGGTAAACGCTGTAGCAGACACCGAAGAACGCCACCGTCCACGCGTACGACCAGTGCTGGTCGACGCGCTTCACGAATGCGATCGCGCCCAGTGCCGCGTACGCGGCCAGCCCCCAGAAGGCCGTCGGCAATCCCAGCAACGTTGCCCAACGGCTCGTCAGAACGGCGTCGCATCCGCCGCCCGCGGAACAGCCGGCCACACCGGACCCGCTGAATGACGTCCACGACAGGTATGCGGTCAGGCCGACACCAACGACGCTCAGTGCCAGGAGAGGCCAGTTCGGGCTGGACCTCAGCACGACCTGCCGCGCGGGATTCGAACGCTTCTGCGTCTTCTTGCTCATCTACTTCGCCGTCGTCGTCTGGCCCGGCCAGCGGGTGTCGATCGGCTTGGCCGGGTCCGCAGTGATCTGCAGGTCCGCGCAGTGGTGATAGGCGTAGCCACCGGGCTGGTTGTAGACGTGATCCGCCATGAACTGGATCACCTGCAGCGTGCACTTCTCGCAGTTGATGTTCGGCAGCTGCACTTGCGTCTCCCACGGCGCCATCGGGACCTTTGGGGCTGCGACGCCGGTTCGCCTGGCTTGTTGTAGTGCTGGAACAAGCCGTCAGCGAGCACGGGAATCTGCGGCGGGCTTTGGATCTGTCCCCACACCGAGTACAAGCCGCGCTCGGTCCATTTCTCCTGCGCGTAAGGATCGGGCGGCAGTTCGGTGCGCGAGTTCACGGCGAGGGCCACGCGATAGTGACCGGAGTGGAAGATCGTTTCCTGGACCTTGATCGGCAGCATCGAACCGCCGGTCACCTTCGTGACGATCTTGGACAGGATCGCCTCATTCGCACCGGGCTTCGGGTCACCGCCGCAAGGGCCGGCCTTCTGCGGGTCACCAAGTTCGTTGGTGTTGATCCAGGCCGGTGGGCTCAGCAGCTTGAAATGCGCGCTCGCGCCCGCCGTTGATGCCAGGACTGCGGCCGTCGCCAAAGCAAATGTGAAGTGGTGTTTCATGCGGCCCATCATAGAACGTTCGGACGGTTGTTCGACGAACGTTCGGCGACCGTTCGACGAGCCAGTGCCAGGCGGCGCGGCGAACCAATCGCAGGCCACGTATAATCGCGGCCGATGGCAGCCGGCGCCAACCCGCTGTTCGGCCAGACACTCTCCCACTACCGCATCGTCGGCAGGATCGGCGGCGGTGGCATGGGCGTGGTCTATAAAGCCGAGGACACGCGGCTGCATCGCCCCGTCGCGCTCAAGCTGATCGCCGACGACCTGGCGACCGATGCCGATGCGCTGAGCCGGTTTCAACGTGAGGCGCGGACCGCGTCCGCACTCAACCACCCGCACATCTGCACCATTTACGACATCGGCGAACAGGACGGGCGATCGTTCATCGCGATGGAGTATCTGGAGGGGATGACGCTGAAGGATCGGCTCGCCGCCGGCGCCCCCAGCGTGGCGGCGGCCGTTGACGCCGGCCTTCAGATCGCCGAGGCGATCGAGGCCGCACATGCCGCGGGCATCATCCATCGCGATATCAAGCCCGCCAATATTTTCATCGGACCACGCGGCCACGTGAAGGTGCTCGACTTTGGCATTGCCAAGATGCGATCGGCTGACGGCCACTTGGCCGACGTCAGCACGATCGTGCAAACGACTCACGGCGCGATCGTCGGTACCGCGGCGTACATGTCGCCCGAACAGGCCCGGGGCGAGGTCGTCGATCATCGAGCCGACCTGTGGAGCATTGGCCTCGTGTTGTACGAGATGGCGACGGGCCGGCGGCCGGCAACCGGCGCCGGGCTTCGCGTCGAGGCTTCGCCGGAGCTCGAACGCATCATCGCGAAATGCCTCGAGCCGGATCGCGATCTCCGCTATCAGCACGCCGCGGACCTGCGCGCCGACCTGCAGCGTCTGAAGCGTGGATCGCCGCAGGTCACCGCGAAGTCCAGGATCACGCGGGCGGCCGCGGCCGCCACCGCCATCGCAGTCATCTCGGTGGGCGGTTACGCGTTGTATCCGCAACGGGCGTCGGCGCTGACGGACAAGGACTCGATCGTGCTCGCGGAGTTCACCAACACGACCGGTGATGCCGTGTTCGACGACACACTGAGGCAGGGACTCGCCGTCCAGTTGCAGCAGTCCCCGTTCCTGAACCTGCTGTCCGATGAGCGCATTCGCCGCACGCTGCCGCTGATGGAGACGCCGGCCGACGCACGGTTGACCCCGGAATTGGCGAGGGGTGTGTGCGTGCGCACGGCCAGCGCCGCCGTGCTCGAGGGATCGATCGCGCTGCTCGGCAGCCAGTACGTCCTCGGCCTTCGCGCAACGAACTGCGAGACCGGTGACAACCTCGCGAACGAGCAGGCCCAGGCGGCTCGCAAGGAGGATGTGCTCGGCGCACTGAGCGAGATCGCCACCCGCTTCCGCACGCGAGTGGGCGAATCGCTGGCCACCATTCAGCAGCATTCGATGCCGCTCGAGGAGGCGACCACGTCCTCACTCGAGGCGTTGAAGGCCTATAGCGCCGCGATGGCCATCACCGGGTCACGCCGAATCCCGCTGCTCCAGCGCGCGATCGAACTCGATCCGGAATTCGCAATGGCCCATGCGCACCTGGGCTTCCGCCGCAGCACATTGGGTGAGTCATCTTTGGCCCGGCAGGATCTGCTCAAGGCGTATCAGCTTCGCCATCGCGCCAGCAACGTCGAGCGTTACTACATCGACACCCTGTACGACCGCGACGTCACCGGCAATCTCGAGCGCGAGCTCCAGACCCTTGAGGCGTGGGCCGAGAGCTACCCGCGCGATGCCAACGCAGTGAATTTGCCGGCAGGCCTGGCCTTGAGCAGCACGGGGCAGCACGAACGCGCGATCGCCCAGACCGGGAAGACGATCGTGATCGATCCCGATTCGCCTAATGCCTACTCGAGCCGTGCGCGCAACGAACTGCTGGCCAATCGTCCTGATGATGCCCTGAAGACCATCGGCCGAGCGGCAGAGCGGAACATCGAGTCGGGCGAGTTGCTGTTGATCGGATACCTGGTGGCGTTCTTGAAGGGCGATGCTGAAGCGCTGACCCGCAGCGCAGCCGCGGCCCGCCAGAACACCGAGATGGCGGATTTCATCCCGCACGTCGAGGCGCTCGCGCTGGCCCGGGCCGGCCGACTGCAGGAGGCAAGACAACTGTCCGCAGTGCCCGTCGAAATCGCGCAGCAGGCCGGGCGGCGCGAGCGGGCCGGCATGTTCGAGGCGGCCCACGCGGTATGGGAAGCGTTCTTTGGACATGCCCCCGCCGCAAAGCAGAGCGCGCGGAGAGCGCTGGAACTTGGCCAGTTCCGGGAGGTCGACTATGCGGCAGCGTTCGCATTGGCGCTCGCCGGTGATCTGCCGCAAGCGCGAGCGCTGGCCGAGTATCTCGCGCGCGAGTTCCCCGAAGATACGTCGGTGCAGTTCATGTATCTGCCGGCACTTCGGGGCCTGTTCGCGATCAACGCCGGCGATCCCGCCGCTGCGATTCAGGCGCTGCAGATCGCCTCGCGCTACGATCTTGCGCTGGGCCGTATCGGCTTCATCGGCCGTTACGGCGGCCTGTATCCCATCTATGTGCGCGGCCTCGCCTACCCTCGCGCTCCGCCAGCCGGCACAAGCCGCCGCCGAGTTCCAGCGCATTGTCGATCATCCGCACATCGTGCTGGTTGATCCGATGAGCGCGCTGGCTCGCCTGCAGCTCGCACGCGCTTTCGCGCTGTCCGGCGACACATCGGCGGCGACGCGTGCATACGACGATCTGTTCACGCTGTGGAAGGATGCTGACCCCGATCTGGCTCTGCTGAAGGACGCACGCGCCGAGTACGGGCGGTTGCGGTAACGCGTGACAGCCGGCCGGCCCCACCGGCCCCTGCCGGTCGCTGACGATACACTTAAGCCGTGGCCAAGACGCCTGAGGGCACCAAGAAACGATTCGCGTCAGTGCGAGATTACATAGCGTCGAAACCGAAGGAGTCTCGCGCGAGCCTCGAGGCGGTTCGCCGCGCGATTCTCAAGGCGCTCCCCGATGCGAAGGAAGGGCTCGCCTACCAGATGCCCGCCTACACCGTGAACGAAGTGGGCGTGTTGTATTTCGCAGGATGGAAATCGCACTACTCGATCTATCCCGCCAGTGATGCCATGGTCGAAGCGTTTGGCAAAGAACTGGCGCCATACGAACGCAGCAAAGGCACGATCAAGTTCCCGCTGTCAGAGCCGGTGCCCGTGCGGCTGATCGAGAAGATCGCGAGGTTCCGCCTCAAGCAACTGACGACACGCGGTGGCGGCAAGGGCCGGCCGAAGACGCGACGGGAAGGTCAGCTCGATCGACTGCGTCGCATGTGCGCGACGCTGCCCAGCTCATTTGAGAAGATGTCGCACGGCGCCCCGTGCTTCTTCGTTGAGAAGGACAAAGGCTGCTTCGCGATGTTCGCGGAGAACCACCGCGACGATGGCCGGCTCGCGCTGTGGGCGCCGGTCGGCGAAGGTCTTCAGCCCTTGATGATCGAAGAAGCGCCGGACGTGTATTTCCATCCGCCGTATGTCGGCGTGAGTGGCTGGGTCGGCATCCTGCTTGATGCCGTCAAAGACGATGCGCTGGAGAGCCACTTGCGCGAGGCCCATCGGATCATCGCTGCGAAACGGAAGAAGAACGTGGGCCGAGCATTTCCGTCGCGAGCTTGATAGACTGGGATGCCCTCGAACGGAGAGATGTCCGAGTGGTTTAAGGAGCACGCTTGGAAATTGCTCTGGCGGTTTGCGATGGTGTGCTGCGGATTTCGATTACCGTTGCGAAACCAACGACTTAGCTTCGCTCACGTCACGTCGGTCGATCACCGTAACTCGTTATAGAAATCGCAAAATCGATCGAGCTACGTCACAGTCACGTCACAGTCGCTCGTGTCTTGGCGGCGCACGTAACTCCCGCAGGCCAGGCTCCCAAATCGTCCTCGAAGGTGAACACGCGCCCGCGCTGTCGGGGCGATTTCGTGTCTTGAACCTCATCCACTTTCGCCTGGCATCGCCTTGTCGGCCGCCAAGGGGGCGAACCACTCGACCGTCTGCTGCATCAACGCTCGATCGCTGAACAGGCTTTCCAGAGTTCGACGCGTTCCCCAGTACAGGAAGTGTGGATAGAGATCAACCCCACCACCGCTGTTGGACGTGATGACCGGCGTTAACCAATTCGGGGCCGGTCCGTCTGGTCGCTCAAGAGCCACAATCGCTTCCTCGGTCAGCGCTTGCTTAATGACCCCGAGAGGCTTCTCATGGGTGTCGACGACAATCCGGCGCGTCGGTCCTCTCCCGGATTTCCGCGTGGACACGGCCAGGGCATGCACCAAGGGATTTCGGTACCTGCCGTAGATAGCAGAGATCGCGATCGACGGCTCGACCCCACCGCGCGGTTGGCTGTTCCACGGGTAGTGCGCGAGAAGAAGATCGGTAAAGCGCTCTCCATCGGGACCATGCTGTCGAAAGAAAACAGTCGATGCGCCAGCGAGCAGGGCACAGAGCACGGACACGCTCGCGAAGTTGCAGCCGCCCTCCATGCCAGACTCTTTCGTTAACGGCAAGCGCAGCATCGTGTGCACATCATGTAATTGCATGTCGACGTGGATCCGAATGAAGTCCCTGATGGACTCTGGAGCGGCGTCTGTTCTCAGCGGGGTGTAGGCCATGACTCCGCGTTCCTCAACTCGTGCCTCGCCAAATCTTGGATCGCGCTCAGACTATTCGGCGAAAACCGGACCAGGATGCCGAAATCTTTCCGGCCAGTTACTTACACTCTGATAGTACTCGGTTGATTCGCAGTGCTCCGCGAACTCTAGGAGGTTCCCAACCTTCTCGATGAGCACCGAGCGCACCTCAACCGGCGAAGCAAAGAAGAACTCCTTCCTATTGTTCGCCCAGTTCATGCGGCGAGATGCGAAGTGGTCGTGGAGTTCGTTCTCAAGCTTGACGGCATCCTCCGAGAAATAGATTGCATGCACGTCAAATCTGAAGGGAACAGAGGCGTCGCCCAGTTCGTTGATGCGATCGAGTGGTTCTAACCGGCGAGTGAGGCCGATCTTGACGATGTGCTCGCCGAGTGCGCCGCGATTAGAGATCACGTAGACGTATCCGGCGCGAATATTTGCGGCCCGAAAATCGTTTTGAACAATCGCGTTGTCAACGTTGGCCAACTGTTGCTCTAGGT
>CAZVLS010000038.1:0-21188 GCA_964628295.1 uncultured Acidobacterium sp.
ACACGATGTTGTCGCAGTCGGCGCCGCCGCAGTCGTTGCCCCACACGATGTTGTCGTCACCGTTGTTGCCCCAGACGATGTTGTCGTCGGAGCCGTTGCCCCACACGATGTTGTCGCCATCCGAGTTGCCCCAGACGATGTTGTCGCCGTCGGTGTTGCCCCACACGATGTTGTCGCCGGCGTCGGACTCGCCCCACACGATGTTGTTGCCCCAGACGATGTTGTCGCAGTCGCCGGCGCAGTTTTCGCCCCACACGATGTTCTGGCCGGTCGGCGTCGAGGTGCCGCCCCACTGCACGCCCTGCAACCACGCGGTACCGCCAGGGGTCAGCACGCCGCCACTCACGCGACGGTTGCCCCAGAAAATGTGACCGCTCCACGCCTTCATGTTCGGGTAGCGATCACCCTTCTCGCCGACGTGGAAGTAACGCGCGAGGCGCACGGCGCCGAGCGTGTTGAGGAAGCCCGCGCCCTGCGTCAGGTAGTTGTAGCCGTTGTAGACCTGGGCGGTGAACTGCAGGATCGCCTTGACCATGTTCGGCGTCAGGTTCGGGTTCGCTTCGAGCATCAGCGCGACCGATCCGGCGACCACCGGGGCCGCCATGCTGGTGCCGCTCAAGGTCAGGTAGGGCAGGTAGTTGAGGCCGTTCTTCTTGCCAGGCACCAGGTAGGCCGCCTTGGTCGTGTAGAACAGGCTGTTCTTCTCGCTCAGCGACACCGTGCCGCTGCCCGGCGCAACCAGGTCCGGCTTGGCGGCGAAGTCAACCATCGTTGGACCGCGCGAGCTGTAGAGCGCGATCGTGTCGTCGCGGCGATCGGTCGTGCCCATCGAGCTCGACGCGCCGACCGTCAGCACCCAGGGCGCGTTGCCCGGTGCCGTGATGGCGCCGTACTGGGGCTGGCCGTTCGCGGCCTTGCCCATGTTGCCGGCGGCGGCGACGACCACGATGCCGGCGTCAACGGCGCGCTTGGCGGCGAGCGTCAGCGGGTCGGTGTTGTAGCTTTCGAACACGCCCGCGCCGAGCGACATGTTGATGACGCGGATGTTGTAGGCCGTCCGGTTCGTCACCGCCCAGTCGAGCGCGGCGATGATGTCGCTGATCTTGCCCTTGCCCTCGAAGTCGAGCGCCTTGAGCGCGATGATGCTGGCCTTCGGCGCGATCGACAGGCGGTCGCCGTTCGAGTCGTAGCCGTTGCCGGCGATGATGCCGGCGACGTGCGTGCCGTGACCCCAGTCGTCGTACTTCGCGCTGCGGTTGTTCACGAAGTCCACGAACTTGGTGACGCGCTGGCCGGTCTTGGTGCTGGTGTTGACCGTCAGATCGTCGTGCCACGGCGTGATGCCCGAGTCGATCACCGCGACGCCGATACCGGCGCCGGTGTAACCGTACTGGGCATGCACGTTCTTGGCGCCGACGGTCGCGGCGGTGCGCGCCACTTCACCACGAACCTCGCGGTCCAGGTGAATGCGCTTCACCTTCGGGTCGTCGGCAAGGCGGCGAAGGAGGGCGCGCGGCATGCGGCCGGCGCGCGCCTTGAGAATTCCAAGCTTGCGTCCGGCGCGGCCACCGCTCGAGGTGATACGCGCGGCGCCGTCGCGGTCGTCGTTGAGCTCGACAATCACGTCGAGGTCGTCGCCGATCTCGGCTTCCTCGTTCAACGCTTTGTCCAGCTTGGCGTGGTGCGGCTTTCGGGGGTTGGACTTGCCTTTACCGTTGCCCGGACCCGCTTCGGCGGAGGTGACAACAGCAAACGAAGCAACAAGAAGGGCGGCGAGGATGTTGCGGCCCCAAACCGCTTTCTTGCGCTCGGGAGTGACGGTCGACAGAATCATGATGCGACATCATAGAGCAATGTAAGTGCCAGGTGGCACTAAAACGACATCAATGTCATATCAAGTCGTATAAAACGCGAATTCCGGCCGGTTTCGTAGGTGATTCTAGAGTCCTATTAAGTGACGCTTGAATATGACAATAAGTTTGAATGTGCTGTTTTCGCGCAGCAAACATCGATGTGGATGGGCTAGAACGGACTAAGTTGTTTAGATTGAGGAATTTAGCAGGTAAGTGTTCCATTTTCTCGCCGAAACTCGAAAATGGAACACTTAAAACACCGTTTACTACTTGAAGGCGATGAGTTCGACGTCGAAAACCAGCATGCCGCGCGGCGGTCGCTCGCCCTTGTAAGCCAGGCGTTCGGGGATCCAGAACCGCATCTTCTCGCCAACCGTCATCAACTGCAGGCCCTCGGTCCAGCCGGCGATGACGTCGCCCAGCCCGAAGCTGATCGGCTGGCCGCGTTCAATCGAGGTATCAAACATCTTTCCGTCGGTGGTCCAGCCCGTGTAGTGGACCGTCACGGTGCTGTCCTTTGTCGGGTTCTTCCCGCCCTTGCCGGCGCGCAGTGACTTGTAGGCGAGGCCCGACGCCGTGCGCTTCGCGTCGGCAGGCGCGGATGCGACGTCTGGCGGAGGCGTGCGCGGTGAGGTGGCGACGTCGAGCAACTCGATGTCGAACACCAGCATGCCTGCCGGACGGCCCGCCATGCCGTTGTACGCAATCTCCTGCGGAATCCAGAAGCGCCGCTTCTCGCCGGTGACCATCAACTGGACGCCCTCGCCCCAGCCCTTGATCACGCGATCGAGAGGAAATGAGCTCGGCGCATTCCGCGCCAGCGAACTGTCGAACATCTTCCCGTCCGTCGTCCAGCCCGTGTAGTGCACGGTGACGAGATCGGTTGGACCGGGTTTGACCTTGCCGGTGCCGGCTTGCAGGACGATGGACGCGAGGCCCGAAGCGGTTTTGGCCGCGTCAGCGGGCGGCTTGGCCACGTTCGGTGGAGCGGGAATCGGCGTGAAGCCACCCGGCTGCTGCGCGGCGAGCGTGGCGCCGATGGCAGATGACAAGACGAAAGCGGTGACGTATTTCAGCATCATGCAATCGTACAGTAGCCGGTAGCGGGGAGCCAGTAGCGAGTAGCGAGGGAAGATCAGCGGCAGGTATCGAGGCCTCGATCGGCGACCACGCCGTCGAGCGTCAGGAACTCCCAGTCGAGCTGTGCCGGCCGCAGGGTGAACCGGATGACGCCGTGCTTGACGATCCGTTCTTCGGAGTTGGGAGCGACGCGCGCCAGCCCGTACAGCTCCGCCCCGCCTGTTCCCGCCGTGAACTGGCGGATGCCGTTGACCACGTCCGCGCGCCCGTCGGCCGATTGCCGCGCGAAGCGTTCGTATAGATGATCGTGGCCGCTCAGGACGACCTCCACTCGCGCCGTCTCGAGCAAGGTCCACATGTCGCGCATGAAGTTGTTGTTGCCGTTCGGGCCCGACGTGAACAGCGGATGATGCCAGACGGCCATGGTGCACGGCGTGCGCTGCGCTTCGAGTTGCCCGCGCACAAACTCCCACTGAGGTGATCCGCGCGTGGCGGCGATGTTGGAGTTCAACATCAGGATCGTCCAGTCGCCCGCAGTGAACGAGTAGTAGCCGGTCGCATCGGCGCCCGCAGCCTCGCCGAAGTACGCGAAGTAGGGCGTGGCGCCGGGGCTTTCGTACTCGTGATTGCCTGGAACCGGGTGCCACCGCGAACGGAACTGGCCCCAAGAGGGATTGAAGCAATCGCGGAAATTAGCGGCGGTGCCTTGAGGGTACGCAAGATCGCCGGCCAGGAGGAGGTCGCCGTCCAGGCCCGCGACGAGGCGGGCGGTTTGCGCCACCTCCGCGCGGCCGCACACGCCGATATCGCCAACGCCGATCAGGGTGACGGTCTGGC
This sequence comes from uncultured Acidobacterium sp., assembly GCA_964628295.1. Lineage (GTDB taxonomy): Bacteria > Acidobacteriota > Vicinamibacteria > Vicinamibacterales > UBA2999 > 12-FULL-67-14b. Next base: position 3,771 of record CAZVLS010000038.1, read on the forward strand.
CGGTTGACGTCCCGCCGCCAGTCACAACACCTCCGCCGCCGTTCGAGGGACCGGATGGGGAATTCGAGCAGGCCGCCGCAAGAAGCACGGCGCCTGCGAGCGCCGCTGCCGCCTGACCCAATCGAGTGATGCGCATCGGCCTTTGCCCAGCTTTACATACGTGGTACCGTTTCGCCACTTCGCTCCCTATGCCGTCACTCACTGTCCAAGGCAGCAAGGCCCGGTTGCTCCTCTCGCCCCAGGAGGCGCTGGTAGCTGGAGGTCCGGCCGAGGAACTCGAACGGCGAATCCAGGACGTGTTCAAGTCCAACTACGAACACGTCGTGATCGATCTGCGCGGTGTGCCGAACGCCGACAGCGCCGGCATTCGCGCCCTGGTGCGCGGCCACACCTCCGCGCAGCGGTTGAATCGCCGCTTCACCCTGGTATCGCCCAACCCGCGCGTCAGGGAATTGCTCGAACTGTCGATGCTGACCCGCGTGCTGGAGGTCGTCGACACGCTCGTCGAAGCGAAGACCAAGACCATTCAATGGGACCGCGTCTGGTCCGGCATCGCCGTGGCGGTGGTGGGCGGCGCCCTGGTCGGTATCGGCGTCACGTGGCCGGACCTCGGTCTCGACCTGGCCGTTCCCGCCGGCCGCGTGCCCGGCGTGACCGACGCAGCCTCGTCCAGCGTGGCCATGTCGAATCCGCTGTTCGAACTCGGCAAGCTGATCGCGTCCGCGGTGATCGGCATGCTGGTGACCGTCGTGCACCGCCAGTACCGCGGCGATCGCACCTCGAATCCGGCCCTCGACCAGGCGCAGGTGCTGCTGTGCGTGTCGGGCGCAATGATGATGATCATCATCGGCAACTCCGTGGCACGCGCGTTCGGCGTGGCCGGCGCGGCCAGCGTGATTCGCTTCCGCACGCCGGTCGAGGACGCGCGTGACATCACCATCCTCTTCATCCTGATGGGCCTCGGCATGGCGGCCGGGCTTGGCGCGCTCTCGGTCGCCGGTCTCGGCACGCTGTTCCTATGCGCGCTGATTCCGCTGCTCAACGTGTTCAGCTCGGCGCGCCCGCGCCAGATGCTCGTCGAGATCGTGGCGGAGGAACGGGACTTCCCAACCTCGCACGTGCATCACGTGTTTGCCGTCAACGCCATCACCTTTGAGCCGCGCGAGGTCTCGCAGGGTGATGAAGCCACGGCGAAGTACCTGACCACGCTCAGGCCGACCGACTCGCTCGAAGATCTGAGCGCGCAACTGATGGGCGATGGCAAGAAAGGCATCAAGAATGTCTCCTGGTCGCCGCCCAAACGCGGCTAAGCCGCGCCCGCGGCGCAAGGCGGCTTCAACCCGGCGGCGTTCAGGCAAGACCGCAGAACGCCTCGTCCTCGATCCGGAGCAGCGCAAGGCCGCGCTGCTGGGCGTGATCGCGTCTGCCAAGCGGCGCCTGGTGCTGTCGCTGTTCCGCTGTGACGATTTCTCGATTCTTGATGCGCTGGCGGCGGCGCTCGAACGCGGCTGCGAGGTCGAGGCGATCCTGACCAAGCGCGCCAAGGGCGGAAAGAAGCGGCTCAAGAAGCTGTGGGGCGCGCTCGAGGAGATGGGCGCGGTCGTGACTCGCTACGCCGACCCGGTCGTGAAGTACCACGCCAAGTACCTGGTCGCCGACGAAACCACCGCCATCGTCACCACCCTGAACCCGACCAAGAAATGCTTTTCGCGCACGTGGGATGCGGTGTTGATCACCACCGACACATCGGTCGTAAAGGGCCTGCTCACCTTGTTCAAGGCGGATGCCGCCGGTGTGCCGCTGCCGACGCGGCGGCCGCTGAGCCGTCGCTTGATCGTTGGTCCGGAACGATCACGCGAAGAGATTCGCGGACTCATTGCCAGCGCCCGGCACAGCATCCGCATCCTCGATCACAAGCTCTCCGATCCGGATCTTGTTGGCTTGTTGCGCGACCGGCGTGCCGAGGGCATCACAGTATCGGTGCTGGGCAAGCACCCGATGGGCGGCCTTGAACCACACGGCAAGATGCTGATCGTCGACGAATCGCGCGCCATCCTGGGCAGCACCGCGCTGTCGACGTTGAGCCTCGACTTCCGCCGCGAGGTTTCAGTCGTGGTGCACGAGCCCGCGCTGGTCAAACAGCTGAATACGTCGTATCAACAGTTGAGCGCGAAGGCCGGTCCCGCGGCCATGCGCCTCCCAGGAGATCGAATCGAATGAAGCGCCTGTTCGCCATCGCCATTCTGCTGGCCTGCACCGCCATTCCGGCCGCTGCGCAGGACAAGCGTGGCTTCGTGTGGAACGACCGCCCGACCATTGTCTTTGGCGAAGACATCAGCCTCGAGCTCAAGGGCCGCGCGCTCCTCGAGTGGCGGCGCTTCGATCCGGAGATCGGCGAAGACACGTTTCACCTCCGCACGGCGCGTGTCGGCCTGGCCGGCGAGCTGACGCGTCACTTCGAGTGGGAAGTCGAGCGCGAGATCGAAGAGGTCGACGACAAGTGGCAGTTCGGAGCGTGGAAGGACGTTGCGGGAGAGTGGAAGACGTTCGACGCATTCAGGATCAAGGGCGGCCGCTTCAAGATGCCGTTCGGCCTGGAGCAGACCACCGGCGTCAGTGACCTCGACTTCGCGTATCGCGCGCTCGGCTCGACGGCCCTTGCCCCCGGTCGCGATCGCGGCGTGATGGTGCACGGCGAGATCGGCCGCTTCGGTTACGAAGCCGGCGTGTTCAATGACGATGGCGACAACGCCGAGTCGGATGAGCCGCAGTTTGTGGAGCAGGGCGAGGACCTGGATGATGTAGGTCCATCAGTGGCCGTGAGGGTCACCGGCGACTTGCTGCGTTTGCTGCCGGTCGGCCGCCTGCGCAGTGCGACCCTGGGTGTGGCGTACACGACCTCGAGTGTGCCCGAAGGTCTCAACGGCCTCCGCGGTGAGGCGATGTGGGGGTACGACTTCTTCGATCGCGTCTACGTGAAGGGGCGCCGTCAACGCCTCGGCGCGCAGTTCGAGTGGACGCCCGGTCCGACGTCACTGAAAGCGGAATGGATCCAGTCGCGAGAGCAGCGCAAGGAGCAGAGCAATCGCGACCAGGACCTGTCCGACTACATTGGCGAGGCGTGGTACGTCGCCGGCACCTGGTTTGTCACGGGTGAGGACAAGGACAGCAACGTCAATCCCAAACGCCCATTATTGAAGGGCGGCATCGGCGCGATCGAGTTGGCTGCCCGCTACGATCAGCTGGGATTCAGAAGCGCCAGCACGACCGGCACGGCGTTCACCAATCCCCGCTCCGAGCATCTTCTGCCGAACACCGATCGCGTGATGACGTTCGGCATCAACTGGCTCACGACGCCGTGGACGCGCGTCATCATCAACGCGATTCACGAAAGCTTCGAGGACGGGAATCGCACGCCGGAAGCGGGCACGAACTCCTTCTGGTCCGGACTGATCCGTCTTAACATCGTGTTCTGATGCTGCGCCACCTGTTCGCCGCCGCCGTCTTCACGCTCGGGCTGGCCGCCAGCGCCGCGGCGCAAACGACCGACGACCTCTTCAATCCGGAAGTGCTGCAGCGCCTTGACCTGTGGCTGAACTCGTCGGACTGGTCGAAGCTGCGACAGAACTTCCAGGAGAACACCTACTACCCGGCCGACCTCACCTGGAACGGGCAGACGGTCCGCAACGTCGGCATCCGCTCGCGCGGGCTCGGCTCGCGGAGCAGCACCAAGCCGGGACTGCGCGTCGACTTCGACCGCTATTCGAGCGGGCAGCAATTTCTCGGGCTGAAGTCGTTCGTGCTCGACAACCTGACCCAGGACAGCACCGGCATCAAGGAGACCGTCGCGATGCGCTTCTTCGCGCGGCTCGGCATCCCCGCTCCTCGAGAAACGCACGCCCGCCTGTACGTCAACGGCACCTACGCAGGTCTTTATGGGCTGGTTGAGACCGTCGACAAGACGATGATGGGACGCGTCTTCGGCAGCATCGGAGACGACGTGCAGAACGACGGCTACCTGTTCGAATACAACTACGTGCTGGGCAGCGCGTGGCGATTCGGCTACGAGGGGTCTGATCTTGCGCCCTACAAGGCGCGCTTCGACATCAAGACCAACGAGAGCCACGGCGACACTCGCATCTGGGGGCCGATCGAGGAGCTGATCAGGCTCGTTAACACCACCGCCTCGTCATCATTTGACGCCACGATCGGCGCGCGCCTCGATCTGCCGGCCTTTGTGAAGTACATCGCCGGGCAGAACTTCATTGCGCAGAACGACGGATTCAACGGCTACGACGGCATGAACAACTTCTACTTCTACCGTCTCGAGAACAGCACGAAGCACGTGTTCATCGCGTGGGACGAAGACAACGCGTTCCTGCAATCGGATTTCGGGATTACGACGCGCAACGAAGAGAACATCCTGACGCAGAAGACGCTGTCGCTGAGCCCGTATGGGGCGATGTATTTCTCGTCGCTGATCGATGCGGCGACGTCGGCCGCCGACTGGATGCGCACCGAAATGCAGCGACAGCTCGACATGACCCAGGAAGCGATGCTCGCCGACACGCTGAAGCCGTACTCGAACAGCGAGTATCAGGCGGCGCGTGACGCGTTGCTGTTGTTTCCGGACGCGCGAATTACTTACGTTCGCTGCGAGGTCGCGAAGCAGACCGGCGCGACGCGGCCTTCCGGCTGCCAGTAAGCGCCTTCACCAGCGCCTCAACGCCCTTGGTCGTGAGGTGAAATACCTTGCGCCCGCGCGCTTCGTCCAGCGCCGCCATCATCGCCTGCCGCGTCTTCTTCGACACGCGCGCAGCCGGACTCGAGCCCAGCATCACCGTCGCATACTCGGCATAGCCGCGGTCCAGGCGCTGTTTCCACGGACGATCGATCTTGCGTTCCTGTGCGCGGGCGCGAAAATTCGGCGACGGGGCAAAGCGCAGCAACTCGCGCAGCCACGCGTCGCTCAGGCCACAGCTGGCGCCGAAGGCGGCGGCAGTGTCGATATACGACGCCGCAATCACGACGCCGCCGGACTCGAGGATCGGCCGGATCTCCCAGCGGAGACGGAACGCGAGATCGGCGGCATAGACCAGCGACAACGCGCGCGCGGACACGCTGCGATTGCCGTGCCCGGTTGCCGCCAGCTCGGAGAACAGTCCCGACGCGTCCCAGCGGCTGACGCCGCACTCGATACCGCGACGTTTCAGCTCCGCAGCGATCGCGTTGGCCGCGGCCGTGACGTCCTTGCCGCGCGACCCGTCGACCGCGATCAGGCGCCCGGCGTTGTTGACCTTGTCAGCCATTCCTCAACCGCTTCCGCACTGAACGTCGTCCATGGCCGCTTCGTGGCCTTCTCGACCAGCTCGCGGACGCGCGTGTGCTGGCGGTAGACGGCTTCGCCCGCATCGACGGTGACGAACTGGAAGACCACCGACAGGTTGTTGTATTCCTTCACCACGCGATCCACGAACTGACCGTAGCTGGCGAGCGGATCCTCGATGCCGGTGACGTCCTGTCCGGCCTGATAGAAGCGCGGCGCGCGCGTCGACGCAAGGCGTCGCTGCGAGTCCTCGGGCGTCATCGAGAAATAGATGACGAGGTCGGGCCAGAGCAGCGGCGAATACGCGTGCAGCAGCCAGTCGAGGTCGAGGCCGCGGGCGGCGTCGCGCGCCAGCGCGGTGAACAGGTAGCGATCCGCGAGCACCGTCTTGCCGGACCATAGCGCCGGCAGGATCGACGTTTCCACGCGATGGCGGAAATCGACCGCGTGCAGCAGCGAATACTCCTCGGTGGAGAGCGTGCGGATCTTCTTGCGGACCTTGAGCAGCGGCTTGATCAGCGGCGACGACGCCCACGCGGTCGAGACGACCTCGTGGTTCTGGCTTTCCAGCCATCGTGCCAGCAGCTTGCGCTGTGTGGTCTTGCCGGAACCGTCCGGACCCTCGAAGGCGATCAGCAAACCGCGCTTCGCTTCTCGTGCGGCGATCAGCTTACGCAGCTGTCGCGCCGTTGCCGTCCGGGCCATCGGCTGGTTACGGTATCACCGGCTAGCCTTCGAGGAGCATCCAGGCCGGGTCTTCGATGTAGTCCTTGATCTTGACGAGGAACTGCACCGCTTCGCGGCCGTCGACGATGCGATGGTCGTAGCTGAGCGCCAGGTACATCATCGGCCGGATCACGACCTGTCCGTTGATCGGGACCGCGCGGTCGGCGATCTTGTGCAGGCCGAGGATGCCGACCTGCGGCGGATTCAGGATCGGCGTGCTCATCAGCGAACCGAACACGCCGCCGTTGGTGATGGTGAACGTGCCACCCCTGAGATCCTCGAGCGTCAGTGAACCATCCTGGGCGCGCTTCGCGAAGTCGCGAATCGCCAGCTCGATGTCGGCAAAGCCCATGCGGTCGGCGTCACGGATCACCGGAACCACGAGGCCGCCTTCGGCGCCGACCGCCATGCCGATGTCGTAGTAGTTCTTGTAGACGATCTCGTCGCCCTGGATCTCCGCGTTGATCTGCGGGAACGCCTTGAGCGCGCCAATCGCCGCCTTGACGAAGAACGAGGCGATGCCGACGCCGACGCCAAACTTCTTGGTGAAGGCTTCCTTGCGGCGTTCGCGCAGCTGCATCACCGCCGTCATGTCGACCTCGTTGAAGGTCGTGAGCATGGCCGCGGTCTGCTGGGCTTCAACCAGTCGACGCGCGATGGTGGCCCGGCGCTTCGTCATGCGCTCTCGCGTCTCGCTGCGATCGCCGCTGGGCGAAGGTGCCTTGGGTGCGTACGGTGCCTTTGGTGCCACGGTGGGTGCGGAAGGTGCCTGCGCGGGCGCGGCTGGTGCCGGGGCCGCGGCCTTCAGAACGTCCTGTTTCGTGACGCGGCTATTCGAGGACTCGACTGCTTCAAGTTTGACATCGTGAGCTTTGGCAACATTCTTGGCCGTAGGAGTAGCCTTCTTGTCGGCACCCTTTGCGCCCGGCACCTCACCCTTAGGCACCTCAGGCACCGTACGCATCTCAGGCACCGCCTGAGGTGCGGCCGCTCCCGCCGCAGACTCTTCGAGAATCGCAAGGACCTCGCCGACTTTGACGTCGGCGCCTTCCTGGTGCTTGATGTTGGTGAGCACGCCCGCGCGATCGGCGCTGACTTCGAGATCGATCTTCTCGGTCTCGAGCTCGACCAGCGGCTCACCCGCTGTGACGCTGTCGCCCTGCTTCTTCAGCCACTTCGCGACGCGCGCTTCGACTACCGATTCACCAAGCTCTGGAACAACGATGTTGGTCGCCATACTCAAAAATACTGCCTCTGCTCGTTACTGCGGCCGCGACAACGGCGCGGCCGTCTGGGTCGTCAGATCTGTTTCGACAGGACGCGATCCAGTTCACGCGCCTCGGTCTTGGCTTCGAATACCTGGTCGACAATGGCGCGCTGATTGGCGGCGTGCCAGGTCGATGAACCTTCGGACGGGCTCGAGTTACGCGAGCGGCCGATGTAGCGCAGCGGTGTTGCGCCGGCGAGCGACTCGAGCAGCGGCCGTGCGAATTCCCACGCGCCCATGTTCTCGGGCTCTTCCTGGACCCAGCAGATTTCGCGGAGCTTCGGATAGCGGCCGATCAACTCGGTGATCGCCTCCTCCGGGAACGGATAGACCTGCTCGACGCGGACCACGGCGACGTTCGGGTTGTCCTTGCGGCGCTCGCTGGTCAGCAGGTCGACCGCGACCTTGCCGCTGCAGAGAGCGAGGCGGCGGACCTTGCCGCGCTGCGCCGCGGCCACGTCGTCGTCGATCACGGCCTGGAACGATCCTTCGGCGAGCTCCGCGGGTGCTGACGCGGTGAATGGATGACGCAACAGGCTCTTCGGCGTCATGACGATCAGCGGCAACGGGTCGGTGGTCAGCAACTGCGCCTGACGGCGCAGCAGGTGGAAGTACTGCGCGGCCGTGGTGCAGTTGGCGATGCGCATGTTGGTGTCGGCGGCGGCGTTCAGGAACCGCTCGAGACGCGCGCTCGAGTGGTCCGGACCCTGGCCTTCGTAGCCGTGCGGCAGCAGCAGCACCAGTGACGGCGCCATCCCCCACTTCGCGCGGCCCGACGTCAGGTACTCATCGAGGATGATCTGCGCGCCGTTGATGAAGTCGCCGTACTGCGCTTCCCACATCACCAGGCGAGCGGGTTCCTGCAGGTTGTAGCCCAGCTCGAAGCCGACGCACGCGTACTCCGACAGCGGGCTGTTGCGGATCTCGAACGACGCCCTGGCTTGCGGCAGTGCCTGTAGCGGCACGTGCTCTTCGCCGCTGACCGAGTCGTGATACACCGCGTGGCGGTGGCTGAACGTGCCGCGCTCAACGTCTTCACCGGTGAAGCGAATCGGCACGCCATCGGCGAGGATTGTCGCCATCGCGAGTTCCTCGGCGGCGGCCCAGTCGATGGTGCGTTCGGCCGGTGCGGCGAACATCGCCTTGCGGCGCTCGCGTCCGCGTTCGAGCTTGCGGTGGACGCTGAAGCCTTCCGGCACCTGCATCAGGTGGTTGTTGATGTCCTGGAGCGTGTCCAGCGGCACGGACGTGCGCGCCTTCTTCGCGGCGCCGCTCGGCGGCACTTCGGGAACCGGCGGAATGTAGTCCTGCTCGGGCTTGACCGACGCATAGGCCTTCTCGAGTTCCTCCATCCGCTGCTTGACCAGGCCGTCAGCGTGTTCCTGCGTGACCACACCGGCTTCGATCAGGGTCTTGGCGTATTTCTCACGCACCGTCGGGTGCGCGGCGACGATCTGGTAAACCTGCGGCTGGGTGAACGCGGGCTCATCGCCCTCGTTGTGCCCGTACTTGCGATAGCCGACAAGGTCGATCAGGTAGTCGAGCTTGAACCGCTGGCGGTAGGCAATGGCGAGGCGCGCCGCTTCGATGCAGGCCACCGGATCGTCCGCGTTGACGTGGGTGATGGGCACCTTGAATCCGCGCGCGAGACCACTCGCATAGCTCGTGCTGAACGACTCTTCCGGATCGGTCGTGAACCCGAGCTGGTTGTTCGCGATGATGTGAATCATGCCGCCCACGTCGTAGCCGGCAAGCCGCGACAGGTTCAGCGTTTCCGCGACGATGCCCTGGCCCGGGAAGGCGGCGTCGCCGTGAATCAGGATCGCGAGGACCTTGCCCTTGTCGACGATCGGCGCACCGGGCTGGTCGGCTGTCGTGGCCGCCGCGCGGGCCATGCCGTTCAACAGCGGATCCACCGCTTCGAGGTGGCTCGGGTTCGGCGGCATCGAGACGATCACCTGCTTGGGCAGGCCATCCGGCGTCGCTTCGACGCGTGCGCCGGCGTGATACTTCACGTCGCCCATCCACCCGAGGTCGACGCGCAGGCGCTGGCCGGGGATCGGATCCTTGAACTCCGCCAGGATCTGCGAGTACGGCTTCTGCAGCGTGTGCGCCAGCACGTTGAGACGGCCGCGATGCGCCATCGCGATCATCACGTGCTGCACGCCGCCTTCGGCGGCGTCGTGAATGATCTCGTCGATGATCGGGACCATCATGTCGAGGCCCTCGATCGAGAAACGCGTCTTGCCGGGGAACGTGCGGTGCAGGAAGCGCTCGAACGTCTCGACCTGCGTGATGCGATTGAGCAGCTTGGTGCCGTCGATCGGATCCTTGGGCGGACGGAACTGGCCCGACTCCACGGCCTGGCGCAGCCACACCCGCTCATCCGGCACGAACACATGGTTGTAGTCGTGGCCCGTGGTCGAGCAGTAGATCTGGCGCAGCCTGGCGATGGCTTCGAACGCGTTCTCAGCGCCGGCCGCGGCCGGCCCAGACACGATCGACGCCGGCAGCTTCTTCAGCGTCTCGGTGGTGAGGCCGTGCGATTGCGGAGCGAGCGACGGATCGCCTATAGGATCGTGGAACCCCAGCGGATCGAGCTGGGCGCCGAGGTGGCCAAACCGGCGGATCGATTCGGCCAGGTTGAAAGCGGCAATGCCGGCTTCAACGGATACCGAAGAACCGGTCGAGGCGGCTGAAACTGAGGTGATGGGCTCCGCAGGCGTCCAGGATGCAAACGCCCTGCGGGTCGCCTCGTCTACCGACGAGGGATCGCGCTGGTAGCGCTCGAACAACTCGTAGACATACCCCGCGTTGGCCCCGGAAAACTGGTCCCACGGGTTCATAACCTTTCTACTTTATCAGGTTGCCTGGTCAGCAGTTTTGCGCACTTTTGCACGGTACGCATACAGTCCGCACCAAAAGAGGCCGATAGCCCGACTGTTATGGGAAGCGGCTGCGGTCAGGGCAATGGCGCAAACGGCTCGGGCGCCACGACGAACCTGGCCTTCACCAAGTTCTTATTCGTCATCGCTCGGGCAGACGATGACGCGCACGGCGCGCGATTGCGTACCGCCGGTGGAAATATCGCACGCGGCTTCTTCAACGACTACGACATAGACGATGCGCGGGAGATGCAGGCGCAGCGGTTCGAGACGATCCAGTTCTTCGTGCGGGAAGGCGATGTCCCCGCGCAGTCGCCGAACCCGCCTTTCCAGCGCGCGCGCCACATGGTGCAGGTGTCGAGCAAATACCGCCCGCGCCTTCAGGAAATCGACGAGGAACTGCGCCGCCGTGTCGGCGACTCGGCGGAGATCCTCTCGCTCGACGGCGCGTTCCGGAACCCGCGGTATTCGAGCGCCGAGATGATGCACTACTCAACCAAGGGCGCGCCGCCGCGCCGATCCGGACGCCTCGCGCGCAACGTGATCGTGCTGCCGATGCGCAAGACGCCAGAATGGTGGCAGAAGAGCACGCTCGAGCGGCACTCGTATTTCTACCCGCACGTCGATCACGCGAGCGCCACGCCGGTTCGCGGGCACGCGCAAGCGGCGGAGAAGGGCATTCCGAGCCTGTTCCGCCGGGTGTTTCACAATCCTGATGGTTATGAGCGGCCGGGTGAGTTCGACTTCATCACTTACTTCGAGTGCGATGACGAGTCGCTGCCGGTGTTTGATTCGGTGCTGAACTCACTCCGGGATTTTCATCAAAACCCGGAGTGGCGGTATGTCGAAGAAGGACCCATCTGGAGAGGACGGCGGGTTCTTCGCTGGTAGTGTAGATAAGAGTTCAGAGTGCAGAGTGCAGAATGCAGAGTTTAGAAATTGGTTCTGCACTCTAACCTCTTCACTCTGAACTCAGTGAGCCACCGCTTTCACGTGCTCGCGTAGCACGTCCCGCCCAAAATCCCCGTTGAAGTCGCGCCACACCGAGTGGATGTGGTTGCCGTTGTTCTGCGTGTTGTCGTACTCGATCAGGAACGTCGGACCCTGGATCGAGTAATAGTGCTTCTTGCCCTTCTCGGTTTCTCCCAACCACGCAAAGCGGATCTTGTCGAGGCCCGCGTTCCTGAGGCGTGACATGCGCGCCGCGGCGAGGTCGGCTTCCATGTTGCCGGTGTAGACCTCGATCAAGCGCACGAGCATCGCCTGCTGCTGGGCGGGCAACGCGGAATAGAGCACACCCTGGTCGGGCAACGGCGTGATGTCGTTCTTGTTCATCGTCAGGATGTCACCCGGGGCGACGGCATTCGCGATCGCCTGCTTCTGCAGGTCCGCCGGCAGCGCCATCAGGAGCGCGCGCGCCGCGTCTTCTTCCTCCGCGAGGATGCGCAGGCCCTTCTTCGCGCCGTCTTGGACCTCTGCGGGATTGGTTCCGAGGAACATCGGCGAGCTCGACACGTCGCCGCTCACCGCGCCGTTGACGACGGCAAAGCGCAGCGAGATGTGGTGCCCTTCAACCCGCCAGCCCCAGCTGCCCTTCGCGGCTGGTGTGCCGAAGATCGAGAACAGGTACTCCTCCTTGTTGCGCGCGAACCTGCCGCCGGCTTCGACGACCTTCAGGATGTCTTCGAGTTCGATGATCGACGTGACCTTGGTGTAGCCGCGGGCGCTCAGCCCGCTGCGCAACAGGTCGTGCGCGAGGCGCCGCTGCGTCTCGTTCATGTCCTTGATCATCAGTCCCTTGCGCGGGAACATCTCGTTGGGGATGAAGTGCCAGCGCAGGCGTTCCTCGCCTTCGAACGGGAAGGCGGCCCTGGCTTTCTGATCCGCGGACAGGCTGTCGAGAAACGCGGTGGCGTTCTTCACCATGTTCGCTGCGCTCTTCTGCGAGGCGAACATGATGCTGGCGCTGAAGGTGGCGAGTAACGCTGCAGCAACGGACATGCGGAGCGCAGTTAGACGGCTCATCGACAGACCTCCACAGTGCACTGGGTGCACGCGGTGCACATTGTGCACGATGTGTGCCTTGCGCACCCTATCTATTTGAACGTCACGCCCAGGCCGAAGTGATAGCGCATGTCGCCTTCCCTCGAGCGCGCGACGTCGAGCGAGACATTGACCACCGTCATATGGAAATAGCCGCCGGCGCCGACACCACGGTCGAGACGTTTCTGATCCTTGAGCTTCTCGCCAATCCCGTACACGGTGCCGGCATCGACGAACAGCTTCACGCCAAACCGGCCAACGTTGACGGGCGACGTCAGCGGGATTCGCAGTTCAGCGGAGACCGCCGCCAGATTGTCGCCGGCGCGGTAGCCGGCGTCGTAGCCGCGAAGGTTGGAGGCGCCACCCAGGAGCGGGTGCTCGTATCGAGGCAGCGCGCGGTTGGTGGTGACGCTCAGTCCGCGCACGGCGAGGACCGTCTGGCCGAACAGCCCCAGGTAGCCGCGCACGTCGGCGCGACGCTGGTCGGCGTCGCCGCCGTCGAACTGAATCCGATCCATTCCGACGGTGGCGTGAATCGCGTTTCGCGGGAACGCCGGATCGACCCGCGTGTCGATCGTGGCGTCGCCGCCGAAGCGCGCCACCGTGTCGCGATCAATGCCGGCGAAGAGAACGTTCTCCCGTCGCCCGCCCGCGCCCAGCCGCAGCCAGCGCGTTGGGGCGGACTCGGCGCGAGCGGCAAATCCGGTGCGGCGGTCGCTCAGCTCGTAGTGCGGATTCTCGCGGCGCATGACGCCGACCTCTCCGTAGAGCCGTTCGATCGGGCCCTTCTTGAACGAGCGCTCCACCTGCACGCGAGCCTGGCGTTCGCCCCCCCAGCTCACCGGCACCGTGATTCGACTGCGCGGCCCAAGCCGGTCGACGAAAGAGACGCGCATGCCGTAGGTGAACCCATAGCCGTCTTCGGAGTGCAGGATCGGCATGAACATGCCGCTGCTCCAGAACTTCTTGACCGGGCTCGGCGTCAGGTCGAGCGGATCGATACCCGGCACTTCATCAACCACCACCATCAACAGCACGTCGTCCAGGTTCTCGATCGAGCGGTATCGCTTGCGGACATCGACGCCATCGAAGCGGCCGCTGCGTTTGAGCCGGTCCTGGATTTCGGCGATCAGTTGATCGCTCGCCGGCTTGCCGACGACGTCGCCGACGATGCCGAGGACGTCGGCGTCCGGGGTGGTGTGATTGCCATGCACGCGCACTTCGGCCACGACTCCCGGAGACGTCTGTGCCGACGCAGCGGTCGCGTAGATCAGGGCGAACAGGACGATCGTCGAACGAACGTAGAACGACCGTCGAACGTGTGTCGAACGACTGGTCTTCATTTGATCCTGTAGGTAACCGCGGCTTCCTTGTAGTTCAGGTAGTCGACGCGATACGTCGCATCGGCGCCGCCGACCGCCGACATCATGCCGAACTGCATCTCGATGCTCTTGGGTAACCAGGTATCGGGGAACGCCTGTCCCATTTGCATGGTTGCCAGCACGTTGTCGACGCGGACGATGGAGCTGCCGGGGAAGAAGTCCCAATCGAGATCGTCGAAGGTGTACTGGAGGATCTGGTGGGTCTTCGGATCAACCCACAGCGTCACCATGGACGCCTTGTTCATCCGCGCTTCCATCTTCTCTTCTTCATCGCGCCCGCGCGATGACCTGGCGCCGCGCTCCTTCTCCGGTTCCTTGTCGCGCTCCGCTCTGCGCCGCTCGCGTTCGACATCGCGATCGTCCTTGAAGAGTCCGGCCCCCGGGTAATACTCGATCTTCAGCGCGTCGATGCCGTTGATCTTCTCCCGGCCGGCCAGCGCGTAGCGGCCCTTCTCGAACCGAAACTTGAGGAAGTAGGCGGATGAGACGAACTGTGGCTCGCGCATCTGCTTGAGCATGTCGTCGGTGCTGCTGATCGGGACGGCCCGGTCGTCCGACGAGGAGACGTCAACCCCGCTCGGCGAGATCGAGATCGCGGTCGAGGGCTTCTCGACATCCTCGCCCTTCGCGCGGCGTTCCGCGCGGCGCCGCTCGGCGGCATCGCGACTCTTCTGGCGGCGAAGGTATTCGTCCTCGGCCTTCTTGCGGTCGGACTCCGACAGCTTCACGCCGTCTGCGGAAATCGGGCTGCGAACGAAGATGCCGTCCCGAATGAACCACGAGTAGTCGCGGCGCATGCCCCACAGCGGGATGCGGCCCGGCCCCGTGATGTCGAAGGCCTCTTTCTCCTCGAGCACGTATTGCTGGAGCTTCTTCCAGTTGTCGTCACGGCGCGCCAGGACCTTTTCCATGAATGTATCGAGGTCCGATTGAGCCGCCGAGTTCTCTGAAGCCACAGAAGGCACAGATAACACGGAACAAATCAATGCAAAGACGAGCAGAGGTTTGAGCATAGAGATCCTGGGAATTTGACGAGCAGCCACGACCAACAGTTCGTTCTGTTGTCTGAGCTTTCTGTGCTTTCTGTGGCTACCGAACTGTCTGCGGCTAAGGCGCGGTCGTGTTGTCAGGCGGATCGCGACGGTATACGACCTTTCCGTCGGCGATCGTCACGGCCACTTCCGTGGTCGTCAGGCGGCTGGCGGGCCCTGAAAAGATATCGTCCGTGAGGATGACGATGTCGGCAAGCATGTCTTTGGCGAGCTGGCCTTTGCGCAGCTCATCGAACGACGCCCAGGCGCCGTCGCGCGTATAGGCGTCGATGGCGGTGCGGATCGCGAGGCGCTCGGTCGGAATCCATCCGCCGGCCGGCAGGCCATCCTGGGTGGTGCGCGAGACGGCGACGCGAATGCCTTCAAGCGGATTCAGTGTCATCACCGGCCAGTCGCTGCCGAACGCGAGGCGTCCGCCGGCCTTGGCAATGCTGGCCCATGGCCAGCCGCGGCCGGCGCGGTCCTCGCCGATGTTGGTGCTCCACACGTCGCCAGGCGTCGGGCTCGGCGTCGCGTGCACGGGCTGCATACCGGCAATTACGCCGAGTTTGCCGAAGCGGGGGATGTCGGCCGCATCGATCGTCTCGATGTGCTCGATGCGATGGCGGCGTCCTCGCTCCGGAGCGGGATTGGCCTGTGCCGCCGCCTCGTAGGCGTCGAGCGTCATGCGGACGGCAGCGTCGCCGATTGCATGGGTCATCAACTGCCAGCCGTTCTTGTCGAGCAGTCCGACGACGCGATTGAGTTCTTCCTGCGTGAATCGCGCATCGCCCTTGATGGTCGGGCGGTTGGCGTACGGTTCGAGCATCGCCGCCGTGTGCGACTCGATCACGCCATCGGCAATCAGCTTGACGGCACCGGTCTTCAGCAGCGGATCGTCGGCAAAGCGCGTGCGCACGGCCTCGAGTTCGGCGAGGCCTGCCTCGGTCAGCGTGGCGTCGGCGCGCAGCGCCTGGTAGATGCGGAGCGTCAACTCGCCGCGCTTGCGAAGGCGATCGAGCAGCTCCAGGTCGGCGGCAGTGCCGCCGGCATCCTGCACGCTGGTGATGCCGACGCGATGCGCGGTATCGATGGCGGCGCGGATGGCGGCGAGCCGATCCTCGTCGGTCGGCTTCGGTGCCACGGCGCTCATCAGCGCCATGGCGGCTTCCTTGAGCGCGCCGGTCGGCTCGCC
This sequence comes from uncultured Acidobacterium sp., assembly GCA_964628295.1. Lineage (GTDB taxonomy): Bacteria > Acidobacteriota > Vicinamibacteria > Vicinamibacterales > UBA2999 > 12-FULL-67-14b. Next base: position 19,626 of record CAZVLS010000038.1, read on the forward strand.
GGTGCGCGGATCCTTGACGATCACGCCGTTGGCCGGTGACGGGGTGCGGCGGTTGATCCCTGCAGCTTCGAGCGCCTTGGTGTTCGCCCAGCCGGTGTGACCGTCGTAGGCGATCAGGTACGCCGGGCGGTCGGGCACCAGCGCATCGAGCATTTGCCGGGTCGGCATCGCGCCATTGAATGGCTGGTAGTACCAGCCGCGACCGGTGATCCACGCGCGTTCAGGATGCGCTTCGGACCACACGCGGATGGTGTCCTTGATGTCGTCGAGTGTTTGCGCGTCCGAGAGGCTGATCTGATCGAGCGACAGGCCGCCGTTGATCAGGTGGGCATGGGAATCGTTGAACCCGGCGACGACCGCGCCGCCCCTGGCGTCGACGACCACCGTCTGCGCGCGGCGCAGGCGCTGCACCTCGCGGTTGGTGCCCACGCGCACGATCTTGTTGCCGGTGACCGCCACCGCCTCGGCGAGATCGCCCTCGCCGCCCGCGTAGACCTTGCCGTTGATCACGATCAAATCGACCGGGCCATCATCTTCGCGCTGCGCGCGAACGATCAGACCGGCGATAAACGTCACCCCGACAATGAATGCCACGGCATAAGCCGTCAGGCGGGCCGCCATGAATAAAGTCTAGCGCGTTTCAGCGTTTTGGCGCTTCCGTGTCAGCATTCTGCGGATGCGAATTGCGATTCTCGGATCGGGAGCGGTCGGCGGGTATTTCGGCGCGAAACTGGCGCGGTCCGGCCAGGATGTCACGTTCATTGCGCGCGGCGCTCACCTGGAGGCGATTCGGCAGCGGGGACTGGAGATCCAGAGCTCCAAACTCGGCGATTTCACCGTCACGGCGGCCGCCGAGAGCGACACTTCGCGTGTCGGCCCTGTCGATGTCGTGATCGTGTCCGTGAAGGCCTACGACAATGCGACCGCGTTACCGATGCTCACGCCGATGATCGGTCCCGATACGGCCGTGCTGACGCTCCAGAACGGAGTCGACAGCACGGATGATGTGGCCGCGGTGGTCGGCAAGGAGCATGTGCTCGGCGGAACCACCTACGTCGCCACGGCCCTCGAGGGACCTGGCCTGATCGTCCAGACCGGCATCCATCGCTCGATCATCTTTGGCGAGGTGTTCGCGCAACGCGGCACGATCACGCCGCGCGTGCAGGCGATCGCTGATGCAATGAGCGCCGCCGACATCATCGCGACGCCGGCGGCAGATGCCCGCGTGCCGATCTGGGACAAGTACGTGTATCTCGCGGCGTTCTCGGGTTTCACGGGTGCGTCGCGTCTGGCGATCGGTCACATCTGGAAGTTCCCGCACGTGCAGGAGATGTTCTACGCCGCCTCGCGCGAGATCGCCGCTATCGCGCAGGCCGAGGGTGTGACGATCTCGGCCAACCGCTTCGATACGCTCCGCGAATACATGCAGAACCTTCCGGCCAGCACGCGCTCATCGCTGCTGATCGATCTCGAACAGGGCAAGCGCATCGAAGTCGAAGCCTTGCAGGGCGCCGCCGTCCGCCGCGCCGCCAAGCACGGCATCCCTGTGCCGATCATGTCGAC
>CAZVLS010000039.1:0-20026 GCA_964628295.1 uncultured Acidobacterium sp.
AGTAGGAAGTGAGAAGCTTCTCACTTCTCACTTCTCACTTCTCACTTCTCACTTCCACCTTTCCTTCACCACCGTCCATTCGCCTCGCAGCTCGGATTCCGTCTGCGCGCGCCTGTCTGGCGCGACCGCGCGGACGCGATCGGGAATGATGCCTTCCAGCACCAGCTTGTCGAGATCGGCGCGCAGCGTGGCCGAGCGTGCGCCGGCCATGCGGGCGCGGACCCACCCCGCGATCGCGGCTTCCCAGGCTTCAAGCGGTTGATCCGTCCCGCGGATCGCGACCACCAGAAAGTATGCCGCCGCAGCTGACGCTGGATTCCGCGACAACTCCTTCGTCATACGCTCGCGCAGGCGCTGGAAGGCCGGCCGGCGCCCCTCGCGATCGAGCGCATCGGCATAGCGTTCGACAGCGCTGCCCCACCATTCGAGCATCGCCTCGCCGGCCTGCGGACCTTGCGCCACGGCAGCGTCAATGCCGCTCTCGAACAACGTCGCCGCCGCACCGTAGTCGTCTTCAAAGAACAGCGCTTCGCCGAGCGCCATCAGGTAGTCGATGTTGTCGCGCGTATCGAGGTTGGTCACGCGCACGGTGCCCAGGGCAACGCGCGCCGCCGAGAGGTCATCCGGGTTGGCGCGTTCACGATACCGCTCGAGGTGGGCGCGCGCCAGCACGACCGCCGCGGCGTCGGCGGTCGCCTGGACCTTTTGCGCCGCGCCGGCGGCTTCAATAGCCACGTCGAATTGCCGCTGGTTGTAGGCGGTTCGCGCGCGGGCCAGGTCGGCGCGCTGCGCGGACGCAGGGGGCGCCGAAACCAATACAAGAGCCAGGGCCGCAGAAAGCGCCACAGAAGGCACAGACGTCACAGGAGACTTTGATAACACGAAAACAGGCTCTCAATTCTCTACAATTGGGGCAGGCATGGCCGCCAAGCTCGTCGCGATTCTCACGCTGGCACTGACCCTGGGCTCCGCGCAGGACACCGGCGTGCTGCGCATTCGAGTGGCGCTGCCCGACGGCGCCGGCGGGTTCATTCCCATGCCCCGAGTGGTCCTGCTCGTGAGCGACAACCCCTCGACCAGCGAACCGCGACGGGTCCGCACATCCGCCGACGGCACCATCGAGTTGAAGCTGAAGCCCGGCTCCTACACGGTTGAGTCGGATCAGCCGGTGTCACTGGCGGGCCATTTGTTCACGTGGACCCAGATGATCGACGTCGTCGCCGGCAAGGATGTGACGCTCGATCTCGGCTCGGCCAATGCCAACGGCGACGTTGACGTAAGCGCGACCGCCGCCACGAATGGCGATGCCGCCAGGGTCTTCTCCCAGTGGCGCGACAGCGTCGTCGAGATCTGGACTCCGACCTCGCATGCCTCGGGGTTCGTCATCGACCAGAAGGGGCTGATCGCCACGAGTCACCTCGCGTTGAACGGAGCGACGTCAGTCGAGGTGCAGCTCACCAAGGGCGCCGAGCGCGTCAAGGTTCCGGGCAGCGTGCTGCTGTCCGAACGGCTGACCGGTGCGGCAATCGTGTGGGTGGACCCATCCGTCATTGCGAAGCCGATCGCGCCGTCGTGTGCGCCCCGCGAGCGCGCCGCGGCTTATAAGGATCAGATCGTCGCCATCGCCTCGCCGATGCTGGCGCCGAAGAGCCTGACCGATGGAACGGTGACACGCGTGACCGAGCAGGCGATCTTTGCGGATCTGCGCCTCGCCCGCGACAGCGCCGGCGCTCCGGTGTTCGACGATCGCGGTGAGCTTCTCGGACTCGGCGCATTCGAGACGCGACGTGACGACCCGAAGCGCTGGACCGAAGCGTGGGTCGTGCCGATCGGCAAGGTGTGCGAGGGCCTCGAGGTCGCGTCGAAGAAGATGGCCGGCCCGGCACCACGGCCCATCAGCCTCCCGATGGAACCGGTGCAAGGCAGCACTCGCGTCCAGGTCCTGAAGCCGCAACAGGCCGCAGCCCAGAAGCGGCTGCCGGTGTCGCTGTCTGGAGCCGATTTTGACATCACCCTGCTGACGCCCTGGCACATGCAGACCGGCACGATCGGCTCCAATGCGCGAACCGATTTCGCCAACTGGTCGGACTACGTGGCCGACGCGCCACCCCTGTTGATGATCCGCGTGACACCGCAGTTCGAGGAGAGCCTGTGGAAGACGCTGGCGCGAGGCGCCGCGGCGACCCAGGGAGTGGCGTTGCCGCCGCTACCGAGCTTCAGGGCCAATTTTCTGCGGATGCGGGTCTTCTGCGGCGATACCGAGGTGACGCCCATCCATCCGTCGATCATCGAACGCCAGTTCGCCGAGCAGAAAACGGTGCGGGAAGGCCTCTATGTTTACGACGTGGCCGCCCTGGGCACGCGCTGCCCGTCCGTCAGGCTGGATATCTACTCGGAAAAAGATCCTTTGCGGCCCGAGACCAAGCAGATCGATCCGAAACTGTTCGAGCAGGTCGTCCAGACTCCCATACAATGACTACCTGGAATGACCGAACCGGTGATCGTCCCGCGGGCTGAACACCCGATCTCACGGCGGGACATCGACTCGGACGCGCTGAAGGTCCTGTATCGCCTGCACGAGTCCGGAAACGTAGCCTACCTCGTAGGCGGCAGCGTACGAGACCTGCTACTCAGCCGCCGACCCAAGGACTTCGACATCGGCACGTCGGCCCATCCCTACCAGGTCAAGAAGCTGTTCCGGAATTGCTGGATCATTGGCCGCCGCTTCCGGCTGGCCCACGTCCGGTTCGGCCTCAAGACGATCGAGGTCGCGACGTTCCGGCGCAACATCCCCGCCGGCAGCGAGTCAGAACCTGCCGAAATCGACGTTCGGCACGAAGACAACACGCCCCTGCTTGATCCCGTCGCACAGGGCCGCGCAGACGCGCAGGCGCTGCTCAACCCGAAGCAGCCGCTCGACAATACGTTCGGCACACCTGAAGAAGATGCGTTCCGGCGCGACTTCACAATCAACGCGCTGTTCTACGACATCGCTACCTATTCGATCATCGACTACGTCGGGGGACTGCAGGATCTCAGGGACGGCGTGATCCGTTGCATCGGCGATCCCAACGAGCGCTTCCAGGAAGATCCGGTGCGAATGCTGCGCGCGATCGTATTCGCGTCGCGACTGGGATTCCGCCTCGATGCGCCGATCGTTGACGCCATCGCGACGCATAGCGATCTGATCGCCACCGCGTCGCCGGCGCGCATGATCGAGGAGTACTACAAGATTCTCCGCTCCGGCTACGCCGAGCAGACTTTCCGCGCGCTGGCCGAGCATCGCCTGCTCGAACCGGTGACCCCTGAGATTCAGCGCGGCACGAGGAACGACGGCCTGTGGAGCAGCCTGGCGGCGCTCGACGTCTACCGCAGGAAGTTCGACAGCGCCCCGGCGACCTTACGCAATCCCGTGCTGCTCGGCACCGTGCTCATTCCACTGGGACTGATGCCACGCAATGAACGGCCGCGATGGGAACCGGAGCCCGAAACGGATCACGAAGACGACAACATCGGCAACCTGATCCAGCCGAAGTCCAAGCCCAAATTCCGCCGTCCGCCAAAGGAACCGATCCTCAAGATCGGCATGCTCCCGATCGCGCGAGGCGATACGGAGCGGTTGCGCCAGATGCTGTCGCTGCAGTCACGTATCGCCGACGTGGAGATGGCGCCGCGCGCCAAGCGCGCGCTGATGCACCGCGGACCGTTTGAGGAAGCGCTGACGTGGTTCGAGATCCACGGCAACGCCGCGGCGGTGGTGGAACATTGGAAGGGCTTCATCGAGGCCATCAAGGCGGAACCGCCACAGACGGCCTCGGAAGAGGGCGAACGCGCCCCTGGCGATGGGCCGCGGAAGCGACGCCGGCGGCGCGGACGCCGCCGACGTGGTGGACCTGGTGCGCCTGGCTTCAAGAAGCCGGACTAGCCGTTCTTCTTCTCGAACTCCTGCATGAACGACACGAGCGCGTCGATGCCGGCTTCCGGGAACGCGTTGTAAATCGACGCGCGCATACCACCGACCGACCGATGGCCCTTGAGGCCATCGAGACCAGCCGCCGTCGATTCCTTCACGAACTTGTTCTCGAGTTCTTCGCTCGGCAGGCGGAACGTGATGTTCATGCGCGAACGGCTGTTCTTCTCGGCCGTACCGCGGTAGAAACCGCTGCGGTCGATTTCGGCGTATAGCTTCGCGGCCTTGCGCTCGTTGTGCTTGCCGATAGCTTCGAGTCCGCCTTCGGCGAGCGCCCACTTCATCACGAGGCCCATCAGGTAGATACCGAAGCACGGCGGCGTGTTGTACATCGAGCCGTTCTCGGCGTGCGTCGCGTAGTTCAGCATGGTGTGCAGCGACTTTTGCGAACGCGCCAGCAGGTCCTCGCGGATGATCACCAGCGTCACGCCGGATGGGCCGAGGTTCTTCTGCGCACCGGCGTAGATCAAGCCGTACTTTGAGACATCGATCGGCCGGCTGAACATGTCGGACGAGGTGTCCGCGACGAGCGGCACGTTGCCCACCGACGGCTCCGTCGTCCACTCGGTGCCAAACAACGTGTTGTTCGTCGTCATGTGCACATAGGCGGCATTCGGTGTCAGCGACAGTTCGTCCTGACGGGGAATGCGGTTGAAGTTCTCGCTCTCGGTTGTGCCGGCAATGTTCACCGTGCCAACGCGCTGCGCTTCCTTGACGGCCTTCTGCGACCAGCCGCCGGTGACAATGTAGTCGGCGGTGGCTCCTGCGGTCAGCAGGTTCAGCGGCACCATCGAGAACTGCATCGACGCGCCGCCCTGCAGGAACAGCACCTTGTAGTTCGAGGGTACGCCGCCAAGCGCGCGCAGATCCTGCTCGGTCTTGGCCAGGATCGCCTCGAACGTCTTGGAGCGGTGGCTGATCTCGAGGACGGACATGCCGACCCCCGGCAACGCGACGAGATCGCGCTGCGCCTCTTCGAGAACGGGGACGGGAAGAACGGCGGGACCGGCGGAAAAATTATGAACGCGATGTGTCGTGGTGGCCATATGCGTATTGTTTACGAAAGCTTGACGAGTTGGAGGTCCAGAATGTCCGCGTTACCGGATTGCATGGCGTCGAGGGCGCGCGCGGAGGGCGCGCCATCGAGATTGATGCGGGCGACGGCGGCATGCGCGCCGTCGAAAATGATGTTCTCGGTTTCCTGCACGTTCAAGTGAGCCACGCGCAGGTATTCAAACACGTGCGCCAGCACGCCCGGCTTGTCGCGATGGCGCACGACCAGCATGTGGGTCGCCGGGGTCTGCTTCGCCAGGTTCACCACGTTGGGGACCTTGCCCGTCTCTTTGTAGGTGCGGATGATACGGACCGTTTCTTCCGCGATCGCTTCCTGCGCCTGGTCGGTCGACGCGCCGATGTGGTGTGTGCCGTAGACGCTGTCGTGACAGGCGAGCGCGTCCATGAAGTCCGCGGTTGCTCCTGACGGCTCGTTGTCGAATACGTCGAGGCCGACGCGCAGTCCCTTTGTCTTGACCGCATCGGCCAGCGCCGCGTAGTCCATCACCTCGGCGCGGGCGGTGTTGATGATGCTGGCGCCCTGCTTCGCGTGCGCGAGGAGCCCGGCGTTCACGAAGCCACGCGTCTCCTTGGTCAGCGCGATGTGGAGGCTGACGATGTCGGACTTGGCCATCAGCTCCTCGGGGGTCGAGACGACCTGGATACCGAACTCGTCCTGCGCTGCCTCGCGAGCGGCGGCATCGGCGGCGAAGCGCCGCGTCCACACCAGCACCGGCATGCCGAACGCGCGGGCGCGCTTGGCAACTTCGCGGCCGATGTGTCCGAAGCCGAGAAGGCCAAGGGTCTGGCCCATCAGGCCCCTGGCCTTGGAGTATTCCTTCTTGTTCCACTTACCGGCCTTCAACTCGGTGACGTTGGCCGGAATCCGGCGATCGAGCGCGAGGATCAAGCCCATGGTGAGTTCGGCAACGGCCACCGAGTTCTTGCCTGGGCAATTCGACACATATATGCCGCGCTTGGACGCAGCGGCCACATCGATCGTGTTGACGCCTGCCCCCGCGCGCACGATCAGCGACAACGTGCCGGCATCCATCATCTGCTCGGTGACCTGCGTCGAACGCACCACGAGCACCGAGGCCTGCGACGCGCGAATCGCCTCGACCAGCGAGTCACCGGACGCATCGGGCTGGAACACGACCTCGCATCCAGCCGCCTTCAGCGCCTCGAGCCCCGACTTCTCAAACTTGTCCGCTACCAGAACCTTCATTCCCATCCCCACGTCGACGAACCTGAAGGTTCGTCGCTACAGATGTTGGCTAGATCAAGTGCGACAACAGTCCGTCGCGCAACTTTGGTTCAAACCATGTGGACTTGGGCGGCATGATGCCGCCGGCATCCGAGACGCGCATCAAGTCGCCCACCGACACAGGGAACAGCGAGAACGCCACGGCGTAGGTGCCCGCGTTCACGGCCTTCTCGAGCTCGCTGGTTCCGCGAATGCCGCCGACGAAATCGATGCGCTTGTCGGTGCGAACATCCTTGATGCCAAGGATTGGTTCGAGAATGGCTGTCTGCAACACATCAACATCGAGCGCGTCGCTCGAAGTCTGCATGGCGATCGAGTACCACTGTCCACCCAGGTACATCGCGACGGTTCCCTTTGACGACGGGGACTCCGGCCCGCCCTTGCGAACCGTGAATCGCTGCTCGATTGCCGCAATCAGGGCGTCGGCGCTGAGGCCGTTGAGGTCGCGAACGACACGGTTGTACGGCAGCACCTGCATCTGATCGTCCGGGAATGCAACCGCGAGCACGCGATCGTGCTCGCCCGCTCCCCTCGCGGCCAGTGCCTTGCGCGTTCGCGCCGCCGATGCAGCACGGTGATGACCGTCGGCGATGTAGAGCGCGTCCACCTTTGCAAATGCGTCAACGATCGCGGCGTTCTCCGGCGCCGGCGCCTGCCAGACTTCATGGCGCACGCCATCCGGCGCGGTAAGGTCGAAGAGAGCGGTGCCCTGGACGATGCGGGCCACCACTGCGTCCACGGCTTTCGACGCGCGATATGTGAGGAACACCGGGCCGGTCTGGGCGCCGATCGCCATCATGTGGCGCGTGCGATCGTCTTCCTTGTCCGGCCGCGTCTTTTCGTGTTTCTTGATCAGGTCGTTGTCGTACTCGTCGATCGAATAGCACGCCGCCACACCCGCCTGGACGTGCGCCCCCATCGTCAATCGGTATACGTAGAAACTTGGCGTCTCTTCGACGACGAGGGGCGCGTCGGACTTGAGCGCCGCAAACGCGCGGGCCGCTTGCTGGTACGCCGCATCGGCGTGTGGATCCGCGCCGGCGCCCATATCGATCTCGGGACGTGACACGTGAAGAAAGCTCAGTGGGTTGCCGGACGCCAACGCTCGAGCTTCGTCGGCGTTCACGACGTCGTAGGGCACCGACGCAACGGCGGAGGCGGCTTTTGGAGTGGGCCGCAGCGCGGCGAAAGGATAAATCGCGGACATTGAACCGTTAATTATAAGCCCGCACTTCCCGGCGCCTGTGCGCGGTGATGGACGGCAGGCGTCTTGCACCAGACGGAGTAGCTGGAGGTATGCATGAGCCACTTTATGACTCGTTGGGTAGCAGGTTTGTCGTTTTTACTCGGACTCGCAGTGTTTGCAACACCCGCCGCCGCGCAGAATGCGGGCATCCGTGGTGGTTTGTCGATCGATCCCGATCAGTTCTATTTCGGTGGCCACATCGAAACATCGCCGCTGGTCGATCGCCTGTACTTCCGCCCCAACGTCGAAGTTGGCATCGGTGACGACCTGACGGTGATCTCGGGGAACGCGGAGTTCGTCTACAAGTTCACCACCCGCCGTCCGTGGAACTTCTACGTCGGCGCCGGCCCGGCCCTGAACGTCTTCATGTTCGATGGCCCTGGTGACGACGACGTGGAGACAGAAGCCGGCTTCAACGCGTTATTCGGCCTCGAGTCGTCGCGCGGGCTGTTTTTTGAATTCAAGGTCGGCGCCGTCGACTCGCCGGACTTCAAGTTCGGCGTCGGCTACACATGGAGATAGGGGCGTTCGACGGTCGTTCGACGCGCGTTCGACGGGCGTTCGACGCTCGTTCGACAGTCGTTCGGCGAACGGTCAGTTGTTGTTGGCGGCGCGGGACGCGGTGGGATTGAAGAGCAGCGTGAAGTACCGGTCGCGCTCGCTCATGAAGACGTTGATCAGTGACGGCGCCACTGGATCACCCGGCGGCATGTTGCGGTGCTCGATCACGGGGTTCACGTAGGACCCGTTCTTCTTGAGCCCGTAATGCAGGTGCACGCCGGTGGCGAGTCCGGTCTTGCCGACGCGGCCGACAAGGTCGCCCTGTCCCACTCGCGCCCCCGCGCGAACCGCGATCGCCGACAAGTGCAGGTATTCGGTTTCGTAGCCGTTCGGGTGGCGGACCTTCACCGTGCGTCCGCCGCCGTTGGTCCACCCCGCCAGGGTGACGACGCCGGGGGCAACTGAGCCCACCGGTGCGCCGGCTGGCGCGTAATAGTCGACGCCGTTGTGGGCGCGGGCGTAGCCAAGAATGGGATGCTTGCGCGAGGTCGAGAAGCGCGACGTGATGCGCGGTTCGAACTTGAGCGGCGATTTCAGGAAGAAGCGCTTCAGCGAGCGTCCCTCTTCGTCGTAGTAGGCAGGTGACCCGCCATCCGGCGTGAACCGAATCGCCTTCAGCTTCCGGTTGTCGTTGATGAACTCGGCCGCGAGGATCGGTCCGTATCCGGCGAGCTTGCCCTCGCGCGTTTGCCGTTCGACCAGGACTCGGAAGCTGTCACCCGGCTGCAAGTCGGAATTGAAGTCAATCTCGCCCGAGAACACGTCGGCCATGCCGAGCGCGAGATCAATCCGTTCGCCGGCCTTGTCGATTGCAGCCGAGAGCGAGTTGGTTTCGCGGTTGATGCTGCCCTCGATCGCCACGACGGTGGACTGCTTGGGGATGCGCTCGACGGTGGTGATGAAGCGCGGCGCGCCCTCGTATGAGGCGCGGGAGACGATCAGCCGCTTGTCGCCGTCGATCTCGTACTCAAAGCGGCGCACGCGGCCATCAAGCAGGCGGTCGATCGAGTATGGCTGGCCGGCGCGCATACGGCGCACATCCATCGCCGACGCGATCGACGACACCAGCACCGGCATATCCGCGCTCTGGACCATGTGATTGCCGAACAGGTGCGCGATGGTGGTGCGAGCCGGCACGTAGCCGGTCAAATAGTCGGAATCCTTTTCGAGCGGGACGTCGTAGGCGCGCACGGTCTCAGCCGGATCCGCAGCCGACACCAGCCAAAAGGCGGATGACAGGCAGACTCCGAGCAGGCCGATGGCCGGGACTAAGAACGACTTGCGCATGAAAAGTTGGTAAATCCTAACAAATGCCGCGTTGAAATAGGATGCAAAACTGTCAGCGGCGCGGCAGCGGTACCACCAGTTGCGCAGTACTGCCCGCGTCAATCTTCACAGTCTGGGTGGCTTTTCGGCCGCCTGCCTCGACAACAACAGTGTGGTCCCCCGCCGCGAGGTCGCGCACCGTCGCGGGCGTCGTGCCCCGTGGCTGGCCGTCGATGATCACGCGCGCACCGGACGGCTGGCTGCGAACTTCGAGGGTCCCGGTCGCGGTCACACCTTGCAGCTCGATGTACTGCGATGTCTGGACCCCAGCCTGGATGTTCAGCGGAATGACACGGGGCTCGGACTTACCGACCTGGACTTCGAGCACGTGCGCGCCGGCAGCCAGGCGGACGGTCAACGGCGTCACGCCCTGTTCCTCGCCGTCAACCACCACCCTCGCGCCCTGCGGTCGCGATTGAACGGCGAGTTCGCCTTCACCTTCCCGCATGCCGCCACCGTCACGGGTCATCATCAGCCAGCCGACCACGGCCAGCAGCAGCAATAGCGCACCGCCCATCGCGTACATCAGCGGACTGCGCGGGGACGATCGGGCCTCAACGGCCTCAGCGGCAAACGCCACTGGCGCAACCTCCGGCTGCGCCGGTTCAACTACGGCGCGTTCTCTTTGCTGTTCGCGTTGACGCTCCTGCTCCCGTTCGCGTTCACGCTCCTGCTCGCGCTCGCGTTCCTGCTCGCGGAGCTGCTCCACTTCGAGCGCGCGTTGGCGTTCCTGTTCGCGGAGCCGTTCGAGTTCCTCCGCGCGTTCTTTTTCGAGCTCACGCAGGCGCAGCAATTCGCGCTCGCGCGCCTGTTCGCGCTCGGCTTCCTGTTGAAGCTCGAGTTCGCGCTGCCGCTCCTGTTCGCGCTGCCGTTGGAGTTCTTGCTCGCGTTGGAGTTCCTGCTGGCGCAGCACTTCGGGGTCTGGCGCCGGGCGGCGTTTCTCGTCGATACGCGCGCCGATGTCGGCCACCCACGCTTCGAGCTTCGCCGAGGACGTGACATATGACCGATCGCTGGCAAGCACGGTTTCAAACGCCAGCTGTGCCTCGGCAGGCGTCTGAAACGCGTTGCGCACCTCGAACTGCAGCGTACGGCTCAACCAGCTTGCAAACGGCGGCGACAGCGGCTTCGCCCCGCCGTTGCGAAACTCCCGCGCCGACTCCACCAGCGACTGCAGTTGCGCCGGAAATTCCTCGAAGGCGAGCGGGCGGCCGAGCAATAGCGATACGGCAACGACGCCGATCGCGTGCGCGTCGGCGCGCTGATTCGAACGCGGCAGCCCCGCCGATGCGGGCATCGCGATGCGAAGCTGGCGCCACAACTTGTCGCGGCCAAGATTGAGCTTTTCAAGCGCGGGTCCGAACGCGTGCTCGGCGATCACGAGCCGGCCCTGCGGCGTGACGATCAGTCGTTCGACCGCCAGCGCACCAATGGCGGCCTCGCGGTTATGGCGGCTATACAGCGCGACGGCGGGCAGCAACTGGCGCACCACACCGATCACGATGCTGATGTCGAGGGGGATGCCGGCGTCGTGAGACTCGGTCAGCAGATCCGACAGCCGCCAACCGTGTGTGTGCTCCGACACCAGTTCGAGCCGGTCGGCTGACGGGCGATCGAGACGGCGAATATGCGCATACGACGCGTGCCGGACCGCTGAGAATCGCGCGACGCGCTCGCCTAATGCCGCGACAAAACCTGAGTGCTCGAGCAGTTCAGGGGACAGATCGAGCAGCTCGACCTCGTCTCCGCTGTCGGAGTCGATGCCGATCGTCCGTTTGCCAAACCCATCGTGGGCCGTCGGCACAGGGGTGTTTACTGCGGGGAGCACTCGGATCATCGGTGCAACGGGCTGTCCAGTCGCAACTGCCGTGGTCGCGGCTATGGTAAACCGAAGTCCGCAAAGCAGTTACCCAATTCGCCCGGCCGTTCGCGCACGCGAGTGGATCACGTGATTGAGTGACAAGCGACGAATCGGTAATCACGCGTCGCCCGACCAACCTTTGCTACACTTTCGCTATTGGAACTTGCAATTGCCGCCGTCCTGTCGCTCATCGCTGGTTTTACCGCCGGATGGCTGCTCGCCTCTCGTAATCGCACCACCCAAGACGACCACCTGCGCAACGCCTTCCAGGCGCTTGCCGCCACGACGCTGAAGGCGAGCACCGATGAGTTCCTGAAGCTCGCCGACCAGAAGATCGGAAACGTCCATCGCGAGGCGACGATCGACCTGACGCGCCGCCAGCAGGAACTCGGCACGCTGGTCACACCCATCAAGGACACGCTCGTCCAGGTCGACGCCAAGCTGAAGGAAGTGGAGCGCGCGCGCATCGACGACAGCGCGAGCATGAAGTCGCTGCTCAACCTGGTGGGCCACACGCAACAGCAGCTGCAGCACGAAACGCAGAACCTGGTTCGCGCCCTGCGGTCGCCTGGAGTCCGCGGGCAATGGGGTGAAGTGCAACTGCGGAAGGTCGTCGAGCTGGCCGGAATGCTCGAGCACTGCGACTTCGATCAGCAGCCGACGATTTTCACTGAAGGCGGGCGGCTGCGGCCCGACATGACCATCAACCTCCCCGGCGGCCGCAGCATCGTGGTTGATGCGAAAGCGCCGCTCGAGGCGTTTCTCGATGCCCAGGGCGCTGCCGACGACGGCGTCCGCAGCGGCAAGCTCGCCGACCATGTGCGCCAGGTGAAGGACCACGTCACGAAGCTCGGCGCCAAGTCCTATTGGGACGCGCTGCCGTCGTCGCCGGAGCTGGTGGTGTTGTTTCTGCCTGCCGAGGCCATCTACATGGCCGCGCTCGAACGCGATGCGGCGCTGATTGATTACGGCGTGAAGCAGAACGTGTTGATTGCGAGTCCGCTGACGTTGATTGCCTTGCTGCGGGCGGCCTCGTTCGGGTGGCGCCAGGAACGCCTGACGCTCAACGCTGAAGAAATCAGCCGGCTTGGACGCGCGTTGCACGAAAGCGTCGGTACGCTCGCCGAGCACCTGGAAGATCTGCGGCGACGCATGGATGGCACCTTTGCGACGTTCAACAAGGTGATCGGATCGTTCGAGAACAACGTGCTCGTCAAGGCACGCAGGTTCCGCGAGCTGGGCGCAGGCAGCGCCAAGGAGATTCCGATCATCGATCCGCTTGAAACCGTGGCGCGCAAGCTCGACGCGCCGACGCAACAAGGCTTGCTCGACCAGGAAGCGCCTCCCTTCGACTACGCCCAGGGCAGGGAAACCAAATCAGGAGATCGTTCATGAACCGAGTTGCACTCGCCACCGCGTTGATCGTCTCGACCGTCACGGTCACGATGGCGCAGAAGCCCGAAGCCACCTCCCTCGCGGGCAAGCCGCTGATGATTCCCGCGGCGATCCCGAATCAGCAGAAGCTCGAGGCCGATCTCGCTCAGGCACAGAAGACGCTCGCCGCCAATCCGAAGGATGCGGAAGCGATCATCTGGGTCGGACGCCGCTACGGCTACCTGTGGCGCTACAACGATGCCATCGCGACGTTCACCAGGGGCATCGAGATGTATCCCGACAACCCCAAGTTCTATCGCCACCGCGGTCATCGCTATCTCAGCATCCGCCAGTTCGCCAAGGCGCAGGCCGACTTCGAGAAAGCCGCGACGCTGATCAAGGGCAAGCCCGACGAGATCGAGCCCGATGGCGCACCGAATCCGGCCGGCAAGCCGCGCAGCACGCTGCAGTTCAACATCTGGTACCACCTGGCGCTCGCGCATTATCTGCAGGGCGACTATGCCAAGGCCTACGACGCCTGGGTCGAGTGCATGAAGGTCTCGAAGAACGACGATTCGATCGTCGCGACCAGCGACTGGATGTGGATGTCGCTGATGCGCCTCAATCGCAAGGCTGAGGCCGCGAAGGTGCTCGAGCCGATTGCGCCGAAGATGGACATCCTCGAGAACACGGCGTATCACCGTCGCCTGTTGATGTACAAGGGCCTCGAAAAGCCGGAAGCACTGCTCGACACAAAGACACCCGATCCCACACAGATCGCAACGCAGGGATACGGCGTGGCCAACTACTACTTCGTGACGGGCGATCGCGCTCGCGCCCGCCAGGTGTTGGACACCATTGTCTCGGGCACCGGCTGGAATGCGTTCGGGTACATTGCCGCTGAAGCGGACCTGCACCGGATGAAGTAGCACGGGTGCGGCGAAATCTGCAACCGCCGCTCAAAACCGTAACGCCTTTCGATCGCTCACCGCGCGCTGCACCCGAAAGATCACGCATTTGGCGTGGCAGTTGGCTTGCAGCCGGCGGTGGGCGATGTCTTCAAACCTCGTCAGGATCGGTGTCGCCTGTCCCATTCCCGGTGAACGCGCCGCGTTCCTCGAGTGGCTGAGCCACGCGGGCTATGAGCCGGTGCCGATGATCAGCATCGAGAATGTCGGACGCGATCTCGCGACCAAACCTCTCGAGGCACTGATCGCCGACGTGTCGCTGGTTGCTCCCGCCGACCTGCCGCGCTTTGTCAGAACGCTCGGCGCGAATCGTCCGCTCATCCTGGTCGGGGTTCCGGAAGATGCCATTGAGGACGTCCCGAGGGACGCAACCTGGATCGACCGGCCGGTCACGCGCGACACGTTTCTGCTGTCGGTGGCATTGGCACTCGCGGAAGGCCGGCCGGCGCGCCGATCACCACGCAAGCTCGTGCCGAAATTGATGTCGTCGATTGATGGCGTGTCGTCGAAGGTGGTGGACGTCAGCACCGAAGGCGTCCGGCTCGAGATCAGCGGCGGCTCGCCGGCGGCGTTGCCGCCGTACTTCACGTTGCGCGTGCCAGGCTTCGGCGTTGCCGCGAAGGTCAAGCGCGTGTGGGTGGCGATGCCTGCCCAGGGATCGATGTGGTGCGGCGGCATCATCGAACGCCAGCCGGCCACGGCCGCCGCGTGGAACAAGTTCGTTCACAACGCCCCGGTCGGGCTCACCAGGATCACCGAAATTCGCGCGGTGACCTAGGCGGCGTTCTTCTTCGCGTCCTTGGCTTTTTCTTTCGCGCCCTTGGCCGAGTCCTGCCAGTCGGCGTCGAACACGCTGAGCAGCTTCTTCGCGACCGTCGGGTTGTTGACGATCAGGCCGACCTCGCGTCGATTCTCGAGCTCGTCCTTGCGCAGGCTCTGGCTGCCAACGAACGCGCGCGTGCCGTCGCGGACGATGGCACGGACATGGAGCCGCATGGTCGCCAGCTTGCGCTCGGCGATACCGGGATCCTTCCCCTTCATGCTCCCCAGGATGCGGATCTTCACGCCCTTCTGCGCGCGCTCCCTCAGCAGCTTGATGATCGACGGGTCCTGCACCTTGGCGTCGTAGATCGCCAGTTCTTTGCGGGCGCCGCTGATGAACGCGCTCAGCATCGCGCGGGAATTGTCAGGACTCACCACCAGGTGAGACTTTCCCGGCGAGTAGCTCTGCCGCGACAGGTCGGCTTCGAACAGCTTGGCGGCTTCGTTGACCGACTTGGCATCCCTCGTCGACACCGCAAAGCTGCGGCTCTTGTCGATGTCGAGCTTGGTCAGGTTGAACCCGAACAGGTGAAGCATCGAGTCTGCAACCATGTACTTCGCGTGATAGCGCAGCAGGTCGTCGGCGCTGCGCGCGACCGACACACCTGCCGCGAGCAGGCGCTGCTCGAGTTCCCGCAGGTGGGCCTCGCCACCGCGGTTGGTATGCGCGATCAGCGCGCGAACGGTGACGCCGCGCTGCACCGCTGCGCCAAGCGCCTTTTCGATCTCGCTGCGATCGAAGCGGAAGATCATGATGTCGATCCGCTTCTTCGCATCCTTGATCGCCTTGAGGACCGGCACGAGGCCGGCCTCAGGCTGGACGATGAGTTTCACGGTGCCTCTTTCACGGGGACAGGACGACGGAGGATCACTTCGGCACCTTGTCTTTGGGTTTTTCGTTCCATTCGACCGCGCCCTTGCCGCCGGGCTCGAGTTCCATGATCACGTTGGCGACGCGATCGGTGCGCATCGACTTCGGCGTGGTGACCATGTAGGACACCTGGTCCTCGGCCGCGGTCCGCAACTCGTAGCGCGCCTTGTAGCGGCGCAGGATCTCCTCGATCTTCGGACGCATGTCCTGCGTCTTGTCGCCAAGCTTCACGTTCAGTTCGAACAACCTGGTCTGCGGTTCGAAGCCCTCGATGATCCACAGGCAGAAGACGATGAACAGCGTGCCGATCACCGACAGGCCATACAGACCCACGCCGGCGGCCAGGCCGGCGGACAGGGCGCAGAGCATCACGACCGCGTCCTTCGGATCCTCGATCTTCGAGCGATAGCGAATCAGGTTCGCCGCGCCGACGATCCCGAAGGCGCGGGCGAGGCTGGCGCCGACGACCAGCATGATCAGCGAGCCGACGATGGCCAGCACGATCTGCGTCTGCACGACGGCGGGCTGACGCTCGGGCGTGCCACCGCGCCGCGGCCGCAATGCGAGCACGGTGCCGAGAAGGGCCGCCAGCGGCAGGCGGATCGCCGACGCGAACAATTCTTCCTGGAAGGTGTCCATCACCCCCGGAAGATCCGCAGGAGGCTGAACCTGCATCGCGAACAGAAACTCCATCATGATGTGCCACCACTCCGATTGATCTCGCCTGAATCGACACGCTTGCCACGACGCGAGATCGTCTGGAAGCGCAGCACATCACCGTCGATCTCGACCAGCATGAAGCTCTGCTCGGAATCAAAGGCCTTCGCAGTGAACTGCGAATTCGGCGAGACGTCGCCTTGACGCAGCTTGGCGGACCCGCCAGCCGTGAAGTGATAGATGCCCTTCTGGGGCTTGATCCGCTCATAGAAGTGCTCGTGACCAACGAAGACGACGTTCAGGTTGTGCTTGATGAACATCGGCTCGATGATTGCCCGCAGATCCCGATCAGATCCGTGCATGCCCGACGAGTAGAGCGGGTGGTGAAAGTAGGCAATCTTCCACTTCGAGTTGGCGTTGCCCAACTCCTCCTCCAGCCAGCGCTGCTGGTCCTTGTCCATGTAGTTGCTGTCGAGGGCGAAGAAGCGGACGTCCTTCTTGGTGTAGGTGTAGAAGCGCTTGCCGCCCATCCCGAAGTTCTTGTAGAAACGCTGGTTCGGGTCATCGTGATTGCCGAGCGACGCATAGAATGGGATCTTGGCGTCGAGCAGCGGCTTGAACGGGACTTCGAATTTCCGCGAGTAATCCTGCGGGCGCTCGGAGCCATACATGTTGTCGCCGAGCATGATCGCGAACTCGTAGGGGAAGATCGCGTGCGCCTTCCACATCTGCTGCGCGACCTCGATCTGCGCGCGATCGCCGGTGCCGCTATCGCCGATGACGAGAAACCGCACCGAGTCCTTGCCGACCGGAGGCGCCACTTCCACGGCAGCGCCGATCGACGCCTGTGGTGCGCGCACCTGCTGCTGGGTGAGTGCCTGCACTGCGGCGGCGACGCCGAGTAGGCCCCACAGGACTGCAATGATTCGCACGTTCAATTTCTTCATGATCGATTTGCGTCAGCTGGGAATGGTCGGCACCACGTCCCGCAGGACGTCGACGATGAGATTGGCCTTGACGTCACGCAGGATGAGGCTCCGGCCAACGATGCGGTACTCGAGCTCAGCCGGAAGGTCCGGCAGCTTCCTCAACAGCCCTGCGGGAAACGTCGCCAGCGGAATGGACGTGGGGTAGACCGTGTTGACATCCACCTTCATCTTGGCCGGCAGCTCTTCGACGATCGCCTTGCGATCGGCCGCGCTGCGGGTCTTGAAATCGTCCTGGACGATCTTGATGAAGTACGGCTGGTACTCCGGCGCGAAGATCTCATTGGGCTGGGCACCCGCGCGCAGCGTCATGATCATCTGCGCCAGCGCGGCTTCGCGGTCGGCAATCTCCTTGGGATCGTCGGTCTTCTTGAGATTGGGGACCTTCGTCTCCGCCTCGTTGTGAGTTTTCATATACGCATGAATGCGCTTCTGGAACTCGAGCGCCGCCTCGCTTTGCGGGTTGACGGTCGGGTCGGCCGCGGGCGCCGCGGAAGCGTTGTCACCAGCTCGCGGTGGCGCCGGCACTGTCGCAGCGGGACCGGAGGCGGTTCGAGGCTCGGGGCTGTCGCCGCTGCCGCATCCGGCGGCCAGCACGGCCATCAGCGCAATCGACGCCGAAGAAAGTCGAGTCATGCTGCCCCTACTACAAGGGCTGTGCCATAGCACTGCCGGGGGGAATGCCGTCCAGCACAGCCGCATGGGCGGCCTTGTGCTCAACTTGGGCTGTGGCTTACACAGGGGGTTGGCCCGCCTTCGCGGATTTGCAAGGCCGACGCGGGTGCAGAACGTGCATTGGCCACGACGTGCGTCGCCTCACTATTGCTGTTTCCATCGTCGCGCTGGCGGCCTGCGGCAACACCTTCGCCAACCGCGGGAAGGAGCCTCGCGTCCAGCCCGTGGTCGAGGACATCACGCTCGCCGACGTGGCGCGGGATTCGATCACGATGCCCAACGCCGACCGGTCCGTCAAGTTCGCCATCATCGGGGACAGTGGCCGCGGATCCAAGGAGCAGCACGAGGTGGCGCAGCAGATGGCTCTCTACCGCCAACGATTCAACTTCGAGTTCGTATTGATGGCGGGCGACAACATCTACGAGGGACCCGCCAGCGAGCAGGACTACAGGCTGAAGTTCGAGGATCCCTACAAGGCGCTGCTGGACGCCGGCGTGAAGTTCTACGCGGCGCTCGGCAATCACGACGACACCAACCAGATCTATTACCGCCCCTTCAACATGGGCGGCGAACGTTACTACACGTTTGTGCCCCCGGTGGATCCGCTCACGCGATGGGACACGCGCGTGCGCTTCTTTGCGCTCGACAGCACCTACCTCACGCGCGACCAGCTGCGATGGTTCGAGAAGGAGTCCGCGGAGTCACGGGCGGAATGGAAGATCGTGTTCCTGCATCATCCGCTGTATACCTCGGGACGTTACGGCCTGGCCGCCAGGGGCATGCGGTTGGCGCTGGAATCGGCGTTCGTGAACGGCGGCGTTGATGTCGTGTTCCAGGGGCACGAACACATCTATCAGCGGACCAACCTGCAGAACGGCATCCTGTACTTCGTCACCGGCGGTGCCGGGTCGCTGCGTGCCGGCGACGCGCAGGCGTCGTCCGTGATGGCGCGCAGCTACGATCGTGACTATCACTTCATGCTGGCGGAGCTGAACGACGACGGGTTCTACTTCCAGGCGATCAACCGGCTGGGCGAGACGGTCGACGCCGGCACGCTGAAGCGGCCGGCTACGACGGACACGGCTGCCCGTCGGTGATCTGACGAACCTTGGCGCGGAACACGCGCACCCACTCGGCGATCGGCGAACCGTTGCCGCCCAGCAGACCCGTAGAACGATCGAATCGCGCGCTCGTGAACATCGCTTCGATCTGCTGCTCTGAGAGCTGCGACAGCAGGCCGCCAAGGTGCTTGCGTCCCGCTTCTGAGATCGTCACGGGACTGAAGGTGGCGCCATGGTACGGCAGTGAATCCATGGAGGTCTTGCAGCTGGCGCGGTCGGACCAGATCGGCATCTTCTCCCACTCGGGCAGGTCGACCTTGCGCGGGCCCCACGCCGCGCCGACGTCCTGCATCATCGCGAACGGCTGGCTGCACTTGCCGCCTTCAGGCCAATCCTTTTCCGAGAGGCAGACAAGCCGCTGGTTCTCGCTCTTGTTGTCCCAGTGCGCCAGGAACACCGCGAGCAGCCGCAACGCGTCGACGTGCGCTTTCGGCGCGCCGCCCTTCTTGGCGTCGATGGCGTCGAGTTCGAAGAACGCCCAGCCTTCAACCTCCTCGGTCTCAATCGCGCGCCCGTAGTGCTTGCGTTCGACGGCCACCCACTCGAAGTCCTTGAACTCCTTGGGATCCATCACTTTCCCATAGAGCTTCTCGGCACCGGCGAAGCCCAGCGTCTTCATGGTCATGAATGGCTCTTTCGGGCAACCATAGCAGCGGACTCGCTCAACCATCATCACGTCGTCCGCTCCAAATCCGAGCGTGTGCAACAGCTTTGCGGATGCGACTTCGGAAGGTATCTCCGGGCTGCGTCCGTACTTCACGCGGAGCCGCGAGCCGTCTGCCAGGCGACAGTCAAACTTCGGAGCCGTGCCGCCGAGCTGGGTGATCTCAAAGGTGCAGGTAAGCTCGCGCGGTTGGTTAGGGTCCGCGTCGAGACGCGCCTTGGCAATTGGCGGTGGCGCTTGCCATACAACGGCTCTTGAGAGCGCATCGAGCCGCTCGTCTTTCGAGACGGTCTTCGACTTCAGCGGCTTGGTCGCCCTGGCGTCAGAGGGTTTGTCCGCCGTCTTCTGCGGAAGAGAGGTGGCGGCCGCAGCGGCAGCGCCAGCAAGAAGAAGGATTCCAGCAACCGCACGCACGCGCATACGGCTGATGTGTCTGCAAGAAGCAGACCTTCATGCCAAGTAAGGTTTCAATACAGCATCGAGGTCGTGACGCATCCATTTGGCCGCGGTGCCTTCTGGTATACGCCCAGATCATCATCGAGCCGGCCACAACCGCCTCAACAGTTCTCGCGAGCTGCTTCGGGTTTGCCAATTCTGAGAGTTC
>CAZVLS010000040.1:0-5439 GCA_964628295.1 uncultured Acidobacterium sp.
CGAAGACACGGTCCTGATTCCGATGGTCAACATCGTCAGAAAGTTCTGACGGCTGGTTCCAGTGGGCGCGCAGTTTCCGCCGTGCGGAGCCGGCGTCCGGACGGCAAATTCTGCGATGACAACACCTGCCGCGGCTGAATTGTCACACGAACTGGCACGGCACGGCGTTCGCTCTGCAGGGGGGCCATGCGCGGGTGTAGCATGGCCTCATGGCCGGAAAGGACGCGATGCCGACGACCGCACACGCCGACGCTCGGCTGTCTTACGCAGACTTCATGCGGCTCCCAGACGACGGGAAGCGCCACGAGATTATCGACGGAGTCCACTACGTGACGCCGTCGCCAACGCGGCAGCATCAGCGGCTGCTGCTCTATCTCTCCGTCGAGATCGAACTGTACCTTCGCAAGCATCGGGGTGTAGGAGAAGTGTTCCTCTCGCCGTTCGACGTCGTGCTGTCGAACTGGGATGTGGTCGAACCGGATGTGCTCGTGGTCCTGGACCAGCAGAAGTCGATCCTGACCGAGGCGAACGTCCAGGGGCCGCCGGCGATTGTGGTGGAAGTTATCTCGCCGAGCACACGTCGGCGAGATCACACGATCAAGCGCAAGCTCTTCGAACGCGCCGGTGTCCTCGAATACTGGATAGTCGATCCTCGCGAAATGACGGTCAAGGTGCTGCGTCGTGATGGCGATCGATTCGCAGACTCGGATCTCTTGTCGAGTTCGGCCACCTTAACAACCGAGCTGCTCCCGGGATTCTCGTTGGCATTGGCCGAGCTGTTCAGGCCGCGCTAATCACGCCATCAGTTGGCCATCGATCCGCAGCTTGGGATTGGTGCGCCAGCGGCCGCGGGTGAAGTCGGGAAATTCCACGGGGCGGCTTCGATTGCCCGTCGACTTCACGCTCAATTCGACTACCGCACTCAGCGCCGCGGCGTCGTAGACGTTCATGTCGGTCGGCGTGCCGTCGCGCAGACATTGAATCAGGCGGAAGTCTTCGATGTAGTCCATGCCACCGTGGCCGGCGCCGGCGGCGCGCTTTTCAATCGCGGTCCACAGCGGGTGATCGAACTCATCACGAACGGTTGCGGCATCGATCCAGCGATGCGGCGTGCCACGCCCCTCGATGTAGAGACGGTTTGGGTAGCCCTGGAACATGCCCTTGGTGCCCTGCACGGTGTTGATGCGGCTATAAGGACGCGGCAGGTTGGTGCAGTGCTGCACCACGATGGTCTTGCCGAGCGCGGTCTTGATCAGACTGGTGTTTACATCGCCCAGCACGAATCGCTCTTGTCGCTCCGGTGATCCTTCCGGGAAGTGTTCGCGCGCCCAGTCCTGCAAACCTCGAGACGGTCCGCTCATCGAGACGAGATAGTCGAGGCGGTCACCGCGATTGATATCCAGGCAGTTGGCGACCGGGCCAAGGCCGTGGGTCGGGTACGGATTGCCATCGAGTTTGCGCGACCACGCGCGTCGCCACAGTCCTTCGTCCTTCTTCTCCCATTTGATCTCGCGCAGATCGTGCAGGTACCCGCCCTCGGCGTGCAGCACATCCCCGAGCAATCCCTTCTGGACGATGTTGAGGACCATCATTTCGGGACGGTCGTAATTGCAGTTCTCCATCATCACGGCGTGGCGTGAATGTTTCTCTGCGGATTCAACGAGCGCCCAACAATCGTCGAGTGTCATGGCCGCGGGCACTTCGGTCGCCGCGTGTTTGCCGGCCTTCATCGCCGCGAGCATCACCGGCACATGCCATTCCCAGGGCGTCGCCGTGAAGACGAGATCGAGATCCTGCGTTTCACACAGGCGTTCGAAATCACGCGGTCCGCGCGCGAAGACGGTCGGCTCTGGATGACCGGCCGCGGTGATCTGCTGCTTCGCCCACGTCGTTCGCTCTTCGCGAACGTCGCACACCGCGGTGACGCGGCATCCAGGGATCTTCAGAAAGTTTTCGAGATGCGATCCGCCCTGGAGGCCGATGCCGACCATGCCGATTCGCACCAGAGGGATCGGGGCAGGTTGGGCGGGTGGGGCGGGTGGGGCTGGTAAGGGTGCGACGCCGATTGCAGCGGCCGCCCCGCCAATTTTCAGGAAGTCTCGACGATTCAGTTCGTTCATTGGCGGGCGCTCAGTGTGAGTGTGGAAACGGTGTCGCCGGGCATGAACGGCGTGGGTTCACCGTTCAGCCATGCGCGGTATTGATCGCCGAAGTGCGGCGAGAGCGGGTGTCCGCTCTGGCCGGTGGGGATGTGGAGGATGCCTTCGTGCTCCCGACCGGGAGAGACCACGATGCGTTCTGATGGACCGGTGCGCGGCGTACTTGCGCGTGGCGTGTAGATGTCGCCGGGCAGCGGAGCGCCGGGCATGTTGAGGTAGCGGCCGAAGAACGGAATGGCGGAAGCGAGAGGATGCCTGATCTCGGCGGTGTTCGCCTCACCCCAGGTGCGATCGCTCAGCGTCGCGCCGCCTTCGGTGAGCCGGGCGATCGTCGCGTCCACGCCTTCGAGGATCGCGTCGTCCCACGAGCGGTATTTCGGATCGAGCAGGTGCATCGGCCGTTCGGTCAGGATCTGCCACACAGGTCCTTCGCCGCGCTGCAGACGGATGTTGTCGATTGCGGGATCCACGGCGAGAGCCGGCGCAATCAAGGAGGCCATTACTCGACCCACAAACAAGGTGCGGAACTCTTTCACCAATCGATAGGCCACCGAGTCTGGAGAAGCCCGGCCGGTCCATTTCGTGTCGACCAGGCGCCTGAATTCCTCTCGCCGTTCGGCGCCGGTAGCCGAGGATCCGGGAGCCGGAAGTGCATCCAGCAGGAGCTTTCGCCAGCGTTCGAGGTACAGCGCGCGATCTTCAAGCTGAATGTCGAGCATGTCCTTCGGCGTTGCCTTCTCGATCTTCATCAGGCGATCGCGAATCAAGCGCGCGCGGATGCCGTCCGCGTAGCCGCCTTCGCCGATCGCCGCGAGCATCTGGTCGCCCACCACCGGCGAGTTCGCGGTCCACAAGCGCCCGGTTGGGGGATCGACGATGCGTGGGAATTCCGAGGTGCGGAGGTAACCATCCCACTTGCGAGAGCCATCCGCCCAGGATTCCGGCGTCATGCCGCTGTAGCTAGTGCGGCGCGGAATGACCCCGCCTACCGTCCACGCAATGCGTCCCGACGAGTCCGCCATCGCGACGTTCTGGTTCGGCATGCCGAGGCCGGCGATCGTGCCGAGCAGATCGTCCACGCTCCGCGTGCGCTCCGGGCCGGTGAGATCCGCGGCAAGCGCCGTGGGGTCATGCGCGATCCAGTGCTGCGCGTACTCGCGGCCGCGCGCATCCTTCCACACGACCGGTCCCCAGATGGTGGCGCGCACCGTTGAGGTCCTCGCCTCCGCGCCTTTTGCCGCGATGGTTTCCTGGAAGACTTCAAAGGCCTTCGGCCCGTCAGGTGTCAGGTACTTCGCGGGATCGCGCGGGTCCGGTTCAATGCGAACAAGATCGCTCCAGTCGCCGCCGGTGTTCGTGAGTCCCCACGCGACGTGGCCGTTGCTGCCGGCGACGAGTGGCGGAATGCCCGGGAGCGTGACACCGGTGACGCGCTCGCCGCCAAACGCGAACGATGCGCGGTACCAGATGATCGGCACCGAGATGGTGAGATGCATGTCGTTGGCGAGAATCGCCGCACCGCTGGCGGAATGGGCACCGTCGACAGCCCAATTGTTGCTACCGATAGTTGAGATCTCTTCGCCCGCGAGCTGAAGCTCGGGCCACGGAGGCACAGAGGCACGGAGGACTTCTTTGTCTTTTCTCGATGTTGCTCCCTGCCACCGTGCCTCCGTGGCCCGTCCGGAACGGACGCTGAAGACTTCTGGTCCCGGGATCGGCGGTCGTACAACAGCGTTGCCAACGACGGGAGCTTCCCACTCCGAACCAACTGCTGAGAGAAAACGGAACATCGGCTCGGGCAGCGTGTCTTTGAGGGCGCCGTGTGAGCGTTCGAAGGTGGCTTGGCGTCCCTGCAACGTGTTGAACATCGCGAGGACGGTAAGGATTGAATCCTCCGGCCGCCATGGTTCCGGCGTTGCTCGTAGCACCAGGTACTCAAAAGGAACGGCGCCGAGGGCGTTCAATCCAGCGTTGACCCCCTCGGTGTATGCCTCGAGGACGCGGCGATAAGAGGGCGTCGTCAGGTCCAACGCGCGCTTCGCGACAGTGCGGAAGCGGTGCACGCGCATTTCCTCATCGACATCGAGCGCGCGAGGACCGACCAATGCGGACAGTTCGCCGGCGGGTTGGCGGCGCTGCAGATCCATTTGGAAGAAACGATCCTGCGCGTGCAGGAAGCCCAGGGCACGTGCGACATCCTCGCGTGATGCGGCATTGATCGTCGGCACGCCGAGAGCGTCGCGTTCGATTCGAACGTCGGCGCCGAGCCCGGCGATGGTGGCGGTGCCCTCGGTCTGAGGGAGGCTGGCTCGAATCTGCGATCGGGCGTAAAGGCCGCCGCCGACGATCAGTACGCCAAGGATGACCAGCCCGATCAAAACGACGCGCAGTAGCCGACGGACCATGGGTGCCTATTGTGCCTGAGGCGGTCCGCCTAAAGGCGGACCCTCACTGGATCTGGGGGCGTGCCTGAGGTGGTCCGCCTAAAGGCGGACCCTCACCGGATCTGGGGGCGTGCCTGAGGTGGTCCGCCTAAAAGGCGGACCCTCACAGGATATGAGGGGCGCGCTTGAGGTCGGTTCGCCTGAAGCGGACCCTCACTAAGCGATACAAAGCGAGCAATTGGACGGATGTTCCTGTTTGCTTGTGAGGGTCCGGCTTTAGCCGGACCATTTCACCAGATCGTATATGCCCATCTCTTCAGTTCCTCTCTTGAGTGCAACTGAGAGTCAATGAATGGATAGTCGTCCACGCTTCCAACCAAGCCAGCCCTGACGGGGTTCTCAATGATGTACCTCACGATCCCCCACACATCCTTGTCCTGCCTCAGGAACCGATCGTGACCGTACCGTTGCCAAAGGCGATGCCCGAACTCCTTCTGGTAGTGAAAGCCGGAGTACTGTTTTGCCAGGCGGATGAATTTCAATCCATCTGCCTTGGGCGTCTTGCCGTGGACGAGATGGTGAGCATGATCCGGCATGTAGCAGTCGACAATTACTTCAACCTCACACTGGATGCAGGCGCGCAGAATCTGCTCGCGCACCAAATCGACTCGATCCTGCTGAAGAAACAAGGCTTGGCGCTCGTGGCAGCACCACGTCAGCGAGTAGTAATACATACCGATGTAGTCGAAACCGCGAAGTGGGGCTGGGTGACCTAGGCTCATGACAGCTGCCAAGCAGCAGTCGAGCCAACGGCGTGGTCCGCCTAAAGGCGGACCCTCACAGGATCCTCCCGGACCCTCACAGGATCCTCCCGGACCCTCACAGGATCCTCCCGG
>CAZVLS010000041.1:0-2970 GCA_964628295.1 uncultured Acidobacterium sp.
CGGCTACTCGTGGGACCGGCGCAACAATGCGCCGCGGGTGCTGGATCAGCTGGGGCTGTTCCCGATCCTCGGCCTCGATTGGATGTTCTGAGGGCTGGGGGATCTACTTCACGAGCGAGATCGACATGCCGTCGACCGACTTGCCGAGCGCCGGAATGATGATCGATTCGAGGCGCGAGTCGGCTGCGAGCTTGGCGTTGAACGCGCGCGCCGCGCGGGCGTTCTCGTCAGGCGGCGTGTCCTGAAGGACCGCGCCGTTCCTGATCAGGTTGTCCGCGAGGATCACCGTGCCCGGGCGCGATAGCTGCAGACACAGATCAAGGTATGTCGAGTAGCCAGGCTTGTCGGCATCGATGAAGATCAGATCGAACGAGGTGACGCGTTCGGCGATCAGTCTCCGCAAGGTATCAGCAGCAGGTCCCACCTCGATCGTAACGCGCCGGCCAACGCCCGCGCGATCGACATTCCGGCGTGCCACCTGGGCGTGCACGGAACTGACTTCCAGCGTGGTCACGGTGCCGCTCTCCGGAAGAGCGCGAGCCAGCCACGTGGTGCTGTAGCCGCCGAGCGTGCCGATCTCCAGCACGCGCTTGGCGGCGCTCATCTTCGCGAGGAGATACAGCAGCTTGCCCTGGTTGGCCGAGACCTGGATTGCCGGCAGCCCTGCCGCGTCAGCGTCGGCAAGACCCTGTGTCAGTCCCGTGTCGGTCTGGACGAACAGTGACTGGACGTAGTGATCGATTTGCAGGCGAAGATCGTCGCTCATGACCGGTCAACGGTCAGTCGATGAATGTCCCCGAGGATCACGCTATAGGAAAAGGCGCCAATCAACGCGACGACGCCGATGTAGACCAGCGGCCCGAAGAACGAGCCCGTTGACTGGTAGGCGTAGCCGATCACCAGCGGCGTGACGATGCCGGCGAGGTTCGCGCTGAAGTTGAAGATGCCGGCGGTGAGGCCGATCAGTTCCTTGGGCGCCACATCGGAGATCACGGTCCACCCGAGGTTGGTCATGCCCTGGCCGAAGAACGCGACGGACATGATCGCGATGACCAGCGCGTCCGATCCCACCGGCACGTAGTTGGCAATCACGATCGTTGAGGCGAGCAACATTCCGCCCACAATCGGCAGCTTGCGCGCGATGTTGGCCGAGCCGGTGCGCTTCAGGATCCGATCCGACACTTGTCCCGCCACCAGCACGCCAATCGAGGCGCCGATGTAGGGGAGCATCGTCATCAGGCCGGCGTTGATGAAGCTCATGCCGCGCACATTCACCAGGTACGTTGGGAACCAGGTCACGAAGAACACCTGCGTCGAGTTGCCACCGAACTGGCCGATCGACGCCCCGATGATCTGCCGATGCTTCAGGAGCTTGCCGATGTCGCTCCAGCTGAACGCGGTTCGTGCGCCCTTGTACTCGCCGCCGCCCCCGGCTTCGATGTGTGCCATCTCGGCTTCGTTGATGCCGGGATCAACGCTCGGCTCCCTATAGACGCGCCAGAACAACCCACCCAGCAGGACGCCAAAGCCGCCGGCGATGAAGAACAGCCCTCGCCAGCCGAACTGCTGCGTGATCCAGAACAGCGGCACGCTGAGGAACGCAATGCCGGCGTACTGGCCCACCGAGTAAATGGAATTGGCCCGCGCCCGCTCGTTCTGCGGGAACCACGTGGCAAGAATGCGGCTGTTGGCGGGGAAGCATGGGGCTTCGAAGACGCCGACGCCAACCCGTGTCAGCAGCAACATTGGCAGGCTCGATACGAACCCCATCAAGGCGGTGAAACCCGACCAGAGCGTCAGGGCCAGGGTGTACGTGGTGCGCGTGCCGTGTCGATCGAGAAAGATGCCGCCGGGGATCTGCAGCAGCGCGTAGCTCCACGAGAACGCCGAGAACACCAGCCCCATCGACGCCGCCGTGAGCCCGAGTTCCTTCGTCAGGTAAGGAGCGGCAATGCCCAGCACCGTGCGATCGAGGTAGTTGACCATGGTCGCCACGGCCACCAGCACGAGGACTGGAAACCATCTCCGGCTGGTGCGGGCTGTCATCATTCGCTCTCCGATACCGTGCTGGCACCGTCGCCGTCGTAGTTGACGGGCACGCGAATCCGCATCGGCCGCTCGCGCTCGAGTTCTTCCATAACTTCTGCTGTCAGTCCGGCCACGCGTCCGACGATGAAGATCAGCCGGGCGAACGTCGGCGCAAAGCCCATGTCGTACAGGACGGCGGCAAGAGCGCCGTCCACGTTGAGCGCCATTGGCTTGACCTGTGTGACGACCTCGGCGGCAAGCGCCTCCATGAATCGGATGCCGTCGCCGGCGATGCCGTGCGTGCGGGCGAGTTCGAACAGCACCGGGGTGCGGGGATCGCGCGTATGGACGCGGTGACCCATGCCGGCCACGCGCTTGCCGATCGCCCGGTGCTCGCGCACGGTCGCCGCCGCAGATGCTTCGAGCGACATGGACTCTCGCTTGGCCCGCTCAATACCTGCGGCGATCAGCTCCATGCAGCCAGACCCCGCGCCGCCGTGTTCGTCACCGACGGCGAGGATGCCTGCGGCGATCGCCGCAGAGACCGAACTGCGATTGCCGGAGAGCGCGAGCCGCGCCGTCGCGCACGACGGCGCACCAGATCCGTGGTCGGCAACGCTCGACAGGATTGCGTTCAGCAGCGCTCGTTCGCCGTCCGAGGGCAGTCGCGATCGATGCAGCAAAAAGATCGTGTCGGTGAACGTGCGTTCTGTCATCAGCGCGGTCACGTCGGTGCCGCGGATGCGGATCTGACCATCACGCGCGTCAACAATGGCGGTTCGCCAGGGTTCCATATCGCTCCTAAAGCTCTGTGAGGGTACAGGTTACGGGTGCTGTTACCTACGAAGTTACGGTAGCGGCACCGTAACACTCTCGCATCAAGCCCGCCGACTTTCCATAATCCACGCGTCTTTAACCCATAACGAAACATGCCACCTCGCA
>CAZVLS010000042.1:0-1477 GCA_964628295.1 uncultured Acidobacterium sp.
TAGACAGTATGGAAAGACCGACCCCGGCTTGTAGGTAATCGCGGGTTACCCTACGCGCTGGTTGAGGGCTCGCAATGGCAGAGCCGCATACAAGGAGGTCGGTCGTCATGAAGTCTACGATCATTCTTGCGTTCGATCAGCATGCCGCGACGACGGTCGCGGCGGTGTTGCTGCCTGGCCAGCGGACGGCGGCGCTCCACACGCTGACGTCTGATAGTCCGACGATTCTGCG
Source organism: uncultured Acidobacterium sp. (assembly GCA_964628295.1). GTDB lineage: Bacteria > Acidobacteriota > Vicinamibacteria > Vicinamibacterales > UBA2999 > 12-FULL-67-14b. Next base: position 233 of record CAZVLS010000042.1, read on the forward strand.
GTTTGTCGAGCGTGTGCGCCGCCAGGGCGCCGTCCGGTGCTGCTACGAGGCCGGCCCCTGTGGCTTTGAGCTTCAGCGCGCGTTGGCCGCACGCTCGATTCCGTGCGACGTCATTGCCCCCGCCTTGATCCCGCGTCGGGCCGGCGATCGAATTAAGACGGATCGTCGTGACGCGAGCCAATTGGCGATCTTGTATCGCGCCGAGGCCCTGACCGCCATCCATATTCCAACGGACCACGAAGAGGCGGCGCGGGATCTGCTCCGCTGTCGCGAAGATATTCGCGCCGACCTGCTCCGTGCGCGCCATCGGCTCTCGAAGTTTCTGCTGCGCCACGGTCGGCGCTTCACCGAGACGAAGAAGGCGTGGTCAAAACGGCATGCCACGTGGCTGCGGGCGCAGACCTGGCCGATCACGGCTCTTGAACAGACGCATCGCGCGTATCTGCGGGCCGTCGACGAAATCGAAGCGAGGCTCCGCGACGTGGAGACGGACATCCGCGCCCTGGTGACGCTCGAGCCCTTACAGGAGCGCGTCCAGCGGCTGCGCTGTTTCCGCGGCATCGATGATCTGACGGCGCTCACGATCGCCGCCGAACTCGGCGACGCGCGGCGGTTTCCGACTGCGCCCAGCGTCATGGCCTACGTCGGGCTGGTGCCGTCGGAACACTCGAGCGGCAGCAAACGCGCCCAGGGCGGGATCACCAAGACGGGCAACGCCCACCTGCGGCGCGTCCTCGTCGAGTCCGCGTGGCACTATCGGCATCATCCGTTCGTCGGTCGCACGCTCCGACTGCGTCAACGGGACGCGCCGACCACGGCCATTACCCAGGCGTGGACGGCACAACAGCGCTTGCATCGCCGGTATGCGCGCTTTGCCGCGCGAGGCAAACCCAAGCAACACATCGTCACCGCCATCGCCCGCGAGCTGACCGGCTTCGTCTGGGCGGCCTTGACGCACCCCTCTGATCGGCCGACTGTCGAAAGGAGAATCCTCGGAACTTCTATGCGATAGACGACCGTCGAACTCGCGATCCTAGAGCGAGGCAGCTCCCGACGAACCACTGTCATGCGGTTCCGACCCGCGAATATCAGAGTGATTCATCGTCGTTGCCGCTCGGTCGATCAGATTCTTTGGCGTACGACCAACGCCCCGCGCCGGATGTAGGCCGGCGCGGGGCTCAGAGGTGCTATCGAACTACTGGAGAAAACCGCTCACGCTTGACACGGTCTTTCCATATCAGAAGT
>CAZVLS010000043.1:0-1217 GCA_964628295.1 uncultured Acidobacterium sp.
GTGGTGTGTTCAATAGGTCGACGCAACACGATAAATGATCGGAGGGATCATGTTGTGTACGCGTCGTCCCCGAATGTCGTGGGACCAGAAGGCGGATCTGTGGCGGCGCTGGCGCCGTGGAGAGACACTGAGTGAGATCGGCCGGGCCTTGGGCCGTTTGCCAGCGAGCGTCTTCGGCGTGCTGCAGACGCACGGTGGGTTTCAGCCTTCGGCACGGCATCGATCGCGTCTGGCACTGACCATGACAGAGCGCGAGGCTATCTCGCGTGGTATCGCACGCGGAGATTCGTTACGGCAGTTGGCCGCGCAGTTGAAGCGCGCCCCGTCGACAATCAGTCGCGAATTGGACCGCAATGGCGGCCGGCGGCGCTATCGTGCGGTCGCTGCCGATCGCCAGGCCTGGAAGCGGGGCCGCCGCCCGAAGGCGTGTCGCTTGGCCACGCGGCCACGCTTACGCGCCGCAGTGGCGACGCAGCTCGCGGCGAATTGGTCACCCGAGCAAATCGCGGGCTGGCTTCGGGATACCTTTCCGGGCGATGCTGACATGCACGTGTCGCACGAAACCATCTATCGCAGCCTGTTTGTACAGAGTCGCGGTGTGCTGAAGCGGTCGCTCCTCTCGCATCTGCGCCGCGGACGGCGCTTTCGTCACTCGAGACACGCCACGACGGCGGGCCAAACACGGGGGCAGATCGTCGATGCGATCTCGATTCGTGAGCGCTCCCAGGCAATCGAGGATCGCGCCGTCCCGGGTCATTGGGAGGGTGACCTCATTGCGGGTTCTGCCAATTCGCATATCGCCACGCTGGTTGAGCGTCAGTCCCGATACCTCATGTTGGTCCGCGTCGCCGGCAAGGACACGACTACGGTCGTGCGGGCACTTCGCCGTCGTGTGCAGCGCTTACCGCGCGGACTGATGGCATCATTGACGTGGGATCGGGGCATGGAGCTAGCGGCTCATCGTGCGTTCACGATCGCGACGAACGTGCAGGTGTATTTCTGTGATCCGCAAAGCCCGTGGCAGCGTGGTTCCAACGAAAACACGAACGGTTTGCTGCGGCAATACTTCCCGCACGGCACCGACCTCTCTCGGTACTCGCAAGCGAAGCTCGATGCGGTAGCGCTGCAACTCAATACGCGACCACGCAAGACCCTTGGCTACAAGACTCCTGCGGATAAACTAGCGCAGATCGTTGCGTCGACCGGTTGAGAACAGA
>CAZVLS010000044.1:0-1216 GCA_964628295.1 uncultured Acidobacterium sp.
GGTGAATTCAGTGGGTCGACGCAACACCATACAAGATCAGGGGTGTTATGCGTATTCGTCGACCGTGGCTATCATGGAGCCAGCGCAACGAGTTGTGGCGTCGCTGGAGCGAAGGTGAATCTTTCACAGACATCGCGACGGCTCTCGAGCGAGATCCGTCGCGTGTCTGCCGCATTATCCAGGGGCGGGGCGGGGTGGCGCCCGTCCCACGGCGCCGCTCGGGCGCTGGCCCTGACCGCAGCGGAGCGCGAAGAGATTTCTCGCGGGCTTGCGCGGACGGCGTCCGTCCGCAGCCTCGCCCGGCAGCTCGGACGGGCCGCATCTACCATCAGTCGGGAGATACGCCGTCATGGCGGCGCCGCTCGCTATCGGGCCGAACGGGCCGACCATCGCGCATGGGCTCGCGCACGACGCCCCAAGGCGTGCCGTCTGGCCACACATCATCCCCTGCGCCACGCGGTCGCGGCCCGACTCGCCGAGCAATGGTCTCCGCAGCAGATCGCCGGCTGGCTTCGACAGACCTTTCCGAGCGATGCTGACATGCAGGTGTCGCACGAAACGATCTATCGGAGTCTGTTTGTGCAGACTCGCGGGGTGCTGAAGCGGGAGCTTCTGCAGCACCTTCGCCGACATCGGCAGTACCGTCACGCCCGCGCGGCGAGCCGTGTGGGACACCATCCTGGACAGATCATCGATGCGGTCTCGATTCGCGAACGGCCGGCGGAGGTCGGCGATCGAGCCGTGCCAGGGCACTGGGAGGGCGATCTGATCGTCGGCCGCGGCCAAGCCTCGCAGGTCGCCACGCTCGTCGAACGTCAATCGCGTTACGTCATGCTGGTGCGGGTGCCAAGCAAAGACACGCGGACCGTCGTCGCCGCGCTGACCAAGCGAATTCGGCGCCTGCCGCACGGTCTCATGAAGTCGTTAACGTGGGATCGGGGCACCGAACTGGCGGGACATCGTGCCTTCACCATCGCGACCGCGGTGCAGGTGTACTTCTGCGATCCGCAAAGCCCGTGGCAACGGGGCTCGAACGAAAATACCAACGGTCTCTTGCGACAGTACTTACCGAAGGGGGCAGATCTCTCCGTGTATACGCAGGCGCAGCTTGATGCGATCGCGCTGCGCCTGAATACCCGTCCGCGACTGACGCTTGGTTTTCAAACGCCCGCGGCTAAACTAGCAGCCATTGTTGCGTCGACCGATTGAATCGGCA
>CAZVLS010000045.1:0-1042 GCA_964628295.1 uncultured Acidobacterium sp.
TCTAGGTGTGAATGCTACACACGTTGTTCATTCGGGAGTCTCTGGAAACAATGGGGGTTGCGACACCAACCCAACGTTTCTGGAGGTTCTCCCGAATGAGAGTTCATCGTAACGCGAAGACTACCCTGAAGATGCGCGAGCTGATCGTGACCCGGGCCCAGCAGGGCTGGACGTATGCGCGGATCGCCGAGGCGCTTGGCATCAGCGTCCGCACCGTCGCGAAGTGGGTCGCCCGCTCGCGCCAATCGCGGCTCAGCGATGGGTCGTCGCGGCCGCATCGACAGCCCCGTCGCTTGGCGGGTCGACTGGAGCGTGCCATCGTGGCGCTGCGTCGCACGCGCGCCACCGCGTGGCAGATCAGCACCGCGCTGCGAATTCCGCGATCCACGGTCACCCGCGTCCTGGCCCGGGCGGGGCTGAATCGTGTGGCCTTGCTCGAGCCGGTGGCCGCGGTCCAGCGCTACGAGTGGCCGCACGTCGGCGATCTCCTGCATGTCGATTTGAAGCGACTGGGCCGCGTCACCGGGATTGGGCACCGGATTCATGGCGATCGCCGGCGTCGCGCTCGGCGCGTGGGCTGGGAATATCTGCACGTCGCGATCGATGATGCGACGCGCCTGACCTACGCCGAAGTACTCGACGCCGATGATGCGTCGGCCAGTGCCCAGTTTCTGCAGCGGACGCTGACCTGGTTTCGCCGGCGCGGGATTCGCATCCATCGTCTGTTGACCGACAACGCGATGGTGTATCGCTCGCACGCGCTCGCCGCCGTCTGCCAGCGCTGGGCGCTGCGGCATCGCTTCACCAAACCCTATCGGCCGCAGACCAACGGCAAAGCCGAGCGCTTCATCCAAACCTTGCTCCGCGAGTGGGCCTATCGGGTCCCGTATCGGAGCTCGGCGCGGCGCACCGCCGCCCTCAGCCCCTATTTGCGTTTTTATAACCACCGCCGCCCACACACGAGCCTCGGTCGACGCTCGCCGTGGATGCGTTTCCAAGAGGCTGCCTAAGATGAACAACCTCTTTGACATTCACATCTAGG